>NZ_WPAG02000002.1:1319653-1979480 GCF_013602415.1 Rhodococcus sp. B50 | reverse complement strand
GTCCATGATCACGCCGATCCCGGCGGCGTGGAGACGATCGACGAATGCGCGGAACTCGTCGGGGCTGCCGAACCGGGAGGTGGGGGCGTAGTAGGAGGTGACCTGGTAACCCCACGACCCGCCGAAGGGATGCTCGGCGACCGGCAGCAACTCGACGTGCGTGAAACCGGTTTCGAGAATGTACTCGGCCAGCTGGTCGGCGAGTTCGGCGTAGTTCAGGCCGGGACGCCACGAACCGAGGTGCACCTCGTACACCGCCATCGGTTCCTGCCAGGGCTGTGACTTCTCGCGGGTCGCGATCCACTCGTCGTCGTTCCAGGTGTAGCGACTCTCGGTGACCTTCGACGCGGTCGCCGGTGGTACCTCCGCGGAGAACGCCATCGGGTCGGCCTTGTCGCGGACCGACCCGTCGCGGCCGTGCACCCGGTACTTGTAGAGCGCACCCGGTTCGATGCCGGGCAGGAAGACCTCCCAGACACCGCTCGAGCCGAGCACCCGCATGGGGGCGGTGCGCCCACCCCAGCCGTCGAAGTCGCCGACGACGGTGACCCCGCGTGCCCCCGGAGCCCAGACCGCGAACGACGTGCCCGTCACCGGGCCGTCCGGGGTCTCGTAGGTCTGCGGATGTGCTCCGAGCACCTCCCACAGACGTTCGTGCCGGCCCTCGCTCAGCAGGTGCCGGTCGAGTTCGCCCAACGTCGGCATGAAGCGGTAGCCGTCCGCGACGACCTCGACGTGATCGAACGGGTAGGTCACCACCAGTCGGTAGTCGGCGAGATCGAAGACCGGGATCAGGGCGCTGAAGACGTCCTCGCCCACGGGTTCGAGCGGATGGTCGCGGCCGCTGATGCGGGCAGCGACCTTCTCGGCCCCGGGCCGCAGCGTCCGGATGACCGTCCCCTCCGGGTGCGGGTGGGCCCCGAGCACCGCGTGCGGATCATGGTGCTCACCGGCGGCGAGCAACGCGAGGTCCTCCGGTCGCGGGCTGTGGCGCCGGCGCGGCACATCGGCGCCCGGCGTCTGGGGCGGCACGGTCACGACTGCCTCCTGTAGGCGAGCGTTGTGCGGGTGGGGATGCCGATCGGGGGCAGTGCCAGGATGTGCGCCACCGCCCGCCACGGCTCGAGGCGCACATAGTTGGCCTGGCCCCACGAGTACTGTTCCCCACTCACCTCGTCGTAAACGGGGAAGTGGTCGTGCCAGTCGTGTCCGATCGCCGGCATGTCGAGCCACACTGTGCCCTGCTCGGCTCCGTACGGGTTGAGATTGATGACTGTGAGCACGCAGTCGCCGGTGGACGGATCGAACTTCGAGTAGGCGATCAGGGCGTCGTTGTCGACGTGATGGAAGGCGATGTTACGCAGTTGCTGCAGGGCCGGATGGGCCCGCCGGATGCGGTTGAGGGTGGTCAGCCACGGTTCGAGCGACTCGCCGCGCCGGCGCGCCTCGTCGAACCGTCGCGGCCGCAACTGGTACTTCTCCGAGTCGAGATACTCCTCGCTGCCCGGCCGCACCGCGAGGTGCTCGAACAATTCGTAACCCGAGTAGACGCCCCAGGACGGCGCCATGGTGGCGGCGAGCGCGGCCCGCAACGCGAACATGCCCGGCCCGCCGTGTTGCAGCGTCTCGTGCAGGATGTCGGGGGTGTTGACGAACAGATTGGGCCTCGCCTCGTCGGCCTTCGCGGCGATCTCGACACCGAACTCCGTCAGCTCCCACTTCGCGACCCGCCACGTGAAATACGTGTAGGACTGAGTGAATCCGCGCCGCGCGAGCCCGTACATACGGGCCGGGCGGGTGAACGCCTCCGACAGGAACAGCACGTCCGGATCGGTGCGCTTGACCTCGGCGATGAGCTGCTCCCAGAAGCTCGGGGGCTTGGTGTGCGGGTTGTCGACGCGGAAGATGTCCACGCCCAGCCGGATCCAGTGCCGGACCACGCGCAGGACCTCGGCGTAGATGCCCTCGGGATCGTCGTCGAAGTTGATGGGGTAGATGTCCTGGTACTTCTTCGGTGGGTTCTCCGCGTACGCGATCGTGCCGTCGGGCAGCACGGTGAACCACTCCGGATGATCCCGCGCCCACGGGTGGTCGGGAGCGCACTGCAGGGCGAGATCGAGGGCGACCTCGAGATCGAGTTCCTTCGCGCGGGTGACGAAATCGCGGAAGTCCTGTTCGGTGCCGAGTTCGGGGTGGATCGCGTCGTGGCCGCCCTCGTCGGAGCCGATCGCCCACGGCGACCCGACGTCGTTCGGGCCGGCGACGAGCGTGTTGTTCGGTCCCTTGCGGTTGACCTTGCCGATCGGATGGATCGGGGGCAGATAGACGACGTCGAAACCCATCGCCGCGATGCGCGGCAGATCGGCGGCGGCGGTGGAGAAGTTGCCGTGCCGCGGGGTTCCGTCCTCGTGCCACCCTCCGGTGGACCGCGGGAAGAACTCGTACCACGAACCGAACAGTGCGCGGCGACGATCGGCGAACGCCGTGAACGCCTTTCCGCGCGTGACGAGTTCGCGGAGCGGATGAGCTCGGAGGATCTCGGTGACGTCGGGGGAGAAGGCGGGGGCCACGCGCTCGGGCAGCGGACGGTCGGACCGCAGCGACAGGGCGACCGCGAGCAGGGCGGGACGGCTGCCACGGGGAGCGCCCTTCGCGGCCTTCTCGAAGATCCGGGCGCCGACCTCGAGATCGTTGGCGAGTTCGGTGGCATCCTGCCCGGCGTCGGTCTTCGCGGTGACCGCGTGGCGCCAGGTCGCCACCGGGTCGCTCCACGCCTCGACCCGGTAGGTCCACGCGCCGACGCTCGTGGGGGAGAAGGTGGCGTGGAAGGTGTCGGGTTCGGTGCCCGGCACCATCGGGATCCGCACCAGTTTGCCGGCGGATTCGGGGTCGTCGGCCGGTCCTCGGACGGCGAGTGTCGCGGCGATCGCGTCGTGGCCCTCGCGCCACACGACAGCGGAGACCGGCACCACCTCCCCGACGACGGCCTTCGTCGGATAGCGCCCTCCGTCGATGGAGGGTTGTACGTCGTCGATGGCGAGCCGACCTGTCACGCTAGCTCCGTTCCGTGCGGGTCCGGGTGGACGAGCAGGGCCGATGGGGGCAACGACCATGTCTCGCACCACCGTAATGGAGGTCGCGTCGCACGGCTGTGCATGCGGCGGGACCCGCGAAGGATCCCCTGTGCACCACCGAAAATATCTGTAACTCAGCGTTCACTTCAATTGACCGGGAGGCAACACCCCGCTCCCTACTGTTTGTTCTGCAAGACGACAACAGCCTCATCGAGGCACGACGAAGGGAAGAACACATGGGTCTGGTTGCCGGTCTGATCGGGGTCGTCGGAGACTTGCTGCACCTGCTCCTCGGCGGACTCTGAGTCCACCGGCCGACGGGGGGTCGGCCACCGGAGTGAAGGCCTCGCGGTGTGCACGCCGCGGGGCCTTTCCGTGTGCGGGGGATCCTGTGCGCGACCGGCGCGGATACCGGCACGTGAGATCCGCCGCCCGGCCGTCGCGAAGCGTCCCCGGTCGGTAGTGTGCACCCCGTGAAAGCACTGCGCCGGTTCACCGTACGAGCCCATCTTCCCGAGCGGCTGGCTGCCCTGGGAGCCCTGACCGCCAACCTGAGATGGTCGTGGCACCCGCAGACCCAGGACCTGTTCGAATCGGTCGACCCGGATCTGTGGCGCCGGTGCAGCAACGACCCCGTCCGGTTGCTCGGCGAGGTGCCGCCCGCCCGGCTCGACGCGCTCGCCGAGGACGGCGACTTCCTCGCCCGTCTCGACGCCGCCGCGGCCGACCTCGAGCACTACCTCGCGCGCCCTCGTTGGTTCCAGGAGCAGCAGGAACGCGGGACGACATTGCCCGCCGGCATCGCCTACTTCTCGATGGAGTTCGGTGTCACCGAGGTGCTGCCGAACTACTCCGGCGGCCTGGGCATCCTCGCCGGCGACCACCTCAAGGCCGCCTCCGATCTCGGCTTGCCGCTCATCGGCGTCGGCCTGCTCTACCGTTCCGGCTACTTCCGGCAGTCGCTCAGCGCCGACGGTTGGCAGATGGAGCACTATCCCTCCTACGACCCGCAGGGCCTGCCGCTGCGCCTGCTCACCGAAGCCGACGGCACCGCCGCGCTCGTGCAGGTCGCCGTACCCGGTGGCCGCACACTCGACGCGCGGATCTGGATCGCCCAGGTGGGGCGCGTGCCGCTGCTGCTGCTCGACTCCGACATCCCTTCCAACGACGAGGAGCTGTGCGGGGTCACCGACCGTCTCTACGGCGGCGACCAGGACCACCGGATCAAGCAGGAGATCCTCGCCGGCGTCGGCGGTGTTCGCGCGGTGCGTGCCTACACCCGCATCCACGGCCTGCCCGACCCCGACGTCTTCCACATGAACGAAGGGCACGCGGGCTTCCTCGGCGCCGAACGCATCCGCGAACTCGTCACCGGTTCCGGACTCGACTTCGACGAGGCGCTCGCCGCAGTGCGGGCCGGCACCGTCTTCACGACGCACACCCCCGTGCCCGCGGGCATCGACCGCTTCCCGATCGATCTGGTGCGGCACTACTTCTCGGGCACCAACGGCGAGAACGAATCGGCGCTGCTGCCCGGCCTCACCGTCGATCGCATCCTCGCCCTCGGGCGCGAGAGCAACCCGAACGTGTTCAACATGGCCCATCTCGGTCTGCGCCTCGGTCAACGTTGCAACGGTGTGTCGAAACTGCACGGCGAAGTCAGTCGCGGCATGTTCGAAGGACTGTGGCCCGGATTCGACGCCGCCGAAGTGCCGATCGGCTCGGTCACCAACGGCGTGCACGCCCCCACCTGGGCTGCGCGCGAATGGATCGCGCTCGCCAACCGCCTCGCCGGACCCGACCGCGTCGAGGAGGCCCGCGGCTGGGAACTGCTCCAGACCATCGACCGCAAGGAACTGTGGTCCACCCGGAACGCGCTGCGCGCCCAGCTCGTCGCCGAGGTGCGTCGCCGGTTGCGCGAGTCGTGGATCGAACGCGGCGCCACCGAGGCCGAACTGGGCTGGATCGAGTCGGTCTTCGATCCGAACGTCCTCACCGTCGGGTTCGCGCGGCGCGTGCCGACCTACAAGCGCCTCACGCTGATGCTGCGCGATCCCGAACGGTTGCGCGCCCTGCTGCTCGACGACGAACGTCCCGTGCAGCTCGTCGTCGCCGGCAAGAGCCACCCCGCCGACGACGGTGGCAAGGCGCTCATCCAGCAGGTCGTGCGGTTCGCCGACGAGTACGACGTGCGGCACCGCATCGTCTTCCTCCCCAACTACGACATGTCGATGGCCCGCTACCTGTACTGGGGCTGCGACGTGTGGCTGAACAACCCGCTGCGTCCGCTCGAGGCGTGTGGCACGTCGGGCATGAAATCGGCCCTCAACGGCGGCCTCAACCTGTCCATCCGCGACGGATGGTGGGACGAGATGTTCGACGGCGAGAACGGCTGGGCCATCCCCACAGCCGACGGAGTCGACGACACCCGCCGCGACGACCTCGAGGCTGCCGCGCTGTACGAACTGCTCGAACGCTCCGTGCTGCCGCGTTTCTACGACCGCGACCCCGACGGCGTGCCGGCCCGCTGGATCGAGATGGTGCGCCACACACTCGAGAATCTCGGTCCGAAGGTGCTCGCCTCGCGGATGGTGCGCGACTACGCCGTCGACTACTACATTCCGGCCGCGGCCGCGGCCGCGGAGGTGACCGTCGACGACTACGCGGGCGCGCGGGCGGTAGCCGAGTACCGGCACCGCATCGATGCCGCCTGGCCGGGAGTGCGTGTCGCGCAGGTGGATTCGACCCCGATTCCGGACGTGCCGCAGATCGGTCTGCCGCTGGGACTGACCGCGCACGTGCAGCTCGGTGACCTGACCCCGGAGGACGTGGAGGTGCAGGCCGTGGTCGGGCGTGTGGGCTCCGACGACACGCTCAGCGACCCTGTCACCGTGCCGATGGAGCACATCGGCACCGATCCGCTGGGGGAGGAGTTCACCGCGACGGTGCCGCTGCCGCTCGCCGGCGCCGTCGGGTACACGGTGCGGGTGCTGCCCAGGCACGATCTGCTCGCCTCACCCGCCGAACTCGGCATGGTCGCGCTCCCGTAGACGTCGGGACCCGCCGGGTGCTCAGCTGTGCAGACGCGTGAGTGCCCGGCGGACCACCGCCGGATCGGCGGTCTCCCAGAACGGCGGTAGCGACGCGCGCAGATAGCCGCCGTACCGCGCGGTCGCCAGACGGGAGTCGAGTACCGCCACCACACCCCGGTCGTCGGTGCTGCGCAGCAATCGCCCGACTCCCTGCGCGAGCAAGAGCGCGGCATGATTTGCGGCGACCGCCATGAACCCGTTGCCACCCCGAGCCTCGACGGCGCGCTGCCGGGCGACCAGCAGCGGATCGTCGGGGCGGGGGAACGGGATCCGGTCGATGATCACCAGCGACAGCGACGGGCCCGGCACGTCGACGCCCTGCCACAGCGACAGGGTGCCGAACAGGCTCGTCGCCTCGTCGGCCGCGAACTTCTCGACCAGCGCGCCGGTGGCGTCGTCGCCCTGGCACAGGATCGGCGTGTCGAGGCGCTCGCGTAGCGCCTCCGTGGCGGCCTTCGCGGCGCGCATCGAGGAGAACAATCCGAGTGTCCGGCCCTCGGCTGCGGTGACGAGTTCGGCGATCTCGTCCAGATGCGAAGGCGGCAGACCGTCGCGGCCGGGTGGTGTCAGATGCTTGGCGATGTAGAGGATCCCGGCCTTCGCATGGTCGAAGGGCGAGCCGACGTCGATGCCGTTCCACGCGAGATCGCCCTTGTCGGACGGTGGTTCGGCGCCCGATGCCGAGGTGGTGTCGCTGCGCGCGGACGACTGCGACGGTAGACCCCAGTTGACCGCCAGACCGTCGAACGATCCGCCGACCGTGAGGGTCGCGGACGTGAGGACGACGGTGGACTCGCCGAACAATCGGCTGCGCAGGAGCCCGCCGACCGACAACGGCGCGACCCGCACGGTCCGGCGGGCGTTGCCGCGGAACTCGTCGGCGGCCAGCCACACCACGTCGGGTCGTTGCGAAGGATCGCGCTGCTCGAAGGTCGTGAGCACACGAACCGCGCAGTCGTGCACCTCGTCGATGTCCGCCAGCGCCTGGCTGCGCGCGGCGGCGACCTCGGGATCGGTGCCGGGTTTGGCCGGTCCGATCGCCGTGTGCACGGCCCAAGCCGCGTCGCGGATCGATGCCAGCGCGGCCGCGGCGCCCTCTGGTAGTTCGTCCCAGCGCCCCGCAGGCAGCTCTTCGAGGAACGACTCCCAGTTCTCGGCGGCGCCCTCGAGCCGGTCGATCTCCTCGTCCTCGACGAGCTTGACGCAGCGCCGAGCGGCCGCCGACACCGTGCCCGACGACAGTTCGGCCGTGGCGACGTTCGTGACCCGGTCGACGAGTTCGTGGGCCTCGTCGACGACCACGACATCGTGCTCGGGCAGGATCGAGATGCCGGTGATCGCGTCGATCGCGAGGAGCGCGTGGTTGGTGACGACCACGTCGACCTGTGCGGCCTCGGCGCGTGCGATCTCGGCGAAGCAGTCTTCTCCCACCGGGCACCGCGACTTGCCGAGGCACTCGCGCGCGGTGACGCTGAGCTGACGCCAGGCCTGATCGGAGACGCCGGGGGAGAGATCGTCGCGGTCCCCGGTCTCGGTGGTGGACGACCACTCGGTCACCCGGCGCACCTCGCGGCCGATCCGGGAGAGAGCGAACGCGTCGAACAGTTCGGCGTCGGGCGTCTCCTCGGCGAGCCCGGTGTGGATCTTGTTCAGGCACAGGTAGTTTCCGCGACCTTTGAGAATCGCGAAACGCGGGCGCCGGCCGAGGGAGCCGGCGAGGGCATCGGCGAGCCGTGGCAGGTCGCGCTCGACGAGCTGCCGCTGCAAAGCGATGGTCGCGGTGGAGACCACCACTGTGCGGCCCGTCTTCACCGCGTACCGGATGCTCGGCACGAGATAGGCCAGCGACTTGCCGGTACCCGTGCCGGCCTGTACGGCGAGGTGTTCGCCGGTGTCGATGCTGTGCGCGACGGCCGAGGCCATCGTCAGCTGATTGCGCCGCTCCCTACCACCCAGCGCGTGCACAGCGGTTCGCAGCAGTTCTGGGACTTCGGGGAGATCCGGCACCGGCACAGGTTATCGGTCCCCACCGTCACCTCCGGGCCGCGACCCCGCCACCTGTGACTTCGGTGATATCCGGGACCTCGGTGAGCAGCTCGACACCGGCCTGCCGCATCCGCTCGAGCGCGTCGCGGATCGTCGTGTCCGACACCCCCGCCGTGTAGGGCAGCAGTACCCGGACCCCGAAACTCTCCGCGATCGCGTCGAGCGCGGTGGCCCGCACGCAGTGGTCGGTGGCGATGCCGACGATATCGACATCGGTCACGTCACGGTCGCGCAACCACGCCACCAGCGCCGTGCCATCCTCGTCGACTCCCTCGAATCCCGAATAGGCCGCGTCGGAAGCGCCCTTCGAGAAGACCGCCTCGAACCGGTCCGTGGTCAGCTCCGGATGGAAGTCCGCGCCCGGCGTGCCGGCCCGGCAGTGCGGCGGCCACGAGTCCACGAAATCGGGCTCCGGCGAGAAATGATCTCCCGGATCGACGTGGTGGTCGCGGGTCGCGACAACGTGCGCGTAGTCGTCACCGCGCACCTGCAGCAGACGAGTGATGTCGGACGCCACTTTCGATCCGCCCACCACGGCGAGCGAACCGCCCTCGCAGAAGTCGTTCTGGACGTCGACGACCAGTAGTGCGCGCACGGCACTCACCTCTCACGGACGAAACGGGTGGGGATCGCGGGATCCCCTGCCGAGAGCGTCAGGCCCTCCCAGGGCAGACTCACCATGCCCTGGCGGAGGAACTCCCGGCTCTCCTCCAGCGTAGGCAGATCGTCGACCGGCTCGCCGCCGCGAATCAACGGGATCATCAGCGAGTGGACCTGCGAACCCCCACCGGGCGGGACCTGCTCGGCCCGGGCGGGGTACACGACCTCCTCGACGAGCGTGCCCGTTCCCCGCGCATACCGGACGGCCTTCTTCGCGCCCCCACGGGATTCCTTCGCCGCACTGCGCTTCTCGACCGGGATGCCGTCGACCTCCACGAGCTTGAAGACCATCCCGGCGGTCGGGGCCCCCGAGCCGGTGACCACCGACGTGCCCACCCCGTACGCGTCGACCGGCTCGGCGCGCAGACCCGCGATGCCGAACTCGTCGAGATCCCCGGACATCACGATCTTCGTGCCGGTCGCGCCGAGTCCGTCGAGCTGCTCGCGCACCTGGCGCGCAAGCACACCGAGATCGCCCGAATCGATGCGCACCCCGCCGAGGTCGGGGCCGGCCACCGCGATCGCGGTGTTCACGCCCTCCGTGATGTCGTAGGTGTCCACCAGCAGGGTCGTGCCCACACCGAGGCTCTCGACCTGGCTGCGGAAGGCGGACGCCTCGTCGCGGCCCTCCGTCGTGGTGTGCAGCAGGGTGAATGCGTGCGCGGCGGTGCCTGCGGCCGGGATGCCGTACCGTTGCGCGGCCTGCAGATTGGACGTCGAGTCGAAACCGGCGAGATAGGCCGCGCGCGCCGCGGCGACCGCCGCTTCCTCGTGGGTGCGTCGCGAACCCATCTCGATGAGGGTGCGGCCGTCGGCGACACTCACCATGCGCGCCGCCGCCGAAGCGATCGCACTGTCGTGGTTGAAGATCGACAGGGTCAGCGTCTCGAGCAGCACGCACTCCGCGAAGGTGCCGCTCACCGACAGGATCGGCGAACCCGGGAAGTAGAAATCACCCTCGCGGTAACCGTCGATGTCGCCGGAGAACCGGAAATCGCGCAGCCACTCGACGGTGCTCGGCGCCAGAAATCCGGCCGCGAGTCCGAGTTCGGCCTCGTCGAACCGGAACGATTCGAGTGCCTCGACCAGCCGTGCGGTACCTGCCACGATGCCGTACCGCCGACCTGCGGGGAGGCGCCGGGCGAAGACCTCGAAGACGCACGGGCGGTCGCCCGAACCGTCCGCGAGGGCCGCCTCGAGCATCGTCAACTCGTACTTGTCGGTGAACAGTGCGGTGCCGGAGCGACCGGCACGGAGAATGGCTTCGGGCACTCGATCACTGTAGAGCCACGGGTACCGAGGCGGGTTTTTCGCGCTGCTCCGAAGTCGTACCCTGGGAACATGGCGCCGTGTAGCACGACCACTCCGCTCCACGTCCAGTTGATGGCAGGACAGGCCGTCCCGGCCGAAGCCGAAATCGTCGAGGAAGTCGAAGCGGTCGACAAACCATGGGTGACCGTGGTCTGGGACGACCCCGTCAACCTCATGCACTACGTGACGTTCATATTCCAGAAACTGTTCGGGTACAGCAAGGCCAAGGCCACCGAGCTCATGCTCAAGGTCCACAACGAGGGCAAGGCCGTCGTGTCCAGTGGTTCGCGTGACAAGATGGAACACGACGTGCAGCGTCTGCACGCCGCCGGACTGTGGGCGACGATGCAACGCGACGAATGATCCCCACAGGAGGGCCCGACCGACGTGCGGCAGTGGACCAGGAAGAACTCGCTCAGCGGCCCCAAACTCCGGTCGGAGATGGACGCCCACGAAGCGTCGGTGCTGCGCTCGCTCGTGTCCTCCGTGCTGGGCATGCTCGAGGAACGCGCCGGGCAGGCCCCGCAGGACGACCTCGCTGCCCTGACCGGTCTGCGCACCGGCAACGCCGTCCCACCCGAGATCCCCGCGCTGCGCCGCCTCCTGCCCGACTTCCACCGTCCGGATCCCGACTCCACCGCCAACGTGGGCGACGACGCTGCCGACCTCAACGGTGCGATGCGGAGCCTGCACGAGCCGAGCATCATCGACGCCAAGCTCGCGGCCGGCGCGGTCATCCTCCGCACCGTGCCCGAAGGCGGCGGCAAGGTGGTGCTCAACCCCGAACAGGCCGAAGCGTGGCTGTACGGACTCAACGACGTGCGGCTCGCACTCGGCACCACCCTCGGCATCGACGCCGACACCCCCGACGTCCTCGACGACGACGATCCGCGCGCCCCGCATCTCGACGTCTACCACTGGCTCACGTGGATGCAGGACTCCCTCGTCCAGGCACTGCAGCCGTGATCGTGCCGGGACCGACCGACTCCCTGCTCGACGTCGCGGGGCTCAGCGTCGGTCACTGGCAACGCCTCGACGCCGAGGTCACCGTCGGCACACCAGAGATCCCCGGCACGGGCGCCGCCACCGGATGCACCGTCGTACTCGCCGACCCGTCGGCCGTCGCGTCGGTGGACGTGCGCGGCGGGGGACCGGGCACGCGGGAGACCGACCTGCTCGATCCGAGCCACTCGGTGCAACGGGTCGACGCGGTCCTCCTCACCGGAGGCAGCGCGTACGGGCTGGCCGCCGCCGACGGCGTGATGCGCTATCTCGAGAAGAACGGCAAGGGGATCCCGATGGGCGCGCCCGGAGCGGTCGTCCCCATCGTCCCCGGCGCCGTGATCTTCGACCTGCCGGTAGGACAGTGGTCCGTGCGCCCGATCGCCGATTCCGGCTGCATCGCCGCGGCCACCGCCAGCTCCACGCACTTCGCCCGGGGGAGCGTCGGCGCCGGAACCGGTGCCCGCGCCGGGGCGCTCAAAGGCGGACTCGGATCGGCGAGCGTGCGTATCACGGACGGCCCTGCGGCGGGTGTCACCGTGGCGGCGCTGATGGTCGCCAATCCTGTCGGTTCGGTGTTCGACAGTGTCACCGGCCTGCCGTGGGGTGTCGACGCCGTCCGGGCCGAGGAGCTGGGACTGTCGTCGCCCTCGTCCTCGGATCTGGCCGCGGCCCGGGCGCTCGACGACAAGGGCACCGTTCTCAACACCACGATCGGTGTGGTCGCCACCGACGCGCCGCTGTCGAAGGCGGCGTGCCGCCGGGTCGCGGTCACCGGACACGACGGGCTCGGACGCGCGATACGTCCCGCCCATTCCCCGCTGGACGGCGACACGATCTTCGCCCTGTCGACCGGCACCGCCGACGTGTCCGGCGCACTGCGCAACGCGCCGTCGATCCCGGCCTTCGCCGCCGAACTGCCGATCCTTGCCGCGGTCTGCGAGGCCGCGGCCGTGGTGGTCGAACGCGCGATCGTCGACGCGATCCTCTCCGCGACCTCCGTCGCCGACATCCCTGCCTATCGCGACGTGCTGCCGTCGGTCTTGGGCCGCTGACCGATATGTGACGGCAGAATGGTTCCATGACCATTCCCAGCGGTACCGGCGCCGACACCCGCATCCGGCCGATCTGGCAACGTGCCGGCCTGTGGATCGGGGGATTCGTCGCGATGCTCTACGGCGTCGAAGCCGCCGACGCGGTGCTCCCGGCCGACCTCGACGCCGCCGGTGTCGAGCCCCGCACCGCCGACGGGCTGTGGGGTGTGTTGTTCGCCCCGATCCTGCACGCCGACTGGGCACATCTGACCGCCAACACCGTGCCCGCCCTCGTCCTCGGGTTCCTGGTGCTGCTCTCCGGTATCGGCCGCGGTCTGGCCGCGACCGCGATCATCTGGGTCGTCGCCGGGCTGGGGACGTGGCTGATCGCAGGCACGGGCGAGACCCACATCGGTGCGTCGAGCCTGATCTTCGGCTGGCTCACCTACCTGATCGTGCGCGGCATGTTCACGCGCAGAGGGGGGCAGATCCTGCTCGGTGTGGTGGTGCTGTTCCTCTACGGTGGCATGCTGTGGGGGGTGCTGCCGAGCGAACCGTGGATCTCCTGGGAAGGGCACTTCTTCGGCGCGGTCGGGGGCGTCCTCGCGGCATGGGCGTTGTCCGCCGACGCACGTCGTGCGCGCCGCACCACGACCTCGACCCTCCCGCACTGACCTCCACCGATCGGTCACGCGACGTGGCCGAACGATCTGCGCGTCACACCTTCACGGCCACTGTGAGTCTGCGCCGCAATACGTGCGTTGGCTTCATCGAGGGACCTTCGGCATGGCAGCATGGCGTATATGCGCATGACCGTTCTGGGGTGCTCGGGCAGTGTGGCCGGGCCGGACTCCGCAGCCTCCGGCTACCTGCTGACGGCACCGGACACCCCGCCCCTGGTCATCGACTTCGGTCCCGGCGTCCTCGGAGCGCTCCAACGCCACGCCGACCCCGGTGAAGTGTCGATCCTGCTGTCGCATCTGCACGCCGACCACTGCCTCGACCTACCCGGTCTGCTCGTGTGGCGCCGCTACTCGCCGTCCCCGCCGCAGGGCCGGGTCCTCACCTACGGTCCCGCCGGCACCGCCCACCGCATCGGTGTGGCGTCCGCAGAGATCCCCGGCGCGGTCGACGACGTCAGCGACACCCTGGACGTCCGGATGCTCGGCGACGGTGAGAAGATCCGGTTCGGGAGCCTGACCATCTGCCCAGGCCGTGTCCATCACCCGCCGGAGGCATACGGTTTCCGCATCACCAGCGACTCCGGCCGCACCCTCGTCTACACCGGCGACACCGGAATGTGCGACGAGGTGGTCGAACTCGCCCGCGGAGCCGACGTGCTGCTCGCCGAGGCATCGTGGACCCACGCGCCGGGGGAGCGCCCCGAAGGCGTACACCTGTCCGGAACCGAAGCCGGTCGCGTCGCGGCCCTCGCCGGTGTCGGCGAACTCCTTCTCACCCACATCCCGCCGTGGACCTCCCGCGAGGATGTCATCGCCGAAGCCAAGGCCGAATACTCCGGGCCGGTCCATGCTGTCACCGCCGGAGACGTGTACCGCATCTGAAAGGCCCGGTCCGGGATCGCCTAGGCTCGGACGAGTGACGACACGAGAAGACGGCAGAGCGGACGACGAACTCCGGACCATTCGCATCACCCGCGGATTCACCAACCATCCGGCGGGCTCGGTGCTCGTCGAATTCGGACAGACCCGCGTGATGTGCACCGCCAGCGTCGAGGAAGGCGTCCCTCGGTGGCGTAGGGGATCCGGGCTCGGTTGGTTGACCGCCGAATACGCGATGCTCCCCGCCGCCACCCACACCCGCAGTGGACGTGAGTCGGTCAAGGGCAAGCTCGGCGGCCGCACCCAGGAAATCAGTCGCCTGGTCGGCCGGTCGCTGCGCGCGTGCATCGATCTTGCCGCGCTCGGCGAGAACACCATCGCGATCGACTGCGACGTGTTGCAGGCCGACGGAGGCACTCGCACCGCGGCAATCACCGGTGCCTACGTCGCCTTGGTCGATGCGGTCGCCTACCTGCGTGCCGCGGGCCGCCTCGCCGACCCGCAGCCCATCTCGTGCCAGATCGCCGCCGTCAGCGTCGGCGTGGTCGACGGACGTGTCCGTCTCGATCTGCCCTACGAGGAGGACGTGCGCGCCGAGGTCGACATGAACGTCGTCGCCACCGAGACGGGCACCCTCGTCGAGGTCCAGGGCACGGGCGAAGGTGCGACCTTCCCACGCTCCACGCTCGACGCGATGCTCGATTCGTCGCTCGCCGGGATCGAGGAACTGTGCCGGATCCAGCGCGAGGTGCTCGCCGAACCGTACCCGGGTGCCCTTCCCGAGCCACTCGAGTCCGAGACCGTCAAGAAGAAGTTCGGAGTCTGACGTGCGGGTGCTGGTCGCAAGTCGCAATGCGAAGAAGCTGCGCGAACTGCAGCGCGTGCTCGACCGCGCAGGGATCGAGGGCATCGAACTCGTAGGCCTCGACACCGTCCCGCCCTACCCGGAGGCCCCCGAGACGGGGGAGACCTTCGAGGCGAACGCCGGGGCCAAGGCGCGCGACGGCGCCGCGGCCACGGGCATGGCCTGTGTGGCCGACGACTCCGGTCTCGAAGTCGACGCCCTGCGCGGCATGCCCGGAGTACTGTCCGCGCGTTGGAGCGGACGTCACGGAGACGACGAGGCCAACACCGCCCTGCTGCTCGGACAGCTGCAGGATGTGCCCGACGAGCGGCGCGGTGCCGCCTTCGTGTCGGCCTGCGCGCTCGTCGTGCCGTCGGACGACGGATTCGTCACGGCCGTCGTGCGCGGTGAATGGCGCGGCAGCATCGTGCGCGAACCGCGCGGCGAGAACGGTTTCGGATACGACCCGGTCTTCCGTCCGGAAGGTGAGGAACGCACGGCCGCCGAACTGTCCGCGGAAGAGAAGGACGCACAGTCGCATCGAGGTCGGGCACTCGCCCAGCTCGTGCCCGCCCTCGCTGCGCTCGCCGCGGCGGGTTAACGCGCGCCGGCCTGCGTTCCCCGCTCCTCGCGGGCGGTCGGGTCGGGTGTGACCTGCCTGTCCGGCTCTGCGGGTTCACCCGACTCGTCTCCGCGGGAGAGCTCACCACCCACGACGGGCCAGCCCGCAGCGACCAGCTGTTCGCGGACCCGCTCGACGTCCTGCGGGTCCGGTCCCTCGTGGATCACTCCTGCCACGATCTTCCGCAGGGTGTCGTGATCGACCTGCCGGTCCGGGTGCTCGGACGCGGTCGCCGCTGCCGTCTCGATCGCCTCGAGGAGTTCCTCGTCGGTGAGTCGCCGTTTGAGTACGGCCAGCAACGCAAAATGATCCTTGGCCGGGATTCCTTCGGGATATCCCGCCCGCAGCCAGTCCAGTACCACCCCTGGGTTCCACCGTGCCATCGTCGCCTCCTCACTCACCGCCCCGCATCGGCCGTTTCGAGTCCGAAGTACCCGGCGGGACCCCCTGTCGAAGTCACTGGGTTCCCGCCACGATAGCGAGGAACACCTGATTCGCCCCGTCAGGGCAGTGACATGTCTCCCTTTCAGGGCAGTGCCATGTCCCGCAGATACGCCGTGACCATGGTGGTGAGTTCGTCGGCCACCGTGTCCCGATCCACCGGGGGCCGGTCGAGCACGTAGGAGACGGCGACGTTCTCGACCGTGCGCCGGAGGATCCATGCGATCGCTTCCACGGGGCGGGTACCGCGTCCGCGGAGGTGGAATCGGAGCCACATGGTGAGCAGGTCGTCGATCCGGCGTTCGAAAGTGGCGAGCCGGCTGTCGGGGGATCGCGGTAGTTCCTCGATGAGCACCCGTAGCAGGCGCGGATTCTCGCCGAGTGCATCGAGCAACTCACCCATGGTGTCGCGCACCGATACGGGCGTGGGTGGGCCTTCCAGTGCATCCGCGAATACGCGCGAAATGCGAGTGTGCATCGCATCCGTCCAGCGATCGACGACCTCCGCGACGATGGCGTCCTTGTCGGGGAAATACTGGTACAGCGAGCCCGGGCTGATTCCCGCGACTCGTGCGATCCGGTTCGTCGAGGCCCCTTCGTACCCGTTTTCCAGCAGAACCGTGCGCCCGGCAGCGATGATCCGCTCGACCATCGCGCGGGAGCGTTCCTGTTGCGGCGCGCGCCGTCGACGCCGGTCGCTCGGGCTCATCGTCGCACCAGAAATACGAATTGAACGCGAATAACAGCTCGTGTGAACATCGCCTCATGGTGACACACGAGTTGCGGCGGGACGAGAGCACGCGTCCGTACCCCCTGCGGTACGAGGGCAATCGGCCCCGCAACGAGCGCATCGGGAAACCCTTGAAGACGTTCGCCCGGGTCCACGGGGTGGATCAGCAGCTGCTCGATCGCATCGGACGCAGGATGTTCGCCCGCGACGAGGTTGGGGCCGCGCTCGTCCGCGGCATGCGCCGCGACCGTGACGATCCGGAACGCGTCACCATGAAGCAGTTCCACCGGGCGCTCGAGCACGGCATCGACTCGGTGCCCGCCGCGCCCACCGCGCTGCGCGAGTTCTTCTCCGTCGTCGACACCGTTCCCGACTGGGTGGACTGGAACCTGCTCGAGCAGGGTGCGCGTGCGTTCCGTCGCATGGGCCGTACTCGCAACGACGTGCTGCTCCAACTGTCGCTCATCGGTGGCTATCGCTTCGGCGGGCCGCCGGATCTCCTCGTCGAAACCGGTGGCCTCACCGGCTCCACCGCCATGCGCCGCCTCGGCGAGACCCAGAAATGGGGCACCGCCGTCGGTGAACCGGGCGGCATGCGCCGGACCGGCGACGGATTCAAACTCACGGTGCACGTGCGCGCCATGCACGCGCTCGTCAACGAGCGGTTCGAGAACAACGGCCGGTGGGACATCGCGCGCTGGGGGCTGCCGATCAACCAGACCGATCAGGCCGCGACTCTCGGCCTGTTCAACGGCACTCTGCTTCTCGGTGCCCGCGCACTCGGCTACGTCGTGAGCCGCGACGAGTCTCGCGCCGTCATGCACCTGTGGAAGTACGTCGGCTGGCTCATGGGCGTCGACGAGGAGTGGTTGTTCGACTCCGAACGCGAGCAGCACCGGTTCAACTATCACGTCGTGCTCGTACAGGACGACGTCACGCCCGCAGGCGCCGATCTGTCCCGTGCTCTCGTCGACGGACAACGCACTCTCGACTACGGGCGTTTCTCACGGTTCCGGGGTGCCTACGAGCGCCGGCGGCTGCTCAGCATGCTGCGCTTCTTCCTCGGTGAGCAGGGGCTCCACGATCTGGGGCTGCCCGTCACCCCACCCTGGGCGGTGGTTCCGGTGATCGCGACGAACATAGTCAAGTCGCAGGTCCTGAAGAGATCGGCTGCCGGATGTCGACTGCTCGAGTATCTCGGCGACCGTGCGGCACGCCGCGAACTGGCACTGAAGTTCGGCACCGCGAGACCCGAGGTCGGCACCCTGCAGCTGTGACGAAAACGGCCGTGGGAGGAACCTCGGGTTCCTCCCACGGCCGTGTGCTTACGGGAACTCACGACGCGCGTCTACCGCGCAGATCAACCCGCGTCGTGTGATGAGAGTTCGCCGCCCTCCGCCTTCTCCGAGTCGTGGAGTGCCCATCGCATCTCGATGACCGTGCCCTCGGGGCCGGCCGAGACGTGGACGTCGCTGGCCAGATTGCGGATCAGCGACAGCCCGTGACCGCGTGAACGCCGGGCGTCGCTGTCGACGGCATCGTGCCACGAGCCGTGGTCGCTGACACGCACGACCACCTCACCCTCGTGTGGCAGGAAGGTCGCCTCGTAATCGAGGGTCCCGTGCGCATCGTCCGGCGCATAGGCGTGCTCGACGGCATTCGCAAGCGCTTCGTAGCTCGCGAGCAGTATGTCCTGGCGTTGGTCCTCGTCGAGGGGGAGCTTTGCCAGCCACCGCCTCGTGACGACCCGCAGTCCTGCAATCTCGGTCGGGTCGGCGTGCACACCCGACGAACGGATCTCGTCGGGAAAGAGCAAAGCTGACTCCTCGGGCGCAGACGACATGGCTCCTCGGTTCGTCGGGTACGGCGGTCTACTCGGAGACGCCTTCCGGCGAGGCATTGAGGCCGACGAGCGCGTCGTCGAGCTTCGGGTGGATCGCCAGGACCTCTCCGAGGCCGAGGAGCTCGAGCGGGCGTGCCGTGGCACTTCCGTGTGCGACAACGGCGAAACCGATGGCGTCGGCGGCTCGCTTGGACAACTCGACCAACAGAGCGATACCCATCGAAGCGAGGAAATCAACACCGCTGAGGTCGACGATCAGCCCGGTGATGTCGGTGTCGAGGAGCCCGAGGGCTTCCTTCTCGAGCAGCGGAGCGCTCGTCATGTCGACTTCGCCGGTGACGGACAGCACCGCAACGGAACCGTTGCGACCTGTCGAAAGAGTCATATGTGGATGCGCGGTCAGTGGATCGTTCACCTTGTCATCATGCAAGATCGTGCCGACAGATGCACACATCGGTCCGTCCGTCGTGGCCGCGACACTCTGTGACCACCCTGTGACCATGATGTCGTGGAGTCTGTAATGTTCCCTTTCGACCAGGGAGGGAGGGGCGGCCGAGTGGACATGCACCGAGCGCAGGGTGGGTCGGCCGAACCGCCGTCGTTGCTTCTCATCGAGGACGATCCCGGTGACGCGCTCATCGTCGAGGAGCTCGTCGTCGACAGCGCACCCGAGATGACGGTCGTGTGGGTCCAGACACTCGCACAGGCCCGCGACGAACTCACCACATCCCACCCGGATTGCGTACTTCTCGACCTCCACCTGCCCGATGCGAGCGGCCTCGAAGCGGTCGCGCGCATCCAGGAGATCACCGACTCGGTACCCATCGTCGTCCTCACCGGCCTCGCCGAAGAGCAGACCGGTCTCGCCGCACTCTCGGTGGGAGCCCAGGATTATCTCGTCAAGGGACGCGTCGAACCCGATTTGTTCGGCCGCGCCGTCCGCTACGCCATCCAGCGAAAGCAGACCGAGATCGCGGCGGCGGAACTCCAGGCGAGCCAGTTGCACGCGCAGGAGAACGCCCGACTCGAACGCGGACTGCTCCCGTCCCCGCTCCTGCGCGACGGTCAGGACTTCGACGTCGTCACCCGCTACCGTCCCGGCCGGTCCTCCGCGTTGCTCGGCGGCGACTTCTACGACGTCGTGCAGACCGACGACGGCACCGTGCACGTCCTCATCGGCGACGTCTCCGGTCACGGCCCCGACGAAGCAGCCCTCGGGGTCGGGCTCCGTATCGCGTGGCGCACGCTCGTGCTCAGCGGCGTCGACGGCCCTCGGCGGCTGCAGCAACTCGAGGAACTCCTGGTCGCCGAACGCACCGAGAGCAGATTCTTCGCGTCCATGACCAACCTCACCATGTGCGCCGATCGACGCACCGTAGAGGTCATGAGAGCCGGGCATCCCGGGCTCCTGCTGCGCCACGCCGGAACCGTCGACTGGGTGGAAGCCCCCGGCGGCCCGGCCCTGGGCCTGCTGCCGGGAACGGCGACCTGGCCTGTCCACACGATGGATCTGCCCGAGGACGGCGCGATCGTGCTGTTCACCGACGGACTGTTCGAGGGCCACCGCGGACCGGGACCGGAACGACTCGGCGAGGAAGGGCTCCTCGAGCTCGCGCGCGAACGAGCCCATCTCTCGCCCGCGGAGTTCACCGACGCCCTCATCGACGGCGCCGAGAAGCTCGCGGACAGTAGAGGGGGACTGTCCGACGACGTGGCAGTCGTCCACGTGCAATGGAACAGGAAGTGATCACCGCCGCATGACCGAGAGCGACGCAACGGCGGAGGCGGGGGACACGCGTCGCCCTCCGTCCCGGGGAATGACGGTTCAGGGCTGGTTCCTGCTCGTACTGAGCGTGATGGGGCTGTTGGTGATCGTCGGCACCGTGGTGGGCAGCCATTACCTCCGAGAGACGACCGAGGCCTCCAACTACGTGCGGGATCGCATCCAGCCCGCACGAGCGGAGGCCTACCGCCTTCAAGGCGCACTTCTGAACCAGGAAACCGGTGCCCGCGGATACATCCTGGCTGCCGATCCCGACTTCCTCTCCCCGTACGAGCAGGGTAAGCAGGAGGAAGCTTCGGCCGCTGCCGAGCTGCGCGCACTGGTGGGCGACGACGAGAAGTTGCTCGCCGACCTCGAGTCGATCGAGGCGCACGCCGCCGAATGGCGGCGGGTGTATGCCGAGCCTCTTGTCGCGGCTGTGGCGCCCGGAGAGCCGCGATTCGTCGATCCGGCCGCCGTCGATGCAGGTCGTGTCGCATTCGATCGGCTCCGAGAGGCGTTCGAAGTCCAGAACACCGACCTCTTGCAGGCCAAGACGGAGGGTATCGCGTCACTGGAGGACATTCGGAGTACCCGCGATCGGATCCTTGCCGGCATGGTCGTGGTGTTCCTCCTCACCGGGGTGGGTCTCGCAGTCCTGCTCCAGGTGATCGTGGTGCGGCCGATCCAGCGTCTGCGGCAGGCATCGCGCGCCGTGATCGCAGGGGAGAACTTCGAGCGTGAGATCGAACCTCAGGGTCCCGCCGACATCTACGCCCTCGGCAGGGACGTCGAGGAGATGCGCGAGCGGATCGTGCACGAACTGCAGGTCGCGCACGATCGCGAGGAACAGTTGGAGAACCAGACGACGGAACTCCGGCGTTCGAACTCGGAACTGGAGCAGTTCGCCTACGTGGCCTCCCACGACCTGCAGGAGCCGCTCCGCAAGGTCGCCTCCTTCTGCCAACTCCTCGAGAAGCGGTACGGCGACAAGCTGGACGAACGCGGCACCCAGTACATCGCCTTCGCGGTGGACGGCGCCAAACGCATGCAGGTGCTCATCAACGATCTGCTGACCTTCTCTCGGGTCGGACGCGTCAGCGACGCGCACGTCCGCACCGAACTCGACGTGACGCTCGACGCGGCCATGACGAACATCTCCCATGCCGTCGAGGAATCCGGCGCGAAGATCGTCCGACCCGACTCCCTGCCGACGATCGTGGGCGATCCCACATTGATGATCATGTTGTGGCAGAACCTGATCGGGAACGCTATCAAGTTCCGCCACGAGGACCGGCCCGTAGAGATCCGCGTCGCCTGCGAGGAGATCGTCGAGGGAGACGACGAACTCTGGCGATTCTCCGTGCAGGACAACGGCATCGGTATCGCCGAAGAGTTCGCCGACAAGGTCTTCGTGATCTTCCAGAGACTGCACGGCCGGGACGTCTACACCGGAACCGGCATCGGTCTGGCGATCTGCCGCAAAATCGTCGAGTACCACGGTGGAGAGATCTGGCTCGACCCGCAGTACCGGGAGGGCAGTCGTTTCTGCTTTACGATTCCCAAGACAGGCGACGACATGTCTGCAACCGAAGTCGCTCTGAAAGGGGCATCTGCATGAGCGTTTCCGGGCGGCCGATCGACGTCCTCCTCGTGGAGGACGACCCCGGCGACGAATTGATGACGCGAGAAGCGTTCGAGGACAACAAGATCGGCAACACCCTGCATGTGGTGCGCGACGGCGAGGAAGCGCTCGACTTCCTCTACCGGCGCGGGGAATATGAGAACGCTCCTCGGCCCGATCTGATCCTCCTCGACCTGAACCTGCCCAAGTACGACGGGCGGCAGGTCCTCGAGCAGGTCAAGTCCGACAACGACCTCACCGACATTCCCGTGGTGGTTCTCACCACCTCGGCCGCGGAGGAGGACATTTTGCGCAGCTACAGACTTCATGCCAACGCGTACGTGACGAAACCGGTCGACCTCGATCAGTTCATCCGCGCGGTGCGTCAGATCGACGAATTCTTCGTCCAGGTGGTGCGCCTGCCGCGACGCTGAGCTCGCACACGGCCATAGACGAGATCGGGCGGATCCTTCGAGAAGGATCCGCCCGATTCGTGTTCGAGGGGTGGTGGCTCAGACCCCGAAGTCGGCCTTCACCTGCTGGGTGCGCTTGTGTTCGACGAAGAACGACAGGAACGGAATCGTTCCTGCGAGAAGCGTCCACACCGTGCGGGCGATCGGCCAGCGCACCTTGATCGACAGATCGAAGGTGAGCACCAGGTAGATCGCGTACACCCAGCCGTGCACGATCGCGATCCAGGCCGGCACGTTCTCGACGCCGATGATGTACTTGGCGACCATCTCACCGGTGAGGATCAACAGCCAGATGCCGGTCGCGTAGGCGAGCACGCGGTAACGCAGCAGGGCGGAACGGATCTTCTTCCGGTCGGCATCGCTGACGACGCGCGGTGTGGTGGCCTGGCCGGACGCCTGCTCGGGGGTGGTGCTCACTGAGCGCTCCTATCGGACCTGCGCGCGAGTTGCGCGAGGTACTCGTTGTACTCGTTGATCTGCCGTGCGTCGGGATCCGCGGCCTCCTGCTCGCGTGCCTCGGCGAGCGTGCGCGGACGGGTGGGAAGAAGATCCTCGGGAATCTCGGTGGGCTCGTCCGGTTCGGACGGGCGTCGCCCTCCGGTGCTCTCGGCTTCCTGCTCCTCCGCCTCGAGGCGCACGAAGCGGCGGTAGGCGTAGACGCAGAAGAAGGCGAAGGCGGGCCACTGGAGTGCGTACCCGAGATTCTGGTAGGTGCCGCCCACTGCTTCGAAGGCGGTCCACTGCCAATAACCGAGGCCGAGGCATCCGGCCGTGGCCACCAGGACCAGGATGATCAGGGCCAACCGGCGGGGAGGGCGATGCTCGGACACGCCCTCGACGGTACCCGAACGGTGCACCGACCTGCCAAGACGGTCGGTGCACCGTGGGTGAGGTCACGTGGTGCGCGAGGGGGGACTCGAACCCCCACGTCCGAAGACACGGGTACCTAAAACCCGGGCGTCTGCCAATTCCGCCACTCGCGCCAGACCTCAGCAGGATACGGCATGGCCGTCACTCCGGGGCCACACGGAGTTGTACGTTCCGTCCGGCCCAGGTGGGCGTCTGGCTGTGGCAGTTGGGGCACAGGAAGCGGAGGTTCTCCGGGCGGGAATCGTTCGGGTTCCCGTCGATGTGGTCGACGTGCAAGGTGAGTGGCCTTCCATTCCACTCGGGGTCGGTGCCGCACCGGGTGCACCGGTAGGGGCGTCCGTACTCGACGAGCGCCCGTCGGAGCTGATTCGGTTTCGTGCGCCTGGATCCGCGTGGTTTCTCGATGAGGAGGTCCTGCCACTCGTGACGGACGTACGGTCTGCGCTCGGTCGTCCTGGGCCGTCCGGTGAAGTGGGACGTGTCGATGCCGAGGGCGCGGATCCGGCGGCTCAGATGCGTGTGGTGCCCGCCGTTGGGTTTGAGGCCGAAGTACCGCATGACCTCGGCGAAGTTGACGCAGTTCCGAACTGCTTCCTGCAGCATCTCCTCGCTGTACTTGACCGGCCGCGCCATCACGCCGCCTCGTCGGGTTCTGCTCCGATTCGATCGGGAGTCCGCTCGGGGGACTCGCCGAGAACACGACGTGCGTTCCTGCCCGCCCAGGTCGGCGTCTGGCTGTGGCAGTTGGGGCACAGGAAGCGAAGGTTTGGTGGTCGGGAGTCGTTCGGACTGCCGTCGACGTGATCGATGTGGAGCGCCAGCGGAGATTCGAGCCATTCCGGTCCGATGCCGCACATCTCGCACTCGTGTGCGCGACCGTATTCGAGGAGTGCGCGCCTGAGCACTCTGGTCTCCTTCCGGTTCGAGCCGACCGGTGCGACCGTGAGCACGTCCGACCAGTGCAGCCGGTTCCGGGCCGGTCGTCCTTTCTGGTGGGCCATGCCCCGGAAGTGGGACGTGTCGATTCCGTAGGCCTCGATCCGTCGTTTGACGACGACGTAACTACCTCCGCCCGCCCGCAGTCCCAGATAGCGGAGAACACCCGCAGTGCTGATGGACGCAGCCACCGCTTCCTCCAGAAGTTCCTTTGTGTACCCGATCCGCTTCCCCATCTCGCCCCCGATTTCGAATGTCTGTTCGATCCGACGAAAGGTTAGCCGTGGGCGCCGACACGTTGTCGATCTTGCGATGCACGATCCGCGAGACCCGTCAATAGATAACGATTTGATAACGAAAAACGTGAGGGATTCCTCGGGTTCATGGACGTCCACGCATCGACGCAGCCAGGAGTGATTCGGGTTACCGACCAGTTACTTTCGAGCGGTCGTGTGAGCGAAATCACTGGTGGGGGAGGTGCCCAGCAAACTGCGCGAAACAAAACATGAGGAACCCCTCATGATTTTGTGCGAACCTGGGCGTGCCCGAACAGCGGACCACTAGTCCAGCAGCACACCGGCGCGCAGCGCTGAAACACGAAGCCTCGACGCCGGGGTGTTCAGGAGAGGAACCACACGCGTGACGATCGACGAGACCACACCAGGCGACAACGGACGGAACTCGAAGGCATCACGACGCACCACCGATCGGTCCACGGCAGCCGCTCCGGCCCGTGCCCTGGTCGACAAGCTCCTCGCGGGTGAGCCCTACGCGCTCGCCTTCGGCGGCCAGGGTGCCCCCTGGCTCACCTCGCTCGAGGAGCTCAGCCGCGACAACGGACTCGAACCGGTCCTCACCGACCTGGTCAACCGCGCTGCCGGGCACCTCGCCCCGGTCGCGAGCGATCTTGTCGTGGTCCGCCCGACGGGCTTCGACCCCGTCGCATGGATCCTCGAGGCCGAACTCGCCGACGAGGATGACGCGCCCGCCGGTCCGTCCGAGGCCGCTCTCACCTCCGCCGCCGTGTCGCTCCCCGGTGTCTTCCTCACCCAGGTCGCGGCACTGCGCGCGCTCGCGAACCAGGGCCTCGACGTCGACTCCGTCGCGCCGAGCGCGGTCATCGGCCATTCGCAGGGCGTCCTCGCCGTCGAATCCGTCGCCGCCGCGGGCCGCAAGGACGCCGAGATCCTGGCGATCGCCCAGCTCATCGGTGCCGCCGCGACCCTCATCGGCCGTCGCCGCGGCCTGATCTCCGGCGCCGGCAAGTACCCCATGCTCGCGGTCGCCGGCGTCGACCCGGAGCGCCTGCGCGCGATCGTCGCCGAGGTCTTCGAAGGCCAGGACGCCGAGCGCAGCGCCGTCGTCGCCATCCGCAACGCTCGTCGGCGCGTCGTGCTGTCGGGTCCTCCCGCAGCACTCGAGCGCGTGCAGCAGCGCTGCGAGCAGATCTCGGCCGACGAGACCCGCGAGCGCGAGGCCAAGAAGCGCGGCGGTGCGGTCTTCGCCCCGACCTTCGAACCCGTCGCGGCCGAGGTCGGCTTCCATCACCCCGCCTTCGCCGACGCCGTCGAGCAGGTCGCCGATTGGGCCGCCCGCTGCGAGCTCGACGCCGAGCTCGCGCGTTCGCTCGCGGACGCGATCCTCGTCGCCCCGATCGACTGGGTCGAGCAGGTCGACTCCGCCGTCGCGTCCGGTGCCTCGTGGATCCTCGACCTCGGTCCGGGTGAACTCCTCACCCGTATGACCAGCTCGGGTCTGCGTGGTCAGGGCGTCGGCATCATCGCCGCCGCGACCCGCGGTGGTCAGCGCAATCTCCTCACCCCGGGCGCAGAGCCCGAGGTTCCGCGTGCCTGGTCGGAGTTCGCTCCGAAGCCGGTCGCGCTGCCCGACGGCCGCATCGCCGTCGAGACGTCCTTCACGCGCCTGACGGGCCGCTCGCCGATCCTGCTCGCGGGCATGACGCCCACGACCGTCGATCCGAAGATCGTCGCCGCAGCCGCGAACGCCGGCCACTGGGCCGAGCTCGCCGGGGGCGGTCAGGTCACCGAGCAGATCTTCGCCGACCACGTCGCCGAGCTGACCGAACTGCTCGAGCCGGGTCGCGCCGTCCAGTTCAACTCGATGTTCCTGGATCCGTACCTGTGGAAGCTGCACGTGGGCGGCAAGCGCCTCGTACCCAAGGCCCGGGCGGCCGGTGCGCCCTTCGACGGTGTCGTCGTCACCGCCGGTATCCCGGAGCTCGACGAGGCAGTGCAGATCATCTCCGATCTGCGTGAAGCCGGCATCGAGCACATCGCGTTCAAGCCGGGCACGGTCGCGCAGATCCGTTCGGTGATCCGCATCGCGAACGAGGTTCCCGACTACCCGGTCATCGCCCACATCGAGGGTGGTCGCGCCGGTGGTCACCACTCGTGGGAGGACCTCGACGACCTGCTCCTCGACACCTACGCGGAGCTGCGTACGCGCCCGAATCTGGTGCTGTGCGTCGGCGGTGGCATCGGTACGCCCGAGAAGGCCGCCGAGTACCTGACCGGCCGCTGGTCGACCGTCTACGGTTTCCCGGCGATGCCGCTCGACGGCATCCTTGTCGGCACCGCCGCGATGGCGACCCTCGAGGCCACCACGGCCCCCGAGGTCAAGCAGCTTCTCGTCGACACCCCCGGCACACCCGACTGGGTCGCTGCCGGCACCGCGACCGGCGGTATGGCCTCCGGCCGCAGCCAGCTCGGCGCCGACATCCACGAGATCGACAACGCCGCCTCGCGTACGGGCCGCCTCCTCGACGAGGTTGCCGGTGACGCGGACGCCGTGGCCGCGCGCCGCGACGAGATCATCGAGGCCCTGAACGGAACGGCGAAACCGTACTTCGGTGACCTCGACACCATGACCTACCTGCAGTGGCTCGAGCGCTACCTCGAGTTGGCGGTCGGCACGGACAACGGTGCCGAGTTCGACTGCGGCACCGATCTGGCGGACGTCCTCGCCGAGGCCCACACCAGCCCGTGGCTGGACGTGTCGTGGCGTGAGCGTTTCCGCGACATGCTGCAGCGCGCCGAGGCTCGTCTGCATCCCGTCTGCCGGGGCCCGATCCCGACGCTGTTCGACGACGACGCGGTGCTCGAGCGCCCGTACGCCGCGATCAAGTCGCTGCTCGCGCAGTACCCCGACGCGGGCGATGTCGTGCTGCACCCCGCCGATGTGCCGTTCTTCGTGTCGCTGTGCCGCACGCCCGGCAAGCCCGTGAACTTCGTCCCCGTCGTCGACCAGGACGTGCGCCGCTGGTGGCGTTCGGACTCGCTGTGGCAGGCCCACGACCCGCGGTATTCCGCCGACCAGGTGTGCGTGATCCCCGGCACCGTCGCCGTCGCCGGCATCACCCGTGTCGACGAGCCGGTCGGTGAACTCCTCGACCGTTTCGAGAAGGCCACGGCCGATGAGCTCGTCGCCGAGGGTGCAGACCCGGTGGAGCTCGCCGCGCGTCGCCATCGCGACATCGCGCCGGGCCTGCTCGACGCCGTGCTGTCCTCACCCGACGTCTCGTGGGCGGGTCGCCAGACCCGCAACCCGATCCACCGTCTCGGTGATCTGGACGAGTGGACCGTCGAGTCGGAGACCGCTGCCTCGCATGCCCCGACGGGTGCGACCCTGACGATCCTCGACGACGATCACGTCGGTCTGCGTGTGCCGCTGGTGCGCGACAAGGCCGTCGAGATCCGCCTGACCGTGCCCGCCTCGGTCGTCTCCGGTGGTGCGCCCGTCGTCACCGAAGCCGACGCCGACGCGTCGATGTCGGCTCTGCTCGGTGTCGCCGCCGGTCAGGAACTCCCGGAGGTCAGGAAGGGCGCTGCCCGCATCACTCTGGGCTGGCTGCCGGAGAAGATCGCCGACCACGCCGGTGTCACCGGTTCGGGTCTGCCCGCGAACCTGACGCCGGGTGGCAACGGTGTGCCCGACGTGCTCGTGGGTGCCTGCTGGCCGGCCGTCTTCGCCGCGCTCGGTGCCGCCCGCACCGAGACCGATCTCTCGGTCATCGAGGGCATGCTCGACCTGGTCCACCTGGATCACGCGATCGACGTGAAGAACGGCCTGCCCACCGAGCCCGCCTTCCTGGGCGTCAAGGCCGAGGTCACGAGTGTCTCCGACACCGATCTGGGTCGCGTCGTCGAGGTCGATGTGGTCATCACCGCCGACAGCGGCGACGGCTCGGGCGACCGGGTCGTCGCGACGCTCGCCGAGCGTTTCGCGATCCGCGGCCGCACCGGTACCGCCGAACTCGCCGACCCGGTCCGCGCCGGTGGTGCCCTCAGCGATGCCGTCACCGACACGCCGCGTCGCCGTCGTCGCGATGCCGTGATCGTCGCCCCGACCGACATGAGCGCGTTCGCGAAGGTCTCGGGCGATCACAACCCGATTCACACCTCCGACAACGCCGCGCTGCTTGCCGGCCTCGGAACGCCGATCGTGCACGGCATGTGGCTGTCCGCCGCTGCCCAGCAGGTCGTCACCGCCATCGAGCAGGACGCGAAGCTGCCGGTCCGTCGTCTGACCTCCTGGACCGCTCGCTTCCTGGGCATGGTCCGTCCGGGCGCGAAGATCGACGTGCGTGTCGACCGCATCGCCACCGACGGCGGCGCCGAGGTCGTCGAGGTGGGCTGCCGCGTCGACGGCGACCTGGTGATGGTCGCGACCGGCCGTATCGCCGCTCCGAAGACCGTCTACGCCTTCCCGGGTCAGGGCATCCAGCGTCCCGGCATGGGTCTCGACGCCCGTGCCCGCTCGAAGGCCGCCCGCGAGATCTGGGAGCGCGCCGACAAGCACACCCGTGAGGCCCTCGGCTTCTCGATCCTCGCCGTGGTCCGCGACAACCCGACGGTCCTCAAGGCCCGCGGGGTCACCCACAAGCACCCCGACGGCGTGCTGCACCTGACCCAGTTCACGCAGGTCGCCATGGCGACCCTCGGGGTCGCGCAGATCGCCGAGCTGAAGGAGGCCGGTGCGTTCGTCGAGGACGCCTTCCTGGCCGGTCACTCGGTGGGCGAGTACAACGCTCTCGCCGCGGTCGCCGGTGTGCTTCCGCTCGAGGCCGTCCTCGAGGTCGTCTTCCAGCGCGGTTCCGCGATGCACGCTCTGGTGCCGCGCGACGAGCAGGGCCGCTCGAACTACCGCATGGCCGCGATCCGGCCGTCGCAGTTCGGTCTGGACGACGCGGATCTGCAGGCCTTCGTCGCCGGTGTCGCCGCCGAGACAGGGGAGTTCCTCGAGATCGTCAACCTGAACCTGCGCGGTTCGCAGTACGCGATCGCCGGCACGGTCGCGGGTCTCGAAGCCCTCGAATCCGTGATCGAGCGCAAGGTCGCAGAGTTCGGTGGCAAGCGCGCGTTCATCCTGGTTCCGGGCATCGACGTGCCGTTCCACTCGACCGTGCTGCGCGGCGGTGTCGACGACTTCCGCGAGCGTCTGCTGGCGCTGCTGCCGCAGGAGATCGACCCGAACATCCTCATCGGCCGGTACATCCCGAACCTCGTCCCGAAGCCGTTCAACCTGGGACGTGAGTTCATCCAGGAGATCGCCGACCTGGTGCCCTCGCAGCCGCTCGCCGACGTCCTCGCGGACTTCGACCGTTGGTCGGCCAAGCCGGTCGAGCTCACCCGCGTGGTGCTCGCCGAGCTGCTGGCCTGGCAGTTCGCGTCGCCGGTGCGCTGGATCGAGACCCAGGACCTGCTGTTCGCCGACGAGACCGACGGTGGTCTCGGTGTCGAGCGGTTCGTCGAGGTCGGCCTCGGTGGTGCTCCCACCGTCGCGAACCTCGCGTCGCAGACGCTGAAGCTGCCCGGTCGTTTCGGTCAGCCCGTCGAGGTGCTCAATATCGAGCGTGAGGCGTCGATCGTGTACTCGACCGACACCGATCCGGCTCCGGTCGAGGACGACGAGCCGGCCGCACCGGCCGCCGAGTCCGCACCTGCCGCTGCTGCGACCCCGGCGCCCGCCGCGGCTCCCGCTGCGCCGGCCGGTGGCCCGACCCCGGACGACATCGCGTTCAAGGCTGCCGACGCCACCAAGGTGCTCATCGCCCTGTGGACGAAGCTCCGCCCGGATCAGATCGGCCCCGCCGACACGATCGAGGCCCTGTGCGACGGCGTGTCCTCGCGCCGCAACCAGCTGCTCGTCGACCTCGGTTCCGAACTGTCGCTCGGCGCGATCGACGGTGCCGCCGACGCCGACATGGGTGCCCTCGCCGGCACGGTCGACCGTCTCGCCCGCACCTACCGCCCCTTCGGCCCGGTGCTGTCGGACTCGATCAACGACCACCTGCGCAAGGTGTTCGGCCCATCGGGCAAGCGTCCCGCCTACATCGCCGACCGCGTCACCAAGGTGTGGGGTCTGGGCGAGGGCTGGGCATCGCACGTCACCGCGGAAGCTGCCCTCGGCAGCCGCGACGGCGCGTCCGTCCGCGGTGGTGACCTCGGTGGCCTGACCGACGGCGGTCTGGCGGATGCCGCTTCGGTCGACAAGCTGATCGACGCCGCCGTGCAGTCGGTCGCCTCGCGTCGCGGAATCGCCGTGTCGATGCCGTCCGCCGGTGGCGGCGGGGGAGCCACTGTCGACGCCGCTGCACTCGGCGAGTTCGCCGAGCAGATCACCGGCCGCGACGGGGTGCTCGCCAACGCCGCACGCCTCGTGCTCGAGCAGCTCGGCCACACCGAGCAGGTCTCGGGCCTGGCAGACAAGGCCGACGACGAACTCGTCGACCGCGTGTCGGCGGAGCTCGGCTCCGACTGGCCGCGCCTCGTGGCGCCCGCCTTCGACGAGCGCAAGGCCGTCCTGATCGACGACCGCTGGGCCACCGCCCGTGAGGACCTGGCGCGCGTCTGGCTCGGGGAGCAGCTCGGGAGCGAGCGGTTCACCGGCGCCGGTCGGACCGTCGCCGCACACGCCGAGTTCTGGGGCCGCAAGGCCACCGACGCGGGTCGCGCGGACCTCGCGCAGGCCTACGCCGCGATCGCCGAGGCCGCAGTCGTCACCGAGGGTGCCGAATACGCGGACGAGGTCGCCGTGGTCACCGGCGCCAGCAAGGGCGGTATCGGCGCAGCCGTGGCCGCGAAGCTGCTCGCCGGCGGCGCGACGGTCGTCGTCACGACCTCCTCGCTGAACGACAGTCGTCTCGGCTTCTACAAGGAGCTCTACGCACGCAACGCCCGCGCCGGCGCTGCCCTGTGGGTGGTTCCCGCGAACATGGCGTCCTACAGCGACGTCGATGCTCTGATCGAGTGGATCGGCACCGAGACTGTCGAGGTCGCCGGTGGCGCGAAGAAGCTGATCAAGGATGCGCTCACCCCGACGCTGCTCTTCCCGTTCGCCGCGCCGCGCGTGGCGGGTTCGCTCGCCGACGCGGGTGCGCGCGCCGAGATGGAGATGCGGGTGCTGCTGTGGTCGGTCGAGCGACTGATCGCCGGCCTGTCGAAGATCGGTTACGACCGGGACGTCGACACCCACCTGCACGTCGTGCTGCCCGGGTCGCCGAACCGCGGCAAGTTCGGTGGCGACGGCGCCTACGGTGAGGCCAAGGCCGCACTCGACGCGGTCATCAACCGCTGGAGCGCCGAGCGCACCTGGGCCGAGCGCGTCACCCTGGCCCACGCCCTCATCGGCTGGGTGCGCGGCACGGGCCTGATGGGCGGCAACGACCCGCTGGTCGACGCCGTCGAGGCTGCCGGTGTCCGCACCTGGTCGACGGACGAAATGGCCGACGAGCTGCTGAAGCTGGTCGGACCGGAAGCCACGCGTCTCGCTGCCGAGGCTCCGCTCGTCGCGGACCTGACCGGTGGACTGTCCGAGGTGGACGTCGACCTGCCGGCGCTCGCGAAGCAGGCGCAGGACGCGGCCGACGCCGTCGAGGAGACCGAGGACGACACCGCGACCATCGCGGCGCTGCCCGAGCCTCCGCGCGCCGAGGCGCTGCCGACCCCCGAATGGGGCACGGTCACCGCCGACCTCGCCGACACGGTCGTCATCGTCGGTGCCGGTGAGCTCGGCCCCTACGGCTCCGCTCGCACCCGCTTCGAGATGGAGGTCGACGAAGAACTGTCGGCCGCCGGGGTGCTCGAACTGGCGTGGGTCACCGGTCTGATCGGCTGGGAGAACGATCCGAAGCCCGGCTTCTACGACACCGAGACCGGTGAGCTGGTGCCCGAGGCGGAGATCGCCGACCGCTACCACGACGCGGTGGTCGAGCGTTGCGGCATCCGCCGCTACGGCGACGACGGCGCGATGATCGACAACACGGCGCCGCTGCTCACCTCGGTCTTCCTCGACAAGGACCTGTCCTTCGTCGTGGGCTCCGAGGCCGAGGCCCGGGCGTTCGTCGACTCCGATCCGGAGAACACGGTCGCCGCGGTCGACGCCGAGTCGGGCGATTGGACCGTCACCCGCAAGGCCGGCACCGAGATCCGCGTGCCGCGCAAGGCGAAGCTGACCCGCACGGTCGGCGGCCAGATCCCGACCGGCTTCGACGTCACGAAGTGGGGCATCCCCGCCGACATGGCGGACTCGGTGGACCGGGTGGGGCTGTGGAACATCGTCACCACGGTCGACGCCTTCCTCACCGGTGGCTTCACCCCGTCCGAGCTGCTGCGCTGGGTGCACCCGTCGATGGTCGCCAACACGCAGGGCACCGGCATGGGTGGCATGTCGTCGATGCGGTCGCTCTACATCGACACCCTGCTCGGCGAGTCCCGCGCGAATGACATCCTGCAGGAGGCCCTGCCGAACGTCATCGCCGCGCACGTCGTCCAGTCGTACGTCGGTGGTTACGGCGCGATGGTGCACCCGGTCGCGGCATGCGCCACGGCTGCGGTCTCCGTCGAAGAGGGCGTGGACAAGATCAAGCTCGGCAAGGCCGATCTGGTCGTCGCCGGTGGCTTCGACGATCTCGGTATCGAGGGCATCATCGGCTTCGGTGACATGTCCGCGACCGCGAAGTCCGAGGACATGCAGGCCAAGGGCATCAGCGATCGTCGCTTCTCCCGCGCCAACGACCGTCGTCGCGGTGGATTCGTCGAGTCGGCCGGTGGCGGCACCATTCTGCTCGCCCGCGGCGATGTCGCGCTCGAAATGGGACTGCCGGTGCTCGGTGTGGTCGCTTGGGCGGGTTCGTTCGCCGACGGTGTGCACACCTCCATCCCGGCGCCCGGCATCGGTGCGCTCGGTGCGGGTCGCGGTGGACGCGAGTCGGGCCTGGCGAAGGAACTGCGCAAGCTCGGCCTCACGGCCGACGACATCGCGGTGATCTCCAAGCACGACACCTCGACCGCGGCCAACGACCCGAACGAGGCCGAGCTGCACGAGCGTCTGGCCGGTGCGCTGGGCCGCAGCGAGGGCAACCCGATGTTCGTGGTCTCGCAGAAGTCGCTGACCGGTCACGCCAAGGGTGGCGCCGCCGCCTTCCAGCTGATCGGCCTGTGCCAGGTTCTCGCGCAGGGTGTGGTTCCGCCGAACCGCAGCCTCGACTGTGTCGACGAGAAGATGGCGGAGTTCGAGCACCTGGTGTGGCCGCGCACGCCGATCCGTTTCGGCGAGCAGCTCCCGCTCAAGGCGGGTCTGCTCACGAGCCTCGGATTCGGGCACGTGTCGGGTCTGATCGCGGTGGTCCATCCGCAGGCGTTCGTCGAGGCGATCCCGGCCGAGCGTCGGGAGGCCTACCTGGCCAGGGCTGCCGAGCGCACCGTCGCCGGCAAGCGTCGCCTGGTGGACGCGATGACCGGTGGAGCGTCGCTCTACCAGCGGCCCGCGGATCGTCGCCTCGGTGGCGATCATGTGCCGGCAGCGGCCACGCGTCAGCTCGAAGCGGACATGCTGCTCTCGGCGGAGGCGCGTCTCGGTGACGACGACGTGTACCGCTCGGGTCTTCCCGGCTGCAAGTAGACGGGTAGCACCAGCGGATGGGAGTTGCGGGTGTCGGGTTCGACCTCGTGTCGGTGCCGGAGTTCGCCGAACAGCTGAGTCGTACGGGTACGACGATGCTGGCGAACTTCACACCGGGTGAGCGTCGCGACGCGAACACCCGCAGCTCCGATCCTGCCCGTCACTTCGCCGCCCGCTGGGCGGCGAAGGAGGCGGTGATCAAGGCGTGGTCGGCATCGCTGTTCGGCAGCCCACCGGTGCTGCCCGAGACCATTCATCAGCAGATCGAGGTGGTCTCGGACGCGTGGGGTCGTCCGAGCATCCGGCTGCACCGGGAGGTCGCGGAGAAGCTGACCGGCGTACGGATCCATGTGTCGTTGACTCACGACGGTGACATGGCCGGCGCGTTCGTCGTCCTCGACGAGGTCGGCGACTGAGGGACGAAGATGTGGGGATCAGGCCGAGGGAGCGCGAGCTTCCTCGGCCTGATCCGTTTCGGTCTCCTGCCGGTCGGCCTGTTCGCGTGCGGATTCCTCGCGTTCCTCGCGGCGTCGGCGTCGCTTGGCCTGCGCGCGGGAATCCTGTTCGGCGATCTGCAGATAGGCGACCATGATCCGCTTGAGTTCGACGACGGCGTCGGCGTGGGTCTGGTCGTCCTGCACCGAGAAGTTGAGCATCGAGTACACGATGTGGACGAGCACCTCGGCCATGAGCTTGCGGCGCGGCCGCGGGGTGTCTGGCGTGAGCGGCGCGAGCATCCGGGCGACCTGCTCGGCGAACTCACGTTCGTGGATGGCGCCGGTGGCGCGGGTGGACGGGGTGGACTGCATCGCGAGCCAGACCTCGCGCCGGGACGGATCTGTGGTCCACAGCCCGGCGAGGTGGTCGACGAAGCTGTTGAGGAAGCGCAACCAATCGACCGAGGGGATCTTGCCGTTGAATTGGGCGAGCTCGCTCTGGACTCCGACGAGATCCTGCCGGTTGAGTTCGCACACGATCACGTACTTGTTGGCGAAGAACTGGTAGAGGGTGCCGATCGGAACGTCGGCGCGGGACGCGACCTCTTCACAGGTGAAGGACTCGAAGCCGACCTCGGTGAGCAGTTCACGCGAGGCCGCCAGCAGGGCGTCGAACTTGCGGCGGCTCCGCTCCTGGGTGGGCCGCCGACGCGGCACGAGCTCCTGGGGCTCGGCCTGAACCTCGAGCGCCGGATCGATCCGGCGCGGGGCGCGGCGGCCGTTCGTTGCTGACTCCACGCGCCCAGGCTAGCCGTATGGCATGTCTTTACCGAATACTTGCTGTGAGTCAGAGTGTCAGAAATGGAAATCCGGCGCCCGGAACGGGACTCGTCCGCTCGATCGGGGGCCGTCCTGTCCGGATGCGTCCCATTCGGACAATCCTAGGATGGCGGCAGAACCTCGACGGATGGAGAGCAATGGACAGCGTGGACACCGACGCGACGCAGCGCATCCGGGAGCGGATCCGAGGCGCGATGCCGGCCGCGCGGGACGACCTCGCCCGGCTCGTCGCATACCGCTCCGTCGCAGACCCGCGCCAGTTCCCGAGGGAGGAATGCGTCGGCGCGGCGAACTGGGTGCGAGATGCCTTCGCCGAGGCAGGAATCGAGAACGTCGAGACGATCGAGACCTCCGACGGCTCGCTCGCCGTGCTCGGCCACACGCCCGCACCCGAGGGCGCCCCGACCGTGCTGCTCTACAGCCACTACGACGTTCAGCCACCCGGCGAAGAATCGCTCTGGCACAGCGAGCCCTTCACCCTCACCGAACGGGGCGGTCGCTGGTACGGCCGCGGTGCCGCCGACTGCAAGGGCAACGTCGTCATGCACCTGCTCGCACTGCGGGCGCTACGCGAGGACGGCCCGCTGCCCGTCGGTGTCCGCATCGTCATCGAGGGCTCGGAGGAGATGGGCGGGGCCGGACTCGACCACCTCGTCGCCGAGCGACCCGAGTTGTTCGACGCCGACCTCATCGTGATCGGCGACAGCGGCAACACCGAGGTCGGCCGGCCCACCCTCACCACCACGCTGCGGGGCATCGCGAACGTCGACGTGCATCTCGAGACGTTGAAAGGCGAGGTCCATTCCGGAATGTACGGGGGAGCGGCCCCCGACGCGCTGGCCGCACTCGTCCATCTGCTCGGCACCCTGCGCGACGACCACGGCAACACCGTCGTCGACGGACTCGACTGCACCGCCACCTGGGACGGTGTCCCGTACCCCGAGGACCGTTTCCGCGCCGACGCGGGCGTGCTCGAGGGCGTCTCGCTGCCCACCTCCGGCACCGTCGCCGACGCGGTCTGGGCGCGACCGGCACTGACCGTCCTCGGGATCGACGCCCCGCCCGTCGTCGGATCGGCCGCGGCGGTCGTGCCGCGGGCGTCCGCGCGCCTGAACCTGCGCGTGCCGCCCGGCATCGACGCCCGCACCGCACAGGACGCACTCGTCGCGCACCTCGAGGCGCACGTGCCGTGGGGAGCGCACCTGCGCATCGACCGCGACGTCCTCGGCGAACCTTTCCGTGCGGCGACGGACGGGCCCGGTTACGCGGCGCTGCGAGCCGCGCTCGGGACCGCCTACGGCCGGGAGGTCGGGACCGCCGGACAGGGCGGCTCGATCCCGCTGTGCACCGCACTGCAACGCGCGGTGCCGCGGGCCGAGATCGCCCTGATCGGCGTCGAGGAACCGCGGTGCGTCATCCACGCGCCGAACGAGAGCGTCGACCCCACCGAGATCGAGAATCTCGCGGTGGCCGAAGCGCTGTTGCTGACCTCACTGGCGACGGGGTAGCGGCCGGCCGGCCCGAACGGTCAGACCGACAGGTCGCGGCGCAGCTTCGCCACGTGCCCGGTCGCGCGGACGTTGTATTGCGCGACCTCGATCTTCCCGTCCTCGTCGACGAGGAAGGTGGACCGGATGACGCCGGTGACGGTCTTGCCGTACATCTTCTTCTCGCCGAAGGCACCCCACGCCCGGAGGACGGTCTTCTCGGGATCCGACAGCAGCGGGAAGGTCAGCTGTTCGGCGTCGCGGAACTTGGCGAGCTTGGCCGGTTTGTCGGGCGAGATGCCGATCACGTCGAGGCCTGCCTCGTTCAGTTCGGCGAGGCTGTCGCGGAAGTCGCACGCCTGCTTCGTGCATCCCGGGGTGCTCGCGGCGGGGTAGAAGTACACGATGACCTTGTGTCCGCGATGGTCCGACAGCGACACCTCGTTGCCGTCGGCGTCGGGAAGGGTGAAATCGGGGGCGGGATCGCCGGGGGCGAGTCTGCTGTTCTCCGTCATGATGGCGACAGTAGTGGACCGTGCAGCCATTCCCGGCGCGCGTCCATTACCGTGGTCGCAGCACACTGCAGCGACCTTCTGGAGGACACGTGGCTAGGGACACCGAGGACATCGAGCGGGAGATCGAGAAGGCCCGCAATCAGCTCGCGAGCACACTCGACGAACTGAGCGTCCGCGCCAACCCGAAGAATCTGGTGGCGAGCACGAAGCAGACCCTCCTGGCGAAGGTGAACCAGCCGCAGGTGAAGAAGTACGCGGCGATCGCGGCCGGCACGGTCGTCGGATTGCTGGTGCTGCGCAGGATCCTGCGCTGACCTTCGCGCTCCACCGCTTCACAGGGCACCCACGTCGACTCGGCGTGGGTGTTCTCGTTCCGAGGGGCAGAGCGGCAGAGTCCAGGGGACAGTGCCGCCTCGACAGCACAGTCGGCCGCGAACGGCGAAGGCCGGACACCGTTTCCGGTGTCCGGCCTTCGTGTTGTGCGCCATCAGGGACTCGAACCCCGAACCCGCTGATTAAGAGTCAGCTGCTCTGCCAATTGAGCTAATGGCGCGTGGCGGTGTGTCTCCCGGTCGCCGTCTTGACGGAGGGGACGGTGTGACCGCCAGAACGAAGGCCGGACACTGGGTGCCCGGCCTTCGTGTTGTGCGCCATCAGGGACTCGAACCCCGAACCCGCTGATTAAGAGTCAGCTGCTCTGCCAATTGAGCTAATGGCGCTTGACGATCTGTTCCCGGGATGCCGTCCCAGCAACGAAGAGAACATTACACACCGTCTCGCGACGTACCAAATCGGCTGGTCAGCATGTTTTCGGTAAGGTCGTGGCCGTAACGGATCGGGCGCTCGGAACGATTGTCATTCGAACGTTACCGGCGTACGGGGGAGTCGCGTCGGGTCGGCCGCAACCGGGGCTGGCATCATCGTGTTCGGTGTTGTGACGTGCGTTTTCGGTGCCTTGGGGGAGGCGGGATCGGAGTATGACAGTGGCGGAATCGAGTGCGAGGAACCCCCGGAGTCGTCGGGTGCGAGGGATCCTCGGGGTGGTCGTCGTCGGCGTTGTGGCGTTCGTCACCGGATGCGCGGGCGGCTCGGGTTCGGGTGCCGAGGAGGTGCCCATCGACTCCAATCCCGTGGCCGCGCTGATCAAGCCGACGGTGTCGTCGAGTGTGGCCGACGGCTCGGTCGGCTTCTCACCGATCGACCCGGTGACGGTCTCGGTCGTCAACGGCAAGCTCGATTCGGTGACCCTGCTCAACCCGGCGGGGGAGCCGGTGCAGGGTGAACTCGCCGCCGACGGACTCACCTGGGTGAACACCGAACCGCTCGGCTACAACCGCTCCTACACACTCGAGACCGTCGCGTACGGACTCGGCGGCGCGACCACCTCGACCGCGTCGTTCACCACGTCGTCGCCCGCGAATCTCACCCAGCCCTATGTGTTGCCCGGTGAGGGCTCGATCGTGGGCATCGGTCAGCCGATCGCCGTGCAGTTCGACGAGAACATCCCGGATCGGCTCGCGGCCGAATCGGCCGTCATCGTCACCACGAACCCTCCGGTCGAGGGCGCCTTCTACTGGGTCAACAACCGCGAGGTGCGGTGGCGCCCGGAGAACTACTGGACTCCCGGCACCACCATCACCGTCGACGTGAACGTCTACGGCAAGGATCTCGGCGACGGCCTCTTCGGCCAGTCCGACGTCCATTCGTCGTTCACCATCGGCGATGCGGTGGTCATCACCGCGGACGACGCGACGAAGCAGGTCACCGTCACTCGCAACGGCGTCGACGTCATCACGATGCCGACGTCCTTCGGCAAGGACTCCACGCCCACCCCGAACGGCGTCTACATCATCGGCGACCGGTTCGAGAACATGATCATGGACTCGTCCACCTACGGTGTCCCCTCCGACTCGGCGCAGGGCTACCGCACCCCGGTGGAGTGGGCGACGCGGATGTCCTACAGCGGCATCTTCTTCCACTCCGCCCCGTGGTCGCTCGGCGACCAGGGTGTCCGCAACGTCAGCCACGGCTGCCTGAACCTGAGCCCCGCCAACGCGAAGTGGATCTTCGACAACACCAAGCGCGGCGACATCGTCGTGGTCCGCAACACGGTCGGCGGTACTCTCCCCGGGACGGACGGACTCGGTGACTGGAACATCCCGTGGTCCACGTGGAAGGCCGGTAACGCTGCGGCGTGACGGGTGGAGGGGGATCGATGACCGTTCGGGGGCGATGGTTGCGCGCCGCGTTCTGCGGTGCCGTGCTGCTCGCGTCGCTGACGCCGTCGGGGGTCGCGGCGGCTCCGGTCGCGTCGTCGACCGCTCCGACGCCGGGTGCGGTCGTCTCACAGCAGCCGCTGCCCGACGAAGTGTCGTTGCCAGGCATAGCCACAGCCACGAAGCTCGAATACCGCACCGAGTGGCGGTCGGGAGAGCCGACCGTCGCCACCGGTGCGTTGTTCCTGCCCGAGGGTGACGCACCCGAGGGTGGCTGGCCCGTCATCGCGTGGGCTCACGGCACGACCGGAGTGGGCGACGACTGCGCACTCACGACCCGCACACCGCGGTCCGATCTGGAGCGCACCTATCTGCGGCACTGGCTCGACTCCGGCTACGCGATCGTCTCCGCCGATTTCCCGGGTCTCGGCTCCGAAGGTCTCCATCGTTACCTCGACGGCCCCAGCGCCGCGAACAGCATCGTCGACATCGTCCGGGCGGCCCGTGCGGGCGGGGCACCGCTGTCCGAGCGGTGGCTCGTGATGGGCCAGTCGCAGGGAGGGCACGCGGCGCTGCACACCGCCGCGATCGCGACCTCCCGGGCACCCGAACTCGACTTCCGCGGAACGGTCGCCACGGGCGCGCCGGCGAATCTCGAGCGGGCGTTCACGATCGGTGTGCCGGGCTTCCCGGATCCCGGGCTGTGGGGCCTGGTCAGCTTCAGCGGCTACATCTTCGCCGGGCTGCGCGATGCCTACCCCGAGGCCGACGTCGACGGCTTCCTGACCCCCGTCGGCAGGGAGGTCGTCGATCGGGCCGAAGAGCTGTGTTACGACGATCTCGAGGAGTCGGTGCGCGACATCCGGGTCGGCGAGCTGCTCGCGCGTCCGTTGGCCGAGGACCCCATGCCGGCGCTGCTCGCCGACTATCTCGCCGCTCCGGCGAACGGATACGACCGGCCGGTGTTCCTCGCGCACGGCGTCCACGATGTGATGGTCCCCCTGCCGCTCTCTGCAGCGCTCGCCGCCGACATGAAGGCCGCAGGGGTGGATGTCGACTATCGCGTCTACATGTCCGGGCACTACACGACGGTGGAGCGCTCCCTGGCCGACGTCGATGCGTTCGTGGCCCGCTCGTTCGAGTAGTAGACCGGCTTCGCGTCCCGAACCGCGTCGTGCGCGCGTTGCATCGGCGGCGAACCCCGGTTCGGCGCGCGAGGAACCGCTGTGCGTGAAAACCCCCTGTGAACGAGAAAACCCCGATCGGAAATCCGATCGGGGTTTTCTTCGGGGTGAGTGACGGGACTCGAACCCGCGACAGCCAGGATCACAACCTGGTGCTCTACCAACTGAACTACACTCACCATCGCATCCGCCGGCAACCTCTCGGTCGCTTGCGCCTGCGGTACAGATACTAGCCTGACGATGACGAAAAAGACGAATCGGCTGGTCAGGCCGGCCCCAAGTCCTTCACGACGGCTGCGAGGTCGGCCGGCGTGGGGCCGGGAGGCGCCACGAAGGCCGTGCGCCGGTAGTAGCGCAGTTCGCGGATCGACTCCTTGATGTCGGCGAGCGCCCGGTGCGACAGTCCCTTCTCCGGCTGGCCGAAGTAGATGCGCGGATACCAGCGCCGGCACAGTTCCTTGATCGAGCTGACATCCACCATGCGGTAGTGCAGGTAGTTGTCGAGCTCGGGCATGTCGCGGGTGATGAACGCGCGGTCGGTCGCGATGGAGTTGCCCGCCAGCGGAGCCGTGCCGGCCTCGGAGACGTGCTCGCGGATGTACGCGAGGACCTGCTTCTCGGCCTCGGCGAGGCTGACCGTCGAGCGCCGCACCTCTTCGGTGAGCCCGGACCGTTCGTGCATCTGCTGCACGACCTCCGGCATGTCGGCGAGGGCGTCGTCATCCGCGTGGATGACGATGTCCACGCCCTCGCCGAGCACGTTGAGATCACTGTCGGTGACCAGAGCTGCGATCTCGATCAATTTGTCGCTGCCGAGACGCAGCCCGGTCATCTCACAGTCGATCCATACGAGTTTGTCCTGCACGACAGACAGACTAGCCATCGGACGCGCACCCATGAGGGGCGGCATCGAGGGCCGGAGACGAAATGCCCGACATCACGCCTTGACGGGGACGGTGCGTGATGCGGCCGGGCGGACCGGGCGACGCGCGGCCGGGGCACGGTGCCGGCCGATCGTCCGGCCTTCACCGGTCCCGTTCTGCAGGCCGGTCCCGTTCTGTACTGCCGTCCCGCGCTGCACCGAACCGTTGCGGGTGAAATCCTGACCCAGGAAGGTCTCGGGGGAATCGTCCAGGATCTCCATCCACGGCGCCGGCAGCGGCGGAGCGAGGGTGCCGGTCAGCGTCGAGGCGTAGCTCTTGTTGCGGTACCCCATGATGTCGCTCTTCTTGTCCTTCTTCCACTGCTTGAACACCTCGCCCTGGCGTTCGACATGGAACTCGGGGTAGTCGGTGCGGTCGACGAGATCGCGGATGTAGGCGGCCTGGAAGTCGATGTCCTCCACCGGCGACGACAGCTTCTCCTCGCGTGCCCGCCACAGGTCGATGTCCTTCTCGCGGGTGTCGACGTCGGGCAGGTCGACGCGGCCGAGCATGACGTCGCGGGCGTACCAGGCCTGCGCGTCGAACATGTTGAACGTGAAGTACTGGTCTTGCGCGCCGAGGTACATCAGCCGAGGGTTGCGCTGGAAGAAGATGCCCTTGTAGATGTCGCGCGGGTACAGCCGGTTGTTGGTGCGCAGCGACAGTTCGTCGGGCAGGAACGGGTAGTGGTGCTTGTAGCCCGTGCACAACACGATGGCATCGACCTCGCGTGTGCTGCCGTCCTGGAAGTGGGCGACCTTGCCGTCGACGTGGGTGAGCAAAGGCACCTCGGAGAACTGCTCGGGCCAGTCGTGGCCCATGGGTGCCGTGCGATAGCTGAAGGTGACCTGTTCGGCGCCGTACTTGACGCACTGGGTGCCGATGTCCTCGGCCGAGTAGCTGCTGCCCACGAGGAGCAGGCGCTTGCCGGTGAACTCGCGGGCATCGCGGAAGTCGTGGGCGTGCAGTACGCGTCCCGGGAACCGGTCGAGACCCTCGAAATGGGGAACGTTCGGGGTGGAGAAGTGGCCGGTCGCGACGACGACGTAGTCGAATTCGTCGGATTCGAGCACGCCGCGGCTGTGATCCATCACCGTCACGGTGAACTTCTGCGTCTCGTTCGACCAGTCGACCCACCGCACTGCGGTGTTGAACCGGATGTACTTGCGCACGTCGCTCTTCTCGACACGGCCCATGATGTAGTCGAGGAGGACAGCGCGCGGAGGGTACGACGGGATCGGGCGGCCGAAGTGCTCCTCGAAGGAGTAGTCGGCGAACTCGAGGCACTCCTTGGGGCCGTTGGACCACAGGTAGCGGTACATGCTCGCGTGGACGGGCTCACCGTTCTCGTCGAGTCCCGTGCGCCAGGTGTAGTTCCACATTCCGCCCCAGTCGGGCTGCTTCTCGTAGCAGACGATGTCGGGGATCTGCTCCAGACCGGCCTTTCGGGCTGCTTCGAATGCGCGCAGCTGCGCGAGTCCACTGGGACCTGCTCCGAGAATGGCGATCTTGGGCGTCAATGTGTTTCTCCTGTGCTCGTGAAATGTTGTGCGTGGTTCGTTGCTAGCACACGTCGTTGTTTTTGCGAACGACCGTCGCTCCGTCGACGCTTCGGATTCTCTTCAAGAACGTGCAGGTCAGTGCGGGTAGCGGCGCGAACTCTCCCGCGACGTCGGTTGTGAGAGGAATCACTGTAATGCGACAATTCTGGCGCTCGATAGAAATGGTCCTTCCGCGACATGACGGGCCGGTACCGTCACGGTGGGCAGGTCGACGCCGGAGGGGGCGAGCATGACCGGGAACCCGGAAGTTTCCAGTGCGGCCATCGCGTCCGGATACGACGTGATCGGCGAGGCGCTCGAACTGGGAAGTGTCGTTCTCGACGGCGTCGCCGACCCGGACGCGCAGGTGCGCATCCCACTTGCCACGATCAACCGTCACGCTCTCGTCGCCGGTGCCACCGGCACGGGCAAGACCAAGACCCTGCAGGTGATGGCGGAACAATTGTCGTCGGCGGGAGTTCCGGTGGTGGTGGCGGACGTCAAGTCCGATCTGTCGGGCCTGTCCGCTGCGGGCGAGCCGGACGAGGACGTGCTCACCCGGGCGGCCGACACCGGGGACGAAGAATGGACCCCGACGGGGCATCCCGTGGCCTTCTACTCGATCGGCACCGACGGCGTCGGCATCCCGGTCCGTGCCACCGTCACCTCCTTCGGTCCGATCCTGCTCTCGAAGGTGCTCGGCCTCAACGCGACCCAGGAATCGACGCTCGGACTGATCTTCCATTGGGCCGACCGCAACGGACTTCCGCTGCTCGACCTCGCCGACCTGCGGCAGGTGATCCGGCACCTGACGAGCGAGGACGGACGCGACGCACTCGACGAACTCGGCGCCGTATCGCCCGCGACCGCCGGTGTGATCCTCCGTGCCGTCGTCAACCTGGAGAACGCGGGTGGAGACGGATTCTTCGGGGAACCCGAACTCGAGGTCGAGGACCTGCTGCGGGTGACCGGCGGTCAGGGCACGATCAACCTGTTCGAGTTCGGCGACGAGGCCACTCGCCCCACTCTGTTCTCGACGTTCCTGATGTGGTTGCTCGCCGACCTGTTCCAGTCGCTACCGGAGGTCGGCGACGTCGACAAACCCCGGCTCGTGTTCTTCTTCGACGAGGCGCACCTGCTCTTCGCCGACGCGTCGAAGGCGTTCTTGCAGCAGATCGAACAGACCGTGAAGCTCATCCGGTCCAAAGGGGTGGGCGTGGTCTTCTGCACGCAGCTGTCCACCGACATCCCCCGGAGCGTGCTGTCGCAGCTCGGCGCGCGGATCCAGCACGCGCTGCGCGCATTCACACCCGAGGACGAGGCTGCGCTCGCGAACGTCGTGCGCACCTTCCCGAAGACGGACGCCTACGACCTCGCCGAGGCCCTGACCGGCCTCGGTACCGGCGAAGCGGTCGTGACGGTCCTGTCAGAGCTGGGCGCGCCGACGCCCGTCGCCTGGACGCGTCTGCGACCGCCGCGTTCGCTGATGGGCACGGTGGGGGAGAGCGCGATGCGCGCGTCGGCGCAGGCGAACCCGCTGTACGGGAAGTACGGCCGCACCATCGACCGGGAATCGGCGTACGAGAAGCTCACCGCGTCGGTGGTCGGGGCGACCGATGTCGAGCCCGTCCCGGACGGGCCGGCGCAGGCGCCGGACGAAGCCGAGACATCAGTGGTGGAGCAGGTGCTCGGCAGCGCGGCGGTGCGCAGCTTCATCCGTTCGGCGGCGTCCGCGGCCGGACGCGAGATCGGCCGCAGCCTGTTCGGCACGGGACGCCGCCGAAGGCGGTGAGTGGTGAAGTATTGCTGCCGCCGACGGCGGTGACCTGTCAGTTGCCGCCGAGCTTCTTGTAGAACGCGCCGGCGACCGGAGCCGAGATCGAGCGCGGCGAGAACTGACCGGCGGCCGACATGGCCTTGCTGATCACGCCGGGCACGATGCGCATCCGGTTCGCGGCGAGCGCGTCGAGCGACACCTTCGCGGTGTGCTCGCTCGAGATCCACAGGAAGTCGGGGACCAGCTTGTCGACGATCGACGCCTCGGCCGGGTCGGGCTCCTCGGTGCGTACCGGACCGGGGGCGAGCAGCGTGACGTGCACGCCGGTGCCCTTGAGTTCGCCGCGCAGCGACTCGGAGAAGGTGTTCACGAATGCCTTCGTGGCGGCGTAGGTGGCGTTGTTCGGGATCGGCATGTTGCCGGCGGCCGAACCGACCATCAGGATCGCGCCGGAGTTCCGCTCGACCATCTGCGGCAGCACCGCGAGGGTGAGGTCGTGCACAGCGACGGCGTTGAGTTCGACCTGTGCCCGCTCGTAGGCCGCGTCGAGTTCGGCGACCGCACCGAAGGTCGCGATGCCGGCGTTGTTGCACAGGATGCTGATGCGACGGCGTCCGAGTTCGTCGACGAGCGGTATCCGCGCGTCGCGGTCGGACAGATCGCATGCGCGCACCTCGACGGTCACGCCGTGCTTCGCGCGCAGAGTCTCGGCGAGGGCCTCCATGACCTCTCCGCGGCGGGCGACCAGGATCAGTGAGTGGCCGCGGGCGGCGAGTTCGGTAGCGAGGGCCTCACCGATGCCGGAGGACGCTCCGGTGACGACGGCACGGGCATCGGGATGGGGATTCGGCAGAGTCACAGTGGGTCAGCGTAGCGGCAGGCGCGCAGCGACGGCCGGGCCGCGCCCCGACCGTGTGGATCGAGTCGTTCGGGGCCGCGGGCGCTCCCGAAGCCTAGGCTCCGGGGCATGAATGCGTTCACGGACACGGCGAGCGGGGCCGGGGAGGCCACGACGCGTCGTCAGGTCTTCTCGTGGGGTCTGTGGGACTGGGGTTCTGCGGCGTTCAATGCCGTGATCCTGACCTTCGTGTTCTCCGTGTATCTCACCGACGCGGTCGGCGACGACCTGCCGGGTGGGATCTCGGCGAGCACCTGGCTGGGATGGTCCCTGGGCGTCGCCGGGTTCGCCATCGCCGTGACCGCGCCCGTGTCCGGTCAGCGTTACGACGCCGCCGGGCGGCGGAAGTGGTCGCTGGGTATTCTCACGGCGGTCACCGTCGCGGCCATGGCGACGATGTACTTCGTCCGCGACGACTACCACTATCTGTGGCTCGGCCTGCTCCTGCTCGGCGTGGCGTCGGTGATGGCCGAACTGGCGCAGGTCCCGTACAACTCGATGCTTCGCCAGGTGTCGACGCCGGAGGACATCGGCCGGGTGTCTGGCTTCGGTTGGGCGATGGGCTATTTCGGTGGCATCGTACTCCTGCTGCTGTGCTACACCGGCTTCATCGCCGGTGACGGCGACTCACGCGGTTTCCTCGGGGTGCCGACGGAGGACGGCACCAACATCCGGCTCGTGGCGCTGTTCGCGGCCGTGTGGTTCGCGGTGTTCGCCGTGCCGGTGCTCCTCGCCGTCCCGGAGAAGCCGGTCGCGCGTGGGGACCTCGCGCGCCGGGCGGGTTTCGTCGAGTCCTACCGCGTGTTGTGGCGCGATCTGACCGAGCTGTGGCGGGCGGATCGTCGCACCATCTGGTACCTCGGGGCGTCGGCGTTGTTCCGGGACGGTCTCGCCGGTGTCTTCACCTTCGGTGCGGTTCTCGCCGTCACCGTCTACGGAATCGGCGCGGGCGACGTGCTGCTCTTCGGTGTCGCCGCGAACGTCGTGTCCGCGGTGGGCGCGCTCGTGGCCGGACGGGTGGACGACCGTATCGGACCCAAGGCGGTGATCGTGGGCTCGCTGGTTGCCATGATCGCGGCCGGCATCGTGCTGCTCGTGGTCTCGGGACCGACCATGTTCTGGATCTTCGGTCTCGTGCTGTGCTTGTTCGTCGGTCCCGCGCAGTCGTCGGCGCGCACCTTCCTGGCGCGACTCACCCCGCCGGGCCGGGAAGGTCAGATGTTCGGTCTCTACGCGACGACCGGCCGGGCGGTGTCGTTCCTGGCACCGACGCTGTTCGGCTTCTTCGCGTGGTGGTTCGGTACCGACCGGGCCGGCATCGTGGGATTGCTGCTCGTGCTCGGCGCGGGCCTGGTGTCGTTGCTCGCCGTGCGGGCTCCCGAGATGACCGCGACAGACTGATCAGGATCGATCGGTGATCGCGGCCAATACCTGGTCGGCCGCGTTGCGGTGCCCGGCCGCGTTCGGGTGCAACGGGATCGACCCGGCGGCCGGCTGCAGACCGGCCATCCATCGGTCCTCCGGATCGGCACATGCGTCGTGGTCGCGGCTCGAAGAACGCAGGTCGACGTAGTCCGCCTCGGCGGCCTCGGCCTGCTCGCGCATGACGGTGTTCAGCCGGTCGATCTTCTCCTGCAGATAGGTCGCGTCCTCGGGCCAGATCCGCTGGTCGGGGAAACACCCGCCGTCGCGGATCCCGGTGGGGTAGCCGACGAGCACGATGCGTGCGTCCGGTGAACGTCGACGGATCTCGTCGATCACCGTGGTGTAGGTGGGTGCGAAGGCATCGATGGCGGCGTCGACACGGTCGGTGCCGTCCGGGGTGTTCGTGATTGCGCACGACGCGCCTTCCGGCGGTGCCGAGAGATTCACGCACCCCAATGCCAGTTGGACGAGACCGATGTCGTTGCCGCCGATGCCCACCGTGACGAGTTCGGTGTCGGGTCGCAGCGAGTCGTACTGCGGGGGCACCGTCCCGCCGCGGAAGGTGGTCTGCGACATCGCGAAATCGAGGGAGGTGGCGGCGCCGCACGACGCGTCGACGAAGTCCTCGATGCCGAGTTCGGCTGCGACGAGGGTGGGGTAGTTGCTCGCCGACCGTCCACACGGATCGCCTTCGATCTGCGGGGGGATGCCGGGTCCGGCGGTGAAGGAGTCTCCCAGGGCGACGTACGACTCGTAGTCCACAACCGGCGTCGTCTCCTCCGTCCCGGCACAGGCCGCTGTCGCCACTACCGTGAACGCGATTGCGGCGCAGGCGATGACACCCGACCGCCGGAGGAAACTCGGTCTCGTCACATCGGACCTCGCAATCAGGGGAGCAGATGTATCCGAGGCTACAGGTGTACCGGTGACCGAGACGTGCGCCGGACCGCGACGTCGCGTTCCGCACCTCGAATCGGCCTCATGCCTTGAAGTAGACGAACTGGTGCGAGGTCGCGAGCAGAACGCCGCCGCGGCCCCACAGCTGAGCGCTCTGGTCGAAGAAGCCCTGTTCGAAGCGATGCGCTCGTGCGGTGGCGAGGACGGGGCTATCGGATTGCGCGGCAACGGTCTCCGGGTCGGCGTGGAAGTAGGTCGTCATCGAGACCGTGCCGGCCGGAAGTACTCGACCCAGACGCAGGAAGGCACGGGGATAGAAGATGTCGCACATCGCGGTGAGTGAGGCGAAGTCGAGCGGGCGCGACGGGACGTCGCGGACCCACAGGGTCGACGTGGAGTCGGCGACCTCCGGGCCGCCCTCCTCGGGAACGGCCCCCGCGGCGTACCGCATCTCGTAGTTGCGTGCCCACGCGATGAAGTCGGGCAGCGGTGTCGGTTCGAGCGAGTCGGGTGCGGAGACGGCCGGTGCCTGCTGTTCGGTCGACGACCACGTGGTGCGACGGAGACCGAAGACGGCCGTCGCGGTCGTGGCGACCTCGCCGCCCTGGGACAGTTCGATCGACCAGTGCTGGGTGGTTCGGTTCGTGCGCACAGGGTGCACGGCGATGTCGAACGGTCCGTCGGCGATGGGTCCGGCGTAGTTGACCGTCAGGGACAGCGGTATTCCGAGGACGGCCGGATGCCGTTCGACCGCGCGGAGGAGAATTGCGGCGGTGATGCCGCCGAACGGGCCGACCATGTTCGCGTAGGCGGGGTGCGTGTGCCCTTCGGTGCGATCGTCCCGGACCTCGAACAGGTCGACGGCAGCGTCGAAGACATGGGTGGTCACCGAGACGTCGGTCATGGCAGGGTCTCCTCGAAAAAGGCGTCGCGCAGGTCGGATCTGTACGACAACATACAGAGAATCCGGGTGACAGCACCGCAGCGGAGCGCTGCGCGGCTCCATCGCAGTCCGGCGCCGCTCGACGCGGTCGTGAGCGAACTCGAGGTACGTCTCGGCTCGGTGGTCGACCGACCGATCGCGTCTGCTGTTCGGCCGTCAGCCGTTCCGTCGCCGCCCGATCGCGTTCGCGACCTCGGTGGGCGCCTCCTCCGGGATCCAATGCGAGACGTCGGGGAGCACCACGAACTCGTAGTCGGCGTCGACGAACTCCCTGCAGCGTTCGGCGCCGGCCCGCCCGATCGCGGTGTCGCCGGTGCTCCAGATGTAGGTCGTCGGGACACGGACGGGCGGAGTCGATTCGAGATCCCGCGTCATGGCGCGGTACCAGTTCAGTGCGGCGGTGAGCGCGCCCGGCGCGGACATCGCAGCGACATAGTGGTCCACCGCGTCGCGGTCGACGCCGGGCGCGAACATCGCCCGCAGGCGACGTGCGCCGTCGGCGAGGAGGAGGTCCTCCGCCCTGCCCTCCTCGCGGTAGACGCGGATGTACGACGCGCGTTCACGCTGGTCGTCGTCCTCGCGCACCGCCCAGCCGTAGGCCGCGAGATGGGGCACCGAGATCGCGGTCAGTGCCGTCAGTCGCTCGGGATGGTGGGCTGCGAGATACCACGCCACCGATGCGCCCCAGTCGTGTCCGACGAGGTGGACCCGGTCGAGCCCGAACTCGTCGAGCAGGCCCAGGACGTCCCCTGCGAGTGCCGAGATCCCGTAGTGCTCCACCCCGGTCGGCCGGGCGCCGGGAGAGTATCCGCGCTGGTCGGGGGCGATGACGCGGAAACCTCGACCGACGAGCAGCCGGGCCACCGGAGTCCAGCTCCGCGAGGTCTGAGGAAAGCCGTGCAGGAGTACGACGGGTGCGCCGTCCCGCGGCCCCGCCACGCGCACGTCGAAGGTCAGATCGTCGTATGCGGCGGGACCGGTCTCTGCCATGGGAACCACGTTACGGAAGGGGAGGGTCTCCGACAGGATTTCCCGTCCACCCCGACGAACCGCCGCCGAGTCACCGGTCGTCCGACCTCCGACGTGGTCGCCACGCCGCCGTGCCCAGCAGGATCAGACGCATCTGTTTCTCCGCGCGGGTGACCACCTCTGCTTCCTGCGCGCTGCCGGGACGTTCGACGGCGAGCAGATCGAGGACGAAGTCGAGCATCGCGGTCACCAGCAGGTCGGCGGCCATCTCGAGATCGTCGAACTCCCAGTCGTCGAGTCCGGGGGAGCGGCCCAGGTCGGCGGCGAGCTCGCTCGTGAGCAGACGCAACTCGACGGAGATGGCAGCGGCGACCTCGGGCACTCCACCGTGGCGTTCGCGGGCGAGGAACCGGAAGGTCGCCTTGTGGGCCCGGACCTGCTGGACCAGTACATCCAGGGATTGACGTGCACCGGCCGTGCCCGGTGTTCGTCGCGCGTCGCGCAGGAGGCGGCGCAGCACCCGCATCGTGTCGGCCGCGAGGGTGACGCCGAGCTCGTCCATGGACGAGAAGTGCCGATAGAACGCGGTGGGCACGATGCCCGCGTGACGGGCCACCTCCCGAAGGCTCACCCCGCCGAGTCCTCGGTCGGCGGACAGGTCGAGGGCGGCGTCGAGAAGCGCCTGGCGTGTGCGTTCCTTGCGTTCGGCGCGCGTGGTCGGCGGAGGTGCGGAAGCGGTGGACACGCTCCGAGTCTAGGCACGATGCACCCGGCGGTGTCCGAGCAACTGTTACCGCGGTCACATGGGGGTTGACAGTCAGGTGTGTCCGGCTGTCACACTGATTTCAGTGCACATTCGTTCACTGAGCACGCAGAGGTCTACCGAAAGGCGGACAGACATGATCGTGCGCGACCGTCCGACACCCGTCCCACGCCCGGGTTTGTTGCGAAAGTTGCTGGTAGGAGCACTGGAACTGGTGTCCTACCCGCATCACCCGGACCGCTACCTGGAACTTGCCGACCCGCTGCTCGTCACGTCGGCGAACTATGCCCGGATTACACATGTGGACCGAAGTGCCGCCGATTCGCTGACGATCACGGTGCGTCCCGCGCGGCCGTGCCGACCCCTCCCGGGGCAGTACGTGACCGTGGCGGTGCGGGTCGGCGGGGTGCGGCACACGCGCTGCTACTCGCCCACGCTCGTCGAGGCGGAGACGCAGCGACATCCCGACCTGCGATTCACCATCGGCCGGCACCCCGACGGCACGGTCTCCCGCCACCTCCACGACCGAGCGAGTGTCGGCGACGTCGTCGAACTCGGCCCTGTGGCGGGCGAGTTCCTGGTGCCGAGTCCCCGCCCTCGACGGCTGCTGTTCGTCGCCGCGGGTTCCGGACTGACGCCGGTGCTGTCGATGCTCACCGGTCTCGTCGCCGAGGGATACGACGGGTCCGCCGTCCTGCTCTACTACACCCGGACACCCGGACACATCCCGCGCCGCGCCGAACTCGACGCTCTCGCCGACCGGCCGAACATCGAGATCGTCCATGCACACACACGATCCGACGAGGGACTGCTGCACGGACGGTTCGACCGCGCCCACCTCGCGGCCGTCGCTCCCTGGTATGCCGACACACCCACCTACGTGTGCGGTCCGGCCGAGATGGTCGCGAGCATCCGCGAGGTCTACGCCGAACACGGTGCCGAGACCATGGTGAACACCGAGGAATTCGTCCTGGCGGCACGGGGCGCGTCGACGGGTGAGGCCGGCGGCGAGGTCTCCTTCGCGGAATCCGGCGTGGTCGCCGAGAACACCGGATCGACGTTGCTCGAACAGGCCGAGGCTGCGGGCCTGACTCCTGAGCACGGATGCCGCATGGGCATCTGCCACAGCTGTACCGCTGTCCGGCTGTCGGGGTGTACGCGCGACGTGCGCACCGGTGACGTCGATTCGGAACCCGGGCGCCGCATCCAGATCTGTGTGAACGCTCCGGTCGGCGACGTCGCCGTCGAGCTCTGACCCGCCCCCTTCTGGGGTGCAACCGAAACCATTGGAGGACATCATGTTCGGATTGTCCCTACCTACCGTCCCCTTCCTTCCCTTCCTGTCGGGCCGCACCGCTGCGGCCGAGACCGAACCGCTCGTGCTCGACCGCGACAGCGTCGAGGAGATCGGCCGCGAACTCGACGCGCTGCGGGAGCAGACGCTCGCCTCCCTCGGCGACGAGGACCGCGAGTATCTCTACAGGATCATCAAGGCGCAGCGCGGATTCGAGATCGCCGGTCGCGGCCTGCTGTTCGTCGGATTCCTCCCGCCCGCGTGGGTCGCCGGCGTGGCGGCGTTGAGCGTGTCGAAGATACTCGACAACATGGAGATCGGGCACAACGTGATGCACGGCCAGTACGACTGGATGCGCGAGCCGTCGCTGAATTCGCGTGTGTTCGAATGGGACACGGTGTGCCCGTCGGACCAGTGGCGGCACTCGCACAACTACGTGCACCACACGTACACCAACATCCTCGGTCAGGATCGCGATATCGGATACGGGATCCTGCGCATGGATCCCGCGCAGAAGTGGCATCCCTACTATCTCGGCAACCCGGTCTACGCGACCGCGCTCATGTTCCTGTTCGAGTGGGGCGTGATGATGCACGACGCCGAGGTCGACCGGATCGTCGCCGGCAAGCGCTCGTGGCGCCACGTGATCCCGATCGCGAAGGGATGGTGGCGCAAGGCCCGCCGTCAGGTGATCAAGGACTACGTAGCCTTCCCACTGCTGAGCGGACCGATGTTCGTGCCGACGCTGCTCGGCAACGTGACCGCCAACCTGGTGCGCAACGTGTGGGCGTACTCGATCATCTTCTGCGGTCACTTCCCGTCCGGCGTGCAGTCCTTCACCGAGGAGGAGACCGTCGACGAGACGCGTGGTGAGTGGTACGTCCGGCAGATGCTGGGCAGCGCCGACATCACCGGCTCACCGTTGTTCCACATCATGTCCGGCAACCTGTCCCACCAGATCGAGCACCACCTGTTCCCCGATCTGCCGGCGCACCGCTATCCCGAACTCGCCCCGAAGGTCCGGGAGCTGTGCGAGAAGCACGGACTCCCGTACAACACCGGTGGTTTCACCGCCCAGGTGACGTCGGTGTGGAAGAAGATCTTCCAGCTCGCGCTTCCGCCGGGATGGGTGCGTTCGGAACCCGAGTCGACCGTCGTCATCGAACGTCGTCGCGCCACGGACCACCGGGTCGGCGATGCGGGTACCCTCGCGGACGACACGATCGAGGGGGTCGAACATGGTGGGCAGATTCGAGCGTAACAAGGACACGATCCAGGAGGTCACCGAGTCGGCGGCCACCCACGTGGGCGCGATCGCCGGGATCATCACCGGAGCGGTCCGGGACGTCACCCGCGAGATCGGTGAATGGATCACCGACGCGATCGAAATGCGGGAGGCCGCTCGCGCGGCGCGGGACGACGACGAACGCGAGGAAGGGCCGGCGACGCCGGATCGGCATCGCTCGGCCCCTCCCGAGGAGTAGCGAGACGCGGTTCCTACCGCGAAGGCATGCGCGTGGTGATACGGGTGACGAACTCGGCCACCTCGTTGCGCATCTCGCTGCAGCGCGGTACCGCACCCGACATCCAGAAGGCGCCGTGCACGAGTCCGTCGAAGCGGCGGATCTGCACGTCCACACCGGCCTCCCGTAGGTGTTGTCCGTAGAGCTCACCTTCGTCTCGGAGTACTTCGTTCTCGGTGGTGAGCACCAGGGTCGGTGGCAGGCCGTCGAAACGGTCGGCACGCGCCGGAAGTGCGTACGGCTTCTCCGCGTCGTCGGCCGACGACAAGTACTGCTCGAAAAACCAGTCCATGTCGGCGGTGGTGATGATGTATCCCTCGGCGAACTCGCGGCGCGAGGGCACGTCTGCGGCCTGGTCCACGGCGGGATAGATCAGGACCTGCCCCCGCAATGCGGGCGCTCCCTCGTCTCGGGCCCGCAAGGCGACGCCGGCCGCGAGGTTGCCACCGGCACTGTCTCCCATGACCACTACGTTGTCCGGGTCGCCGCCGTACTCGGCGATGTGCTCGGTGGTCCACTGCAGCGCAGCCCAGGCATCGTCGGTCGCTGCGGGGAACCGATGTTCCGGAGCGAGGCGATATCCCGCGGTCACGACGACGGCGCCGGTGGCCCGGGCGACCGCACGGGCCGGTTCGTCCACCACGCTGAGGTCGCCGGCGACGAACCCGCCGCCGTGGAAGTAGAGCACGACGGGTCGCGGCGCACCGGGATTCGGGCCGGAATCATCGGGCGTGTAGATCCGCAGGGGAAGCCGGACGTCGCCACTGGGATAGTCCGTTTCGTCGACGCGGGCGACCTCCGGCGGGAGAGCCTGCAGATCGGTGAAGGTCGCGATCGTCGCGCGGACCTGCTCGACCGTCATCTGCGAGAACGACGTGAATCCCTGCTGTTCCAGTCCTGCAATGAGGCCGGCGGCGTGCTTGTCGAGTGCCATGAGTTCGTTCCTTCCGAGAGATGGGGGAGAGCCGCGCGCTACGAGGCGGCCGGGACGGTGGTTCGTGCCGGAGTCAGGTCGAATCCGACGTATCCACCCTCGACGATCTCCGCACAGGTCTGCCGATAGGTCGGGGCACCGCCCAGATAGACCATGCACGCGCGCGGTTTACCGGGGATGTTCGCGCCCATGTACCAGGAGTCGGTCTCCGGCAGCAGGGTCTGTTCGGCGATCTCGGTGGTGGTGCGCAGCCAGTCGGCCTCGGCCTCGGCGGTGGGTTCGATCACCTCGAGGTCGCGGGAACGCAGATACGCGATCGCATCGGTCGCGAAGTCGACATGGTCTTCGATGGCCAGCGGCATGTTGTAGAGCACCGAAGGCGACTGGGGCCCGGTGATCGTGAACAGATTGGGGAACTCGTCGATCATGATGCCGAGATAGGTGCGCGGGCCGTGCGCCCACTTGTCGGCCAGTCGCAGCCCGTCGCGTCCGCGGATGTCCATGGCCATGAGCGGGCCGGTCATCGCGTCGAAGCCGGTCGCGAGCACGATGATGTCGACCTCGTAGGTGCGGTTGCCGACGCGCACGCCGGTCTCGGTGACCCCGTTGATCGGGGTGCTCTTCACGTCGACGAGATGTACGTTGTCGCGGTTGTAGGCCTCGTAGTAGTTCGTCTCGAGCGGCGGCCGCTTGGTGGCGTAGGCGTAGCCCTCCGGCGCGAGCTTGTCGGCTTTGGCGGGGTCCTGTACCCGCCGGCGGATCCGTTCGCGGATGTACTCGGCGATGGTGTCGTTGGCCTTCTTGTCGAACAGCACGTCCTGGAAACTGTCGATGAACAACCGGAACCCGCCGGCATTCCAGCGTTCGTCGAAGACGCGGCGCCGTTCCTGGGCATCGACGGCGAGCGCCGACGGCTGTACCTGGTCGAACGGCACGCCGAGGAAGTGATTGCGGGCCGCTTCGCGCAGCTGCCGATAGTTCTTCTTCGCCTCGTCGGCCACCTCGGCTTCGAGCGGGCCGTTGCCGAGCGGGGTGGCGTACTGCGGGGTCCGCTGGAAGACGACCAGTTCGTCGGCCTGCTGCGCGAGCAGCGGGATCGCCTGGATGCCGCTGGCACCGGTGCCGATGACCGCGACACGTTTGCCGGTGAAATCGACGGGTTCGTGCGGCCAGTTGCCGGTGAGCAGGACCTCGCCGCGGAAGTTCTCGATCCCTCCGAACTCGGGCGTCTTGGGGACCGAGAGGTTGCCGGCACCGGAGATGAACCACCGGGCCGTCACGGTGTCGCCGGTGTCGGTGCGGACCGTCCACCACGAGTTCTCGTCGTCCCAGTGCACGGAGATCACTCGCGTGCCGAAGGTGATGCCCCTGCGCAGGTCGAAGCGGTCCGCGACATGGTTCAGATAGCGGAGGATCTCCGGCTGGCCGGCGAATTTCTCGCTCCACTGCCATTCCTGCTGGAGGTCGTCGTCGAACGAGTAGGAGTAGTGGATCGACTCGATGTCGCAGCGGGCACCGGGGTAGCGGTTCCAGTACCAGGTGCCACCCACGTCGTCGCCGGCCTCGAAGACCCGGACCGACATGTTCATCTTGTCGCGGAGCTTGTGCAGCGCGTACAAGCCGGCGAACCCGGCTCCTACGACAACGACGTCGACGTCTGGGGTGATGGAGGAATTGGTCATCGTCTCCTGGCTCCTCGGTATCGGGGTGTCGCTCCGGTCGGTGGGCCGAAGGTCTGTATCGACAATGACCTGGATCACATTCGAGGGCGCGGGGCGAAATACCCCATTCGATACCTGTGTTGGTCGTCACACGATCATCCGGGTATGTTGGGCGCACTATCACTGAGAAGCGTGACGATGGAATTTGCTCCGCCCGAATCTGCACTGTTCCGCACCCCGGGACCCACCCGTTCGGTGACGACCTTCGTCGGTCGCCGTCGCGAGATCGACGAGGCCCGGTCGTGCCTCCAGCGGTCCCGGCTGATCTCGATCCTCGGTCCGGGAGGCGTGGGAAAGACCCGGTTGGCCGAGGAGTTGGCGATGCGAACGTCGCGAGCTTTCCGCGACTCGTTCCGCTGGATCGACCTGGCGGTCGTGCGCGACCCGGAATCCGTTCCCTCGGCCGCGGCGGCCGCTCTGGGGGTGACCGACCAGTCCACCAGGCCCGTGATGGACAAGATCGTCGACCATCTCCGCGACAAGCACATGCTGATCGTGGTCGACAACTGTGAGCACGTGATCGGGACCGTGGCCGAATTCGTCGCCGTTGTCCTCGGCGATGCGCCGGAGGTGCGGATCCTTGCCACCAGTCGTGAGCCTCTGAGTGTGTCGGGGGAGGCGGAGTACGTGCTTCCGCCTCTGACCACGCCGAGCGGGTCGACGGGAAACAGGGCGGCGGATCTCGAACGGTTCGAAGCGGTCGGTCTGCTCGTGGACCGGGCCCGGCAGGTGGTCCCGGGGTTCGAGGTGGCCGACGACAACGCCGATGCCGTTGCGCAACTGTGCATTGCGCTCGACGGCGTGCCTCTCGCTCTCGAACTCGCCGCGACCCGCCTGCGTTCGTTGTCTCCGGCGCAACTCGTCGAACGACTCGACCGGCGTTTCGCGCTTCTCACCGGGGGCAGCCGCGCGGCGGTGCCACGGCAGCAGACCTTGCGGGCGTTGATCGACTGGAGTTACGAGCTGTGTTCCGATGCCGAGCGAACCCTGTGGGCGCGATTATCGGTATTCACCGGCAGTTTCGATCTCGAGGCCGCGGAGGTGGTCTGCGCCGACGACGACCTGCCGAGCGATCAGGTGATCGACCTGCTGGACAGGTTGATAGCGAAATCGCTTGTCGGCGTCGACCGTTCTTCTTCAGTGCTGAGGTACTCACAGTTGGTGACGGTGCGGGAATACGGGCACGAGTTGCTCGACGCTCGCGGGGAGCGCGAGCGGCTGTACCGGAGGCACTGCGACCACTACCTCGACCGCGCCCGGCGCTGTGCCGAAAGCTGGTACGGACCGGAGCAGTCGACCCTGTTGTCGTTGATGCGCGCCGACCACGCGGACTTCATGGCCGCGCTCGATCGTTCGATCCGGGACGACGACCAACTCGCCTCCGGGGCGGAACTCGCCGTCGCGCTGCGCTATCACTGGATCGCCGGGGGATATCTCTCCACCGGCCGCGCACGGCTCGAAGGACTCCTGCAGCGGCTTCCACAGTCGAGCCGCGAACGCGGCCATGTGCTGTGGGTGACCGCGTGGACGGCGCTGATCCAGGGGGACCGTGACGGCGCTGCGGTTCATCTCGATGAACTTCGTTCGATTGCAACGGAATCCGGCGACGTACGGTTGCAGGCCCATTGCGATCACTGGACCGCCCTGCACGCACTGTTCTGCGGCGACACGGCCGCGGCCATCGAGCTCTTCCACCGAGCGGGGGAGGTCCATCACGCCCACGACGACCGCGCCGCCTACCTCACCTGCCTGTTCCAGCTCGCGATGGCGCAGACCTACGACGGACGGCTCGGCGAGGCCCTCACCACGTGCGCTCGCGTCGTCGACATGGCGGACGCACACGGCGAGCGGTGGAACAAGGCCTATGCGCTGTGGGTCTCCGGACTGACCCATTTTCATCTCGGACGTCTCGGACCCGCGGTCGGGTCGGCGAACGAGGCTCTGATAATCCAGCGTGATTTCGAGGACAAGATCTGCACGGCGCTGTCGATCGAACTGCTGGCGTGGTCATCGGGGGCCGAAGGCGACCCGGAGAATTCGGCGAGACTGCTCGGGGCCGCACGGACGGTGTGGCAGCGGCTCGGCACGACGATCGCCGCGTTCGGACCGCACATCGAGCAGGATTCGCTCGCCGCGGAACGACGCCTCCGGGACGCGGTGGACGAAGCGACACGCTCCGGGTTGCTCCGTTCGCAGGTCGGCGCGACCATCGGTGATCTCGTGCGCAGCGCACTGGAACCAGGTGGGACTCCCGAATCCCGGACACCGCGTGCTCGGGCTGCCGCGGTCTCGCGGAAATCACCATTGACGAAACGGGAACAGGAGATTGCGGCGCTCGTCGCGGGAGGGTTGAGCAACCGCGCGATCGCCGACCGGCTCGTCATCTCGCGCCGGACCGTCGACGGTCACGTCGAACGGATCCTCGGCAAACTCGGTGTGCACTCCCGCACGCAGGTCGTGTCATGGTTGCACGCTCACGAAGGGCACGGAGCGTGAGCGGGCGAGACCACAAGCGGGCTCAGGAGTGGGTCGGGACGGACTCTCGGCGTGCCGCGGGCACCTTGGTGATCAACGTGAGCACCACCGACACCAGCGCGATGATGCCGATGGTGGTGTACGCGAGCGTGTAGGCCTTGTCCTCGCCGATCAGTGTGGACGCAATGATCGGACCGATGATGCCGCCGATGCTCCAGCCGATGAGCATCAGTCCGTAGATGGCACCGGCGTTGCGGACGCCGAAGAAATCGCCGGCGGTTGCAGGCATGGTGCCGAAAGCACCGCCGTAGCAGAGGTAGATGATCGCGGCCAGGATCGAGAACAGCACCACACCGCCGGCGTGCGGCAACACGATCAGGCACACGCCCTGCAGCACGAGCAGTGCGGTGAACGTCTTCATCCGCCCGATGCGGTCGGAGATCGCGGCCCACACGATCCGGCCGGCACCGTTGAAGATCGCGAGCGCGCCCACGAGCGCCGCCGCGCCGCTCGCGCTGAAGCCGGCGATGTCGGAAGCGCTCGGCTTGGCCTGCGAGATCAGTGAGATGCCCGCGGTGACGCACAGGGTGAGGATGGCGGTCAGGAGGTACCACTGGGGCGTGCGCAGCGCTTCACCCTGGGTGTACTCCTTGCCGCCCTTCGCTCCGGTACCGGCCTTCGAAGCAGGTTCGTAACCGGGCACGGTGTATCCCTCGGGCGGGTTGCGGAAGAGTGCTGCACCCGCGAGGGACATCACGAGGTAGGCGATACCCAGCGGTAGGAAAGCGCTTGTGGGGTCGTCCGGATTCTGATCGATGAGCCATTGCGCGACCGGCGAGGTGAGCACCGCACCGAACCCGAAGCCGCCCACCGCGAGCCCGGTGATGAGACCGGTCTTGTCGGGAAACCACTTCTGCAGCATGGCGATCGGGACGATGTACGCGAATCCCAGACCGAAGCCGCTGATGATGCCGTATCCGAGGATGAGGAGCCAGTAATCGTCGGCACCGTTGGTGAACGAGGCGAGGAGAATGCCGAGGGCGTAGATGACACCGCCGATCAGCGCGACGACACGAGGGCCCTTCAGATCCTGCAGTCGGCCACCGAGATAGGTGCCGATGAAGATCATGCCGATGGTGACGGTGAACGGAAGTGAGGCCCGGACTGTGCTGAGTTGCCAGGATTCGGCGCTCTCGAGTGCTCCGCCGAAGACCGACCACGCGTAGACCGCGCCGATCGAGAACTGCAGTAGCAGTCCGCCGCCGACCAGCAACCAGCGGAAGCTCCCCGGTGGTTGTCCGTCCCGTGCGGTGACATCGCGTCGCGCTTGCGTGGCCTTCTCGGAGTCCATGTCGTTCTCCTTCGTTGTGCCTGGGAGCTCGACCTCAGCTCCGATAACGCACGGGTTCCCCGCGGTCGACCCGTTCACGCTGGGGAACGACGGTGTACTTGGGATCCTTCGCCGAGGCGATGCCGGCCTCGTAGACGCCGAGGCGAGTGCACAGCGAGCCGGCCATGAGTGCGGCGCCGGACACCATCGACAGTGCCCGGTTGCGGCGTCCGGCGAGTGCGCCGAGCGCACCGGCCACCGTCAATGCCTTGCTGGCCTTCATCAACCGCCCGGGTCGACCCTGATGGAGTGTCTCGGCCGACAGGCCCATCGACTTCTCCATCCGCTGCTCGAGCGCGAGTTCGGCGAGCGCGCCGCCGACGGCGAAGGTACGCGCCGGTCCGGCCTCGGCGAGCGGTGCCCCCAGCAGTCCGAGACCACCCGATGCGGCCGCCGCGGACCCGCAGAACACGAAGGGAATCTCCTTGTAGGCTGAGTGCCAGGCCGGAGTTGCAGTGTCGGACAGCAGAACACCGGTGTAGGCGGCGACCGGCGGTGCCGTCAGCGCCCCCACGATCCCGGCCGGCCGGCCGAGAGCGAGCAGGAGTCGCACCGGCCCCCGCTTCCACCGGGCGGGCAGCATGTCGGCGATCTCCGCGACCGCCGCGACGCCCGCGAACGGACCGTGCAGCGACAGGATCCACGTACCGACCGACATCGGTGAGGTCGGTTTGGCGACCCGCAACATGTTGAGGAAGCGGCTCGGTTTGCCGAGATCGTGGACGAGGGCACCGACGCTGACGAGAAGCGATGCGAGCGATCCGAATCGGGCCACACGACGCAGTGCGGGGCGACCCGTCAGGTCGGCGCCAGCGGCGAGCAGTGAGCTGCCCGCGGCCACGCCTCCGGTGAACAGGTACACGGCGATGTCGTGTTCCCACGGCGCCGGTTTCACGATCTGGCGTCCGTAATAGGACTCGAAGTCGGCCTCCGGCACCATCACTCGATCTCCGCCGTGACCACCTCCGGACCGGCGCGGATTGCCCGGGCTGCCGCCGTGCTGCACCTGTGTCATCCGCGCCTCCTCAGGAACGACAGGGCGGCGCCCGCCAGCATCGCGACGGCTGCGACGGCAGCACGGTTCCACATCTCCGGTAGATCCTTGGTCGTCACCACCGGGTCCGGGGGCAGGCCGTAGACCTCCGGTTCATCGAGGAGCAGGAAGAAAGCCCCGGTTCCGCCGACTCCGTCCTCGGGATCGTTGCCGTAGAGCCGTGCCTCGGTGACGCCACGCTCGTGCAGCGCGGCAAGTCGCTCGTCGGCTCGCGCGCGCAACTCCTCGACGTCGCCGAACTGGATCGACTGCGTGGGGCACGCCTGCGCGCAGGACGGTGTCTGGTCGTCGGTGAGCCGGTCGTAGCAGAGCGTGCATTTCTGTGCGATACCGACTTTCGGGTCTCCCTCCGGTCCCTTGCGGCGGTCGATGACGCCGTACGGACAGGCGGCCACGCAGTACCCGCAGCCGTTGCAGATGTCGTCCTGCACGACCACCGTGCCGAACTCGCTGCGGAACAGTGAACCGGTCGGGCACACGTCGAGGCATGCCGCGTGGGTGCAGTGCTTGCACACATCCGAGGACATCAACCACCGGAAGTCCGGTTTCTCCTCGTCCGGCTGCTCGCTCGGTGCCGCACCGATGGTCGGCATCCCCAGCGACACCGCCGGTTTCTTCTCGGTGGGCCGCTCGATGAAGGCGACGTGTCGCCACTGGTTCGCGTTGAGCGAATGGCTGTTGTCGTACGACGTGCCGAGCATCGCAAACGCGTTCTCGGGAACGTCGTTCCACTCCTTGCAGGCGACCTCACAGGCCTTGCAGCCGATACACACACTGGTGTCGGTGAAGAAGCCCTTGCGAGCCGGCGGATCCTCGTACCCGGCATCGGGTGCCGGGTCGATCGGTCCGAAGAAGCTGTTGGGGCCGGTCACTCGTCCTCCTCCGGAGCGTGTCCGTCATCCGAGACCGTGACGACGGGTGGGTACACACCATCGCTTACCCCGGCCCGCCGCGCATATCCCTCGACGTACTCCCGCAGCGCCGGTCCGGTCGGCCGGCGTCCGGCGCGGACGTCGCACGTACCGACCTTGCTCTCCTGGATGAGCACGTTCGGATCCAACGTGATCCCGAACAGATCGTTGGTCGAGTCGCCGGTCACCATGCCGCCACCACCCCAGTGATAGGGCATCCACACCTGGTGCACGGTCCGGCCCTCCACCTTCAGTGGACGCAACCGGTCGGTCACCAGCACGCGGCCCTCGACCGCCGAACGGGCAGTGATCACGTGACACCAGCCCATGTGCTCGAGTCCGCGCTCGGCCGCCAGCGCGGGGGAGACCTCCACGAACATCTCCGGCTGCAGTTCGGCGAGATGTTCGAGATACCGGCTCATCCCGCCCGCAGTGTGGTGCTCGGTGAGACGGCTGGTCGTGAACACGAACGGGAACACGTCGACGTGGTCCTCCGGTGGCGCCGGGTTCATCGGGTTGTCGTCGCGACGGTATTCCATGCGCGTCGGGTTGCCCTGCTGCGCATAGAGCGGATTGCGGAACGGCGACTCGACCGGTTCGTAGTGGGTCGGCATCGGTCCGTCGACGAGCCCCTGGGGTACGTAGAGGGCACCCTTGCCATCGCCCTGCATGATGAACGGATCGATCCCTTCGATCGCCTCGACACCGTCGGCGCCCTCGGGGGAGCGATAGCTCGGCGGCTTCGTCTTCTCGAAGTCCGGCACGTCCGCGCCGGTCCACTGCTGCGCGTCGGCGTCCCACCACACGTAGGCCTTGCGTTCGCTCCACGGCCGGCCCTCGGGATCGGCGGAGGCCCGGTTGTAGAGGATGCGACGGTTCATCGGCCACGCCCAACCCCACTCCGGAGCCACGAACGACTGATCGTGACGGGACTTGCGACGGTTGGCCTGATTGACGCCGTCGGCATAGACCCCGGTGTAGATCCAGCAGCCACCCAGTGTGGAGCCGTCGTTCTTCATCTCGGTGAACGACGACAGCGGCCTGCGGGTCGCGATGTCGTACCCGTTGATCTCCATCAGCACCGCTTCGGCGCTGGGCTCGTCGTGCTCGCCGTGCACGGGATAATCCCATGCCAGATCGAGCAGCGGGCGGTCGCGTTCGTCGGTCGACCCGGCCAGCCGTTCCCGCATCATTCGTCCGAGGTGGTAGAAGAACCACAGTTCCGAACGACAGTCCTCCGGCGGCTCGACGGCCTTCTCCCGCCACTGCAGCATCCGCTGGGTCTGCGTGAAGGTGCCCTCCTTCTCGGCATAGGAGGCGGCCGGGAACAGGAACACCTCGGTGGCGCATTCCTCGGTCACGATCTCCCCGGTCTCGACCTCCGGGGAGTCCTTCCAGAAGTTGGCGCTCTCGATCTCGAACAGGTCGCGCACCACGAGCCAGTCGAGATTCGCCATCCCCAGCCGCTGGGCCCGGCCGTGGGCGGATCCCACGGCCGGGTTCTGACCGAGGAGGAAATAGCCCTTGACCTTTCCGTCGATCATGTCGAGCACAGAGCGGTAGGTGCCGTGATCGCCGGTGATCTTCGGCATGTAGTCGAAGCAGTAGTCGTTGTCGGCGGTCGCCACATCGCCCCAGTAGGCCTTGAGCAGGTTCACGGCGTAGGCGTCGGCCTTCGACCAGAAGCCCTTGCTGCCCGGATTGCGGACACTGTCCACCCAGTCCGTCATCGACTCGTGCTTGTTCGCATCGGGCATCGGCAGGTAGCCGGGCAGGAGGTTGAACAACGTCGGAATGTCGGTCGAGCCCTGGATGCTGGCGTGACCCCGCAGCGCCATGATCCCTCCGCCGGGGCGGCCCATGTTGCCGAGCAGCAGCTGCAGGATCGCGCCGGTGCGGATGTACTGCACGCCCACACTGTGCTGGGTCCAGCCCACGCTGTAGACGAGCGCGGTCGTCCGCTCCCGACCGGAGTTCGCGGTCCATGCGCGGCAGACGTCGAGGAAGTCCTCCTGCGAGACGCCGCACACCTGCTCGACCACCTCGGGCGTGTAGCGGGCGAAGTGCCGCTTGAGCACCTGGTAGACGCATCGCGGGTGCTGCAGGGTCTCGTCGCGCCTCGGGTGGCTCGCCGTCTGGATGCCGTGCGCCTCGTTCTGCAGTCCTGCAGCGGTCGCTCGGTGCTCGGCGTGTTCGCCGGAATCGTCGGCCTGAGACTTGTGCAGGTCGCCAGGTTCGTCCTCCACGTCGTACTGCCAGCTCGTCGGGTCGTAGGTCCGCTTCTCCGGATCGAAGCCGGAGAAGAGCCCGTCGAGGTCGTCGGTGTCCTCGAACTTGTCGCTGACGAGCACTGCGGCGTTCGTGTAGTTGACGACGTACTCGCGGAAGTCCAGCTCGTTGCTCAGCACGTAGTTGACGATGCCGCCGAGGAAGGCGATGTCGCTGCCCACCCGGATCGGGACGTGCTTGTCTGCCACCGCGCTCGTACGGGTGAAGCGCGGGTCGATGTGGATGACGCGGGCACCACGGTTCTGGGCCTCCACGACCCACTGGAAGCCCACGGGGTGGGCTTCGGCCATGTTGGAACCCTGGATGATGATGCAGTCAGCGTTGGCCAGGTCGGCTGTGTAGCCGGTGGCGCCGCCGCGCCCGAAGCTGGTCCCCAGACCGGGGACGGTGGCGGAGTGTCATATGCGGGCCTGGTTCTCGACCTGGATCGCCCCCATCGCCGTGAACAGCTTCTTGATGAGGTAGTTCTCCTCGTTGTCCAGCGTGGCTCCGCCGAGGCTGGCGATACCCATCGTGCGCCGGACGCGACGACCCTTCTCGTCGAACTCCTGCCACGTCTCGCGGCGGGTCTTCAGCACGCGATCGACGACCATCTCCATGGCCGTGTCGAGGTCGAGGTCTTCCCATTCGGTGCCGTAGGCCCGGCGATAGCGAATCTTGGTCTCACGCAACTCGCTGGTGACGAGGTTCTTGCTGGCCGAACCCTTGGGGCAGAGGCGCCCGCGATTCACCGGGCTGTCGGGGTCGCCTTCGATCTGGACGATCCGTTCGTCCTTGACGAAGATCTTCTGTCCGCAACCGACAGCGCAGTAAGGGCACACGCTGCGCGCGACACGATCGGCGGTGGAGGTGCGCGGTTCGATCTCGTCGGTGCGACGGGAACGTGCGGCCTTGCCACGCCCGAGCAGGTCCTTACCGAGGAACTGTCGCAGGAAGGGCCAGGGGAGGGACGTGTCCTTCTCCGCCATCGGTCTCCTCTCCGCGCTGTCGTTTCCGAAGTTACCGTCTACCCACGCTTCGTGCCCGGTAATCGGGATCCCGTGCAGGTGTGTCGGCATGTCCGGCGGTCGTCGAGGTCAGCGCACCCGGATCGCGTGCTCGCCCGCGGGGACCACCTCGCCGATGACCGGATGGCCGGGGAGCTCCCCGACGACCAGGAGACCGCCCGAGGTCTGGGCATCGGCGAGCAACAGCAGCTCGTCGTCGTCCACCTCGGAGTCGACCTCGTCACGGACCCAGTCGAGATTGCGACGGCTCCCGCCGGGCACGAATCCCGCCGCGAGCGATTCGCGCGCTCCGGCGACGTACGGCACGGCCGCGGCATCGATCACTGCGGTCGTGCCACTGGCCCGCATCATCTTCATCAGGTGGCCGAGCAGACCGAAACCCGTGACGTCGGTGGCGGCGCGGACACCTGCGGCGTGGGCGAGTTGCGCCGCGTCGCGGTTGAGGGTCGTCATCACCGCTACCGCTTCCTCGAACCGCTCGCCGGTGGCCTTGTGCCGGTTGTTGAGGATGCCGAGACCGAGTGGTTTGGTGAGGGTGAGCGGCAGACCGGGTGTCGCAGCGTCGTTGCGCAGCAGGCGATCCGGGTCGCCGAGCCCGGTCACCGCCAGCCCGTACTTCGGCTCGCGGTCGTCGATGCTGTGCCCACCGGCGAGATGGGCACCGGCCTCGGCGCACGCGTCGGCACCGCCTCGCATCACCTCGGCTGCGAGCTCGAACGGGATGAGCTCGCGCGGCCAGCCGAGCAGGTTGACCGCGACGATCGGGGTGCCGCCCATCGCGTAGACGTCGGACATGGCATTGGTGGCGGCGATACGGCCCCAGGCGTAGGCATCGTCGACGACCGGGGTGAAGAAGTCGGCCGTCACGATGATCGCCCGTCCGCTCCCGTCGGGTGCGGGGTCGATCCGGACCGCGGCGCCGTCATCGCCGTTCTCCACGCCGACCAGCAGTTCGCCGGCGGCTCGTCCCCCCTGCAGGCCGCCGAGGACCCGTTCGAGCTCACCCGGCGGAACCTTGCACGCACAACCGCCGCCGGCGGCGTACTGGGTGAGGCGGATGGCGCCCTCGGGAAGGTCGACGTGTGCGGTCATATGATCGAACATACGGGCGTGCCGCAACCGAGGGCTCGACTTCGGTTAGGGTGAGCGCGGAGGTGGTTCTCGTCTGGTGACGGTCGCGGTCTTCAAAACCGTTGTGGCCCAGTATCTGGGCTGGGCGGGTTCGATTCCCGTCCGCCTCCGCCAAATTTTTTCGTCGAGTGTGGGATGAGGAGGCGCGTGCCGGATCCGAGACGGGACGTTCCCCGCACCGATCAGGTCCTGGCCGATCCGCGCCTGCGCGAGGCCGTCCACCGACTCGGCTCCCGTCTGGTCAAGCAGACCGTGGTCGCGGCCCAGCAACGGTGCCGCGACGGCGAGATCGAGCCGGGAGCCGTCGCCGACGTCGCGGTCGCATCGTTGCCGCGGCAGGCGGCCACCCTGCGTCGCGTCGTCAACGCGACCGGCGTGGTGGTGCACACCAATCTCGGCCGCGCGCCGCTCTCCCGCGCGGCGGTCGAGGCCGTGACGACCGCGGCGGGCGCGACCGATGTCGAGCTCGATCTGACCACCGGCAGGCGCGGGCGGCGCGGACGCGGCGCGCTCGAGGCGCTCGCCGCGCAGGTGCCGGATGCCGGAGGCGTCCACGTGGTCAACAACGGTGCCGCCGCTCTCGCTCTGGTCACCCGGGTGCTTGCACGCGGGGGCCGCTCGATCGTGATCGCGCGGGGCGAACTGGTCGAGATCGGCGACGGCTTTCGGATCCCGGAACTGCTGGAATCGGTCGGTGCCGGGCTGCGGGAGGTCGGTACCACCAACCGTGTCCGCCTGAGCGACTACGCCGCGGCCGTCGACGACGACACCGCCTTCGTCCTCAAGGTGCATCCCTCGAACTTCACGGTCAGCGGCTTCACGTCGTCCGTGTCGGTCCGCGAACTCACAGGCCTCGGACCGCCCGTCGTGGTCGACATCGGGTCGGGACTGCTCGCACCGCATCCACGCCTGCCGAACGAGCCCGACGCCACCAGTGCTCTGCGCGCCGGCGCCGACCTGGTCACGGCCTCCGGCGACAAGCTGCTGGGCGGTCCGCAGGCCGGGTTGCTGCTCGGGCGGGCCGAACTGGTGGAGCGCCTGCGCCGGGATCCGTTCGCGCGGGCACTGCGCGTCGACAAGCTCACCCTCGCCGCGCTCGAAGCGACCCTGACGGGGCCGACGCCTCCCGTCGCGGTGGCACTGGCCACCCGGCCGGAGGATCTCCGCGACCGCGCGCAGGCGATCTGCGCCGCGCTGCCTGCCGAGTGCGAGCCCGAGGTGGTCGACTCCGACGGTGTCGTCGGTGGTGGCGGCGCCCCGGATGTGACCCTGCCGAGCGTCGCGATCGCGCTGCCCGAACACCTCGCCGTGCCGTTGCGTCTCGGCGAGCACCCGGTCGTCGGCCGCGTCGAACGGGGCAGGCTGCTGCTCGACCTGCTCGCCGTCGACCCCGGTGAGGACGGTGGGCTGATCGAAGCCGTGACGCGCGTGGTCCGTCGCGAAGGACACTGATGCACGTCGTCGCGACCGCCGGCCATGTGGACCACGGCAAGTCGACGCTGGTCGAAGCACTCACCGGCGCGAACCCGGATCGGCTCGCCGAGGAGCGGCGGCGAGGACTGACCATCGAGCTCGGCTACTGCTGGACGTCCTGGCCCGAGGTGGGGGAGGTCGCCTTCGTCGACGTCCCCGGTCACGAGCGTTTCCTGACGACGATGCTTTCCGGGGTGGGGTCGGTCCCGGCCGCGCTGTTCGTGGTGGCCGCCGACGACCCGTGGATGCCGCAGGCTGCCGAACATCTCGCGGCGCTCGACGCGCTCGGCGTGCGCCACGCGGTCGTCGCGGTGACCCGCGCCGATCTCGCCGACCCGGGTCCCGCAGCCGCGCGGGCCGCGGCGGAGGTCGCCCGCACGAGCCTCGCGGGGGCGCCCGTCGTGGCCGTGAGCGGACGCACCGGGATGGGCCTCGACGAGCTCCGGGCCGCGTTGACGACGATGATCGCCGCGCTCCCGGCCCCGGATCCGCAGGGTGATGTCCGGCTCTGGGTGGACCGCCGGTTCACCGTGCGCGGATCCGGAACCGTCGTCACCGGAACGCTTCCCGCCGGCACGGTCCGGGTCGGCGACACCCTCGCACTCGGCGACACGCCGCTGCGGGTCCGTGGCGTGCAGGCACTCGGGCGCGACCGGACCGCGGTGAGCGGCGTGGCCAGGGTCGCCCTCAATCTCACCGGCCGGATCGACGACCTGGGACGGGGCAGTGTGCTCGTGACACCCGGTGCGTGGCACCACACGTCCGTCGTCGACGTGCGGATCAGCGGCGAGGACCGACCTCCCGTCGCCCCTGTTCTCCACGTCGGTGCTGCCGATGTCGGCGTCCACTGTCGTCCGCTGGCGGACGATCTCGTTCGGCTCACTCTCGATCGCCCGCTACCCTTGCGGATCGGCGACCGCGCGCTGCTGCGCGACCCGGGTCGACGCATGATCTGGCGGGCCGACGTTCTCGATCCGGACCCGCCCCGCTTCCGGCGGCGTGGCGCTGCGGCACATCGTGCCCGGCAACTCGCGGGTGCCGACGGCACGCCGCGTCTGGCCGACGAGCTCGCCCGCCGCGGACTCCTGCACCGGCAGCGGTTGCGTCAGCTGGGCATCCCTCTCGAGGAGGGAGATCACCTGGTGGTGGGTCCGTGGTTCGTCGCACCCGGCCTCGCGAGGGCGGTCGCCGACCGGCTGCCCGCCCTCGTGCAGGCACACGCTCGCGCTCATCCCCTGGACCCGGCGGCACCGTTGACCGTGCTGGCGTCGCAGTTGCGGCTTCCCACGCCCGACCTCGTGCGCGCGCTGGTACGACCGCCTCTCGAAGTGGCCGGGGGACGGGTGATCGCTCCGGGAGCCGACGGTCTGCCGAGCAAGGTCCGGGCGGCGGTCGAACAGGTGCGCCGCGACCTGACGGCCGCGCCGTTCGTCGCCCCGACCGCCGATCGACTCCGCGAACTCGGCCTCGACGAACGCGCACTGGGCGCAGCCGAACGCAGCGGACGGTTGTGGCGGGTCGGTCCGGGCATCGTTCTGCTTCCCGATGCCGCCGATGCCGCGGTCGAGTTGCTGGGGGAGCTGGAACAGCCCTTCACGACCAGTGCGGCACGCGAACGTCTGGGAACCACACGGCGGGTGGTCCTGCCGCTGCTCGACCGGCTCGACAAGGCGGGCCGCACGCGACGGCTCCCCGACGACCGTCGCGAGATCGTCCACTAGGGCAGCACCGACCGTCCGGGGCCGGTCGAGTCCCACTGTGCGCGGATGCGAGAGGTGACGTGCACCTGAACCCGGCGAGCGCCGAAACACGAAGTGCGGGTACCGAACTCGTCGGTACCCGCACTCGAGTGCGAAAAGTCGGTCGTCAGATGACGCCCAGTGCGAACATCGCGTCGGCGACCTTCACGAAGCCCGCGATGTTGGCGCCGTGGATGTAGTCGCCCGGCTTGCCGTACTCGGCGGCGGTCTCGACGCAGCGGCCGTGGATGTCGGCCATGATGCCGGCGAGACGCTCGTCGGTGTAGTCGAAGTGCCACGAGTCGCGCGAGGCGTTCTGCTGCATCTCCAGTGCGGAGGTCGCCACACCACCGGCGTTGGCGGCCTTGCCGGGCGCGAAGGCGACTCCGGCATCGCGGAAGACGCCGATGCCACCCGGGGTGGTGGGCATGTTGGCGCCCTCGGCGACGATCTTCACGCCGTTGTTGACGAGGGTCTTCGCCGATTCCTCGTCGAGTTCGTTCTGCGTGGCACACGGCAGTGCGACATCACACGGCACGTTCCAGATGTTGCCGCCGGGGAAGAACTCGGCGTCGCCGCGCTCGTCGACGTACTCGGAGATGCGTCCGCGTCGGACCTCCTTGATCTCCTTGAGGAGAGCGACGTCCAGGCCCTTGCGGTCGACGATGTAGCCGGAGGAGTCGGAGCAGGCGATCGCGGTGCCGCCGAGCTGGTGGATCTTCTCGATGGCATAGATCGCGACATTGCCGGAACCCGAGACGACGGCGGTGCGGCCATCGAGCGAGGTTCCCGCGGTCTTGGCCATTTCGTTGACGAAGTAGGCCGCGCCGTAACCGGTGGCCTCCTTGCGCACCTGCGAGCCGCCCCAGGTGAGACCCTTGCCGGTGAGCACGCCGGACTCGTAGGAGTTGGTGAGGCGCTTGTACTGGCCGAAGAGGTAGCCGATCTCGCGGCCACCGACACCGATGTCACCGGCCGGGACGTCGGTGTACTCGCCGATGTGGCGGTGCAGCTCGGTCATGAAGGACTGGCAGAAGCGCATGATCTCCTGCTCGGAGCGACCCTTGGGGTCGAAGTCCGAGCCGCCCTTGCCGCCGCCGATGGGCAGGCCGGTGAGAGCGTTCTTGAAGATCTGCTCGAAGCCGAGGAACTTGACGATGCCGAGGTTCACGCTCGGGTGGAAGCGCAGGCCGCCCTTGTAGGGGCCGAGAACGCTGTTGTACTGCACGCGGAAGCCACGGTTGACGTGGACGTTGCCCTGGTCGTCGATCCACGGCACGCGGAAGATGATCTGCCGTTCGGGCTCGCACAGGCGCTCGATCAGGCCGGATTCGAAGTATCCGGGGTGCCGCTCGAGCACGACATGCAGAGACTCGAACACTTCGGCCGCAGCCTGGTGGAATTCGGGTTCACCTGCGTTGCGGGCCTTGACCTGTTCGTAGATCTCTTCGATGCGGTCCGATGTCGACACGCCCACCTACCTGACTCTGTGAGGATTCTGTAACACGGGATTTACGACGAGAACTATAGGACGTGGTCCTTAGCATGTGTTAACCCGGCAGCGAGGTGGGATGAGAAACACACGGCCGGAGCGGCGTGTGAGTGGGGTGAATTGCCCGTTTCGGAAGTAGGATGTGCGGCCCCGCCGGGAATGATCCGCCGGCGGTCGGAGGTGCCCCCGGCAGGACTCGAACCTGCGACCTAGAGATTAGAAGGCTCTTGCTCTATCCAGCTGAGCTACGGAGGCGCGGCCAGAATCTTAGCGGGTGCCGCCGGTGGTGGATGCACGCACCCTCACCGTCGGAGGGTCATCGCTCGAGCGCTGTGCCGCGGTCGTCGTCGGTGCTCGATTCGCCCCGGGGAACGTCCACATCCCCGGTCTTGAACCGCTGGATGAGGTGGTCGATTCCGACCCCCAGGACCACCGCGACGCAGATGGACACGGCCGCACCGAACAGCGGTTGCGATTCGAACCAGCCACCGACGAGGCGGCCCACCAGCGCCGAGTACAGCGCCCAGGTCGTACCGCCGAGGATCGTGAGGGGCACGAACTTCCGCCGCGGGTATCGGGTCGCTCCGGCCGTCATGTTCACGGCGATCCGGCCGATCGGGATGTAGCGGGCCGTGAGGATCACTGCCGCGCCACGCTTGTCGAGTCCGCGTCGCGCCCATGCGAAAGCGGCTCGTGCCTTCGGGCGTCGCATCCACCGGAACCGGTCCGTGCCGACCTTCCGTCCGATCGTGTAGGCGATGTTGTCGCCGATGATCGCGCCGAGCGCCGCGAGCACGATGACGATCCACAGGTAGGGGCGGCCGGTCGAACCCGAGAGGGACGCCAGGGTCACCAGGACGGTCTCGCTGGGCACCGGAGGGAAGAAGCCGTCGAGGATGCACACGGCGAAGACCAACGGGTAGACCCAGAGAGCTGCGGCCTGGCCGATGATGAATTCGTTGATCACGTCCATGGATATGCGTGGTGCTCCCGTCGGGTCCGCCGGTCGGCTCCTTCCACGCTATCCGCTCGCGCCGCCGAGGGCTCCGGACGAGGGCAGCGTCACGGTGCACTCCGGCCGCGACGTAGCGATCCGATTCCGATTAGTCCGTTTCGCCGCGTCGATCCCGGCACGGGTCTAACCTGGGCGCAACAGGGGGAAGTGTGGACGGCCGGCGGGGGAAAGCCGGTCCGCGCCACCTGATGGCGGGAGATCTTCATGCAGGTTCCTGGCCCATTCGAGTACGAGCGCGCCACCGGAGTGGATCACGCCGTCGAGTTGCTCGACCGGCACGGCGAGGGCGCCCGGATTGTCGCCGGCGGACACAGTCTGCTGCCGATGATGAAACTTCGGCTCGCGAATCCGGAGTACTTGATCGACATCAACGATCTCGCGGACGAACTCGACCACATCGTGTTCGAGCCCGGGTTCGTGCGCCTCGGTGCCCTGGTCCGGCACCGCCGACTTCTCGAATCCGACGAACTCGCCGAGGTCTTCCCGATCTTCCGGGATGCCGAGCGGGTGATCGCCGATCCCATCGTCCGCAATCGTGGAACGCTCGGTGGGTCGCTGTGCCAGGCCGACCCCGCCGAGGATCTGTCCACCGTGTGTGCGGTGCTCGACGCAACATGCGTCGTTCGCGGACCGGCCGGGGTGCGGGAGCTCGATTTCCACGACTTCCATCTCGGCGCCTACGAGACGGCGGTTGCCCCGAACGAACTCCTCGTCGAGGTGCGGCTGCCGAGAAAGGGCACCGGATCCAGCGCGTACGAGAAGGTCGAGCGTCGTGCCGGCGACTGGGCGGTGGCCGCGGCGGGCGTCGCGCTGTGGACGTCGGGAGGGCAGATCACCGACGCCCGGGTCGGGCTGACGGCCGTGCGCGGCGACGATTCGGCGTTGTCGGCGATCACCGACCTGCTGCGCGGCTCGCCACCCTCGGAGGAACTGTTCCGTGAGGCGGGCGCAGCGGCCGCGTCGGCGTGCGATCCCGAGACCGATCAGCGCGGCACCGCCGCCTACAAGCGTCACCTCGCATCGGAGTTGACGGTGCGGGCCCTGCGCCGATCCGCCGAACGTCTCGGCGTCACCGAAAGGGTGTGATCCGATGCAGATCTCGATGACCGTCAACGGCGAGAACGTCACCGCCGACGTCGAACCCCGGACACTGCTCGTGCATTTCCTGCGTGACCACCTCGGTCTGACCGGAACCCACTGGGGATGCGACACGAGCAATTGCGGAACGTGCGTCGTCTCCGTGGACGGCGAACCGGTGAAGTCGTGCACCACCCTGGCGGTCATGGCCGCCGGCCACGAGGTGCTCACCGTCGAAGGACTCGAACGCGCCGGCGTCCTCGACCCGGTGCAGGAAGGCTTCGTGCGCTGTCACGGACTGCAGTGCGGTTTCTGCACCCCGGGAATGATGATCACCGCCCGGGCCCTGCTCGATCGTGATCCCGACCCGGACGAGGCGACGATCCGCGAGGCGATCTCCGGGCAGATCTGCCGCTGCACCGGCTACACCACCATCGTCCGGTCGGTCCGGTGGGCTGCCGAACATTCCTCGAACACGCAACCCTCGGAGGTGTCGTGATGACCGCGGTCGAACCGGGCACACGCCCGGAGGAGCAGGACAACGATCGCAAGCCGTGCGGGCACGGCCGCATGCTGCGCAAGGAGGATCCGCGATTCGTACGCGGGCGCGGCACCTATGTCGACGACGTCCGGTTGCCGGGCATGCTGCACCTCGCCGTGCTCAGGTCACCGGTCGCACATGCCCGGATCAATCGCATCGACACGTCCGCGGCTGCGGCCCACCCGAAGGTGCGGGCAGTGATCACGGGAGCCGACCTGGCCGAGAAGGGCTTGGCGTGGATGCCCACGCTGTCGAACGACGTTCAGGCGGTGCTGGCCACCGACAAGGTGCGGTTCCACGGCCAGGAGGTCGCGTTCGTCGTCGCCGACGACCACTACTCGGCGCGCGACGCCCTCGAACTGATCGACGTCGACTACGAGATGCTCGATCCGGTGGTGGACGTGCGTACGGCCCTGTCACCCGAGGCGCCTGTGATCCGGACGGATCTCGACGGGAAGACCGACAACCATTGCTTCGACTGGGAAGCGGGCGACGCGGCGGCCACCGACGCGGTCTTCGCGAAGGCCGACGTCGTCACCCGTCAGGAGATCGTCTATCCGCGGGTGCACCCGGCGCCCATGGAAACGTGCGGTGCGGTCGCCGACTACGACCGGATCTCCGGAAAGCTGACGCTCTGGTCCACCACCCAGGCCCCGCACGCCCATCGCACGCTGTACGCGCTGGTCGCGGGTCTGCCCGAACACAAGATCCGTGTCATCTCGCCCGACATCGGCGGGGGATTCGGCAACAAGGTGCCCATCTATCCCGGCTATGTCGGGGCGATCGTCGCGTCGCTGGTCACCGGGCGGCCCGTCAAGTGGATGGAGGACCGCAGCGAGAACCTCATGAGTACCGGCTTCGCGCGCGACTACATCATGGTCGGGGAGATCGCGGCGACGAGGGAAGGTCGCATCCTCGCGATCCGGTCCCGGGTCCTCGCCGACCACGGCGCGTTCAACGCCACCGCGGCCCCGGTGAAATATCCGGCCGGCTTCTTCGGGGTGTTCACCGGCAGTTACGACATCGAGGCCGCGTACTCCCACATGACCGCGGTCTACACCAACAAGGCACCCGGCGGTGTCGCCTACGCGTGCTCGTTCCGCATCACCGAAGCCGTGTACTTCGTCGAACGACTCGTCGATTGTCTGGCCTACGACCTCGACATGGATCCGGCCGAACTACGACTGAAGAACCTCCTGCGCCCTGAACAGTTCCCGTACACGAGCAAGACCGGGTGGAAGTACGACTCCGGCGACTACGAGACCACCATGCGCAAGGCCATGAACCTCGTCGGGTACGAGGATCTGCGCCGCGAGCAGGCCGAACGTCGCGCCCGGGGTGAACTGATGGGCATCGGCATGTCGTTCTTCACCGAGGCCGTGGGCGCGGGGCCGCGCAAGGACATGGACATCCTCGGCCTCGGCATGGCCGACGGCTGCGAACTGCGTGTCCATCCCACGGGTAAGGCCGTGGTGAGGTTGTCGGTGCAGTCCCAGGGACAAGGGCACGAGACGACCTTCGCGCAGATCGTCGCCGAGGAGATCGGCATACCGCCAGACGACATCGACGTCGTCCACGGCGACACCGACAACACCCCCTTCGGGCTCGGCACCTACGGAAGTCGCTCGACACCGGTGTCCGGCGCGGCCGCCGCGCTGGTCGCCCGCAAGGTGCGCGACAAGGCGAAGATCATCGCGTCGGGCATGCTCGAGGTCTCCGTCGCCGATCTCGAATGGGAGAAGGGCACCTTCCGGGTCAAGGGAGACCCGTCGGCGTCGGTCACCATCCAGGACATCGCGATGCGCGCCCACGGCGCCGGCGACCTGCCGGAAGGCCTCGAAGGCGGTCTCGAGGCGCAGATCTGCTACAACCCCGAGAACCTGACCTATCCCTACGGCGCTTACTTCTGTGTCGTCGACGTCGATCCCGGCACCGCGGAGGTGAAGATCCGCCGGTTCCTGGCCGTGGACGACTGCGGCACCCGCATCAACCCGATGATCATCGAGGGGCAGGTGCACGGCGGCATCGTCGACGGGATCGGCATGGCCCTGATGGAGATGATCGCGTTCGACGAGAACGGGACGTGCCTGGGCGGCTCGTTCATGGACTACCTGATCCCTACCGCCCTCGAGGTGCCGACGCTCGAGACGGCGTTCACCGTCACTCCGTCACCGCATCACCCGATCGGCGCGAAGGGCATCGGCGAATCCGCCACGGTCGGTTCCCCACCCGCGATCGTCAACGCCGTGGTCGACGCGCTGAAGCCCTTCGGCGTCCGGCACGCCGACATGCCGTTGACACCGTCGCGGGTGTGGGAGGCCATGCAGGGTCGCGCGACCCCGCCGATCTGAGCGACGCGACCGGAGGGATTCCGAGTGGAACGAGCACCGCACGGGGTGGAACGAGCGCCGCACGGGGTGGAACGAGCACAGCACGGGGTCGAACGAGCGGAGTACGGGGACATGGATTTTGCGGCGCGGGCAGCACAGTTGCGCACCGAACGCCGCCCGTTCGTGGAAGCAACCGTCGTGCGGGCACAGCCACCGACGTCCGCGCACTCGGGCGACCGGGCGCTCGTCCACGCCGACGGCACGATCGAGGGGTTCGTCGGCGGACAGTGCACCGAGAACTCGGTGCGCGAAGCGTCCCGCACGGTGCTCGAGCGAGGAGAGAGCATGCTCCTGCGGGTACTGCCCGCCGGAGCAGGCGAGTTCCCCGACACTCCGGGGGCGACTATCGCGGTCAACCCGTGCATGTCCGGTGGTGCCACCGAGATCTTTCTCGAACCGCGGATGCCTGCGCTGGTGGTGGCCGTGTTCGGGGACTCGCCCGTCGCCGACGCCGTGAGCGACTTCGCGCGGCGTATCGACTACTCGGTGGAACGGATCGGCGGGACAGCCGTTCCCGCCGACGCGTCGGTGGTCATCGTCGCGAGTCACGGAGGCGACGAGGGGAGTGTGATCCGTGCGGCGCTCGACACCGGAAGCCGCTATGTCGGCCTGGTCGCCAGCCGCACCCGTGGCGCCGCGGTGCTCGACGAGGTGGATCCCACCGACGACGAGCGTGCCCGCGTGCACACCCCGGTCGGACTCGACATCGGTGCGCGCACCCCCGCTGAGATCGGACTGTCGATCGTCGCCGACATCGTGCGAGTCGCGCGCAGCGGCGGCCTCGCTCGCCCCTCCGAGGAGGGGGGTCGACGCGTCGCGGTGCCGAAGGAGACGGGACCGAAATCGCGTACGGCCGTCGACCCGGTGTGCGGGATGACCGTCACGATCACCGAGTCCACCCCACACCTCGTCGTTGCAGGCCGGACGATGTGGTTCTGCTGCCCGGGCTGCCGTAGCCGCTACGAGAAGGACGATATCGCGTGACCGATCCGTCCTCTCCGGGCATCTTCACCGGCGTCGACGACGTGATGGCCGGATTCGACAGCCACGATCACCTTCTCGATCAGGGCACCGCCGCCGCGATCCATCTCGCCGTCGCGCTGGGGCGACCGCTGTTGCTCGAGGGCGAACCCGGGGTCGGCAAGACCACCGCCGCGAAGGTGCTCGCGCAGATCCTCGGCAGCCCGCTGATCCGGTTGCAGTGCTACGAGGGACTGTCGGTCGCCGAGGCTCTCTACGACTGGAACTACCAACGCCAGCTGCTCGCGATCCGGCTCGCCGAAGCACGCGGCGACGTTCCCGCCGAAGCCGACCTGTACTCCGAGGAATACCTCCTCGAACGCCCCATCCTGCGCTGCGTACGCCATCGCGGCGACACGCCCGCCGTCCTGCTCGTCGACGAGATCGACCGCGCCGACGACGAATTCGAGGCGTTGCTGCTCGAATTCCTGGGGGAATTCGCGGTCACCGTTCCCGAACTCGGCACCCTCACCGCGACCCGCCCGCCCGTCGTGGTTCTGACTTCGAACCGGAGCCGCGACCTGCACGACGCACTGCGGCGACGTTGCCTGTACCACTGGATCGACTATCCCGACCGCGCCCGAGCGGTGGCGATCCTGCGTCGCACGGTGCCGTCGGCGAACGCCGCACTCGTCGAACGCGCCACGGATTTCGTCGCGGTGGCTCGCGGACTCGATCTCGACAAGGCACCCGGGATCGCGGAGACCATCGACTGGGTGTCGGCGCTCGCCGCGCTCGGTGTCACCGACCTCGTCCGGCCCGAAGCGGCGATGTCGCTCGCGGCGCTGGCGAAGACTCCCGACGACGGCGACGCGTTGGGGGAGGCTCTGGCCCGGTTCGCCTCCGCCGAGGCGTCGTGAGCGCCCGGATGCTGCCCGGCGTCGATCACGCCGCCTTCGCGGTCGCGTTGGTCGACCGGCTCAGGTCCGCCGGGGTCGTGGTTCCGGCGGACGGAGCGGCGACGTTCACGCGCGCCCTACGCGCGTGTCCGTCGACCACCCGGACCCGGTTGTACTGGACCGCGCGGCTCACCCTCGTCGACCGGCACGAGAGCCTGGCCACCTTCGACGCGGTGTTCGACCGGGTATTCGGTGAGGCGCCTCTCCCGCTCGACCCGCACGCCCGTCGTACGGGACCGGAGGACGAAGGCGCGTCCGGGGCGGTGACGCCGGACGGACCCCGCCGGCCGAGCGTGGCTCCTGCATCCGGACACGACGTTCCGTGGGTCACCAGGACGATCGTCGAATCCGCAGAGGGGGAGCGGGCGGGCGGCCGGCCGGGACGCGAGGTGGCGAGTGCGCTGGCCGAGATCGCCGATCAGCGGTTCGACGACCTCGACCCGGCGCACCTCGCACTCCTCGAATCGTGGATCGAGGCGGCCGGTATCCGCTGGGCGACGCGCCGCACCCGCCGCCGGGTCGAAGGCCACACCGGGCGCGTCGACGTCCGCGCGAGCATCGCCGTCTCCCGCAGTACCGGTTTCGAGCCGCTCCGTCTGATCCGCACGCGGCCGGGTCGTCGGCGGCGGCAGCTCGTCGTGTTCTGTGATGTCAGCCGCTCGATGCGTCCCTACACAGGGGTGTATCTGCATCTCGTGCGTGCGCTGGCGCACACCGGAACGGCCGAGGTCTTCGTGTTCTCCACCACAGCGACGCGCCTGACGCCCGTGCTCCGTCACCGGTCGGTCGAACAGGCGATCGACGTCGCCAACGAGCGCGTACGGACACGGTTCGGAGGCACTCGCATCGCCGGTTCGCTCGCCGAGGTGGCCGCCTCGCGCCACGGACACCTGATGCGCGGAGCGATCGTCGTAGTCGCATCCGACGGTTGGGACAGCGGCGATCCCACCGAACTCGTCCACGTCCTGGCCAGGATTCGTCGTCGCGCGCACCGACTGGTGTGGCTCAACCCCCGGGCCGGGCAGTCCGGCTTCACGCCCTCGACCGGATCGATGTCCGCCGCGCTTCCGCACTGCGACGCGATGGTGGCGGCCGACACACTCGTGGCCCTGCAGCACGCCGTCGACGTCGTCACGTCCACCGATACGAGGGCCGGGGGACTCCGACGGCGTGTCGTAGGTCATGGCGTGGACGTCCTACCCTGGTAGTCATGGCAACATCCGAGCTCGCGTCTCCCGCGCAGCCTCCGGCGCCCGCCCCCACGAGGGGAAACCCGCCGGCACTGCTGATCCTCTTCGGCCTCCTCGCAGCGATCGTCGCGGCGTTCGCGGTCGGGTTGTCCGCTGCCCAGGCTCTGGTGTTGCTCGGTATCCCCGACCCCGGTCCGCTCACGACCTACGGACTGCCCGCGGTGCGCGCGATCTCCGAGATCGCGACCGTCATCACGATCGGATCGTTGTTCTTCGCAGCCTTCCTCGTACCCCCGCAGCGGAGCGGGGTACTCGACGTCGGCGGCTATCGCGCCGTACGGACGGCGGGCGTCGCGGCAACGGTATGGGCGGTCACCGCCGCGCTGATGGTGCCGTTGACTCTGTCCGATACCTCCGGCAGTCCGCTGAGCGAGGCCATCCGGCCGGAGAATCTGTTCTCGGCACTCGGCCAGGTGGAGGTCGCGCTGGCCTGGGCCTGGACGACCGTGCTCGCGCTGATCACCGCTGTGCTGACCCGCCTCGCGGTGCGCTGGTCGTGGACGCCCTATCTCTTGCTGCTGTCGTTCGTCGCCCTCATGCCGATCGCCCTGACCGGGCACTCCTCGTCGGGTGGTTCGCACGACATGGCGACCAACAGCCTCGTGTTGCACCTCGTCGCGGCGTCCGTCTGGGCCGGCGGGTTGTTCGCGCTGCTCGCCCATTCGATGCGGGGAGGGGAGCACACCGATATCGCCGCCCGACGATTCTCCTTCGTCGCCGGACTCGCGTTCGTCGTGATGGCGGTCAGCGGCGTGATCAACGCCGCGGTTCGCATGTCGTTCGACGACCTGACCTCCACCACCTACGGCAGGTTGCTCCTCGCGAAGGTCGTCGCGCTGGTCCTGCTCGGCGTCTTCGGCTGGGCCCAGCGACGCCGGGCGCTCCCGGCTCTCGAGGCCGACCCCACCAGCCGGTCGGCTCTCATCCGGTTCACCGTCGTCGAGGCGTTCGTCCTCGCCGCCACGATCGGCCTGGCCGTGGGACTGGGCCGCACCCCTCCGCCGCCCCCGGCCTCGGTGCCGACGGTCCAGGAGGTCGAGCTCGGATACCAGCTCGACGTACCCCCGTCCCTCGTGAGCCTGTTCTTCGGGCAGTGGCGGTTCGACCTGATCTTCGGCACTGCCGCACTCGTGCTCGCCGCTGCCTACGCCGTCGGTCTGTGGACTCTGCGCAAGCGTGGCGACTCGTGGCCGCTCGGCCGGTCGATCGCCTGGTTCTCGGGCTGCTTCGTGCTGTTCGTCGCCACCAGTTCCGGCGTCGGCATGTACTCACCGGCGATGTTCAGCGTGCACATGGGCGCGCACATGGCCCTGTCGATGCTCGCTCCCGTGCTCCTGGCGCTCGGCGGGGCGATGACCCTGGCCCTGCGTGCGTTCACACCGGCCGGACGCAACGCCCCTCCCGGCCCGCGCGAATGGATCCTCGAGTTCCTCCACAGCCCGCCATCGCGCTTCTTCACGCATCCGATCGTCGCCTCGGTGATGTTCGTCGGCGGCTTCTACGCGCTGTATCTCGGTGGGATCTTCACCGCGTTCATCGACAGCCACACCGCCCACGTCCTGATGAACCTGCACTTCCTGCTGAGTGGCTACCTGTTCTACTGGGTGGTGATCGGCGTCGATCCGTCGCCGCGCGACGTGCAGCCCGTGACGAAGCTGGCCATGGTCTTCGGCTCGCTCCCGTTCCACGCCTTCTTCGGTGTGACGCTCATGAGCATGGGCACGGTGATGGCCGAGGGTTACTACCGTGGCCTCGCCCTGCCGTGGAACTACGACCTGTTCTCCGACCAGAAGGTCGGCGGCAGCATCGCGTGGTCGGCCGGTGAGATTCCGCTCGTGCTCGTGATGCTCGCGCTGCTGGTCCAGTGGTCGCGCACCGACCGACGCACGGCGCGGCGTGTCGACCGGGCTGCGGAGCGCGACGACGACGCCGACCTCGCAGCACACAACGCGATGTTCGCCGAGCTGGCGCGCCGCGACCGAGAAGGCCGATAGCCGCGTGCGGCGGATCGAGCAGTGCGGATCAAGCAGCGGACGTCGCGCGGGCCGGTGAACGCTCGGCGCTGATACGTGTCACGACCGTCGCCACGATGGCGATCACCGCGGCCGTCACTGCGGCGACCGCCGCCGGAGTGGAGACCAGACCGTCGTCGCTCGTGCGAGCGACCGCGATCCACGCCAGCCCCCACACGAGCGCGCCGGTCACGGCGAGTCGTCCCCGACCGGCTGTCGCGAGGACCACCGACACGGCGGCGACGACGGCCAGCACGATGATCGCCCACACGTCGGCGCCCCATCCGAACGGATCGATGTCCTCGTAACGCAGGGCCGCCGAGGTGTTGGCGACGGTCGCCACCGACACCCAACCCAGGTAGACGAACATCGTGCCGTCGACGACCACCGCTTCGAGCCTGGTCGACGGCAGCACTCGGGTGAAGATCAGGAACACCCGGACGAGTACGGCGAGCAACGCGACGATGACCACGACACTGAGCCAGACCTGGTCGAACTGGATCGCCGTGATCCATGCGGCGTTGAGCAGCATCGAGGCGGCGATCCACCATCCCGCCGCGCGCTGACGCGCATCGGTGTGGTGTGCCGGCAGCGCCTGCCACACCGCCAGCGCGAGCAGACCGGCGTAGATCAGGGTCCAGATCGAGAAGGCCGGGCCCCCGGGGGCGACCGCCGTGGCGTCGGCGGACAACGCACCGCCCGCGGCCTCCGCGACCGGCGTCCCGCCCGCCGCACCCGAACCGAAGAACGACACCACGACGGCGACGGGAGCACTCGCCGCCACGGCCACGACACGGGCGAGGTCGCGGCCGGTGCGGGTCGCGGGGGACGGTGCGGGCGCGGATCCGTGTGAGGGGGATGTCATGTGCGGAGGGTGCCCGTCGCACGGATCGCTCAATCCCGATCCGGCGAATCGGACGAATGCGGACGCCGCGGAGTGACGGCCCGTATCGTCCTCGACGTGACCCGTCTCACGCGTGTCCCCGCATTGCTGCTCGCCGGTGCTCTGACGCTGCTGACGACCCTCGTGTCACCTCCCGCGGTGGGCGCGAGCCCGGCGCCGGGCGACGTCGTCGAGGTCGCCCCACTCGAGCCGGAGTTGTCCCTGCCCGGCGCGTCCTCGGCTCGCATCCTCGGCTACACGACGCAGTGGCGCGACGGCAGCCCGATCACGGCGACCGGGGCGTTGTTCGTCCCTCCCGGCACCCCGCCCGAGGGCGGGTGGCCCGTGGTCGCGTGGGCCCACGGCACGGTCGGTCTCGACGATTCGTGCGCTCCTTCGCGGTTGCCCCGTACCCCGCGCGACACCACCTATCTCGACCATTGGCTCGGGCAGGGCTACGCCGTGGTGGCAGCCGACTATCCGGGTTTGGGCTCGGACGGGCTGCACCGCTATCTGGACGGGCAGAGCGCCGCGAACAGCGTGATCGACATCGTGCGGGCGGGACGCGCCGTCGAGCCGGCGTTGTCCGACCGCTGGGTCGTGATCGGGCAGTCGCAGGGTGGGCACACGGGTCTGCACACCGCGCAGACGGCGACCACCCGCGCACCCGAGCTGGACTTCCGCGGGACGCTCACGACGGGCGCGCCGTCCAACCTCGAGTACGTGTTCCCGCTCGGACTACCGGGCTTCCCCGATCTCGGTCTCGACGGGCTCACGGCGTTCGCCGCCTACATCTTCGCGGGCCTGCGCGACGCCGATCCTGCCCTGGACGTCGACGGATATCTCACGCCCTTCGGACGGGAGGTGGTCGACGCCGCCGAGCAGCTCTGTTACGGCGAGCTGATCGACCGATACGGCGAGGTCGGCATCGGTGAGGTCGTCGCCCGTCCGCTGAGCGACGACCGGTTCCGCGCTGCCTTGACCGACTATGTAGCGGTGCCGACCCGTGGATACGACCGGCCGCTGTTCCTCGCCCAGGGTCTGCGCGATACGACGGTGCCCGCGCCGCTCGCGTTCAAGCTGATCGGGGATCTGTGGGCCGGGGGCGCGAACGCGCAGTTCCGGACGTATCCGACAGGGCATTCCGAGACGATGTTCGCATCGTTGCCCGACACCACCGGCTTCGTCGCCGACCTGCTGCGGCGCTGACGCCGACGTTCCCCGGGCGTCCCGTGGTTGCACGATGTGGGTAATCGACCGTCGCCGGATACGCTGGTGGTCATGGCGGAGTTCATTTACACGATGAAGAAGGTGCGCAAGGCGCACGGTGACAAGGTCATCCTCGATGACGTCACCATGAGCTTCTACCACGGCGCGAAGATCGGCGTCGTCGGACCCAACGGCGCGGGCAAGTCGTCGATTCTCAAGATCATGGCCGGGCTCGATCAGCCCAGCAACGGCGAGTCCTTCCTCGATCCGGAGGCCACCGTCGGCATCCTCCTGCAGGAGCCGCCCCTCAACGAGGAGAAGACGGTCAAGGAGAACGTCGAGGAAGGCCTCGGCGAGATCAAGGTCAAGCTCGACCGCTTCAACGAGATCGCCGAGCTCATGGCCACCGACTACTCCGACGAGCTGATGGAGGAGATGGGCAAGCTCCAGGAAGAGCTCGACCACGCCAACGCGTGGGATCTCGACTCGCAGCTCGAGCAGGCCATGGACGCGCTGCGCTGCCCTCCGCCGGACGAGCCCGTCACTCACCTCTCGGGTGGTGAGCGCCGCCGTGTCGCGCTGTGCAAGCTGCTGCTGAGCAAGCCCGACCTGCTGCTCCTCGACGAGCCCACCAACCACCTCGACGCCGAGTCGGTGCTGTGGCTCGAGCAGTTCCTCGCGTCCTACCCGGGCGCAGTGCTGGCCGTCACCCACGACCGGTACTTCCTCGATCACGTCGCGCAGTGGATCTGCGAGGTCGACCGCGGCAAGCTGCATCCCTACGAGGGCAACTACTCCACCTACCTGGAGAAGAAGGCCGAGCGCCTCGAGGTGCAGGGCAAGAAGGATCAGAAGCTGCAGAAGCGGCTCCGTGAGGAACTCGAGTGGGTTCGCTCCGGTGCCAAGGCCCGGCAGACGAAGAACAAGGCGCGTCTGGCCCGCTACGAGGAGATGGCCGCGGAGGCCGAGAAGCACCGCAAGCTCGACTTCGAGGAGATCCAGATCCCGACGCCGCCGCGTCTGGGCAACGTCGTCGTCGAGGTCGAGCACCTCGACAAGGGCTTCGACGGCCGCGTCCTGATCAAGGACCTGTCGTTCACGCTGCCGCGCAACGGCATCGTCGGTGTCATCGGCCCCAACGGTGTCGGTAAGACCACGCTGTTCAAGACGATCGTCGGTCTCGAGGAGCCGGACAGCGGCACCGTCAAGGTGGGTGACACGGTCAAGCTCAGCTACGTCGATCAGAACCGCGCGAACATCGATCCGAAGAAGACGGTCTTCGAGGTGGTCTCCGACGGTCTCGACTTCATCGAGGTCGGACAGAACGAGATGCCCTCGCGCGCCTACGTGAGCGCGTTCGGTTTCAAGGGCCCCGACCAGCAGAAGCCGGCCGGCGTGCTCTCGGGTGGTGAGCGCAACCGCCTCAACCTGGCGCTCACGCTCAAGGAGGGTGGCAACCTGATCCTCCTCGACGAACCGACCAACGACCTCGACGTCGAGACCCTGTCGTCGCTCGAGAACGCGCTGCAGCAGTTCCCGGGCTGCGCCGTCGTGATCTCCCACGACCGCTGGTTCCTCGACCGGACCTGTACCCACATCCTGGCATGGGAGGGCAACGTCGAAGAGGGACAGTGGTTCTGGTTCGAGGGCAACTTCGAGGCCTACGAGGCGAACAAGGTCGAGCGCCTCGGTGCGGACGCCGCACGTCCGCACCGTGTCACGCACCGGAAGCTCACGCGTGACTGAGCAGAACGATCACCGGCCCTACCGGTGCCCGATCGAGGTGCGCTGGGGCGACTCCGACCGGCTCGGACACGTCAACAACGCCAAGGTCGTCGAGTACCTGCAGGAAGGGCGCATCAAGTTCTTCCTGAGCGAGCTCCCGTCGCGCGACGCAGTCGTCGTCCGGAAGATGGACGTCGAGTTCCTGCGGCCGCTCAAGGACTCGTCGGCGCCGATCGAGGTCGAGACGGCGGTGCTGCGTCTCGGCACGAGCTCGTTCACGGTGCGCCAGACGATCCTCGACAGGGAGGGCGTCGTGTGCGCCGTCGGCGACACCGTGCTCGTCGGCTTCGATCCCGGGACCGACACGTCCCGGCCTCTGAGCGACGAGGTGCGGGCGGTGCTGGACCGGCACCGCATCGCCACTACCGTCTGACCCAGCGTTCCTCCGCTGCTGTTCGACCCGCCGGTTCCGACCCCCCGACTGCGCGCCGCGGATAGGCTCGATCACGAGTCCGTCCGCGGCGCGCGGTGTATCCGCCCGACAGAGCAGGAGGGGTGTCGATGGTCGATCCGGCTGTGGCGCAGAAAAATTCAACGGGCAGCGATGTCTCTCCCGAGGTCGTCCTCGAACGGATCTACGAGCGCTCCGGAGAATTCACGACCGATCCCGGCGCAGCCGCGCTCGAACACGTACACCTCGGCCGTCACCGTGAAGAGGGCACTGCGGTCGTCGGCGTGCGCCGCACCGACACCCTCGGTGTCGCCGTGCAGATCGTCACCGACGACATGCCGTTGCTCGTCGAGTCGGTGCTGGCGTTGCTCTCGCGGCTGGGTGTCTCGGTCGGGGCCGTCATCCACCCGGTCCTGTCGGCGCGACGAACCGCGGCGGGTGACCTCGAACGCCTGGCCGACGAAGGGGGCGGTACCTCCGGTGGAACACCCGAATCGTGGATGCACATCCAGCTGCGCGGACCCGTCGACGACGAGTCGGTCGACGAGATCGAGCACGGACTGCGGCGCGTGCTGTCCGACGTGCGCCAGGTGGCCTCGGACTCGGACGCGATGCACGCCCTGCAGCGCGACATCGCGGACGCGTTCGACGCCCTGGCGGCTCATCCACTCACGCAGTACACGGCCGACGAGCTCGCCGAGACCGCCGCACTGCTGCGATGGCTGAGCGGCGGCAACTTCACCCTCCTCGGCTACCGGCGCTACGACTTCGTCCCCGACGGTGGCGCGAACGTGCGCGCCGCGCCCGTGTCCGGCAGCGGTAGGGGAGTGTTGCGCACCGATGCGGAGGTGGGGGACCCGCTCGACCTGCCCGGTGAGGTCGGCACGGGCCCTCGCCCGCTGCTCGTACTCACCCAGGGGGCCCTTCCCGCCACCGTGCACCGGTCCGTCTACCCGTACTTCGTCGGCGTCGCCCGGCTCGACGCCGACGGCGCGGTCATCGGGGAGGATCGTTTCCTCGGCGTCCTCACGGTGACGGCGCTGCACGAGAACATCCTCGACATCCCTGTGGTGTCGCGTCGCGTGCGTGAGGTCGTCGCGCGGGCGCGGGTCGACCTGTCGTCCTACAGCGGTCAGGCGATGCTCGAGATCATGCAGACGGTGCCGCGCGCGGAGCTGTTCTCCATGGATGCCGACACCCTCTACGAGACCGTCAGCGCCGTGGTCGACATCCGCCGGCAGGTGCGGTTGTTCGTGCGCGTCGACACTTACGGACGGTACATCTCGTGTCTGGTCTACCTGCCGCGCGACCGTTATACGACGAAGGTGCGCGTGGCGATCCAGGACATCCTGCTGCGCGAGTTCGGTGGTGGCGTGCTCGACTACACCGCCCGTGTCTCCGAACGCGACCTGGCGTTGCTGCACGTGACGATCCGGTTCTCCGGGCGCGCGCGTCGCGAGGTGGATACTTCCGAGGACAACCGTCTGCGCATCCAGGCGATGCTCGCGGAGGTGACCCGCAACTGGGCCGATCGCCTCGGGGAAGCAGCCGCCGTCACCGGCGGTCTCGATCCGTTGTCGGTGCAGCGGTACGCCGAGGTCGTGCCCGAGGCGTACAAAGAGGATTTCGATTCCGAACGCGCCCTGTTCGATCTGATGCGTCTCGAAGCGCTCGACTCGGGCGATCTCGACACGCATCTCTACCGGCCCGGGTCGGACGATCCGCTGTCGTTGCGCTTCACCCTGTACGTGGCGGACGAGACGGTCACTCTCGGCCGGATCCTGCCGGTCCTGCAGAGTCTCGGTGTCGAGGTCGTCGACGAGCGGCCGTACCGGTTGCCACGTCCGGACGGAATAGATTGCTGGATCTACGATTTCGGACTCTGCCTGCCCGAGGACATCGAGCCCGACGTCGTCGAGACCGACCCGACACTGGCGGGGCGTCTGACCGAGACCTTCACCGTGGCATGGCGGGGTGCGGTCGAGACCGACCGCTTCAATCAGCTCGTGCTGCGCGCCGGGCTCACCTGGAGACAGGTCGTGCTGCTGCGGGCGTACGCGAAATACTTGCGTCAGACCGAATTCCCATACAGCCAGTACAACATCGAAGGCGTACTGCTCGGTGCCCCGCACACCGCGGCCCTGCTCGCCGGACTGTTCGAGGCCCGGTTCGATCCGGACAGCGCGTCCGCCGAACGTGAACGTGAGATCGTCGACGACATCACCGCGACGATTGCCGAGGTCACCGCGCTGGCTACCGACCGGATCCTCCGGGGTTTGTTCTCACTGATCCGTGCCACGCTCCGCACCAACTTCTACGTGGCCGGCGGAATCGGGGACGAGCACCCGGACGGACGAGCGTTGTCGCTCAAATTCGATCCGCAGCGCATCGCCGAACTGCCCCAGCCACGACCGGCTTTCGAGGTGTTCGTCTACGCCCCGGACGTCGAGGGCGTCCACATGCGGTTCGGTCCCGTCGCCCGCGGTGGTCTGCGCTGGTCCGACCGCCGGGAGGACTTCCGGACCGAAGTGCTCGGTCTGGTCAAGGCGCAGGCCGTGAAGAACGCGGTGATCGTGCCGGTGGGAGCGAAGGGCGGGTTCGTCGTCAAGCACGCTCCGCGTCCGACCGGCGACGCCGACGCCGATCGTCGCGCCGTCCGAGAGCGCGGCCAACGGTGCTATCGGTGTTTCATCGCCGGTCTGCTCGACATCACCGACAATCTCGACGCGGCCCGAAACCAAGCGGTCCCGCCGCGACGGGTCGTGCGCCACGACGAGGACGACCCGTACCTCGTGGTCGCCGCGGACAAGGGCACCGCATCGTTCTCCGACCTCGCGAATTCCGTTGCTGCGGAATATGGTTACTGGCTCGGCGATGCGTTCGCCTCCGGTGGTTCCGCCGGTTACGACCACAAGGAGATGGGCATCACCGCGCGCGGTGCGTGGGAGAGCGTGCGGCGCCACTTCCGCGAACTCGGATCCGACCCGCAGACCGACGATTTCACCGTGGTCGGCATCGGCGACATGAGCGGCGACGTCTTCGGCAACGGCATGCTGCTCAGCCGGCACATCAGGCTCGTTGCGGCGTTCGACCACCGTCACATCTTCCTCGACCCCGACCCCGACCCGCAGCGGTCGTTCGACGAGCGTCGCCGGCTGTTCGAACTGCCCCGGTCGTCGTGGAGGGACTACTCGGAAGAGGTCATCTCGGCAGGAGGTGGGGTGTGGGAGCGGACGGCGAAGTCGGTGCCCGTCGGCCCCGAGGTCCGCGCGGTACTCGACCTGCCCGACGACATCGCCGAACTCCCACCGCCCGAACTGATCCGCGCGATCCTGTGTGCACCGGTCGACCTCCTGTGGAACGGCGGCGTGGGCACCTACGTCAAGGCGTCGACGGAAACCCACGCGGAAGTGGGGGACAAGAGCAACGACGGCGTGCGCGTCGACGGACGAGATCTGCGGGCCCGGGCCGTGGGCGAAGGCGGCAATCTCGGTGTCACGCAACGCGGCCGCATCGAGTTCGCCCGGGCCGGCGGCAAGATCAATACCGATGCGATCGACAACTCGGCCGGTGTCGACAGCTCCGACCGGGAGGTCAACATCAAGATCCTGCTCGACGCCATGGTCACCGCCGGTGAACTCGCGGCGGAGGACCGCAATCCGCTGCTCGCGTCGATGACCGACGACGTCGCCGATCTCGTTCTCGCCGACAATATCTCGCAGAACGCCGTGCTCGGCCTGGAGCGGACCGTCGCACCGTCCCTGTTGGGGGTGCATCGTCGGTTGCTCGCAGCCCTCGAACTGGATCGGGGACTCGACCGCGATCTCGAGGCGCTGCCCGACGAGGCCGAGTTCGACCGCCGCGCAGCCGCTGGGGAGGGATTGACGTCGCCGGAGCTGTCGCAGCTCCTCGCTCACGTCAAACTCGCCCTGGTCGACGACCTGCTCGCCACGGATCTGCCCGACAGCGAGACCTTCGCGGCGATCCTGCCCGACTATTTCCCGCCGGCTCTGCGTGAGCGGTTCCGCACCGGGATCCGGGCGCACCCGCTGCGCCGCCAGATCGTCGCGACCCTGCTGGCGAACACCACCGTCGACAACGGTGGCCCCAGCTACGTCTACCGACTCGCCGAGGAGGCCGGGGCGACGGCGACCGACGCCATCCGCGCCTACGCCGCCGTCACCACCGTCTTCGGGTTGCCGGGACTGTGGGACGAGATCCGGGCCGCGGGGTTGCCCGTCGACATCGAGGACGATCTGCTGCTCGAATCCCGCCGGGTCCTCGACCGGGCGTCGCGTCGACTCCTCGCCACACGACCGCAACCCCTCGCCGTCGGCGCCGAGATCAGCCGCTACCGCGACGCCTTCGCCCGTCTGGCCCCGCGGGTCGGGAAGTGGATGCGCGGACACCATGCCGAGGACTTCGAGCGTCGCACCCGTCCCCTCCTCGAGCGGGGAGCACCGGAGGAGCTGACAGGCGTCGTCTTCCGGCTTCTCGACCAGTTCCCGCTGCTCGACGTCATCGACATCGCCGACATCGAGCAGCGCGACGAAGCCGAGGTCGCCGACCTCTACTACGCCCTCGACGCGCATCTCGGCGTCGACCGCCTGCTCACCGCGGTCTCCGGCCTCGAACGGGGCGACCGCTGGCACTCGCTGGCACGACTCGCGCTGCGCGACGACCTGTACGGATCGCTGCGTTCACTCGTTCTCGACGTGCTGGCCGGCGCCGAACCCGGGGAATCGACCGAGGAGATGATCGAGGACTGGGAGTCGTCCAACGGATCCAAACTCGTGCGTGCGAGGGCGGCGCTCGACGAGATCTTCGCGTCTGGAAGTCTGGACCTCGCCACCCTGTCGGTGGCGGCGCGACAGATCAGGGGCATGGTGCGCACGGGCGCATCCGATCGGAGGTAACGAGTGAGCGGTGCGGGCGAACAGTTCGGTTTCCACACCGAGGTGATGGTGCGGTGGTCCGATATGGACGTCTTCCAGCACATCAACCACGCACGGATGGTCACGCTCCTCGAAGAAGCGCGGATCCCGTGGTTGTTCGCCGATGGTCGCCCCACCCGTGACCTGCGCGAGGGGGCCGTCATCGCCGATCTCCACGTCCGCTACCGAGGCCAGTTGCGCCACGACGACGGTCCGCTCGACGTGCTGATGTGGACGGAGAAGGTACGCGCGGTCGACTTCACGATCGGTTACGAGGTGCGGCCGAGCGGTGCCCCGGTCGATTCGGCGCCGGCCGTGGTCGCGTCCACCCAGATCGCGGCGTTCGACATCGAGACCCAGCGCCTGCGCCGGCTCACCGAGGCCGAGCGCCAGTTCCTGCGGCAGTGGCAACGTGACTGACGAGACCCGACATGCCGAGCGTCTCCTGAGGCTCGACGGCCCCGACGACAGCGTCGATCTCGCTGCCTTCCTCGCGCGGGCCGCGCGTCTCGACGAGGCCGCCGTGGTGCGGTTGCGCCGCCGTGACGACGGGCTGCTCGGGGTGTGGACCCGCACCGGGTTCGAGGTACTCGCGGGCCGCGTCGTCCGCGGAACCGTGGCTCCGGCCGACACCTGCGTCGCCGCCGAATCGCTGCGGGCCACGCTCCTCGCCGGCTCCGAACCCCGCACGGAGGTCGATCCGGGCTGGGCGATGGATTCCGCGTGGCGCGGCGCGTTGCCGCCCGACGACGGTTACGTCCACGTCGACGACGTGCCGGCGCGGGTACTCGTCGAACTCGCCCAGCGCGGTGTCGCGCTCACCCGCGAGCACGGTGCGCAGGGACCCCCGGCGTCGTTGCTGGCCCAGGAGGTTCTCGAGGTGAGCGGTACCGGAACGACGGTAGGCGTGCCGATGCGCATGGTGTTCGCGCTCGGTGCGATGGGTTTCGTGCCCGGTGCCGGTCGCGACACCGTCGACTCGGCCGGCATCGACCCTGCCGAGGTGGTCCGGGTCCGTGCGTCCGCCACATGGATGCGCCTCGACGCCCGTTACGGTTCGGTGTACCTGCGGCGCGGCGGTGGGCTCGGTCTGAGCGTCCTCTGAGGGGTCGTCACACCAGCCAGGCGGCGGTATCCGGTGGCAGTTCGCGTCCGGTGAGCGTCCTGCTCGCGAGCAGCACCTCACCGGGCGGCAGTTCGACCGCGACGTCGCCGGCGTTGAGCACGCACGTCAGGCCACCGGGGCGACGGAACGCCAGGCATCCTGCCGGGCTTCCGTACCAGGCGACGTCGTTGCCTTCGAACTCCGTTCGTTCCTTACGGATCTCGATCGACCGGCGGTACAGCGAGAGCGTCGAGTCCATGTCCTCGAGTTGTGCCTCCACGGTCAGCGCCGACCATTCCGGAGGTTGTGGTAGCCATGCGGACTGCGCGGAGGTGAACCCGAACGGTGGCGCCCCGCCCTCCCAGGGCAGCGGCACGCGGCACCCGTCGCGTCCGCGTTCGGTACGCCCGGATCGTTCCCACACCGGATCCTGCAGCACCTCGTCGGGCAGGTCGACGTTCGGCAGTCCCAGTTCGGCGCCGTTGTAGACGAACACCGCTCCCGGGAGAGCGAGGGCGACGAGGATCATCGCGCGTGCTCGTGCCGTCCCGACCTCTCCGTCTCCGTAGCGGGTGACCTCGCGGTCCACGTCGTGGTTCGACAGGGTCCACGTCGGTGAGGCCTGCACCGACGTCACCGCGGCCAGGCCTTTCTCTACGGCGTCGCGGATGGCGTCGGCGTCCCAGTCCGACAGCGTGAGATGGAAGTCGAAGGCGAGGTGGAGTTCGTCCGGTCGCAGGTACTCGGCGAACCGTTCGTGGTCGTCGACCCAGATCTCACCGATCGCCACCGCGCCCGGGTACTCGTCGAAGACCCGCCGGAGCCGGCGGTGGATGTCGTGGACCTCGGGATTGTTGAATCGCGGGTCGGCGGGGGAGTGTCCGAGCAGTTCGTTGGTCTCCCACCCGTCATGATCGGGCAGGTCTGCCGGCTTGGCCATGCCGTGGGCGACGTCGATCCGGAAACCGTCCACGCCCCGGTCCAGCCAGAACCGCAGGGTCTTGCCGAGATCTTCGACTACCTCCTCGTCGTCCCAGTTGAGGTCGGGTTGCCCGGGTGCGAACACGTGCAGATACCACTGACCCGGCGTGCCGTCGGGTTCGGTGATGCGGGTCCAGGCAGGACCACCGAAGACGCTCGGCCAGTTGTTCGGTGGTGCGCTGCCGTCCGGACCCCGGCCGTCCCGGAAATGGAACCGCCGACGTTCGCGGCTGCCCGGACCTGCCTCGAGCGCTGCCCGGAACCATCGATGTTCGACGCTGACATGGTTGGGTACGAGGTCCATCACCACCCGGATCCCGCGCGCATGGGCGTCGGCGACCAGCGCCTCGAGATCGGCAAGATCCCCGAACAGCGGGTCGATGTCGCGGGGGTCGGACACGTCGTAGCCGTGGTCGGCCATCGGCGAACGCATCACCGGGTTGAGCCAGATCGCGTCGATTCCGAGGAGTTCGAGATAACCGAGACGGCTGCGCACCCCCGCCAGATCCCCGATGCCGTCACCGTTCGTGTCGGCGAACGACCGGGGATAGACCTGGTAGAAGACCGCACTGCGCCACCACGGCGCCGTCGGGTCGGGGCGTCCGGAGATCCGGGCTGCGGGGTGGGACACGGAAGTCATCGTGTCAGACGGTAGGGCGAAAGACAGGGCGAACGGCGCCCGTGACCGTTCCGTCCGGACCGGCTCGCATGATAGGACGAACGGCATGAATACGACATCGATCGTCGCGGTCCGGCTGGACGATGTGGAATTGCGTGACGACCCGATCGATCCTTCATGGATCCGCGAGGGCGCGCCGGAGGCGCGCAGTGGTCAGTGGGCGACCAGCGCCGACCGCACCACCACCACGCATGTGTGGGACTGCACCGCCGGCCGCTTCGACTGGCATTTCGGTGTCGACGAGATCGTCCACATCGTGGAGGGCTCGGTGATCGTCTCGTCCGCCGACTCCGAACCCCGCACGCTGCGGGCCGGGGACGCGGCGCTCTTCCGCGCCGGGACCACCGCGCTGTGGGAGGTCCCCGAGTACGTGCGCAAGCACGCCGTCCTACGTCGCCACCTGTCGCCCGTGGCGCGGTTCACCCAGCGGGTCGAGGACCGCCTGCGGCGGATACTGGGTCGCTGACCTGGCCCGGCTACCGTCAGATAGGCGAGTTCGTCACCGAGCCTCAGATAGGCGAGTTCATCATCGAATCGGCGGCCATGTTCATGTAGTCGACGAGTTGGCGACGATGCTCGTCGTCGAGTGTCGTCTCCTCGATCGACGCGATCGCGGTGTGCATGCATCGCAACCAGGCGTCGCGTTCGAGCGGCCCGATCCGGAAGGGATGATGACGCATGCGCAGTCGCGGGTGCCCCCGCTCCTCCGAGTAGGTGCGCGGACCGCCCCAGTACTGCTCCAGGAACATCCGCATGCGCCGCTCGGCCGGACCGAGATCCTCCTCGGGGTACAGAGGCCGGACGACCTCGTCCCGTGCAACCTCTTCGTAGAACCGCGCCGTGAGCCGACGGAATGTCTCGGCGCCGCCGACCGCGTCGTAGAAGGTCTGCTCGTCACTCATCTGTATTCGTTCACCGTCCCTCTCGACCGTCCATTGTGCCCGCTCCCGAGCCCACACCGCCCGACGAGCCGGGTCCGGCGAGATCGCCACCGGATGTTCACCGGCCCGACCTGGACCGGTCCGTTGATTCCGGGTGCGATTCGAAGGCATCCGTGGTCCACTGTTCCCAGTCTTTTCGGAGGTCGCATGAAGCACAGCAGCAGCTCGCATCGACAACTCCCGCCCGCGGACGCCCCTGCAGGGGTGCCGGGGGCCACCACACTGCGCATGGTGCACGACAGCACCGCGACGGTACCCGACTGGTTGAAACGTCGAGTGTTGCTGCTCAACGCCACCTACGAGCCGCTCACCGCCCTGCCTGCCCGCAGGGCCGTGGTCCTGATGACCGGGGGCAAGGCCGATACCGTGCACGACGATCCGCTCGCGCCGCTCGTGCGGTCGGCCGAATGGTCCGTGCAATTACCGTCCGTGATCCGTCTGCGCAACTACGTGCGCGTTCCGTATCATGCGCGGGTGCCGCTCACCCGGGCCGCGCTCATGCATCGCGACCGGAACCGGTGTGCCTACTGCGGGGGCAAAGCCGAGACGATCGACCACGTGGTGCCACGCAGTCGCGGCGGCGAGCACACCTGGGAGAACTGCGTCGCGTGCTGCGCGCCGTGCAACCACCGCAAGGCCGACAAGCTGCTCACCGAACTCGGGTGGGCCCTGCGTGTGGTACCGAATCCGCCGAAGGGCCGGCACTGGCGTCTGCTCGCCACCCTGCCCGAATTGCATCCCACCTGGTTGCCGTATCTGGGAGAGGGCGCGGCCTGATCGGGCCGTTCTCCGGGGCGTATGAGGCCTTTCGGGCTCGGCTGGGCTAACGTTTGGCTGTGAGCATTCTCGAGACAACCCTGATCTTCGTCGGCATCCCGCTGCTGATCGTCTTGGTCTTCGGTGGGCTGTCCTTCGTCATGAGCAAGTACCCGGGGTCCACCCCGTCGGACGACCCGTACACGCTCGACCGGAAATGGGAGCACGAGCCGCTCCTGTGGACCGCGACCGACGAATCGACCCATCCCTGGAAATACCCGCATCATGGTCACGGTCATGCCGCTCTGACCTCGGCGGAGCTGATCGGAGGTACCGCAAGTGGCAAGTGGTGACGTGATCCAGCGTCCGGTCGTCGTGCCGGAGAACCTGCCGCACGGTGCGGCACTCACCGCGAGCGGACGAATCTCCGCGGTGCGCGGTCTCGGCCAGGCGTTCACGGGTGCGCCGTTCAAGGACCGCGACCTCATCACCCTCGACGACACGCTCACGCACGCCGTGCGGATCACCAATGTGCGCTTCACGGTGTACATCGGTGACGACGCGAATCCGGCCGCGGCGACCGACGCTCTGCTTCCGACGACGCCGGATGCCGAGAACTCGGTCCTCGTCGCCGTCTTCCCGAACCAGCGGAGCATCGAAGTCCGCTCGGGCCGCACCGCCGCCGATCGCGCCACCGACCGGGTGCTGCAGCTCGGCGTGACCGCGGCCGTGTCGTCGTTCGGTCAGGGGAACCTGCTCGACGGCATTACCAGCGCCGTCCGCGTCATCGCGAACGCCATGGTCGCTCCCTAGTCCGGAGCCCACGACCCGACGTGGCCCGCTGCCCTCCGCGAAGGAGAGGCAGCGGGCCACTGTCGTCAGTGAAGAACTACCCCTGTGTCAGGACGCGTCGAAGGCGCGCGCCTTCAACGAGCGCACGATGCCCGCGCGACCCTCGACGACGAGCCGGCGCAGGGCCGGCGGATGGTCGCCGGCGAGGAACTCGTCGGCCGCCGCCACCGACTGCTCACTGATCGACCACGACGGGTAGAGGCCGATCACGACGGTCTGCGCGACCTCGCTCGAGCGGCGCTCCCATACTCCCGGCACCTCGGCGAAGTACCGCGCCACGTACGGCTCGAGGAGTTCGCCCTGACCGGCCGGCGCGAAACCGCCGATCACGGAGCGTGCCGTGATGTTCGGGACGCTGTCGTCGTGCACGACCGTCTGCCACACCTGTTCCTTGACCGCCTCCTGCGGACGTGCCGCGCGGGCGGCGGCCGCCTGGCGGGCACCCGCGGCAGTCGGGTCGCGTTCGGCCTCCGCGTCGATGAACGGCGACTCGACGCCCTCGGCGTCGACCTCACCCGCCGCGGCGAGGGCCTGGACGATCCGCCAGCGCAGATCGGTGTCCACCGTGAGCCCCGGCAGGCCGACCGTGGCCGGATCGGCGCCGAGCAGTTCTTCGAGCACCTCGGTGTGCCAGGGCGACAGGTAGGCGGTGGTCAGCGCGTTGACGAAGGCGAGCTGATGGTCGGAACCCGGCGCGGATTCGCGGGCCAGCTCGAGCAGCCGGTTGGCGAAGTCCGACTGGCCGTGCTCTGCCGCCCAGGACGGGTCGGCGTAGCTCTCCAGCGCGGTGTGCGCCTGCATGAGCAGACGCTGGACGACACCGACCTCGGTTTCGGCGGCGATACCCCGCTGTACGAGGGCGACGAAATCCCGCGCCTTCATCTCGGCCTGACGGGTCATCTCCCATGCCGCCGACCACACCAGGGTGCGGGGGAGGGACTCGGCGATGTCGCCGACCCGGTCGATGACGGTCGCGAGGGACACCTCGTCGAGACGCACCGAGCAGTAGGTCAGGTCGTCGTCGTTGACGAGGACGAACGCGCCGCGCGGCACACCGATCAGGTCGGGGACCTCGGTGCGGTCGGCGGCATCGACGTCGATCTCCACGCGGTGCGTGCGGACGAGCTTGCCGGAGCCGTCGTCGTCGTACACACCGATCGCGAGCCGGTGCACGCGGAACTCACCGGCACCGGGCTGCGCGCCTTCCTGCACCACTGCGAATCGCGTGAAATGTCCCTGGTCGTCGACCTCGAAGTCCGGTCGGAGGATGTTCAGTCCGGTGGTCTTGAGCCACTGGGCGCCCCAATCCGACAGGTCGCGGCCGGAGGCCTTCTCGAGCGCCGCGAGCAGATCGTCGAAGGTGGCGTTGCCGTAGGCGTGGTCGCGGAAGTATTCGCGCAGACCGGCGAGGAAGGGCTCCTGTCCGACATAGGCGACGAGCTGCTTGAGCACCGACGCGCCCTTGGCGTAGGTGATGCCGTCGAAATTGACCTCTACGGCGGCGAGGTCGGGGATATCGGCGGCGATCGGGTGCGTCGACGGCAGCTGGTCCTGTCGGTACGCCCACGACTTCTCCACGTTCGCGAAGGTCGTCCACGCGTTGGTGTACTCGGTGGCCGAGGCCTGGCACAGCACCGACGCGAAGGTCGCGAACGACTCGTTGAGCCACAGGTCGTCCCACCAGCGCATGGTGACGAGGTCGCCGAACCACATGTGCGCCATCTCGTGCAGGACGGTCTCGGCTCGCCGCTCGTAGGAGTACCGGGTGACCTTGGACCGGAAGACGTAGTCCTCCAGGAAGGTCACTGCACCGGCATTCTCCATCGCCCCGGCGTTGAACTCGGGCACGAACAGCTGGTCGTATTTGCCGAAGGCGTAGGGGAGACCGAAGTTGGCGTGGTAGAAGCCGAAGCCCTGCTTGGTCTCGGTGAACAGCCGGTCGGCGTCCATGTACTCGGCCAGTGATGCGCGGCAGAAGATCCGCAGTGGGATGGTGCCGTGCTCGTCGGTGTACTCGTCGGACCACACCGCGTACGGACCGGCGATCAGCGCGACGAGATAGGTGCTCATCCGCGGCGTGGTACGGAAGATGTGGAGACCCGGCTGCGCGGCCGCCGTCTGCACCGTGTCGGCATTGGAGATCACGGTCCAGTCCTGCGCCGCAGTGACCTTCAGATCGAAGGTGGCCTTGAGGTCGGGCTGGTCGAAGCACGCGAACATCCGCTTCGCGTCGGCCGTTTCGAACTGCGAGTACAGGTACACCGCGTCGTCGGTGGGGTCGACGAACCGGTGCAGACCTTCGCCGGTGTTCGTGTACATGCAGTCGGCGTCGACGACGAGTTCGTTGTGGGCGGCGAGCCCGGCGAGGGCGATGCCGCTCTCCTCGGAGTATCCGGACACGTCCACGGGTTCGCCGTTGAGCGTCGCCGAGTGCACGGTCTTCGCGATGAGGTCGATGAACGTCGAGGCACCCTCGGTGGCATCGAAGCGCACGGTGGTCACCGACCGGAACGTCGTGGTACCCGGCGCGCCGGCACCGTCGGTGAGATCCAGTTCGATGCTGTAGTTGTCGACGGACAGAATCGCGGCCCGTTCGGCGGCCTGCTCGCGGGTCAGATTCGGTGGTGCCACGGGAGAACTCCTTCTCACGACGGAATGTCGGTCGGCGTCCATCCCATCATGATCGACGGGCCCTCACGGAGCGACGTCGGACAACGGCACAGTGGTGTCCGCCAGACGGTCGACGTCGACGGGCCGGCCGGAGGTGACCAGACCGCGGATGTCGTCGCCGGCATCCCAGATGTTCATGTTCATCCCCGCCTGCACCCGCTGCTCGTCGTCGAGCCAGAACGCGAGGAACTGCAGGCCGGTGACGTCGCCGCGGGTGACCACCCGCGCATCGGGTGGGGCGAGTCCGACGTATTCCATGCCCAGGTCGTACTGGTCGGTGAAGAAGTAGGGCAGACGGTCGTAGACCGCCTCGCGTCCGAGCATCGTCGCGGCCGCGACGGCCGGCTGGTTCAGGGCGTTCGCCCAGTGTTCGACCCGTACCCGGGTGCGAAGGAGCGGATGGTCCACCGATGCGATGTCGCCGACCGCGACGATGTCCGGATCGCTCGTTCGCAGCGACGCGTCGACGAGCACGCCGTTGTCGACCGCGAGCCCGGCGTCGCGGGCGAGGTCGATGTTCGGTCGCGCACCGACCGCGACGAGCACGGCGTCGGCGGGCACGACACTGTCGTCGCCGAACCGGATTCCGCTCGCGCGGCCGTCGTACGCGACGATCTCGCGCACCGAGGTGCTCGTGCGCAGATCGACGCCGTGTGCGCGGTGCAGGTCGGCGAAGACCGCTCCCATCTCCTCCCCGAGCGCCCCGAGCAGCGGCTGCTTCGCGGCCTCCGCGATCACGACGCCTGCACCTCGTCCGCGGGCGTTCGCAGCGATCTCCATGCCGATCCATCCGGCCCCGATCACGGCCAACCATCCCGCGTGGTCGGTCTCGCCCTGGATCGCGGTGAGTAGCGCATCGGAATCCTCGACGGTGCGCAGGGTGTACACGCGCTCGGCATCGGCGCCGGGTATCGGAACAGTCCGGGGCGACGACCCGGTTGCGAGAGCGAGCTTGTCGTAGTGCAACGTCGACCCGTCGGGCAACGTCACCGTGTGCGCGGCCGGGTCGATCGCGGTGACGGTCGTGCCGAGAAGCAGTTCGATGCGGTGGTCGCGGTACCAGTCGCCGTCGTGCACCGTGAAATCGGCGAGTCGCTTACGTCCCGCGAAGTAGTCCTTCGACAAGGGCGGTCGCTCGTAGGGCAGATGTTCTTCCGCGCCGATGAGCAGGATGCGCCCGGAGAAGTCGCGAGCGCGCAGTTCCTCGGCGAGCTTGGCGCCGGCCAGACCCGCGCCGACGATCAGAAACGTCTCCTCACCCGACATCGTGGTGCCTCCACTGTGATGCGTGCCGGACCTGCTTCCCGCGTCCGACGTTACGGCCCCCGCCCGCACTACGGCCCGGTTCAGGAAGAATCGTCCACGGAGCCGTGTTGAACATGCTTGTAGTTGTCCGGCCCCGTACGAACTCTTGTGAGGAGATCTCTTGAGCGACCTGACTGCCGCGTCCTCGACCGGCAAGGACACCGCCGACTTCTGGTTCGACCCGCTGTGCCCGTGGTGCTGGATCACCTCGCGCTGGATCCTCGAGGTCACGAAGGTGCGCGACATCGACGCGCGTTTCCACGTCATGAGCCTGGCCGTACTGAACGAGGGGCGCGACCTGCCGGAGGAGTACGCCGAGCTGATGACGAAGGCGTGGGGCCCGGTGCGCGTGGCGATCGCCGCGGCACAGAAGTACGGCGACGACATCCTTGCTCCGCTGTACACGGCGATGGGCACCCGCATCCACAACGAGGGCAACAAGGACTTCGCGGACGTGATCGCCGCGTCGCTCGCCGAACTCGACCTCGACGCCTCGCTGGCCGAGGCCGCCGACAGCGACGCCTACGACGAGGCTCTGCGCAAGAGCCACCACGCCGGCATGGACAAGGTGGGCCAGGACGTCGGTACCCCCACCATCCACGTCAACGGCATCGCATTCTTCGGCCCCGTCCTCTCGAAGATCCCGCGCGGCGAAGAGGCCGGAAGGGTGTGGGACGGCGTGGTCGCCCTCGCGTCCTACCCGCACTTCTTCGAACTCAAGCGCAGCCGCGACGAGGAGCCCGATTTCTCCTGACGGAGCGGAGCGTGGCGCTCGGTAGAGTGCCGGGCCATGTCGAACGATCATGTGGTCCGGCCGGCGACGGTGCACGATGTCGAGAAGGCGACGGCAACGCTCGGACGAGCGTTCCGCGACTATCCCTTCACCCGATACACCGTCGACGGCCGGGACCATGAGGCCCGGGTCCGCGACCTGCAGGGGCTCTTCCTCGCCGAGATCGGCATGCGGTGCGGCGAGGTGTGGGTGTCCGACGACGTCGACGCGGTGGCGGTGTGGACGACACCCGGCTCCACGGGGCTCGAGGAGGCGTTCGCGTCCGTCGCCGATCGGGTGACAGAACTGCGTGGCGATCGTACCCGCGCCGCCGAACTGGCCGAGCAGGCCACCGCAGAACTGCAGCCGAGCGAACCCGTATGGTTCCTGGCCACGGTAGGCGTCGAGCCCGCCTCGCAAGGTCGCGGCCTGGGACGGGCCGTCCTCGAACCCGGACTCCGCGCGGCCGATCGGCAGGGGGTCGCGGCCTGCCTGGAGACTTCCTCGGAGACGAACGTCGCTCTCTACGAACGGCTCGGATTCGTCGTTACCGGTGTCGTGGAGCTGCCGGACGACGGCCCGAAGGTCTGGGCGATGCGGCGCTGAGTCCGTCGGTACTGCAGAGTCGTCGGTACTGCAGAGTCGATCCGCGCGTCGTACAGACTTGTGCGCACCCCGAATTCAATTCTCGGCCTCGGCCCGAAGGCGGACTACCGTTCTCACCATGGCTGTTCCTTGTCCTCGTCCCCTGCTCGTCATCGGCAGCGCGCCGGGCGCGTCGGAGGTGACGCGATGACCACCTCACGCACCGCGACCCGCCTCACCGACACCGACGAGGCGCTGCGCGTCGCCTCTGCGCTCGCCGACGAGTTCGCTGCCGGCGCTTCCCGCCGCGATGCCGAACGGGAACTTCCACGCGACGAGATCCGCGCGCTCGCCGCCTCGGGGCTGACGGCGGTGACCGTGCCCACCGAATACGGCGGCATCGAAGCCCCGTACGAAGTGGTGGCCGAGATCTTCCGGATCCTCGCCTCCGCGGATCCGAGCATCGCCCAGATCCCGCACTCGCACTTCACCTTCCTGGAGGCGATCCGATCCCAGGGCAGCGACGAGCAGAAGCGCTTTTTCTACGACGAGGTGCTCGCAGGGGCGCTGTTCGCCAACGCCCAGAGCGAACGTGGATCGCGTCCGGTGAACATCGACAGCACGGTGTTGCGCCGCCGGGGCGACGGCTACGTCCTCACCGGGCGCAAGTTCTACAGCACCGGTGCGCTGTTCGCCGAGTGGATCGCGGTGCGTGCCAGCCTCGCCGCCGACCCGGACTCGATCGATTCGTCGACCCCGAAGGCCGTCGCCTTCGTCCGCCGCGGCACCGCCGGTCTCACCGTCGTAGACGACTGGGACGGCATGGGACAGCGCACCACTGCGAGCGGCACCGTCACACTCGACGACGTCGAGGTCCCCGACGCGGCGGTCGTGCCGTACACGCCGATCTTCGAAGCACCCACCACCTACGGCGCCCAGGCACAGTTGCTGCACTCGGCGATCGACGTGGGTATCGCGACCGGCGCACTCGCCGAAGCCGTCGTCCAGGCAGGGCGCGCCCGCCCGCACTTCGAGGCGGATGTGGAACGCGCAGTGGATGATCCGCTGCTCGTGCAGATCGCCGGGGAGGCCACCGTCACCGTCCGCGCCGCCCAGGCGCTGCTCGCGGAGGCAGGTCGGGCGGTCGACCACGCACGCGCGAACCCTACCGCGGAGACCACCGCTGCAGCCTCCATCGAGGTCGCCACCGCAAAGGTCGCCGCGACTCGCGCCGCCGTCGAGACGGCGAACATCCTGTTCGAACTCGGCGGCACCCGCAGCGCATCGGGATCGGCGAATCTCTCGCGCTACTGGCGCGACGCCCGCACCCACACCCTGCACGACGCGACCCGCTGGAAGCTCCAGCACATCGGCCGGTGGACGCTCAGCGGAACCCACCCGCCGCGCTACGGCGTTCTCTGACCGCCTCCGGGCAGGTCGCGCGCCGACCTGCCCGGATCGGCGATCAACGGTTCGGATCTCGTTGATTCTTATGGTGGGCTCGGGGTCGGTCCCGGGCTTGGATGAACACATGTCGACCGAACGCATCGCCGATCAGATCACTTTCGCCTACTGGGTGCCCAATGTCAGTGGTGGCCTGGTCACCTCGGATATCGAACAGCGCACGAGCTGGGACTACGAGTACAACGTCGACCTTGCTCGCACCGCCGAGAACAACGGTTTCGAGTACGCGCTGAGTCAGGTGCGGTACGAGGCCAGTTACGGTGCCGAGTTCCAGCACGAGTCGACGAGCTTCAGCCTCGCACTGCTGCTCGCCACCGAGCGGCTCAAGGTCATCGCCGCCGTCCACCCCGGCCTGTGGCAGCCGGCCGTACTGGCCAAACTGGGCGCGACGGCCGACCAACTGTCCGGTGGCCGGTTCGCGGTCAACGTCGTGAGCGGATGGTTCAAAGACGAGTTCACCCACATGGGTGAACCCTGGCTCGAGCACGACGAGCGCTACCGGCGCAGCGCCGAGTTCCTGCAGGTACTTCGCAAGATCTGGACCGAGGACGACGTCGACTTCCGCGGCGACTTCTACCGGATCCACGACTTCACGCTGAAACCGAAGCCGGCCAACACGCCGCAGCGCCCGAACCCGGAACTCTTCCAGGGTGGCAACTCGACCGCGGCGATCGCCAACGGCGGCCGGTACGCCGACTGGTACTTCAGCAACGGCAAGGACTACGACGGCATCACCGCCCAGATCGACGAGCTGCGCGAGGTCGCCCGGGCCCATGACCGCGAGGTGAGGATCGGGCTCAACGGCTTCATCATCGCCCGTGACACCGAGAAGGAGGCCCGCGACACCCTGCGCGAGATCGTGGAGAAGGCGAACAAGCCGGCCGTCGAGGGCTTCCGCGACGCTGTTCAGCAGGCCGGCTCGTCCACGGGCGACAAGAAGGGCATGTGGGCGGACTCGACCTTCGAGGATCTCGTCCAGTACAACGACGGCTTCAAGACCGAGCTCATCGGCACACCCGAGCAGATCGCGCGCCGCATCGTCGAGTACCGCCGTCGCGGCGTCGACCTGATCCTCGCCGGCTTCCTTCACTTCCGAGAGGAGGTCGAGTACTTCGGCAAGAATGTACTGCCGATCGTGCGCGAACTCGAGGCCCAGGAGGTGCGTGAACCCGCCGGCGTGTGACGCGGACGCAACCGCCGCTCACGCGGTCGAACGGCGCGTGCGGGGGAGCGGACGGGCCTCGTTAGACTCGGCCCATGCGCGTTTACCTGGGAGCCGACCACGCGGGCTTCGAACGGAAGAATGAGATCGTCGAGCACCTGAAGAAGAACGGCCACGAGCCGATCGACTGCGGTGCGTTCGAGTACGACGCCCTCGACGACTACCCGGCCTTCTGCATCGAGGCCGCACGGCGCACCGTCGCCGACAAGGGCAGCCTCGGCATCGTGCTCGGTGGCAGCGGTAACGGCGAGCAGATTGCCGCCAACAAGGTGCCGGGTGCCCGCTGCGCCCTGGCCTGGAGCGTCGACACCGCCAAGCTCGCGCGCGAGCACAACAACGCGCAGCTCATCGGCATCGGTGGCCGCATGCACAGCCTCGAGGAGACCCTCGCGATCGTCGACGCATTCCTGTCGACCGAGTGGTCGAACGAGGAACGCCACCAGCGCCGCATCGACATCCTCGCCGAGTACGAGAAGACCGGGGAAGCGCCGGCAGTGCCCGGCGCGCCTGCCTGATCCGTGCCCGAGGGACACATCCTGCACCGGCTCGCCCGGCTGCACCACGAGTGGTACTCGGGTGCGCCGGTGCGGGTGTCCAGTCCACAGGGGCGGTTCGCCGACGGTGCCGCCGCCGTGGACGGGCGCGTGCTGACCCACGCGGACGCGTGGGGGAAGCATCTCTTCCACCACTACGAGGGCGGTCTCGCCGTCCACGTGCATCTCGGCATCTACGGTGAGTTCACCGACCGGGAGTTGCCGCTCGGCGAACCGGTCGGGCAGGTGCGTATGCGGATGATCGGCGCACGCCACGGCAGTGACCTGCGCGGTCCGGCGGCGTGCGAGGTGCTCACCCCGGGTGAGGTCGAGGCGATCGAGGCGAGACTCGGCCCCGACCCGCTGCGTTCCGACGCCGATCCCGAACGGGCATGGCGCCGGATCGGTAGGTCGCGCACCGCAATCGGGGCGTTGCTCATGAACCAGGCGGTGATCGCCGGGGTGGGCAACGTGTACCGGGCCGAAGTACTGTTCCGCCACGGCATTCATCCTGAACGTCCTGGAAACAAGGTGCCCCGCAGCGAATTCGACGCGATCTGGGCGGACCTCGTCGAGCTGATGAACGTCGGCGTCAAGCACGGACGCATGCACGTCGTCCGACCCGAACACGACCACGGTGCACCGGCCTACGCCAAGAACAGACCTCGGACGTACGTCTATCGCCGCGCCGGTGAACCCTGCCGCATCTGCGGGACGCCCGTGCTGCACTCGGTGATGCAGGCGCGGAACCTGTTCTGGTGTCCGGTCTGTCAGCCGCGCTGAATCACAGCCGCGCTGAATCACAGCCGCGCTGAATCAGGAGCGGGGCTCGCGGCCGGGCAGGGCCCGACTCACTCAGAAGTCGAACCCGCCGAAATCGAACCCGCCGCCGTCTCCGCCGCCGAAGTCGCCTCCACCGACATCCTCACCGCCGCCGAAGTCGTCGCCTCCTCCGTACTCGTCACCACCACCGCCGTAGTCTGCGTCCGCCGACGGGTCGCCCGCACCGGATTCGAACGCCTGGGCGTCGTAGGGGACACCGGCCATCCCGGCGAACATCGAGGAGAAGAGCAGCATGGAGCCGACGCCCCATGCGCCCGCGACGAGGGCGGGCTTCCACCAGGGTTCCGAATACCAGCCCGCGGGGACGGGCCGGCCCGCGACCCGACCGCCCGGGTAGTAGTTCGGCGTCGCCGAGGACGGAGACGGCGATGCGGCGATCGTGCGGCCCTCGAAGTCGACGGTGCGCTTCTCGGTAACCTCACCCGCGGACTTCTGGCCGTCGAGCGTCGGGATCTCCGGACCCGGATCCATACCCATCGCCAGGCGTGCCGCCCGGATGTAGTACAGACCTTCGAGGGCGGTCTGCTTCGCGAGGCGTGCCTGCATCGGGGTGTTCACCTGCTCGATCTGGGAGCCGGCCGCGGTGAACCGTTCGGAGGCGTCCGCGAGCGCCTGACGCGAGGCGTCGTCGGTGCCGGTCAGGTTGTAGATCTGACCGCCGAGGCGCTCGATGGCCTGCCGCGCGTCGGCTTTGGCGTCGTCGAGGGTGTTGGTCCGGTGACGAGTGGAGCCCTTCTGGGAGCGGGAGACGAAGTACACCACGGCACCGACGGCGGCGACGATGAGCAGAAGTTCCACGGCCGATCCTTCCGGTCGGGGGAGGGTCCTGTCCTCCAGCGTACCGACGCGGCGGTTCACTCCCCGAGAACCGCGCGCATCCCTTCCTGCAGGCAGGAATCGAACGATTCACGATTGGGGACGGCGGTGGGATCCACCGCCAGGCCCATGCAGCAGGTATCGCGATAGGACATCGCCGACGCGGTGAGCATCGCACCGTCGGCCGCGCCGAAGCCGTAGTACCGTTCGATCTTCGCGCCACCCACGTAGAGCGGTGCGTGGGAGCCGGGAAGTGTGGACACCACCACGTCCCTGGGGCCGACGGCGATGCCGGACTCCGTCGAAGACCCTGCGGTGGAGGAGGGGGCCGCCGGACTCCCGGCCGAGGGCGGGAACGAGACGTCGATTCGTCGCATGAGATCGGCCGTGTCCAGTGCGTGGAGGTCTGCCGCGTCCTCGGGGGACATGGGGATCACTCCACCGTCCGGCCCCGGGACGACGACGCGCAGACCGTCGGTCGTGCGTCCGTGCCGCCGTCGGTATTCGCTGTATGCCAGGAGCATCGCCGCGGTGAAACCACTCGGGACACGACAACCCGCACGTTCGCAGGCGCGCCGCAATGCCGCGAGATCCGCATCGAGTACGTGCAGGCGCGGAGCGCGGGGCGCGGGCTCCTCGGCGCGGTCACCGGTGCGCCCGAGCAGGACGTTGATCAACCCGGTGCTCAGCGAGGTGAACACGTGCGCCGCGGTGCGGAACGACTCGGCGCCCTGCTCGGAGACCGACCGCGCCCACGACAACATCGAGTCGGATTGCCCGGACTCCGGCGTGGAGCCGAGGTGCCGCAGCCGGATCACGAGTGCCGATTGGCCACCGTCCAGGCCGTCGAGCAGGGTCAGCTCCCATCGGGGGTGCCGGAGGCCGGACGGGTCGGGCGCCGAGCGGGCGTAGGCGAGTACTTCCTCGAAACTCGCCGGGGCGGCCAGCGCCACCCGCTCGAGATGCCACGGCGGATCCGAATCGGGATGCCCGGCGTGGCGCGGCGGGTCGAGTCCGAACGGAAGTTCCACCACCCGGTGCCGGAAACCGGGCGACTCGTGGTTGCCGGGCGCGAGCACCGCGGCGACCCGCTCCCAGTCGGGGGTTGCATCGAGAAGGACCGCGGCGACGACGGAGGAACCGGGGGAGTGGGCCCGGGCACGGTCGTCGGGGGTGTCCTTCACATGAGGGACCGTCTCACATCGTGCTCGTCGGACACCTGCGCTTTGCTCTCGCTTTGCACTATCGAGTCGAAAAGGTGACACGTCGTTGCTGGATTCGGGGTCGTCCCACGTGCAGGAGGCCGTCACGTCCGCGCGCGACCTCTCCACCGGCCCACGGCCACCGCCCCCAGCCCGGCTGCGGCGATCCACGGTGCTCCCGCGACGAGCGGGTCGAGCCACTGATGGTTGACGTCGGCGCGCGAGCTGCGGCGCCTCGACGCCCCGCCGTGCGCGGTGATCTCCGCCCGGAGTCCGCTCTCGGTCACCGGATTGTCGGGCCGGCCCTGCAGCACGGCCTGGACGCGGCTCTCCACCACGTCGATACGATCGGCGCCGAGCAAGAGCAGCCAGTGTGCGGCCCGGCCTTCGCTGTACCGGCGGTAGGCGTGCCTGCGAACGGCACCGGACAGTCCTTTCAGCGGTGCCGTGGTGCCGAATACCGGCGTGACGAAAGCGTGCTCGATCGAGCGTTCGCGGTTCTCGTAGCCGGGTTGGCGTTCGGGGAAGTCCCAGTGCGCGCCGGTGGCCTCGGGTGCGAACCGTTCCTTCGGGACGGACGGACGGTCGCGCGGATCCAGGTCGACTCCCCATCCGGGGATGCGAGCGCGCAGCTGGTCGGGGGTCTCGGGGGGTGCGGGCTTGTCTGCGGTGTAGGCCATGGCGGAACCTCCTCAGCTCCCGTCGGCGACGATGATCGGCTTGATGCACCCGTCGAGCTTCGACGAGAACATGTGATAGGCCTCTGCGATGTGTTCGAGGGGAACGCGGTGCGTGACGATGTCGTTCGGTTTCAGATAACCGTTGCGGACGTGCTCGAACAGTCGTGGCCACTGGCGTTTGACGGGGCACTGGTTCATCCGCAGCGTCAGCCCCTTGTTCAGCGCGTCCCCGAACTTCACGGCGCTGAAGATCGGACCGTAGGCACCCATCACCGAGACGGTGCCGCCCTTGCGGACACCGTCGATCGCCCAGTTCAGCGCTACCGGCGATCCCCCCTGCATCTTCAGCTTCGCAGCGGTGACGTGTTGCAGGAAGTTCCCGTCGGCTTCCGCGCCGACGGCGTCGATGGCGACGTCCGCCCCGAGGTGACCGGTGATCTTCTTCACATGGACGACGATGTCGTCGTACTCCGCGAAGTTGTAGGTCTCCGCGTGCGCGAAGGTGCGGGCCTTCTCCAGCCGGTATTCGAGGTGGTCGATCACGATGACCCGGCCGGCTCCCATGAACCAGGCGGATTTCGCGGCGTAGAGGCCCACCGGGCCGGCACCGAAGACCACGACCGTGTCGCCCTCGGCGATGTCGCCCAGCTGGGCACCGAAATAGCCGGTCGCGAGTGCGTCGGTGAGCATCAGGGCGTCCTCGCGGTCCATCCAGTCGGGGACGAGGGTGGGACCGACGTCGGCGAACGGCACCCGCACGAACTCGGCCTGGCCGCCGTCGTAGCCGCCGCAGGTGTGCGAGTAGCCGTAGATGCCGCCGACCGCGGTCGCGTTCGGGTTGACGTTGTGACAGTTGGAGTACAGTCCACGCGCGCAGAAGAAGCACGATCCGCAGAAGACGTTGAACGGCACCATGACTCGATCCCCGGGTTTCAGGGTCTGCACCGACGGGCCCACCTCGTGGACCACGCCGACGAACTCGTGGCCGAACGTCGTACCGACACGGGTATCGGGCATCATCCCGTGGTAGAGATGCAGGTCGGAGCCGCAGATCGCCGCCAGTTCGACGCGCACGATCGCGTCGTTCGGATGTTCGATCCGGGGAATGTCCTTCTCTTCGACGCGAACCCGGTACGGGCCGCGATAGACCATCGCGCGCACTTGTGCTCCCTCGTCGTAGTTCGTGTCGACGCGAGTACCCGACGAGGGAGCTGCCAAACGACGAGGTTCGCCGGGCAGCCCGCGAACGGGCGACTCAGACCGCCGGCGCGTCCGGTGTCGGGCGGGCGCCTCCGGACACGGTGTGTGTCCACGGCTCGGCCACGAACTGCCGTGTCAGGGCGTCGACGACGTCGGCGGGGTCGTGGCGGCGTTCGAAAGCGCGACGTTGCAGCGTCGCGCCGGTGCCGCGCGAAAAGATCTTCTCCGCCATCTTCACCGTGCGGCGGTAGTCACCCGTCTCCTCCAGTCGGGGCCGGATGTGCCGGAGGAGAGTGGCGAAGGACTGTCGTGCGGTCGTCGTCCGCCCCGTCGAAACGTCGATCGCGCGCCCGGTCGTCCCCTCGCGCGCAGCACACAGATATGCGGCGCGGAGGACTTCGTCGGGGACCGGGGGAGCAGCCACCCCCGCCCGGACGTCCCGTTCGGCCGTTGCGACGAGCGCACGCACGACGGTCGCCATGAGAACTGTTTCGTCGACGGTCGCCGGGACATCACTCACCCGCACCTCGACGGTCGGAAGATGCGCGGACGGACGCACGTCCCAATAGACCATGCCCGGATCGAGGATGTTGCCGCTCTCGATCATGAGGTCCACGACGGAGTCGAAGTGTTCCACCGACGTGAAGCGAGGTGGGGGACCCGAGCACGGCCATCGGCCGGCGACGATCGCTCGCCAACTCGCGTATCCGGTGTCCCGACCCCGGTACAACGGTGAATTGGCCGTCGAGGCCAGCAGGGCGGGCAACCACAATCGCACGTGATTGCACACGTGGACCGCGATCTCCCGGTCTGCGACGCCGATGTGGACGTGGCAACCGCACACCTCCTGCTCCTCGACCAGTCGTCCGTACCGCTCCGCCATCGTCCGGTACCGGGGCACGTCCGTCACAGGTGCGAGCGGCTGAACCGTCGGCGATGCTCCCGCCGCCAGGAGAGCCACACCGCACTGCACTGCCGCCGCGGCGGCAGTGGCCCTGGCCTCGAGGACACGGGCCCGCAAGTCGGTCGAGCTGCGACAGACCGGCGTGTTCACCTCGATCTGGATCCGTTTGAGTTCGTAGTCCATCCGGGCTCCGAGCCTCCGGCCGGCGGCCACGACGACGTCGTTGCTCTCGGTGAGACACTCCGAAGTCGTGTCGACGAGGAAGAACTCCTCCTCGACCCCGACGGTCGGGCCGGAATCCGTTGCCTCGCTCTTCGCGGTCCCGGGGCCCGCGACGCCCGTGAGGTCGAAGGATGTCGATGCCGGGCGCCGAGTCATCGCCGCCTCCCTTACTCGTGAGGCGCCCTCGATGCGGGCGGGCGCCCTGGGTGACGCCGGCGCCTTCTCGACCGACCGTGTCCTACGGACGAGACGAGAAATTGCTGGATCTCGCACCATGGTTACACGGAAACGATGTTCCCCCTTCGCGATCACCGAAACTTCGGACGTTCGCGGTGGGAACCTCCGGAATCGGGACCGACCGGAGTCGCTCCCGACTCCGGCCGGCCGGAGACGGGACGGTGCCGAGCTGTCGACACCCCCCTGCGGTGTCACCCGACGACGTCCCGCCTGTTCGTGGTTGCGTCCGTTCGGGACGTGGCGCAACATTGCGGCGCGGTGTCCGCGAGGTCGTCGGAATGCGGGTGCACGAGGAGGCCGACTCGCATGGTGTCGGTGCGGCGACGGTGCGGTGGATCGAAGCGGACGGCAGCCGAGATCGCATTCGAACGACTCGTGGTGGGCTGCTTCTCAACCTCGACCGCATGATGGCACTCATCCGTCGATGTGTCCAGGAGCGACGGGATACACGCGGAGGCCGCCGATCGGCCGAACCGTTCCAAACGACGAACACCCGCCGATGCGGTGCGCGATCGGCGGGTGTTCATGGAGGGGATGACGGGAATCGAACCCGCGTAGCCAGTTTGGAAGACTGGGGCTCTACCATTGAGCTACATCCCCGTTGGGCTGCGGCGCCGGTGATCGACCGGTGCTGCGGCTTGCGAGATGAGACTGTACCGGACCTCGCTTTGGATTTCATAATCGGGGGGCCGTAGGATTCTGCGATGGGTCCCGCGAGTTGGTTGCGGTGCCTTCACGACCGGGATGTGGCGCAGCTTGGTAGCGCATCCGCTTTGGGAGCGGAGGGTCGCAGGTTCGAATCCTGTCATCCCGACCAGATCGAACAGCGTCAGCGCGCTCAGTAGTGAACGAACGACCGACAAGAGAGCACGACAGAAGGAGCATGTCCGTGAAGAGCACCGTCGAGCAGCTGAGCCCGACGCGAGTCCGTATCAATGTTGAGGTGCCCTTCGAGGAGCTCCAGCCTGATTTCGACCGCGCTTTCAAGGCCCTCGCAGGCCAGGTTCGCATCCCGGGCTTCCGTCCCGGTAAGGCTCCCCGCAAGATCCTCGAGGCCCGCGTCGGCCGCGGCGCCGTCCTGGACCAGGTCATCAACGAGGCCATCCAGAGCCGTTACACCGAGGCCGTGACCGCGAACGACGTCAAGGTCATCAGCCAGCCCGAGATCGACGTCACGAAGCTCGAGGACAACGTCGAGCTGGCGTTCACCGCCGAGGTCGACGTCCGACCCGAGATCACCCTGCCCGACTTCTCCGAGATCGCCGTCACGGTCGATCCCGTCGAGATCACCGATGAGGACATCGCCGAGCAGTTGCTGTCGCTGCGTCAGCGCTTCGGCACCCTGACGGGTGTGGAGCGTCCGGTGCAGGACGGCGACTTCGTGTCCATCGACCTGTCCGCGACGGTCGACGGCAACGAGGTTCCCGAGGCCGCCACCGAGGGTCTGTCGCACGAGGTCGGCTCCGGCCAGCTCATCGACGGCCTCGACGAGGCGATCATCGGCCTGTCCGCCGGCGAATCCAAGGAGTTCACCTCCACGCTGGTCGCCGGCGAGTACGCCGGTAAGGAAGCCGTCGTCACCGTCAAGGTCAACACCGTCAAGCAGCGCGAGCTGCCCGAGGCCGACGACGAGTTCGCGCAGCTCGCGAGCGAGTTCGACACCATCGGCGAGCTCGAGGCCGATCTTCGCGAGCGCGTCGAGCGTGTCAAGCAGGTCGAGCAGGCCGGACAGATCCGCGACAAGGTCCTCGAAGCACTCCTCGAGACCGTCGAGATCCCGGTCCCCGAGGCCGCCGTCCAGGCCGAGGTCGACAGCGCGCTGCACGACGCGATCCACGAGCTCGATCACGACGAGACCAAGCTGAACGAGCTGCTCGAGGGCCAGGGGTCGAGCCGTGAGGAGTTCGACAAGGAGGCACGCGAGTCCGCCGAGCGTTCGGTGAAGACCCAGCTGCTCCTCGATGCGATCGCCGAGGCGGAGAACACCACGGTCGAGCAGCAGGAGCTGACCGAGCGCATCTTCTTCCAGGCGCAGCGCTACGGCATCCCGCCGGAGCAGTTCATCCAGCAGATCAGCCAGGCCAACCAGCTCGGTGCCGTCTTCGCGGACGTCCGCCGCGGTAAGGCGCTCGGCACCGTCGTCGATCGCGCCACCGTGACCGACACCACGGGCGCGACCGTCGACACCAGCGAGCTGTTCGGCACCAAGAACGAGGACGAGAACGCCGAGGCGGAGACCGCCGAGGACTCGGCCTCCGAGTAGTCGGACGACCCACGGAGATTCGGATCCGATGGGACACGAATTTCCGCTTTGAGCGAAGAGGGGCGGCACCGGGCATCCGGTGCCGCCCCGTTTCGTTAGTGTCAGTGTCAGCAATCCACGATCGACGAGAAGGCAGGTACCCGTGACTCCTCAGAATCCGGCGACATCCATCGGTCCCACGATGACCTCGGCCACCGCTGGGCTGAACCTCAGCGACTCGGTGTACGAACGCCTGCTCCGCGAGCGCATCATCTTCCTGGGCACCCAGGTCGACGACGACATCGCGAACAAGTTGTGCGCGCAGATCCTTCTGCTGTCGGCCGAGGATCCCACCCGCGACATCTCGCTGTACATCAACTCGCCGGGCGGATCGGTCACCGCGGGCATGGCGATCTACGACACGATGAAGTTCGTCGAGTGCGATGTCGCGACCTTCGCGATGGGCCTGGCGGCCTCGATGGGGCAGTTCCTGCTCTCCGCCGGCACCAAGGGCAAGCGCTACGCCCTGCCGCACGCCCGGATCATGATGCACCAGCCGTCCGCGGGCATCGGTGGTACGGCCAGCGACATCGCGATCATGGCGGAGCAGTTCGCGCACACCAAGCGCGAGATGGCCGAGCTCATCGCCGAGCACACGGGCCAGACGGTGGAGCAGATCACCAAGGACTCCGACCGCGACCGCTGGTTCACGGCGCAGCAGGCGCTCGAATACGGCTTCGTCGACCACGTCGTCTCCCGGGCGCAGCAGGCCGGCGGCACCGGCAACTAGGTCCCGGCCCGATCGGCCCTCACCCCACCGAATTCTTGGAGAAGCGATGACCAACATGTTCGATCCGCGCCAGCTCGGCGGCGCCGCTCCTGCCTCGCCCGCGAGCCGCTACATCCTTCCGTCGTTCATCGAGCACTCGAGCTACGGCGTCAAGGAGTCCAACCCGTACAACAAGCTGTTCGAAGAGCGCATCATCTTCCTCGGCGTCCAGGTCGACGACGCGTCCGCCAACGACGTGATGGCGCAGCTGCTGGTGCTCGAGTCGCTCGACCCGGACCGCGACATCACCATGTACATCAACTCGCCCGGCGGTTCGTTCACATCGCTCATGGCGATCTACGACACGATGCAGTACGTGCGCGCCGACATCACGACGGTGTGCCTCGGCCAGGCGGCGTCCGCCGCGGCGGTCCTGCTCGCCGCCGGCACCCCCGGTAAGCGTCTCGCCCTGCCCAACGCTCGCGTGCTCATCCACCAGCCGGCGACGGGTGGCATCCAGGGTCAGGTTTCCGATCTCGAAATCCAGGCCGCCGAGATCGAACGCATGCGTACCCTCATGGAGAACACGCTCGCGAAGCACACGGGCAGAGAGCCCGAGCAGATCCGCAAGGACACCGACCGCGACAAGATCCTCACCGCGGAGCAGGCCGTCGAATACGGTCTGATCGACCGGGTCCTCGAGTACCGGAAGCTCTCGGCTCAGAAGTAGAACGACGCAGGCGGTTCCGGGAGGCACTGTGTCTTCCGGAACCGCCATCGCCGGGACTGTGATCGCAGACACATGCTGTGCTGTACAAATATGACCGGAAACGCGCAGAACCGGTCGACCTGCGCGCCGACATCCGGGTACGGTCGATCAAAGGGCCCGCTCCCCGGGACCGCCTCGTGTGGTGGTTGCGGGACCGGTTGCACGCACACGAGGAAGTAGGGACCTGACTGATGGCACGTATCGGTGACGGCGGAGATCTGCTCAAGTGCTCCTTCTGCGGAAAGAGCCAGAAGCAGGTCAAGAAGCTCATTGCGGGCCCCGGTGTCTACATCTGCGACGAGTGCATCGATCTCTGCAACGAGATCATCGAAGAGGAACTGGCCGAGACCAGCGAGGTCAAGCTCGACGAGCTGCCCAAGCCCGCCGAGATCCGCGATTTCCTCGACAACTACGTGATCGGCCAGGACTCCGCCAAGCGCACGCTGGCCGTGGCGGTCTACAACCACTACAAGCGCATCCAGGCCGGCGACAAGGGCCGCGACTCCCGTGGCGAGACGGTCGAACTCGCGAAGTCCAACATCCTGCTCCTCGGCCCCACGGGCTGCGGCAAGACCTATCTCGCGCAGACGCTCGCGAAGATGCTCAACGTGCCGTTCGCCATCGCCGACGCCACCGCACTGACCGAGGCCGGTTACGTCGGTGAGGATGTCGAGAACATCCTCCTCAAGCTCATCCAGGCCGCCGACTACGACGTCAAACGCGCCGAGACCGGCATCATCTACATCGACGAGGTCGACAAGATCGCCCGCAAGAGCGAGAACCCGTCGATCACCCGCGACGTCTCGGGTGAGGGTGTGCAGCAGGCGCTGCTGAAGATCCTCGAAGGCACCCAGGCATCCGTCCCGCCGCAGGGTGGCCGCAAGCATCCGCACCAGGAATTCATCCAGATCGATACCACCAACGTGCTGTTCATCGTGGCGGGTGCGTTCGCCGGTCTCGAGAAGATCGTTTCCGACCGCGTCGGCAAGCGGGGCATCGGCTTCGGTGCCGAGGTTCGGTCGAAGGCGGAGATCGACACCACCGACCACTTCGCCGACGTCATGCCCGAGGATCTCATCAAGTTCGGTCTCATCCCCGAGTTCATCGGTCGTCTGCCGATCCTCGCGTCGGTGACGAACCTCGACAAGGAATCCCTCGTCGAGATCCTGTCGGAGCCCAAGAACGCTCTGGTCAAGCAGTACGTGCGCCTGTTCGAGATGGACGGTGTCGAACTCGAGTTCTCGCAGGACGGACTCGAAGCGGTTGCCGACCAGGCGATTCTCCGTGGCACCGGCGCCCGTGGGCTCCGCGCCATCATGGAGGAGGTGCTCCTGCCCGTGATGTACGACATCCCCAGCCGCGACGACGTCGCCAAGGTCGTGGTGACGGCCGAGACCGTCACCGACAACGTTCTCCCGACGATCGTGCCCCGCAAGGCCGATCGGGAGCGCCGCGACAAGAGCGCCTGATCTGTAGAACTCCGAGATTTCCACGAGCGCCCCGGCACGGACAGTGTCGGGGTGCTCGTCGTCGTGGGGGCATCGAGTGTGATCTTCACCCGTCCCACTGACCGGGAGTGGTAAAGGTCACTGTGTGCGTGAGGTGACACCTTGGCCGCATCTCATGCCACTGTCCCGGAAGGACTCTCGATGTCGCTGAACCTCGCGGACTTGTTCGAAGCAATCGTCGATGCTGTGCCCGAACGTACGGCGATCATCTGCGGCGACGAGCGACTCACCTACGGCGAGCTCGATGCCGGCGCCAACCGCCTTGCCCACCATCTGGCCGGTGCGGGAGTGGGTGCAGGTGACCACGTAGGCGTGTACATGCGCAACAGCACGGAACTCGTCGAGTCGCTGCTCGCGTGCCTGAAGATCCGTGCGGTCCCGATCAATATCAACTTCCGGTACGTCGACGCGGAGCTGGCTTACCTGTTCGACAACGCGGAACTCGTCGCTGTGATCGCCGACGGAGAATTCGTCGGCGCCACCACCGCGGTGCTGCCGCGAACGCCCACGGTGCGGCACGTCGTCACCGTCGGATCGGCCGCCGACGTGGAATGGGGTCAGGTGACCGCCGTCGACTTCGGCAAGGCGACGGCCGGCGAGTCCGCCGAGCGCAACTTTCCTGCGCGCAGCGGCGACGATCTGTTCATCATCTACACCGGCGGAACGACGGGTCTGCCGAAGGGCGTGATGTGGCGGCACGAGGACTTCTTCCACGCGGCACTGTCTGGCGGGAATCCGTTCGGCGAACCCCATGCCGATGCCGCCGGGGTGGCGGCCACGGCCACAAACATGCCGGAGATGACCTGGATGCTCACCGCCCCCCTCATCCACGGTGCTGCCATGTACAGCATGTTCAGTGCCTTCTGTCTCGGAACGGCGCAGGTGCTGGTGCGCGGCTTCGACCCCGTCGAAGTTCTCGGTCTCATCCAACGCGAGAGGGTGATGACGATGACCATCGTCGGCGACGCCATGGCCCGTCCGCTCGCCGACGCGATCGCCGAGCGCGGATCCGAGTACGACCTCGCCTCGCTGTTCGTGATCGGCTCCGGTGGCGCGTTGTTCTCGAGCACCGTCCGCGAGCAGTTGTCCTCGCTGCTCCCGAACGTCATGGTGCGGGACAATTTCGGCTCGTCGGAGTCCGGCACGGACGGCGAACTCGCCATCGGGAGTGACGGGACCATGCGTGTCGCCCCCAGGCCCACCGTGCGCGTCGTCGACGAGCGGATGCGCCCCGTCGAGCCGGGTTCGGGGGAGTTCGGCTATCTTGCCCGCACCGGGCACGTGCCGCTCGGCTACTGGGGCGACCCGGCGAAGACCGCAGCCACCTTCCCGGTCGTCGACGGCGTGCGCATGGCGGTTCTCGGGGACATGGCCCGAGTCGAGGACGACGGCACGATCGTCCTGCTGGGCCGGGGATCGATGTGTATCAACACGGGAGGGGAGAAGGTGTTCCCCGAAGAGGTGGAGATGGCGATGAAGAGTCATCCCGCTGTGATGGATGCGCTCGTCGCAGGGGTCGACGACGAGCGTTACGGCCAGCGGGTCGGGGCCGTGATCCAGCCGCGCGAAGGGCACGAGGTGCCACCGCTCGACGAACTGGCCGAGCATGTCGCCGGACTCATCGCTCGGTACAAGGTTCCGCGGGTGGTCGTCGGCGTGGACCACATCGTGCGTTCTCCCGCGGGTAAGGCCGACTACCGTTGGGCCAAAGCGACACTCGAATCGTCCCGCTGACGGGACGCCCCGTCCGGACGCCGGCCGGATGCGATCGACTCGGCGGCGAAACGCGCTGCGCGGACGAACATCTCGGTTACGTCGTCGTTCGGGTCGGATCTCCAGCGTCGAACGGTCGAGAGGTACATCGCACCGACCATCCTGGCGAGAAGTTGCGGTGGGTGGTCGGTGCGGACCTCTCTGCGTGTCACACCGGCCTGCAGGATGCGGAGCAGTTCGTCGTCCAGCAGTTGCGTGCGCGCGTCGCTGAGTTCCGTTGTAGCCATATCTTTCTCGAGCTCCACGGTGAGTGCCTGTAGATAGCCGGGTGGCTCGCGGGTCTCACGTGCGAAGTCCGCGAAGACAGCCACGATTCGCTCGTCTGTTGTCAGGTCGTGGGACAGCAGTTCGTCGACCAGTCGGGCGAGTGCATCCATGTGACATGCGTGGAGTGCCGTGACCAGCGCGCCTTTGCTGGGAAGTAGTTGAAGAGCGTTGCCCGGGAAACCCCCGGCGCTTGTTCTGTTCTCGTCGACCGAGGATCGCACGCTCGCTCATCGTCTCCGGACTCTACGGTGCGGTCGGGTCACCGGCGGAACGAGCTCGAGAAAAAGGTTCGAGAACATGTTTCAAAAACTTGGACCAGCGTCTATCTTCGGCGCCAGGCGTAACGGCGATCACACGATCCGCGCCGCTGGTGGAGGGCGCTTCTCCGAGCCCTCTGCGGGGGAGGCCGTCGAGACATCGACTACTGGAACCCATGTCGGAAGCCGGGGACGATCGGGCTCGTTTCGTAGAGAGAACTGGAGGCATGGATGGCCACGGACAGTGTGGTGCCGGAAGGCGCGGAGCAGGAGATCAAGACCACCGAGACCGATCTCGATGCGGTGCGCGAGCAGTTGCAGGACTGGCTCGGCGACCGTATGGGCACGGCCGAGGCCCCGCGGGTGTACGACGTGACCCGCCCGACCCACTCGGGGATGTCCAGCATCTCCGTCCTGTTCGATCTCGACTGGAGCCGGGACGGGCAGGGGCACACGGACCATCTGGTCGCCCGGCTCGCCCCCGAGGAGACGGCGTTCCCGGTGTTCCCCGGCTACGACCTGCAACGGCAGTTCGACGTCATGGCTGCGGTGCGTGATCACAGCACGGTGCCGGTGCCCGCCGTGCGTTGGGTCGAGACCTCCTCGGGTCCGCTCGGCCGTCCCTTTCTCGTCATGGAACGTGTCGATGGCAATGTGCCGGTGGACAACCCGCCGTACGTCTTCGGCGGATGGCTGTACGAGATGAGCGACGACGAGCGCGCGGTGCTGGAGACGGCCAGCGTACGGATGCTGGCCGCGATCCACGCCGTCGATGATCCGGCCTCGCGGATCCCGTCGCTCGCCGGGACGGACGGACTCTCGGGACTGCGCCGGCACTTCGAGATCGAACGCGCCTACTACGAGTGGACACGTCGCGAAGACGGTCTTCGCATCCCGGTGCTGGAGAGGGCATTCGACTGGCTCGAAGCCCACTGGCCTGCCGAACCGTCGCCCGACGTGCTGTGCTGGGGCGACGCCCGGATCGGGAACATCATGTACGACGGCACGACACCGGTCGCGGTGCTCGACTGGGAGTCGACCGCGCTCGCGCCCCGGGAGCTGGACCTCGGCTGGTTCATCTGTTTCCATCGCATCTTCCAGGACATCGCCGAACAGTTCTCGTTTCCCGGTCTACCCGGTTTCCTCCGCCGCTCCGAGGTCGTGGCGGAATACGAGAAGGCCGCCGGAGTCGAGGTACGTGACCTGGACTTCTACCTCGTGTACGCCGCGCTGCGCCACGGCATCGTGATGTCGCAGATCGAGCGCCGGCGCATCCACTTCGGTGAGGTGGAACCGCACGACGACCCGGACGCCTACGTACTCCACCGCGACATGCTCACGCGTTTGCTCGACGAATCCTACGATTGGGAGAAGTGACTCGATGAAACCAGCTCTGCTCGACGAATATCCGGTGCACCAGTCACCACTGTCGATGGGACGGGTGGCGTCCACGGACCGGAACTTCTACGACCGCAACTATTTCAACGCCCACGATCGCACGGGCGAGATCTACCTCATCACCGGATTCGGTGTGTATCCGAATCTGAGTGTGGTCGACGCCTTCGTCACGGTCCGGCATGGGGATTCCCAAGTAGCGGTTCGGTTCTCCGATGCTCTCGGGGAGCGGTCCATGGACAGCGCGGTCGGTGGGTACCGGCTCGAGGTCGTCGAACCCCTGCAGAAGATTCGCGTCATCTGTGAACACGACGAGCTGTCCTGTGATCTCACCTGGGACGGATCGTTCCCCGCCGTGCTCGAAGAGGCACACATCCTGATGTCGGGTCCACGCCCCATCCTGGACGCCTCCCGATTCGCGCAGGTCGGGAGCTGGTCGGGCAGCATCTGCGTGCAGGGCAAGGACTTCACGGTCGACCCGGAAACATGGATGGGTACGCGCGACCGCTCGTGGGGCATCCGTCCGGTCGGGGAGCCGGATCCGCAGGGGCGCTGGACCTACGAGAACCGGGGCGGGCATTACTGGACGTATGTGCCGCTGCGTTTCGACGACTTCGCACTCATGGTGATCGTGCAGGAATCGTCCGACGGGCATCGCACGCTCAATCACGCCACACGCATCTTCGCCGACGGTCGCGTCGAACAGCTCGGGTGGCCGCGCCTCGAGGTGAACTACCGCAGCGGAACGCGCCACCCCGAGTCCGCGCGCATTCACCTCAGCACGCCGGAAGGAAAGCCTCTGCTCGTGGACGTGGAGAACCTCGGGTTCATCTCTCTGAGCCACGGTGCCGGATACGGCGGCGACCCCGAATGGACGCACGGTGAGTGGCGCGGGGAGAACTGGTCGTCCTCTTCAGTGGTGGATACCACGACGGCGGAGTTCCACGGCCGGTTGCCGTATTCGACGATCGATCACATCGCACGAGCGGCCGTCGACGGGCAGGTCGGCTGGGGGATGTTCGAACACGCGGTCATGGGACGGCACGACCCGTCCGGCTTCGTCGGCTGGACGGACATGGCGCCGTAGCGACTGCCGGCCACGAGCACCTCCGGCCGAGCAGGCCGCGGTCGGAGGTGCTGTCGACCTCAGGCGGATATGCGGTCAACGCAGCTTGATGGTCCCACCGTCGACCATGAGCGTCTGGCCGGTCATGTAGGCCGCGTCGTCACTGGCCAGGAAGACTGCGACCCGGCCGATATCGGCCTGCGGGTCGCCGAACCGGTGCAGCGGGGTCTTCGCCAGCAGTGCTTGCTCGACGCCGGGGTTGGCCGAGATGTACGCCTCGACACCCTCGGTCAGCGCCAGAGGAGAGATGACGTTGACGTTGATGTCGTCCGCGGCCCACTCGTTTGCCGCGACCCGACTGATCGCTCGGATCGCTTCCTTGGCAGCCGCGTACGAACTCTGCGTCGCGCTTCCTTCGATCCCGGCTCCGGACGCGAAGTTGATCACCGAACCCTGGTTCGCGGCGAGCTGGGCGTGTGCTGCTTTCATCAACCGGAATGTCGGGTAGAAGCCCGTGCCGAACGACAGGTCGAGCATCTCCTGCGTGGTCTCCAGCAGCGGCGCCTGCCTGGACGCGTGCGCATTGTTGACGAGCACGTCGACCTTACCGAACCGCTCGACGGCCGCGGCGACGATGGTCTCGGCGCTGGACTCGTCGGAGATGTCCGTGTGCAGGAACTTCCCGGCCCCGCCGAGTTCGGTTTCGAGAGCTTCACCCGCATCCAGGTCGATGTCGACGAACAGGACTCGGGCACCCTCCTCCACGAATGCCCTGACGATGCCGCGACCGATCCCTCCGGCGCCGCCGGTGACGATCGCGACCTTGGCTGCAAGTCTCATACCGTGCTCCCTCCGTGGGTGCGGTTCCGGGTGATCAGTCGACGGCCAGCGCAGCCTTCTCGAGTTCTGCGATGCTGTACGCGGCGTACGTCTCGTACGGGCCGCGACCGGCGAAGTACGACGAGAGCTGCTCGTCGAGCTCCTCGACTGTGAACGCGGAACCGGCAGCGTCGAAACGGTTCTCGACCTTGGGCGCCGCCATGAGCGCGACCATCTTCCCGTACACCACGAACACCTGCCCGGTGATCTCCGCGGAGGCAGGTGAGGCGAGATAGCTCACCAGGGTGCCCACGCGCTCGGGCGCGAGGGGGTCGAGTCCGGTCGTGGCGTCGGCCTCGCCGAAGGCCTCCGCCGTCATCGCGGTGCGCGCACGGGGGCAGATCGCATTCGCGGTGACGCCGTAGCGCGCCAGGCCCTGGGCCGTGGACAGTGTGAGCGCCGTGATGCCGGCCTTCGCGGCGGAATAGTTCGGTTGTCCGGCGGAGCCGAAGAGGAAAGCCTCCGACGACGTATTGACGATGCGGCCGTAGACCGGCCCGCCGGCCGCCTTGCTCATCCGGCGCCAGTGCGCTGCGGCGGCATGCGACGTGGCGGCGTGGCCCTTGAGATGCACTCGGATCACGTCGTCCCAGTCGGACTCGGTCAGGTTGAAGATCATCTTGTCCCGGATGATGCCCGCGTTGTTGACCAGGATGTCGAAGGACCCGAAGGCCTCGACGGATTCCTCCACGAGGCGGCCGCCGAGAGACCAGTCGGACACGTCTCCGGTGACGGCGATCGCGCGACCGCCGGCCGCGACGATCTCCTCCGCGACCAGATGCGCGGCGTCACCCATGTCGTTGACGACGACTGCCGCACCCGCAGCGGCCAGGGCGAGGGCTTCGGCACGGCCCAGGCCCGCCCCGGCGCCGGTCACGACCGCCGCGCGCCCGGTCAGACTTACGGATTCACCCATGGAACGTCTCCTGTTCGGTCGCCGCGATCGGTCACCGCATCACGGCAGAATTAGTATTGATTCTAGTTTGGGATCGTGCGGGGTCGGATCATGCGCCAGGTCTCGCTGGGCGGGATCGGGCGGGCTGCGGACCGTTCCGCCTGGAACGTTCGTCGCCGACGGTGGTGGAGGCGCCCACCGGTCGCGAAGGGGAGGATCGAGCATGCCCAGACTTGCGGAGGCGCGGGATGCCGCCGAGCCGAACTCGGCCGAGCAGCACGCCCGATACGGCAGGATCCTCGGCGCCGCAGCGCAATTGGGTGCGGTGAAGGAACTCGAGCGCGTTCGGATGCAGGAGGTCGCCGAACTCGCCGGCGTCGCCATCGGCACCCTCTACCGCTATTTTCCGTCGAAGACTCATCTCTTCGTCGCGGTCATGGTCGATCGGATCGATCGGATGGGGATCCATCTCGCCGGGCGTTCACGCGTATCCGGCTCGCCTGCACAGGCCGTGTACGACGTGTTGTTGCAGGCCACCCGGGCGCTGGTGCGGAGGCCGCTGTTGGCGAACGCGATGATCCAGTCCGCCGCGTCGTCGAATGCCGCTACCGTTCCGGATGCGGCGAAGATCGATCGGCACTTCGACGGATTGCTCCTCGCTGCCGCCGGTGTCGCCGAACCGACGGTTCGTGACGCGACCGTCGTGCGACTGCTGGTGGCGCTGTGGTTCGGACTCGTCCGATCCGCGCTCAACGGCCGAATGTCGATCCCCGAAGTCGAGTCCGATCTGCGCATCGCATGCGACCTGCTGCTCGTCGACCTGTCCGCAGGCCCGCGCTGACCCGCGGCTCTCGAAAACCGCCTCCGCAAGGACGGTCCCGTTCGGTGGGACGGCGCAGGAATCTGCGGCCCACGTAACTAGAATAAATTTCAATATCCTCGTAGAGCTGGGAGTGGGCATGAGCAACGTCGTCATTGTGGAGGCCGCGCGGACACCGATCGGTCGTCGCCGCGGTCAGCTGGCCGGGGTGCACCCCGCCGTGTTGCTCGGTGCCGCTCAGAAAGCCGTTCTCGACCGCACCGGACTTCCTGCCGATCAGGTCGGTCAGCTCGTCGGGGGTGCCGTCACCCAGGCGGGGGAGCAGTCCAACAACGTGACCCGCCAGGCCTGGCTCCACGCGGGTCTTCCGTATACGACGGCCGCGACGACCATCGATTGTGCGTGCAGTTCGTCGCAGCAGGCGGTCCACATGGTGGCCGGGTTGATCGCGTCCGGGCAGGTCGACGCCGGAATCGGGTGTGGCGTCGAGGTCATGAGCCGCGTGTTCCTCGGCCAGGCCAACGCACCGGGCACCGGTAATCCCTATCCGGACGACTGGTCGATCGACATGGGTGACCAGTTCACCTCCGCCGAGCGGATCGCCGCACGGCGTGGCATCAAGCGTGGGGACGTCGATGCCCTCGGGCTCGAGTCGCAGCGGCGCGCCGCGGCCGCATGGGCGGAAGGCCGTTTCGATCGCGAGATCGTCCCGGTCCAGGCGCCGGTCGTGACCAAGGACGGTGAGCCCACCGGGGAGATCGCGACTGTGACCCGAGACGGAGGGCTCCGTGACACCACTGCGGAAGGACTTGCGAGCCTGCGGCCGGTGGTCGAGAACGGCATCCACACTGCCGGCAACTCCTCCCAGGTCAGCGATGGTGCCGCCGCAGTGCTGCTGATGAGCGAGGACAAGGCGCGCGAAACCGGTTTGCGCCCGCGCGCCCGCATCCTCGCGTCCACACTCGTCGGTTCCGACCCGTACTACCACCTCGACGGTCCCATCGATGCGACCCGGGCGGTGCTCGATCGAACCGGAATGTCGTTGTCCGACATCGACATCGTCGAGATCAACGAAGCCTTCGCCTCCGTCGTACTGTCCTGGGCGCAGGTCCACGGGGCAGACATGAGCAAGGTCAACGTCAACGGCGGTGCCATCGCGCTCGGACATCCTGTCGGTTCCACCGGATCGCGGCTGATCACCAGTGCTCTGCACGAACTCGAGCGTTCGAACCGTTCGACGGCACTGGTCACGATGTGTGCGGGTGGCGCGATGGCCACCGCCACCATCATCGAGCGCATCTGACGCCGGACATTCATCTATCCGAAGGACCTTTCATGACTCTGGGATTGAGTGACGAGGACCGCGAGCTCCGCGATTCCGTGCGCGGCTGGGCGGCGCGGCACGCGACGCCCGACGTGATCCGCACGACTGTCGAAGCGAAGACGGAAGCGCGCCCGCCGTACTGGGGGTCGCTCGCCGAACTCGGCATGCTGGGATTGCACCTCCCGGAGGAGTTCGGGGGTGCCGGCTTCGGCCTGCTCGAAACCGCGATCGTCGCAGAGGAACTCGGACGATCCATGGTTCCGGGCCCGTTCCTTCCGACGGTGATCGTCTCCGCGGTCCTGAACCGGGCGGGGCGGCGCACCGAACTCGACGGCCTCGCTGACGGTTCGTTGTTCGGTGCGGTGTCCCTGCAGCCGGGAGGGCTGCGCGTGGTGCGTGACGGCGATTCCCTCACGCTCTCGGGTACCTCCGGCGTCGCCCTCGGTGGCCAGGTCGCGGATATGTTCCTGCTCGCGGCCGACGACAACGGCGAGCGGGTGTTCGTCGTCGTGGCTCGCGACCGTGTCGACGTCACGAACCTGCCGAGCTACGACGTGATCCGCCGCAACGCCGAGATCACCGTCGACGGCGTGGCGCTGTCCGACGAGGACGTCCTGTCGCTCGATGCGCAACGGGTCGTCGACATCGCCGCGACGTTGTTCGCGGCCGAGGCTGCCGGACTCGCGGATCGGGCCACCACCACCGCGGCGGACTACGCGCGGGTCCGCAAGCAGTTCGGTCGTGTCATCGGCCAGTTCCAGGGTGTCAAGCACACTGTCGCCCGGATGCTCTGCCTTACCGAACAGGCCCGGGTCGTGGCATGGGACGCGGCGCGCGCTCTCGGTGAGGACATCTCGGACGACGAGGCTTCGCTCGCCGCGGCGGTCGCCGCGTCCATCGCCCCGGAGGCGGCGTTCCAGGTCACCAAGAGTTGCATCCAGGTCCTCGGCGGCATCGGTTACACCTGGGAGCACGACGCACATCTGTACATGCGGCGTGCCCAATCGCTCCGTATCCTGCTGGGCTCCACAGCATTCTGGCGACGTCGCGTCGCCCACCTCACGCTCGGCGGTGCCCGTCGTGTGCTGAGTGTCGACCTACCGGCCGAAGCGGAACAGATCCGCGCCGACATCCGCGCCGAACTCGAACCGGCCCGCACGCTCGAAAGCGCTGCCCGCAAGGCGTATCTGGCCGAGAACGGCTATACCGCTCCGCATCTGCCCGAGCCATGGGGTAAGGCCGCCGACGCCGTCACGCAGCTCGTCGTCGCCGAGGAACTCCGCGCAGCAGGACTCGAACCGCACGATATGATCATCGGAAACTGGGTGGTGCCGACTCTGATCGCGCACGGCAGCACCGACCAGATCGAGCGATTCGTCCCGCAGTCGCTGCGCGGGGACCTCGTGTGGTGCCAGCTCTTCTCCGAGCCCGGCGCCGGCTCCGACCTCGCCGGCCTGTCCACCAGAGCGGTCAAGGTCGACGGTGGCTGGAAACTCGACGGTCAGAAGGTGTGGACATCGATGGCGCGTGTCGCCGACTGGGGGATCTGCCTCGCCCGCACCGACACGGAGGCGCCCAAACACAAAGGGCTGTCCTACTTCCTGATCGACATCAGGAACACCGAAGGTCTCGATATCCGACCGCTGCGGGAGATCACCGGCGAGGCGCTGTTCAACGAGGTGTTCCTCGACGACGTGTTCGTGCCCGACGAGTGCCTCGTCGGCGAGCCCGGCGACGGATGGAAGCTTGCCCGCACCACTCTCGCCAACGAGCGGGTCTCGCTCTCCCACGACTCGACCTTCGGGGCCGGGTGCGAGGCTCTTGTGGCGCTTGCACAAAGCGCTCCCGGTGGACCGGACGACGAACAGCTCACCGTGCTCGGCAAGGTGCTCGCCGATGCCACCTCCGGCGGCCTCATGGGTCTGCGCACCGCGCTCCGCTCCCTGACCGGTGCTCAGCCGGGTGCCGAGTCCTCCGTCGCCAAGCTGCTCGGTGTCGAACACATCCAGCAGGTCTGGGAGCTCGCGATGGACTGGGCCGGACCGGCCTCGTTGCTCGACGACCGGGATCGCACCTCGGCCACCCACATGTTCCTGAATGTGCAGTGCATGTCGATCGCCGGCGGAACGACCAATGTCCAGCTGAACATCATCGGTGAGCGGATTCTCGGTCTGCCCCGTGATCCCGAACCCGGAAAGTGAACGCCCATGTCTATCGACCCGGATGCCGCGCTGTCCGCCGCCCCCACCACCCGTGAGGGCACCTGGACCGAACGCGACGTGATCCTCTACCACCTCGGTCTGGGTGCGGGCGTCGACTCGCTCGATCCCGCCGAGTTGCGGTGGGTGTACGAGAAGACTCTGCGGGTCCTGCCGACCTTCGCAATGGTCGCCGGGCAGGGGATCTCCGCCGGTACGGCGACCCCGGCCGGACTGAACCTACCGGGAATCGACATCGACCTGCGCAGGATTCTCCACGGCGGCCAGTCCGTCGCCGTGCATGCCCCGATCCCGGCCGCGGGCGCAGCGACGATCTCGTCGCGTGTCGCCGACGTATGGGACAAGGGCAAGGCCGCCGTGATCGTGCTCGAGCAGACCGCGATGAACGGCGACGGAAACCCGTTGTGGACCACTGCGATGCAGATCTGGGCCCGCGGCGAGGGCGGCTTCGGCGGTGACGCCGGACCCGACGTGCCGAATGCGGTCCCGGAACGCGACGCCGACAAGGTCCTGGTGTCGCCCACGAGCACGCAGCAGGCGCTGGTGTACCGACTCAGCGGTGACATGAACCCGTTGCACGCCGACCCCGCGTTCGCGAAGACGGCCGGCTTCGACCGGCCGATCCTGCACGGACTCGCGTCGTACGGTGTCGTGTGCAAGGCCGTCGTCGACGGTCTGCTGGACGGGGATCCCACCCGGGTCCGCTCGTTCTCGGTCCGGTTCGCCGGCTCGCTGTACCCGGGGGAGACGATCGAGACGGCGGTGTGGCGCGACGGCGACACGCTCACTCTGCTCGCCACATGTCCCGAACGCGACGGGCAACCGGTACTCACCCACGCCACCATGGAGGTCCGATGAGGGTCGACCCGAACACCCACCCCATCGTCGGGAACGCGCCCGACGGCACGGTCCTGACCTCGGCGCCGCAGGACACCGCTGTCGACCGTGCCACCGCCGCAGCACGACGCGTGGTGGACGCGTTGCTGCGCACCGATCGCACCAACGCGAATCTCGAGCGGGTCGCGGAGGAACTCGTCAGCATCGCCGAGCACCTCGACGAACATGCTCCGGAAGTGCAGGAGCGGCTCATCGATATGTGGCACGGAGAGGGCGTCACCCGGCACGATCCGGTCACCGGACCGGAGAACGCGCTCGCGCCACCGTTGGTTCTCGCCGGTCGCGAGGACGGATCGGTCGAAGGCGTCGTCGAGTTGACGTTTCCGTATCAGGGCCCGCCCGGGCACGTGCACGGCGGAGTCTCCGCCCTCCTGCTCGACCACACGCTGGGCGTGGCGAACGCGTGGGCCGGACGCAGCGGCGCCACCGCCCAGCTCAACGTGCGGTACCACCGGCCGACGCCCCTGTTCGAGCCGCTGACGGTCAGTGGCCGTCTGGTCGAACAGGAGGGCCGCAAGATCAGCACGGTCGGAGAGATCCGGACCGCGGACGGCACGGTGTGCGTATCCGTCGAGGCGCTCTTCATCGACAGGACGGTCCCTCGTCCTCGCTGACGGTCGTCACCGCACAGGTCGCCGACATGGGGAGAGGAAGCAGACATGGGGAAGTTGGACGGCAGGGTAGCGATCGTTACCGGAGCCGGTATGGGGATCGGCCGAGGAGTCGCCGGGGCGCTGGCCCGTGAGGGCGCGAGTGTCGTGATCGCCGAGGTGGACGAGAAGGCGGGCGCCGAGACCGCCCGGTGGCTCACCGATCGGTGGGACACGCGCGCGCACTTCGTGCCGACCGATGTCACCGACCGTGAACAGGTGCACGCGATGGTGGACTCGGCCGTCCGCGAGTTCGGCCGCCTCGACATCCTGGTGAACAATGCCTGGCGTTCACTGGGTTTCGCGCGGATGGAGAAGACGTCCGACGAGAATATGCAGGCGGGTTTCGACATGGCTGTCATGGCTGCCTTCTGGGCGATGCAGCGCGCGTACCCGGAACTCGCCCGGCACGGAACCGGCCGCGTGATCAACATGTGCAGTCTCAACGGCGTCAATGCGCATATGTACTCGGTGTCGTACAACGCCGCGAAAGAGGCGTTGCGCAGCATGACCCGCACCGCCGCCCGGGAGTGGGCACCGAAGCAGGTGTGCTGCAACGTGATCTGTCCCGGCGCGCAGAGTGCGGCGTATCGGCGGGTCGCGGAAGCCGATCCGCAGATGGCTGCGACGCAGGCCGCGGCGAACCCGATGGGCCGCATCGGTGACCCTCTCGACGACATCGGTACCGTCGCGGCTTTTCTCGCGAGCGACGACTCGCGTTATCTCACCGGCAACACGTTGTTCGTCGACGGCGGTAGCCACATCAACGGCGTGCAATGGGCGCCGGCGGTCGACTGACATCCCGATGGAGGATTCATGATCTCTCGTACTTCCCGGCGCGTCGTGTCGGTACTCGCCGCCGTCTCGATGCTCGGTGTCGTTTCCTGTTCCGACTCCGGCGACGACGCGCAGGAGACAGCCGGCGGACCCGGCTCGCTGGTCACCGACCGCCCCCTCATCGGCGCGGCAGCGCTTCCCAGCGCGTCTCGGACGCATCTGATCACCTATCTGTCCGAAGGCGCCGAGCGTCGTCCGGTCCTCGTCTCGGGCACCGTCGCGATTCCGGAAGGAGAGGCGCCGGAAGGTGGCTGGCCGGTGATCAGCTGGGCACACGGCACCACTGGGGTCGGCGATGCCTGTGCGCCCTCCGCCGACACGCCCGGCGGCCCGGCCCACTCCTATGTCGGAAGGACGACCGCCATGCTCGACCGGTGGGTCGCCGACGGCTACGCCGTGGTTCAGACCGATTACGAGGGCCTCGGCACTCCGGGCGGACATCCCTACATGAACGGGGAGAGCGCGGCCGACAGCGTCGTCGACATCGTGCGTGCCGCCCGAGAACTCGATCCGGAGATCGGAACCCGCTGGGTTGCGATGGGGCACAGTCAGGGCGGACACGCCGCTCTGTATGCGGCGGCACGCGGCGAAGAACGCGCCCCCGAACTCGAATTGCAGGGTGCCATCGCCCTCGCCCCGGGAAGCCGGACCAGTGAGACGGCCCAGTACTACGCGAGCGCCGGTCCCGCGATCGGTCCGGCACTCGGCTTCCTGCCGGTCCTGCTGCTCGGAGCGCAAGCAGCGGACCCGGCCATCGACGCCGACGCAATGCTCACGGACGCGTCACGCCCCCTGCTGGCCGCAGCGCGCACCGGATGCATGGACGACATCCGCGAAGCAGCGAGCGCGGTCCCGGTGGATCAGGTGTTCGCGCCCGATGCGGACCTCGACGCGCTCCGCGAGTACTTCGCCGGTCAGGAGCTCGAAACGCTCACCCCGTCGGTGCCGACGCTCGTCGTGCAGGGAACAGACGATGTGCTGGTGTCGCGCACGGTTACCGACGAGGTGACCGCGGCGCTGTGCAGCAACGGCGCGGATCTGACCTATCGGGTGTACGAGGGGGCCGACCACCGCGCGGTGCTCGAAGAGTCCTTCGACGACGTGCGGGCATTCGTCGACGGAGTCCGCGCAGGCGAGACGCAGGACGGGACCTGCGGTTGATGCCGTCGTTCACTCGGTCTTGATGCGGTCCGGTGCGGTGTACACGTTCATCGTCTCGCCGCGGAGGAAACCCACCAGGGTCAGGTCCGACTCCGCGGCGAGATCGACGGCGAGCGACGAGGGCGCCGACACCGCCGCGAGCACGGGGATCCCGGCCATCACGGCTTTCTGCACGAGCTCGAACGAGGCGCGTCCGCTCACCATGAGCACGCTGTGCGAGAGTGGAACCCGGTTGTCGGTCAGTGCCCAGCCGAGCACCTTGTCGACCGCGTTGTGCCTGCCGACGTCCTCGCGCAGGGCCAGCAATGCGCCATCGGGAGTGAACAGGGCAGCCGCGTGCAGACCCCCGGTCGATTCGAAGACCTGCTGGTGCCGCCGCAGTGTGTCGGGCAGTTCGGTGAGCGTGTGCGTACCGATCGAGGTGCTGCCGGCCTCTCGCAGCGGATATCGCGTGCGGGTGCGTACCTCGTCGAGCGAGTTCTTCCCGCATACCCCGCACGCGGAGGTGGTCGTGAACGCGCGTCGTCCCGTCCCTTCCGGGATCGTGACACCGGGCGCGAGGGTGATGTCGAGAACGTTGTAGGTGTTCGCGCCGCTCGCGTCGACCCCGTCACAGTATCGGACCGCGACGATGTCCTCGCGAGTGCCGATCATTCCTTCGGCCAGGAGGAATCCGTGGATGAGGTCGACGTCGTGCCCGGGGGTGCGCATGGTGATCGTCAGCGATTCGCCGCCGATCCTGATCTCGAGCGGTTCCTCGACGGCGAGTGTGTCGGGACGCCGCGTCACCCTGTCCGTCGTGATGCGCAGTACCGGTCGACGTGTCGTGACCCGTCCCATCGTCTACCTCCCAGATGCGTGCAGCGGTTCGAGCCGTCGTTCCCACGGAACTCGCCAGGTCAGGGGTACCCGGTATGGCGGCGCGTCATCCTCCATACTGCCTGCCCGTTCACGGCCTGCCTTCGCCCTGCCCACCGGGCACTACGGACCGCTGTTGCCGGGCGGTGGCGTTACACGAAATTCACCCGCTCCTCGCAGGGACATTACAGACTCGGTCCACTCTCAGGGGACGGTGATGAATGCGGGTCACCGTGTGGCTTCGGGGTCGCGGACCCCAGGATCGAACAGGGTGGACTTATATGGAACAGGCACTCGCGGCCGCCGATACCGCCTGGATTTTGGCGGCGTTCACAGCAGTCGTACTGATGGTTCCGGGCCTTGCGCTGTTCTACAGCGGCATGCTCGGAGTCAAGAGCGCGCTCAACATGATCATGATGGTGTTCGGCGGCTTCGCCGTCACTGCCGTCCTGTGGGTGCTGTTCGGTCCGGCCGCCGTGCTCGGTGACAGCGTCGGGGGCCTCGGCCTCATCGGCGATCCGTTCAGCGACATCGGTCTGGGGTCGTTGCTCGAGGAGGACCCGGCCGGCGGGGTGCCGGCAGCGTTGACCGCGGCCTTCCACCTCCTCTTCGCGGGTATCACGGTGGCGATCATCGCCGGTGGCGTCGCCGATCGGATGAAGTTCTCGGCGTGGCTGGTGTTCTCGGGTATCTGGGTCGTTCTCGTCTACTTCCCCGTCGCGCACTGGGTCTTCGCCTTCGACGACGAAGAGGCCGGTACGCAGGGCGGATGGATCGCCAACACACTCGCTGCACACGACTTCGCCGGTGGCACAGCCGTGCACATGAACTCGGGTGTCGCGGCGCTCGCGCTCGCGGTCGCACTCGGTCGCCGTCGTGGATTCCCTCACGTGGCACGTCCTCACAACCTGCCCCTCGTCGTGCTCGGTGGCGGCATCCTGCTGTTCGGCTGGTTCGGATTCAACGGCGGTTCGGCAGGCGGAGCCAACCATATGGCCGGTGTCGTCGTCCTCAACACTCTCGTCGCCGCGATGGCCGGTCTGCTCGGATGGCTGATCGTCGAGCGCATCAAGGAGAAGCACGCCACGACACTCGGTGCGATCTCCGGCGTCATCGCTGCCCTCGTGGGGATCACGCCCGCGGCGAGCCTCGTGTCGCCGCTCGGCGCCCTGCTGATCGGTGCGGTCGCCGGTGCGGTGGGCTGCTTCGCCGTGAGTTGGAAGTTCCGCATGGGCTACGACGACTCACTCGACGTCGTCGCGATCCACCTCATGGGTGGCGTCGTGGGCACCACCCTCATCGCCTTCGTCGCGACGGCCGCTGCGCCGGCCGGTGTCGACGGCCTGTTCTTCGGCGGGGGCATCGACTTCCTCGGACGTCAGGTCGTCGCGATGGCCGCCGTCTTCGCCTACTCGTTCGCGGTGACCTTCCTGATCGCGAAGATGCTCGACAAGATCATGGGTATCCGGGTGGACGCCGACACCGAGATGCGAGGAATCGACGTTCCGGTCCACGGGGAGACGGCCTACGTGATGGACTCGTTCTCGCCCACCGGCCCGTCGACGCTGCGTCCCGAGGTGTTCGCCGAGGACCGCGACGTCGTCGTGCCCAAGTCCTGACCGACGAGGTTCACCGGTCGAACGGCAGGAGCCCTCACCGCTGTGCGGTGAGGGCTCCTACGGGTGTTCACGGCTGATGGTTGTCCGGATACGCCGTGACGGCGAGGAACCGGATGGGCAACTTCAGCAGTTCGTTGGGTCCGTGCAATCCCTCGCCGTCGATGAGCAGGGCGTCGCCCGGTTGCAGGTGGTACTCGGAATCGCCGTGGCCGTAGAGCATCTCGCCCTCGAGCATGTACAGCAACTCGGTGCCGGGATGCTGGAAGAGGGGGAAGACGTCGCTCGCGTCGGTGAGGGTCACCAGCACCGGTTCGAGCCTCTTGTGTTGCCCCCTCAGCGCCCCCAGCAGTTCGTAGTGGTGACCGACCCGTGTACCGCGACCGACGATCTCGGCCCCGTGACCGTTCTTCGTGAACACCGCATCGCGGTGGGCATCGGCGCCACGGAACAGTGAGGTGACCGGAACGTCGAGACCGGCGGCGAGGCGCGCGAGAGTCGAGAGGCTGCACGAGGTCTGGGCGTTCTCGATCTTCGAGAGCATGGCCTTGGAGATCCCCACCTTGGCCGCCATGTCGCCGACGGACAGGCCGCTGGCCAGCCGCAACGACCTGACTTGGTGGGCGATCGCGCGCTCGAGATCCACGCCCGTCGGGGTGCCGCGCGGGACTTCGCGTCCGGAATCGTCGTACAGGACGGGACGATCTGGGCTGGCCATATCGTCAGCGTAGCGTGTGTCCACCAGTGGTGAACGCCGCGATGCGGACATGCGGGTGCCCTCCACGGATCCGGCAGGGTCCGGGAGGGCACGAGCGCGCTACAAGGCCGGGGATCAGCGCATCTCGCCGGCCCCCTCGTAGGGGTTGAGGCTCAGGAGCAGATCGCCCTCCTCGAAGCGGGAGAAACGGAAGTCGTCCGGGTTCACGTTCGGCAGATCGGTCTTCCCGTCGATCAGCAGGTCGGCGACCAGTTTGCCCACGGCGGGGGAGATCTTGAAGCCGTGCCCGGAGAATCCCGTCGCCAGGAACAGGCCTTCGACCGGTGCCGGGCCGATGACGGGGTTGTAGTCCTCGGTGACGTCGTACGCACCGACGTACGAACTGGTGATCCGCGGGTCCGGCATCTCGGGCAGACGGTTGCCGAGTTTCATGATGTTCTTCTCGATCGTCGAGTCGTCGGCGCGATTGATGTACTTGTCGGGGTCGATGTACTCCGGTGTCTGGTGATCGGAGTTGCCCACGAGCAGTTCGCCGTTCGGTTCGCGGCAGATGTACTGCAGGCCGGCCAGATCGGACAGCACAGGAACCTCCGGGGTCGGGACACCCTGATCGACGAGGACCAACTGCGCGCGTTGCGCCCGGACGTCGATGTCGATGCCGACCCCGGCGACGAGCGCCGGCGTCCAGGGGCCGGCGGCGACGATGACCTGCTCGGCGTGCACCTCGGAACCGTCGGCGAGGGTCACGCCGTAGACTCGGCCGGCGGCGTTCTGCAGCAACGACGCCACGGGGGTGCTCTGCCGGATCTTCACGCCCATCCGACGGGCCGTGGCCCCGAACGCCATTCCCGCCATGTAGGACTCGCCGCGACCGCCGAGCGGTTCGTAGGCGAACAGGGCGAAGTCCTCGAGGTTCAGGCCCGGCCACAGTTCGGCCATCTTGTCGTGGGCGATGAGTTCGGTGGCGATGCCCAGACCCTGCATCATCTCGATGTTCGCCTCGAGCGGCTCGACGTTGTTCTCCGCGACACCGACGACGTAACCGCACTGGCGGAAAGCCATGTCGTCGCCGAAGATCTCGGTCGCCCGGGTGAAGATGTCGACGCCGTACCAGGACATCGCGGCCAGCGACGGGGTGCCGTAATGGCATCGCACGACGCCACTGGACTTTCCGGTCATGCCCGAGCAGAGGGTGTCGCGCTCGAGGACGAGGACGTCGGTCTCGCCGCGGTCGGCGAGTGAGTAGGCGATGGCCAGGCCTTCGAGGCCGCCGCCGACGATCAGGAACTTGGTCGTGTCCGTCACCTGAGGATCCTTTGTTCGAACGGCCTCCGGCAGGGGAGGTCCGTGGGGGAGTCGATGTCGTCGGGAAGGAATCGGTTTCTACGAGAGGAAGGGAGCCGGGCCGATGTGCACCAGCAGTCCGGTGGCCGAGGCTCCACGTACGGTGACCGCCTCGTCGCGGATCAGGAGACAGTCTCCGGACATGGCACCTTCCGCGCCGGCGTGCACGGTGCCCGACCGCACGTACAGGGCGGTGACCCCGTCTGCGGCGGTGTCGAATTCCGTGTCGAGCGTCAGATACGTGACCCCGGCGGTGGCGGCCCCGCGCTCGGTCATGATGTTGAAAGCCCGGGTCGTGCCTCGGGGCACGCAGCGCGGCGCATCCTCCCCGGCGAACGGATGCGGGTGCCACGGATCCACCGGTTGGGGCCCGGGCCCCGAGTCGAGGTCGACGCCGTGCTCACCGACGACGGTGAAGATGCGGTCGGTGCGGGCGAAGGCCGAGAACTGGGTCGGCTCCGAACCCAGATCGGCCAGGCTGATCCGCCACAGCGGACGGCCGTCGGGGCCGTCGGGGCCGGTCGCGACCTCCTCGGTCGTCCCGGCGCCGTTGCGCCAGGGTACCCGCCGTCGGTCGTCGGCCCGGATCACCTGCACAACCATCTAGCTGCCCGTCGTCCAGTCCGCCATGATGTCGGCCAGCGCCCGCGCCCCGATGTTGCAGTCGTCGGCTTCGGCGAACTCGTGCGGTGAGTGCGACACCCCGGTGGGATTGCGCACGAACAACATTGCGGTGGGGACCTTCTCCGACAGGATGCCGGCGTCGTGCCCGGCCTGGGTGGGGAGCACCGGGACGTCCCCGAGATGGGACAGCGCCCGGCGCAACCGTTCGCGCGGTCCGGCCGGGAACTCGACGATGGGGGTGATCGATTCGGCGAAGACGTCGAGTCCGATCTCGTCCGGCAGGCAGTGCCGGCGGGCCTCGGCCTCGATCTCGGCGACCAGTGTCGTCAGGGTCTCCTCGTCCGCGGCGCGAGCGTCGAGCCAGGCCTTGATCTCGGAAGGAATCGCGTTGGCGCCGTTGGGCAGCACCTCGAGCTTGCCGAAGGTGGCTACCGCTCCGGCTGCTGCCGCACACGAGCGGGCGCTGTGGACCGACGAGGCGTACGCGAGCATCGGGTCGCGACGGTCCACCAGACGCGTGGCACCGGCGTGGTTGGCCTCACCGGTGAAGGTGAACTGCCACCGGCCGTGCGGCCAGATCGACGACGCGACCGCGACGGGCGCGTCGACGAGGTCGAGGGCCCGGCCCTGTTCGACGTGCAACTCGACGTACACCCCTACCCGGTCGACCAGGCCGGGATCTGCGCCGATGTGTTCGGGCACCCGGCCGGCGCGCGTCATCGCCTCGGCCAGGGTGATTCCGTCGCGATCACGCAGGCCGAGCGCCCGCTGCGGAGCCAGTGCCCCGGTGGTGAGCTGACTGCCCACACATGCCACACCGAAGCGGGCGCCTTCCTCGTCGGAGAACGCCGTGATCGCGATCGGCACGGCCGGGACGATGCCGCGCTCACGGACCAGATCCACTGCGGCGAACGCCGAGACCACGCCGAGGGGGCCGTCGAACGCACCGCCGTCGGGCACCGAATCCAGGTGCGAACCGGTGACGAAGGCGCCGGTGGGATCGCCCGCCCAGCCCTCGGGAAGCCACCAGGCCCAGAGGTTTCCGTTGCGGTCCTCTTCCACGTCCATGCCGCGTTCGGCGGCACAACCGCGGAACCACTCGCGGAGAGTGAGATCGGCGTCGCTCCACGCGAATCGGCGGTAGCCTCCGGTGGTCGAGTGCTTGCCGACGTCGAGGATCGATGCCCAGAGCGAGTCGAAGACGGTCATGTGCTGTGTCCTCTCGAGAATTGGCTGTGGCAGGCACGTTCGTGCTGCGTGGATCGGGCGCGGGCGAGCCACCGGTGACGGATCAGCTCCGTGGGCGTCAACCCGCCCCAGATCCCGTGCGTCTCCCCGGCGAGCGCCGCGTGGTCGCGGCACGGTTCCCGCACGGGACAGGAGGCGCAGACGGACTTGGCGCGGGCGACACCCTCGGGCGCGTCGTCGAAGAAGTCGACGTCCCGGGACCGGCAGACGGCCTGTGCCTGCCAGTCCCGGATGTCGTCGAGCAGGGCTGCGAAGGTCGTCACGGGACTAGAGCGTCCGGCCGGGGATCCAATCGGTTCCGGCCAGGGGAACCCGTGCCATGGCGGCGGCCTCCATCGTGACGGCGACGAGGTCCTGCGGTTCGAGATTGCGCAGGTGCGACTTGCCGCACGCCCGGGCGATGGTCTGCGCCTCCATGGTGAGCACCCGCAGGTAGTTCGCCAGGCGGCGGCCACCCTCGACCGGATCGAAGCGGGCCTGCAGGTCGGGATCCTGCGTGGTGATACCGGCGGGATCCTTGCCGTCCTGGAAGTCGTCGTAGAAGCCGGCGGCCGAGCCCAGCTTCTCGTATTCGGCCTGGTACTTCGGATCGTTGTCGCCGAGGGCGATCAGCGCGGCCGTGCCGATGGCGACGGCGTCGGCGCCGAGGGCCATCGCCTTGGCGACGTCGGCACCCGAACGGATACCGCCGGAGACGATCAGTTGCACGCCGCCCGGAGTGCGGTGCACACCCATCTCCTGCAGGGCCTGCACGGCCTGGGGGAGCGCGGCGAGGGTCGGGATGCCCACGTGCTCGATGAAGACGTCCTGGGTGGCGGCGGTACCACCCTGCATGCCGTCGACCACCACGACGTCGGCGCCGGACTTCACGGCGAGCTTGACGTCGTAGTAGGTGCGGGTCGCGCCGACCTTGACGTAGATCGGCTTCTCCCAGCCGGTGATCTCCCGCAGTTCGAGGATCTTGATGGCGAGGTCGTCGGGGCCGGTCCAATCGGGGTGCCGGCATGCGCTGCGCTGGTCGATGCCCACCGGCAGGGTGCGCATCCCCGCGACGCGTTCGGTGATCTTCTGGCCGAGCAGCATACCGCCACCGCCGGGCTTGGCGCCCTGGCCGAGCACGACCTCGATGGCGTCGGCCTTGCGCAGGTCGTCGGGGTTCATGCCGTACCGGGAGGGCAGGTACTGGTAGACCAGGTGCTTGGACTGTCCGCGTTCCTCCGGGGTCATACCGCCGTCACCGGTGGTGGTGGACGTGCCGACCTCGCTGGCGCCGCGGCCGAGGGCCTCCTTCGCGCGGCCGGACAGCGCACCGAAGCTCATTCCGGCGATGGTGACCGGGATATCCAGGTGCAGTGGGTACTTCGCGTTGCGGTCGCCGAGGACGACGTCGGTCTCACACTTCTCGCGGTAGCCCTCGAGGGGGTAGCGCGACATCGACGCCCCGAGGAACAGCAGGTCGTCGAAGTGGGGAACCGTGCGCTTGGCACCCCAGCCGCGGATGTCGTAGATGCCGGTCGCGGCGGCGCGCTGGATCTCGTGGATGACGTTGCGGTCGAAGGTGGCCGACTCACGCAGTCCGGGCTGGAAGGTCATGGAAGTCTCCTCGGGGTCGAGCGGGCGGAAGAACGTCGGGCGTCAGTACGCCGAGGCGTTGTCGACGTGGAAGTGGTAGAGCTGACGGGCCGAGCCGTAGCGGGTGAATTCGGCCGGGTCGGCGTCGAAACCGGCCGCGTCGAGCAGTTCCTGCAGTTCGGCGACGTGCTCGGCGCGCATCTCCTTCTTGACGCAGTCCGCGCCGAGCGAGGCGACGCGGCCCCGCACGTAGATCCGCGCCTCGTACAGCGAATCACCCAGGGCCTCACCGGCATCGCCGAGGACGACGAGGCGGCCGGCCTGCCCCATGAAGGCGCTCATGTGTCCGATGTCGCCGCCGACGACGATGTCGACGCCTTTCATCGAGATGCCGCAGCGGGCGGCGGCGTTGCCTTCGATCACCAGCAGTCCGCCGTGGGCGGTCGCGCCGGCGGACTGCGAGGCGTCACCGGTGACGCGCACGCTGCCCGACATCATGTTCTCGGCGACCCCGACACCGGCATTGCCGTCGATGGTCACGTGGGCGTGCTGATTCATCCCGGCGGCGTAGTAGCCGACGTGGCCGTCGACCCGGACGTCGATCGGCCGGTTCAGGCCGCAGGCGAGTGCGTGGGCGCCCTGCGGGTTCGTAACCTCGACCGAGGCCGGGGCCTCCGTCGCGTGCAGTGCCGCATTGAGTTCGCGGGTGGTGGTCGTCGCCAGGTCGTAGGTGGCGGTCGGGAGCAGGGTGTCGGTGGTCATGATTGCCTCCGGGGAACGAGGTCGGACAGCGGAATCGGGGACGATGGTGCCGGTCAGCGTTGCCACACGTAGACCCGGTCCGGTTCGGGTTCGAAGATGTGGGCGTCGGCGATGCCGGGAAGCCCTGCCAGAGCGCGGAACTCCGAAGCCATCGCGACGTAGGCGTCGCACTCGGCGACGATCGCGGGCTTGCAGGCGATCGGATCGCGGACCACCGCGAAGGAATCGGAAGTGGACACCAGCAGGGTGTAGAAGCCGTCGAACCGTTCGCCGAGCAGACGCAGGGCCTTCTCGAGATCCGCGCCCTCGGCGAGGTGCTGGGCCACGAAGCGTGCTCCGACCTCGGTGTCGTTCTCGCTGTCGAACACCACGCCCTCGTCCTCGAGTTCGCGTTTGATCGACAGGTGGTTGGAGAACGAACCGTTGTGGACGAGGCATTGGTCCGGTCCCACGGCGAAGGGATGCGATCCTGCTGCGGTGACCGCGGATTCGGTGGCCATGCGCGTGTGGCCCACACCCTGCCATCCGGAGACGGACGGCAGCCCGAAATTCTCCGCGAGAACACGCGGATCGCCCGTTCCCTTGAGGACGGTCACGTCGTCACCGAAGCCGATGACGGTCGCCGCGGGCGCCAGGGCACGGACGGTATCGGCGAGCAGGGCCGCGGGGACGGGGGCGTGCAGCACGGTGGTGGGTGCGAGGTCGAGCGCACCGACGGTCACGCCCAGTGCGTCGCCGACGGTCGCGGCGAGATCCGACGGCGCGTCGAGCACCGAGACCGACGACTCCCCGGCAGGGGAGAAGACCGGATTGCCGTAGACGGCGACGCCCGCCGAATCCGGTCCGCGGTCCACCATCTGCCCGAGCATTCCGGTCAGCAGGCTGCCCAACCGGGGCTCGAGCGCGGTGTCCCGCAGATGAAGTCCGACGATTCCGCACATGGTCGTCTCTCCTGTTCGATGGGTCTGTTCGATGTATCCGGAAGAAGTCGAAGGTTCTCAGAAGGCGGTCAGATAGCTGTCGATCTCCCACGGGGTCACGGTGTTGTGCCAGTGGAAGAACTCCTCGCGCTTGAGGGAGGCGAAGTAGTCGGCGACACTCGCGCCGGCCGAGTCGAGGGCGCCGACGACGACGGGATCGGCCACGAGGGCGTCCATCGCGTGCAGCAGCGTCATCGGCAGCGGGTCCGCGGAAGCGCCCGTACCGGGAGTGCCCGGGTCGAGGTTGCGCCCGATGCCGTCGAGGCCGGCAGCGACCGTGGCAGCGGTGGCGAGGTACGGATTCGCGGAGCCGTCACCGCCGCGCAGTTCGACGCGGTTGGAATCGGGGACGCGCAGGTAGTGCGTGCGGTCGTTGCCGCCGTAGGTCGCGTACCGCGGCGACCAGGTTGCGCCGGAGGAAGTGCTGGTCGCGCCGGTGCGCTTGTAGGAGTTGACCGTCGGCGCGATAACGCCCTGCAGGGCGCACGCGTGTTCGAGGATACCGGCGATGAAGGAGTAGGCGGTCTTCGACAGACCCAGCCCGCGCGGGTCGGATGCGTCGGGGAACGCCGAGGCGCCGTCGCTCCACAGGGACAGGTGCATGTGCATGCCCGATCCCGTGCGGTCCGCGAAGGGCTTGGGCATGAAGGTCGCTGTCATGCTGCGCTGTTCGGCGAGCACGGAGATCAGGTAGCGCAGGGTCACCACCCGGTCGGCGGTGGTCAGCGCGTCCGCGTACTGGAAGTTCTGCTCGAACTGGCCGTTGCCGTCCTCGTGGTCGTTTGCGTAGTTGCCCCACCCGAGGGTGTTCATCGCTGCCGAGATCGAGGTGAGGTGCTCGTACATGCGGGTCACGTCGCGGGCGTCGTAGCAGGGCTGGCGGGAGGTGTCGAGCGCGTCGGCCGTGCGCAGCGTTCCGTTTTCGTCCTTGTTGACGAGGAAGTACTCGATCTCTGCACCCACGTTGACCTCGAGGCCCAGCTCGGCGGCCTGGGCGAGCACGGACTTGAGGATCACGCGCGGCGCGTACGGCCAGGGCTCACCTTCGACGTGCGGGTCACAGTGGACGAGGGCGAGGCCTTCGCGCACGAACGGGATGGGCGTGAACGACGCGGCATCGGGGATGGCGACGAGGTCGGGGTCCTTCGGGACCTGGCCCATCGAACCTGCGGCGTAGCCGGCGAAGCCGACGCCCTCGGTCTCGAGCTCCCCGACGGATTCGACGGGAACGAGCTTGGCGCAGGGCTTTCCGGACAGGGTGGTGAAGACGGCGAGGATGTAGCGGGTGCCGGCGGCGTGGGCGAGTTCGGTCAGCGTGGGGGATCCGGAGGTCTCGGGGGACCGGCCGTTCGAGGACGGGAGGCGCAGCACGGACGTGTCGGTGGCTTCCAGCGTCATGGGGGCTCCTCGGATTCGACTGTGGGTTTCACTATATGAATCGGTGTCGAATAAAAGGAAACACGGTGCCCATGACAGGCGTGTTACGCGAGGGTGAGATTGCCGTGACGGTTCGCCGGAAACGGCCTGCACACACACGGAAAACAGCGGCGGGACGGTCGAAGGACCGTCCCGCCGCTGCGGGGTACTCGCGTGGGTGTTCTACCGGAGGCCGAACGAGTTTCCGATGATGTCGCGCTGGATCTCGTTGGTGCCGCCGTAGATGGTGGCGCCCAGGGCTGCGCGCACGTGCTGCGCCATGTCGAACTCGGTGGAATAGCCGTAGCCACCCATCATCTGCATGCCCTCCAGGGCAGTGCTCTTCGCGACCTCTGTCGCCTTGAGCTTCGCCATCGACGACGCGCGGGCCAGGCCCTGCGGGTCGTCACCGGCATCGGCGCGGTGCGCGACGCTGTAGACGAGCAGACGAGTGCACTCGATCTCCGTCGCGAGGTCGGCGATGCGGTGCTTGATCGCCTGGTACGAGCCGACCCGGGTACCGAACTGGGTGCGCTCGGAGACGAACGCCAAGACGTCGTCGAAGGCGCGTTCGGCGGTGCCGAGCATCTGCGCGGCGAGGATCAGCCGCTCGGTCGCCAGACCCGGCATGAGCTGGGCCCAGCCCTGACCGACCTCACCGACGACCGAGTCGGCGGGCAGCACGCAGTCGGCGAAGTAGAGGTCGTTGACCTCGGTTCCGCCCAGCGTGTCGATGCCCTTGATCGTCAGTCCCGGAGTGTCGGCCGGCACGTGGAACATGGTGAGCCCGTGGTGCTTCTTCTCGCCACGCGCGGTACGAGCGACCAGGAGGATGCTGTCCGCCTGATGGGCGTTGGTGATCCACGTCTTCTGACCGTTGATCACCCAGCCGTCCGCGGTGCGCTCGGCGCGGCAGGTCAGCGCCGCGACGTCGGAACCGGCTTCCGGTTCGGACATCGCGATCGCCAGCGCGGCACCCTCGGCGAGCCGGCCGAGCACCGTCCGCTTGAGCTCCTCGCTCGCGAACTTGGTGTAGATCCCGGCGGTGATGAGGGTCGTGCCGTGCCACGGGACCGGCGCCAGACCGCGGTGGAGTTCCTCGAGCAGGACGCACAGGTCGACATGGTTGCCGCCGGCCCCGCCGTACTCCTCGGGGACGTTGATCGCGGCCCAGCCGAGTTCGGCGATCCGCCGGTTCAGCTCGAGGCTGTGTCCTTCGCGGCCGCAGTCGGTGAGCTTGTCGCGCTGTTCGCGCGTGCCCACTTCGCGGCGGCAGAATTCGCGGACGGCCGCCCCGAACTCGCGCTGCTCCTCGCTGAGCATCACAGTCATGAGAATCTCCTGGTCGATCGGATGGGTGGTGCTCAGACGGGGTCGCCCACGCGGACCCGGAGGTCGCGGGACTCGTCGTCACTGTCGTCGGCCGCCGTCTCGGAGGTGAAATGGCTGCGCATGGAGGCTGCGGCGACGAACGAGACGACAGCGGTGCCGACGAGGATCGCGGCGAGCGGCCACCAGTGCTGCGAGCCGTCGGTGGGCACGAGAGCGGCGGCGACGAGCGGGGTCGGTGCCGCCCACGCGACACCGGAGAACGCGCTGCACAGGGCGACACCGCTGTACCGCACCTCGGTCGGGAACAGGTTGGCGGTCATGCTCGAGACCACCGCGTAGGTGGTCGCGTGGCCGAGCACGAGAGCCGCGGAGAATGCGACGATCATCAGCCCCATGTTGCCGGTGTTGAACAGGGCGAACAGCGGGAATGCGAAGGCGCCGGTGAAGACCACCCCGCCCACGAAGACCGTCCAGGCGGACAACCGGTCGCAGAGGATGCCGACGCCGACCATCGCGAAGAGGTCGATCGTCGCAGCGATGAGCAGGATCATCAGGGTGTCGCTCTTGGTGAACCCGTGAATGTTGGTCGCCATCGTGAGCATGTATGTGGTGATCAGGTAGAACAGCACGATCACGCTGGCCTGCAGGCCGATACCGGCGAGCACGCGGCTCGGCATCGTGCGCAGGACGGTGGCGATCGGGTTCTTCGTGACGGTGCCCGTCTCCTTCACCTCGGTGAATTCACTCGATTCCTCGACGCCGAGCCGGATGACGAGACCGATCAGGACGAGGACGAAGCCGGCGAGGAACGGGATCCGCCAGCCCCACGACATCAGCTGGTCGTTCGGCATGCGGGCCACGAAGTACATGACGACCGTGGCGAGCACGAGCGCGAGCGGACTCGCGATCTGGGGTGCGGAGCCGTAGAAGCGTTCGCGGGTCTTCGGCGCGTTCTCGACACTCATGAGAACCGCTCCACCCCACTCACCACCGACCGCAACGCCCTGGAGGAAACGGAGGGCGATGAGCATGATCGGCGCCCAGATACCGACCTGATCCCAGGTGGGCAGCAGGCCGATGAGTCCCGTGGCGGCACCCATCACCGTGAGAGTGGTGATCAGTGTCGTGCGCCGGCCGAGCCGGTCTCCGAGATGGCCGAAGACGAACGCGCCGACCGGGCGGGCGAGGAAGGCGACACCGAGGGTCGCGAAGGAAGCGAGGATGCCGACGTTCGACCCCAGTTCGGGGAAGAAGATCGTCGAGAAGACGAGCGTCGCGGCCGTGGCATAGATGAAGAAGTCGAACCATTCGACTGTGGTGCCCACGAGGCTGGCGAGAAACGCTCGTTTTTGCTGCTTGGTTCCGAAACTGGAAGCGGCGTGTGCGGTCATGTGAGTCCCTTTCGGCGGGAACTTCGTGTGGGGCGGGGGATTTCCTTCGGTAGAGCCGGACTGCGAGCGGACGTGCGATCAGAAGCTCGCGTGACCGCCGGAGAGCACACCCGTGGTATCGATCCGGGCGTCGAAGTCGACCTCGGTGCCGGACGCCTGCGCGCGGACGGCGAGGGTGGCGTCGGGAAGAACCGGGGCCGCGAAGCGGGCGCGGAGTTCGCGGAGTTCCCACGGCTCGGCGCCGACGGCGCCGGCGACGGTCCGCGCCGCGATGCCCAGCGTGCACAGGCCGTGCAGGATGGGACGCTCGAAACCGTAGCCCGAGGAGACCTCCGGATCGATATGGACGGGGTGCAGATCACCGGTGAGCCGGTACAGAGCAGGCAGGTTCGCGGCGATGTGGACGTCCTCGCGGAACGGCGCGTCCTCGAGGTCGACCCGCGGCGACGACGGAGCGCGCTCGCCGCCCCAGCCACCCGAGCCCGGCAGATGGATCGCATAGGTCGCCGTGAACTGCTCGCACTCGACCGCGACGTCGATGGTCGCGGCGGGTCCCTTGTCCCACACGTCGGCGACGCGAGCGTGCATCTCGAGTTTGCCCGAACGCGGGAAGGGGGAATGGACCGTCAGCTGCTGCGCGGCGTGCAGCGACTTCAACCGGTCGTAGGCGCCGAGCTCCCCGGCCTCCTCCACCGCCCACAGGCCGAGCCCGAGCCCGAAGGTCGGCAGGACGTGCAGGTCCCGCTCGTAGACCAGGGACAACTGGTCGGGACGGGCGCCGACGCACAACGCGTAGAGGATGGCGTCGGAGTCGTCGTACGACACGACCCGGTTACCGAGGTCGTAGCCTTTCAGGGAGGCAACTGCGTTCATGAACTTTCCTTCGGGTGGAGAGGGTCAGGAGGCGGGAGTGCCGTGGCGTTCGGAGGCCGCAGCGACGGCGGCGTGCCGATCGGGACTGTCCATCAACCGGATCCGGGTTCCCTGCCATTCGACGTCGTCGTAACGACCTTCGTCGAGGTGGTGGAGCAGGAATCGGGTCGCGGCGAGAGCGTCCCGGGGAAGGCCGGCGAGTCGCTCGGCGAGCGTCAGCGCGTGTTCGCGGGGATCACCGTCGGCGGTATGGGTGACCAGTTCGCTGCGGAGTGCGTCGTCGGCGTCGAAACGTTCGGCGAGGACCAGCAGCCGGGTGATCGTGGTGCGGGGGAGCACCGAGTGGATCCGGCGGATCGATGCCGGGTTGTAGAGCAGGCCGAGCTCGACCGCCGGGACACGGAACCACGCCTTCGGCCCCGCGATCCGGACGTCACACGAGGTCGCCAGCTCCACGCCGGCACCCACGCATGCTCCGTCCACGACCGCGACCACCGGAACCGCGCTGTTCCGAATCGCCGAGCATGCGTCCTCGAGGTCCCGGTCGTAGTCGAGGTCCGCGGACGTCCCGGTCAGGTCTGCGAAATCCGCGCCGGCACAGAACACCCGGTCCGAACTCGTCAGCACCACTGCACGGACGTCCTCCGGAAGATCGGTGAAGACCTGCCGGATCTCGGTCAGCAGAGCGCGCGACAATGCGTTCCGGCGTTCTGCGCGGTCGAGTACGACCTCGAGTACGGATCCGTGCCGACGGCGGTCGAGCCCGGCGCTCACGGTACGGGCTCCGGTTCGCGGGCCTCCACGTCCGCCCAACGCTCACGCACCGGTGCGTAGTCGAAAGCGAGTGCGGATTCGAGGGATTCGGCGAGGTTCAGCAGATCGGCGTCGCGTCCCCGCGCCGCCACGAGCTGGGCACCGATCGGCAATCCTTCCGACGTCCCGGCCGGCAGAGTGATCGCCGGGGTGGCGGCCACATTGAACGGGGACGTGAACGGGAAGGCACCCCACAGCCAGTCCACCTTCTCACCGTCGATGGTCTTCGGACGCTGGTCGTGCGGGAACGCGACCGTCGCCACCGTCGGGGTGAGAATCGCATCGAAACGATGCAGGAAGGCATCGATGCGCCGCCGGAAGTCGGGCAGGGCCTGGCGGGCGATGGCCACGTCCGCACTGCTCAACCGCATCGCGGCGCGTAGGCTCGCCTGCTCGTACGGGGTGAGCAGCTCCGGGTGGTCGAGCAGGTGGGCCCGTTCGCGGAGTTCGTCGTCGAGCACGAGGGGGCCGAAGATCTCGTTCCACCCCTGGATCGGGATGTCGGTCTCGACGACGTCGTGACCGAGATCGGACAGAGTCGCCGCGACCGACTCCAGCGTGCGGACGATCGCCGGATCGACGGGACGGCCGTCCGGGCGGGGGCAGAAGGCGATCCGCCGGTTCGGCACCGCGGCACGGGCGAAGCTCGTCTCGGCGAGAACCTCGGTCATGATGCGGGCATCGTCCACCGTCCAGGCGAGCGGCCCGGCCGTGACGAAATCGGTCATCGCGCGGAATCCGCGCTCGTCCGCGCACAGACCCGTGGTGGGCTTGTAACCGACGAGTCCGCTGAAGGCGGCGGGGATCCGGATGGAACCGCCGCCGTCGGAGCCGAGTGCGATGGTCGCGAGTCCGGCGCCGACCGAGGCCGCGGCGCCACCACTCGAACCGCCCGGGGTGCGGGACGGATCCCACGGATTGCCGGTCTCGGGTCCGAGCAGATTGTCGCTGGTGGCGGACTGGCAGAACTCGGGCACGCTGGTCTTGCCGGGCATCACCGATCCCGCCGCGCGCAGCCGGGCGACGGCCCCGGAGTCCGATCGCGCGACTCGACCGCGCTGGGTGAGCGACCCGAGTCCGGTCTCGGTGTCGGCGAGGTGGAAGGCGTCCTTGACGGACACCGGGACCCCGAGGAGCGGTGCGCGTTCCCCGCGACGGTAGCGTTCGGCCGCCTCGGCGGCCTGCAGCCGCGCCAGATCGGCCGTGACGGTCACATACGCGCGCGCTTCCGGATCGAACCGGTCGATGCGGTCGAGGACCTGTTCGGTGACGTCGATCGGGTTCAGGTCGCCGCGCGCGTAGGCGTCGGTGAGGTCCCTGACGGGCAGGTGCAACGGGTTGTCAGCCATGCGGATGCACCCCACCGCTGATGCCGTAGACCTCACCGGTGACGTAACCGGCGTCGGGTCCGGCGAGGAACGAGACGAGGCCGGCGACGTCCTCGGGGCGGCCGACCCGGCCGACGAGGGAGCGGTTCTCCGCGTAGCCGGAGAAGAACTCGTCCGGGTAGATCTTGCGGAGGAAGTCGTTGTAGATCAGGCCCGGGGTGATGGCGTTGACGCGGATGCCGTGCTTGCCGTTCTCGGCGGCGGCGACACGGGTGAGGGCGAGGACACCGGCCTTGGCGGCGGAGTAGGCGGCACCGTGCTCGGTGCTGGTCTCGTAGGCGGCGATCGAGCTGATGTTGACGATCGCGCCGGAGTTGTTCTTCTGCATCACCGGAAGCGCGTAACGCATGGTGTAGAAGGTGCCGTTGAGGTCGACGTCGAGGCAGCGCTTCCAGGTCTCCGAGGACATCTCGGCGACGGGCTCGATCTTGCTCCAGCCGGCGTTGTTGACGAGAACGTCGAGTCGGCCCTTCTTCGAGGCGATCTCGGACACGACGGCTTCGACACGGGCCTCGTCGGTGACGTCGAGGACGTAGCTGTCGAAGTCGCGTCCGTGGTCGGCGGCAAGCTTCGCGGCGAGTTCCTGACTGCGGCGCTCGTGGACGTCGGTGATGACGACATCGAAACCGTCTGCGGCGAGGCGGGTGGCGATCGCGGCGCCGATCCCTGCGCCCGCGGCGGCAGTGACGAGGGCGGTGGGGCGTTCTTGCATCATGGAGCCTTTCGAAGAGCGGTGTACTGGAAGTTCTCGGTCGCAGCGCTTCTCAGGAGAGGAGCCCGCGCAGGGTGTCGATCGACTGTTCGGGCTGGTCGACGAGCATCAGGTGTCCTGCACCGGTGATCTCGGAGTAGGTGGCGTGCTCGATCGCACCGAGGATGATGTCCGCAGCCTTCTTCGGGCAGAAGGTGTCGTGATCGGCACCGACGATCGCGACCTCGGTCTCGCGCCCGATCCGGGCCAGCTCGGGGGTGAGCGGCGAATCGACCAGTCCGGCCATCGCGGTGGACGCGTTGATGTACCCCTGCGCCCCGCCGACAGCGTCGAGGCGGAATTCCGTGACGGCGTCGAGATCGGAGTCCGGGTTGTGCAGCGCAGCAGCGGTATCGGCGCGCAGGGCAGCGCGCTGCTCCTCGGCGTCGGTGCCGCGGAAGAGTTCGATTCGACCGGCGTAGAAGCCTGCGGCCCCGCGACCGACGACGCTCGAGGTGCCCAGTGCGACGACCTTCGTCACGAGATCGGGGCGCACGGCCGCGGCGGAAAGGACGACGGTGCCGCCGAGAGAGAAGCCGACGCAGATCGCGGGACCGGTGATCTCCTCGAGGAAGGCGATCAGATCGTCGCGCAGCTGGGCGAGGGTGCCCTCGGGTGAGCCGACGGTGGTGCGTCCGTGCCCACGGAGGTCGTAGGCATAGGTGGCCACCGGCAGCCCGGCCTCCTGGACGGCGCGCCAGCTGCGGTGGTCCTCGGCGAGTCCGTGGATCAGCACGACCGCGGGACCCTCGCCGGCGCGGGTGTAGGTCACGTCGATGTCGCGGAGCGTGACGGTCTGCGTCGTGAGGTCGACGGTGTTGCTGGTCATATCTTCTCCTGACGAGATCAGTTCTCTGAGAACGTTCTTGCGGATCTTCCCGGCGGGGGTCTCCGGCATGGCGGACAGAATGCGGATCGATTCCGGCCACAACCGCCGCGGCACGTCGCGATCCGCGAGCCATCCGACGAGTTCGTCGAGGGTCGGGGCTGTGCCGAGCGGCTGGATCACCGCGCAGATGCGTTCTCCGAGCCGTTCGTCGGGGCTGCCGACGACTGCCACGCGCGCGATCTGCGGGTGCCCGGAGATCGCGTTCTCGATCTCGACGGGAGAGATGTTGACGCCGCCGCGGATGATGAGGTCCTTGAGGCGTCCGGTCAGGCGCAGGTAGCCGTTGTCGTCCACGATTCCTGTGTCGCCGGTGCGGAACCAGCCGTCGGCGGTGAACGAGTCGCGGTAGAGCTGCTCCTGCCCGATGTAACCGAGGAACAGCGACGGGGTGCGCATGACGATCTCGCCGTCGGTCCCGCGCGGTGCAAGCGTGCCGTCCTCGCGGACGACCTCGAGGGTGACGCCCGGCATCACTTTGCCACAGGTGTACGCGACGAGCTCGGTGGAGTCGTCCGGGAGGCTCGAGGTCGCACCGCCCTCGCTCATCGCCCAGATCGCTGCGATGCGGGTGTCGGGCATCTCCTCCTGCCCCAGCTCGATGAGGCTCGGGGCGACGGGAGCGCCGCCGCACAGGAAGATCCGCATACCGGACAGCTTCGGGGTGGCGGAATCCCATGCGGCATCGACGATGTCCTTGAGGAAAGGAGTCGCGGCCACGGTGATCTCGCACCTGTGCTGCTCCACGAGTTCGAGCGCGCGGTGCGGGTCCCAGGCGTCCTGGAGGATCAGGGCCGCACCGGTCATCAGCGACATTCGGGCGCCGTGCCAGAAGCCCGTGCTGTGCCCGAGTGGGGACGGCATGAAGATCGGACGCTCACCGGAGATTTCGTAGCGGTCGATGACCATCCGGTTGTAGGCGCTCAGGCTCGCCTCGGAATGCGCGATCGCCTTCGACTTCCCGGTGGTGCTCGACGAGAACAGCACGTGCACGAGATCGTCGGGGTAGGCGGGGATCGTCGCCGGCGGGCCGTCGAAGCTGCGCCAGGTGCGGGCGCCGTCGTCACCGTCGACCAGAAGGATCTGCACCTCGCGTCCGAGTTCTTTTGCGAGGATCTCGGATTCGGAGACGAAATCGCGGCCGCGATGCGAGTGGGGGAGGATGACGGCCTTCGCGCCGACGAGATTCGCGGTGTAGGCGATGGATCGGGGATCCGTGGTCACCGGCAGGGTCCCGGCGATCATCTCGCCGCGGACGACTCCGAGATAGGCGGCCATCCACTCGGTCCAGTTCGGCATGCAGACGATCACCATGTCGCCTTCGCCCAGACCGCGTGCGGCGAGTTCGCGTTCGATGTCGGCGGCCAGTTCCCACAGTTCGGCGCGGGTCAGGGAGCGTCCCCGGTCGTCGCGGACGGCGAGGGCGTGGGGGTCGCTGTCGAGGTGCCCGAGGAACAGGTCGAGGGGAGTCCGGGCGCCGGCGACGTGGCCGCCCGGCGCTGCGGTGGCGAGTGTGGTTGCACGGGAATTCACAGGGACTCCGTTCGATGGAAACCGATGAAAGAAGAAAGGCGCTGCGGGATCGGCGCGATGTTGTTGAGAACGATTCTGGGGGAGTAACGTGGCTCACGTCAAGAGAGTGACGTCGCTTTTTTGTTAACTCTGATGACGATCGTGTTGACCGGTTACGATTCGCGCAACGAAAGGGGGGGGCATGCCGCACCTACCGAACACCACCAAGGGGCGTCGCACCCGCACCAAACTGCTGGAAGCGGCCCGTGCAGTCTTCGCCCGCGACGGATACGTCGGCGCCACGATGAGTGGTGTGGCGACGGAAGCGGGAATGTCGCTCGGCGGGTTGTACAGGTACTTCAGCGACAAGGAGGATCTGTTCTCCGCGCTGATCGCCGACACGCACGACGATTTGTTCCGTGCCAGCGGCGCAACCGAGCACCGCATCGAGGACGACCCGTATCAGGCGCTGCTCGACGCGAACACCGGCTATCTGACGCATTACTACGACAACCGCGACATCATGCGCACGCTGGTCGAGGCGGCGAACGTCGATCCGCAGTTCCGGCAGTTCTGGTGGCAGATGCGCAATCGGCACATCGACCGCTTCACCACCGTCCTGCGGCTCAAATGCGGGATGGACGAGGTCGACGGTGTCGACATCAGAGGCATGGTCGAAGCCGTGGCGTGCATGGTGGAGCAGTCGGCATACGTCTGGTACGCGCAGGAGGATATGCAGGCCGCGCCCATGCCTCTCGAGCATGCTGCGCAGATCGTGACACGTATCTGGCACCGGACGTTCTTCGCACCGGAGAGCTGACGAATTCTTCGATCCGGCCGCGGACCTCGGTGTCGGCGGCCCGAACGTCGTGCCCTCGAGAGGGATCGGTTACATGCGTTAACCGCGTGGCAACCCATTGCTGTGTTTCTTCCCATTACTGTCTGTTTCACACCAGCGATCGGTAGTCGCCCCACCCGGCGTGTCCGCGCCAGTCCTCCCGAGGAGCTCTCATGCCCGAGATCGCCCCCATCACAACCGTTTTCCCGATGTTTCCCGGATACCGGAAGGCGCAGGTGATCGCGTGAGCGTCTGCATGGACACCACCAGCGTCCCGAGGTGGGACGAGGAACGGCGCATCGCCGGCGGTGGTCGCTACGTGACCGTCCTGTCCTTCGGTGACGCCGCCCTCGAGCAGGCTCGCAGTCTCGTGTCGTCCTTCGGTGGTCGGCGCGTCGACTGGATCCGACTTCCGGCGGAATGGGGCGACACGGCCGCGCAGATCCTGGAACGGCAGGCGACCGCCGCTCGCGTGGGGTGGCGCCTCGTGCTGGTCGGGCCGGAATCGGCGATGCTGGCGGCGCGTTCGTCGGCCGTGACGGCAGGACTACTCGACGACGAGATCCTTCCCGTGCCCGTGGATTCGGCGACGCGCACCGTCTACTGCGCGCACTGCCACTCCACCCATCTCGCCGCCGTCGCGATCGGGCAGTGCACCACCTGCCCGACCTGCGCCTCGGAACTCGTCGTCTACCACCATGTCTCCCGCCTGCACGGCGCCTATCTCGGGTTTGCGGCCGACGCGGAGGAACGCCGATGACCCTGACGTCCGACATATCGGTAGGGAACCCGGCTGCCGGAGCGGAACTGCGACTGACGGTCACCGACACGATCGAGCTGACGCCCACCGTCCGGCACGTCCGCCTCGCGGAACCTTCCGGTCGCGCACTTCCGTCCTTCACGCCCGGTAGCCACATCGTCGTCACGTGCGGTACCGGACCGGACGGGCGGCCGCGGCGCAACTCGTACTCCCTCACCGGTCCCGCCTTCGAACCCGACCACTACGCGATCTCGGTGCGGCTGGAGGAATCCGGGCGCGGTGGGTCGCAGTGGATCCACGACCTGCGAGTCGGCGACCGCGTCTCGATCGGCACACCCCGCAGCGCCTTCGCACCGGTTCTCACGGCCCGGCACCATCTGCTGGTCGCGGGTGGCATCGGGATCACTCCGATCCTGTCCCACGTCCGGGCCGCCGTGCAGTGGGACCGGTCGTTCGAGGTGCACTACGTCTTCAGGGGCGGCGACGGTGCCCACCTCGACGAACTGCAGCAGCTGTGCGGCAACGGACTCCACCTCCACACCCGGCGGGACGAATTCCGGGAACGAATGGGGGCTGTCCTGTCGAACCAGCCGATCGGTACCCACCTGTACGCGTGCGGTCCCGCGAGCCTGATCGACGAGCTGACCGAACAGGCGCGTGGTGCGGGGTGGCCCGACGCGCGTGTGCACTACGAGCACTTCGGAATCGGAGACCTCGAGCCAGGAGAACCGTTCACCGCCCACCTGGCGCGCCGCGACGTCGACGTCCACGTCGAGTCGGGCGTGAGCCTGCTCGAGGCGCTGGAGAGTCGAGGGATCGCGGTTCCGAACCTGTGTCGCCAGGGCGTGTGCGGCGAGTGCCGGCTGCCGGTGGTGGACGGAGTGGTCGACCATCGCGATCTGTACCTGAGTGCCGCGGAGAAGGAGGCGGGAGAGTGCCTCATGCCGTGCGTCTCCCGCGCGACCGGATCACGATTGGAGTTGGATCTGTGAGCACCACACTCGATCTCACCGTCCGGGACGCCAGCATCGAATTGCCCGATCGGATCACACGTTTCCCCTTCCCCTTCGTCCGCGACACCTATCGCTACAGCACCAACGTCGAACCCGCCGGAAGTCACGTGGAGACCGCTGCGGGTGGTTGGGGCCGGCATCCCGTCGACATCGACGGTCACTATTTCGACGAGCTCGCCGAACGGGAGCGCATCCTCGCCGCGGATTCCACCCGATTCCAGTCGCTGCCCCACATGGAGATCGCCCAATGGAACGCGATGGTCACGCTCATGCAGATGCTCGTCGACGCCTACCCGCAGACCTTCGTGCTCGAACAGGACGGTGCGACAAGGCGATTCGTCAACCGCGCGCTCGGCGTCGAACAAGCCTTCGTCTTCGGCGATCGGTCGACGCTGCCCGAGCCGCCCCTGCGCTTCATCGGCAGGCACATCCAGGAGGACGTCGTCCTGCTCGACCAGCGCGAAGATGCTCTCTGGGGTGACGCCGGCCTGGTCACCTTCGCGGCCGACTGGTCGCTGCGCTTCGACGTCGGCATGAGTTTCCTCCAGATCCACGGTCCGGTTCCGCGTGTCCACGTCGAAGGAGTGATCCCGCGCGCCCAGCATTTCCTCATGGGATTGCAGGCGGGGCAGCGTTACCGACGGACGAACTGGTCGCTCAGCGTCGACCGCAGGCTCGACCAATCCACCGAGACCTATCCCGAATGGGGACGGGACCGGCGCCTGCTCGCCGAGGGTCCGCTCGAGGACGTCGGACGACGGCTGTACCTCCGGGTCGAGGTCCAGCACCTCGTGCGCCTCGGAGTCTCCGGCGCGATCATGTTCCTCATCCGCTCGCACCTGCTGTCGTTCGAGGACATCGCTCGGGTGCCGGAATGGTCGGAACGTCTCCACCGGGTCCTCGACGAACTCCCCGAGGACATGGCCGAGTACAAGGGCATCACCCGTACACGCGGTCCGGGGCTGCGCTGGTTGCGCACGTACGGGGGTGTCCGCCCCTGAACGCGGAACGAAGGGGAGGTTGTGTGCGGAAATTCCGAAGGACACGCACACGACCTCCCCGCAGTTGTCGGTTCGGCTCGTCGGTCGCTCTCCCGAGTCGGACGTCGCATCTACGATGTCGGCCATGGCTGTGCGCAGGATCGACGCAACCGAACGCCGAGCACGACTTGCCGCCAGGCACCGCCTGCATCCCGATCATCGCGCGTCCGACGCGGTCGACGCCGCGACCAGCATGATGTGCCTGCACGGTACCGACCCGGCCAGCGTCTACCTGTCGGCCTGGGCCCGGGTCGACGACTTCGCCACGGCCGACCTCGACCGGGCTCTCTACGCCGATCGGTCGCTGGTGAAGCACATGGCCATGCGGAGGACCGTCTTCGTCGTGCCACGCGCGATCCTGCCGGTCGTGCAGGCGGGCGCGAGCGCGCGGGTCGCAGCGGCGCAACGTCGGCAGGTGGTCAAGGACGTCGAGAAGGCCGGGCTGCACGGCGACGGTGAGCAGTGGCTCGACGAGGTGAGTGGCCATGTGCTGCGGGCGCTGTCCGAGGGCCGCGAAGCGACGTCCAGCGAATTGCGCGCGGAGATCCCGCTTCTCGACGCGAGCATCGACTACGGGATCGGGAAGTCGTGGGGCGGCAAGGTACCGTTCGCTCCGCGCGTGCTCACCGTGCTCTCGGCCGAAGGAAAAGTGGTACGGGCATCCAACAAGGGGTCGTGGCGCGTGTCGCGCCCCACCTGGACGTCGACGGAGTCGTGGCTCGGCGCCGGGATCGAGCCGTGCGACGAAGCCGACGGCGTGCGCGCCCTCGTGGAATCGTGGCTGCGGGTGTTCGGTCCGGGCACCGAGGCCGACATCAAGTGGTGGCTCGGCTCCACACTCACGGCCGTGCGCGCAGCCCTCGCCGACCTCGACGTGGTGCAAGTCGATCTCGACGGCCGTCCCGGATACCTCCTGTCCGATGACACGGAGGAACCCGCTCCCGTCGAACCGTGGGGAGTACTGCTGCCGGCCCTGGACCCGACCGTGATGGGGTGGGCCGAACGAGAGTGGTATCTCGGGCCGTACAAGGACGACCTGTTCGATTCGAACGGCAACGCCGGGCCCACAGCGTGGTGGGACGGACGGATCGTCGGCACGTGGTGGCAGACCGATTCCGGATCCGTCGAACTGCATCTGCTCGAGGACATCGGTGCCGACGGCCGGGTGGTGCTCGAACAGGAGTCGGCACGACTCGACGAGTGGCTCGGGGGAGTGAAGGTTATGGCCAGATTCCCGACACCTCTCGCACAAGAGCTCGCGGGGGCGACGGAGGGCAAGCCTTCGCGCAGGTCTTCGTCGTAGGCTGCGCACATGGCTGCTGAACCGAGAACCGCCACGCGCCGCGACATTCCGGCCTTCGCTCCGGTGATCGCCGAGGCCTTCTTCGACGATCCGGTCTTCACGTGGATGTTTCCGGACGAACAGCACCGCATCCGGCGCATGACCCGTTTCTTCGCCGCCGACGCTCGGCACCACATGGTGCCGTTGGGCGCCACCGACATCGCCGAGTCCGGCGGGGTCGTCGGAGGCGCGGCGATGTGGGCGCCGCCCGGACGATGGCGTACCGATGTGTGGACATCGCTCCGCCTGCTGCCCGGCTTCTACGCAGCGCTCGGACGGAACATGGGGCGAGGAGGTCAGGTCGAGCGAACGCTCGACGCAGCGCACCCGGACGAACCGCACTGGTACCTGTCGACGATCGGTACCTCACGCGCTGCGCGCGGGAGCGGCTTCGGCACAACGCTCATGAACGCCGGCCTCGCCCGTGCCGACGCCGAACACGCTCCCGCCTATCTCGAATCGAGCAAGGAGTCGAACATCCCGTACTACGAGCGGTTCGGGTTCGAGGTCACCCACGAGATCGTCGTCCCCGACGGCGGGCCGACGCTGTGGGGCATGTGGCGGCAACCGCGCTGACCACCAGCGAGGACGCCGGTGTTCGCCGGATTCCTTCGGCGGATCGGTCACGTCGACCTAGCATGAACACACACGTGCGGGCACGAATCCTCGAGGAGCGTCCGACATGCAGGTACTCGTGGTCTACGAATCGATGTACGGCAACACCCGGCACGTCGCCGAAGCGATTGCCCGGGGAATGGACGGACTCGCCTCCACCGAGGTGGTGGCCGCGTCCGACGCCGGCGACAAGAATCCGTCCGACTACGACCTGATCGTCGTCGGTGGACCCACCCACGTCCACGGTATGAGCCGACCGAGCACCCGGCACGGGGCAGCGGAGGCCGCAGACCGACCGGACAGCGAACTCGAACTCGAACCCGACGCCGAAAGCGACGGCGTCCGCGAGTGGCTCGCGTCGCTCGGCGAAGCGTCGGGTGCGGCTGCGGCATTCGACACCCGCCTCGACGCGTCTCCGATGCTCACCGGCCGCGCCTCGAAGACGATCGGGAAGAAGCTGCGGAGGCTGGGCTTCACGCTCGCCGCGGAACCGGAAAGTTTCCTCGTCGACAAACAGACTGCCCTCGAACCCGGCGAGGCGGAACGCGCCGGTCGGTGGGGACGAGCGCTCCTCGAAGCCGAGTCCGGTCGGTGAGTGCCCCGGAGCGGTCCTCGGTCGGGCGCCGGACAGGCTACCTCGTCGGCATCGTTGTCAACGCGGTGCTGCTGTACCTGATCAACGGCCGGCCCGGATGGGACGAGGTGCCCTTCCTCACCGCGGACACCACCCGCGTCCTCGGGTGGGTGAATGCCTCGATCCTCGCCGGTGTCGTCACCAACGCCGTCTACCTCGTTGCCGACCCGCCACGGTGGAAAGCCCTCGGCGATCTGGTGGTGAACGCCATCGGGCTCTACGCCCTCGTACGGATCTGGCAGGTGTTCCCGTTCGACTTCCCCGACGACGGATCGGTGCCGTGGGACCTGATCGCCCGGACCGTGCTGGTGGTGGCCATCGTCGGGACGATCATCGCCATGATCGTCGCGGTGGTTCGACTCGTGACCGGTCGGTGGAGGTGAGGGTCCGCGAGTCCGTGCTGCACAGGATCAGGCGCCCTGCCAGACGGTGTCGAACGGGGTGTTGGCGGACACTCGCGCCTTGATACCCGCCGTGACGAAATCCTTCGCTCGTGCCGCGGCGTCGGCCACGGACGCGCCCTTCGCCAGTTCGGCGGTGATCGCGGCGGCGAGGGTGCAGCCCGCACCGGACACCCGCTCGTTGCCGACCTTCGGCGCAGTCAGGAAAGTGACCTCCGTGCCGTCGAACAGCACGTCCACCGCGTCCTCGCCGTCGAGTTCGACGCCGCCCTTCGCCACGACGTACTTCGGACCGAGGTCGTGGATGCGACGTGCAGCCTCGACCAGGTCGTCGACCGAGGTGATCTCGTCCATCCCGGACAGAGTGCGTGCTTCGAACAGGTTCGGGGTGACGACCGTGGCGTGGGGGAGGACCTGCGCGCGCAGCGCGTTGTCGGTGTCGAGCGCGGCGCCGGCTTCCTGGCCCTTGCAGATCAGCACCGGGTCGAGCACGACGTGCCGCCAGCTCTGCTGCTCCAGCCCCTCGGCGACCACGTCGATCGTGGCGGGCGTGCCCAGCATGCCGATCTTCACGACGTCCAGGTCGTGGGCGGAGGTGGCCGCCTCGATCTGCTCCGCGATGACCTCGGCGGGGACGGGGAAGAAGCGGTGCCCCCAGTTGTTCTTCGGATCGAACGAGACGATGCAGGTCGTGGTGCCCACCCCGTACACGCCGAGTTGCTGGAACGTCTTGAGGTCGACCTGCAGACCGGCGCCACCGGTCGCTTCCGAGCCGGCGATGACGTATGCGAGGTCGACCATGTGGGTGCTCCGTTCGGACTGGGAGACGACGTTCCGCGGGATTCACCCGCCGAACGACCAGGTTACAGACGGACCCGATGCCACCTTCGGACCGCCCACCGTAGCCCCCGATATCGTCCGAGGATGACCGCTTTCGACGAGCTCGACGACTACCTGGCACTCCCGCGGGTCAGCTCGCTCACGATGTCCCCGGACGGAACCCGGTTGGTGATCACGCAGTCGGCGCTCGACGACAGGGCCGCCTCGTACGTCGGTGCGCTGTGGGAGGTGGATCCCGAAGGCCGTGCCCCGGCGCGCCGCCTCACGCACGGCAGCACGGGAGAGTCGAATCCGACGTTCACCTCGACCGGCGACCTGTTGTTCACCGCCGCTCGCGGCAAGGACGATCCACCGGTGTCGTTGTGGCGCCTGCCCGCGGTGGGCGGGGAAGCCGAGCAGTTCGCATCCCGTAAGGGCGGATTCGCGTCCGTGCATGCCGCGTCCGGCGCCGACCGGATCCTGCTCACGGGGTCCGTCCTGGGGCACAGCGACTCGGACGACGAACGGATCCGCGACGCCCGCAAGGACGGGGACGTCACCGCTGTCCTGCACACGGGCTATCCCGTGCGCTACTGGGATCACGACCTCGGACCGGACCAACCGCATCTGCTCGTCCCGGACGGCAGCGGCGGCTGCACCGATCTCACGCCGGGAATCCGAGGTTCCCTGCGCGACGCCCACATCGACATCGCTGCGGACGGCACGTTCGCCGCCGTCACCTGGGTGGTCCCCGGTCCGCGCGCTTCGCGCCGCGTCACCGTCGTGCGGATCGATCTCGGCACCGGCCTGCGCACCCCGCTCGTCGACGACGAGACCGGCGACGCGACACATCCGTCGATCTCCCGGGACGGAAACAAGCTCGCCTATCTGCACGAGTCGATCAGCGACGCCGAGAACCCGCCGCAGGTGACCGTCCGCGTCCTCGACATCGCCACGGGAACCACCAGCATCGAATCCCGCGAATGGGACAGGCGTCCCACCTCGGTGACCTGGCTGCCCGACGGTTCCGGGCTCGTGCTCACCGCCGACGATCACGGACGCGCACCGGTCTTCGTCCAGCGCCTCGGGGGCAGCCGGCCCGACCGCGTCACCGCGGACGACGCCGCGTACACCCACGTCCGCCTCGCGCCCGACGGCAGCCGCGCGTACGCACTGAGAGCCTCGTACGACGCGCCGCCGCATCCCGTGCGCATCGACCTGACCGGGCCCGACACCGGCACCGTCACGCCGCTGCCCGCTCCTGCTGCGCTCCCGGAACTGCCGGGCCGTCTCGTGGAACTGACCACCGAGGCCGCGGACGGCACGTCGGTGCGGGCATGGTTCGCGCTCCCGCACACGGCATCCGCCGCCGACCCGGCACCGCTGCTGCTGTGGGTGCACGGCGGTCCGCTGAGCAGCTGGAACACCTGGTCGTGGCGCTGGAATCCGTGGCTTCTCGTCGCCCGCGGCTATGCGGTACTGCTACCGGACCCCGCACTGTCCACCGGATACGGCGACGCCTTCATCCGGCGAGGCTGGGGACGCTGGGGACGCGAACCGTACACCGACCTGATGGCCATCACCGACGCGGCTGTCGCGCGGGACGACATCGACGAGGACCGCACCGCGGTGATGGGTGGATCGTTCGGCGGATATCTGGCCAACTGGATCGCCGGTCATACCGACCGGTTCCGGGCAGTCGTCACCCACGCAGGTCTGTGGGCGCTGGACCAGTTCACCCCGACCACCGACGTGGCCTGGTATTGGCAACGGGAGATGACCCCGGAGATGGCCGTCGAGAACTCACCGCACCTGTTCGTCGCCGACATCGTCACGCCCGTGCTCGTCATCCACGGCGACAAGGACTATCGCGTCCCCATCGGCGAAGCGCTGCGTCTCTGGTACGAGCTGCTCGACGAATCGGGGCTGCCCGCCGAGGACGACGGCACCACCGTCCACCGCTTCCTGTATTTCCCGTCCGAGAACCACTGGGTGCTGCAGCCGCAGCATTCCAAGATCTGGTACCGCACGGTCGAAGCATTCCTGTCGGAGCACGTGCTCGGCCGCCCGCTCGACCTGCCGGACGAGCTGGGCTGACCGAGCACGTCTGCCGGGGTGTCGACCGTCTGTTACGCAGGTGGACGCGGCTGGTCGCCCGGTGACGCGGGCGGACGGGTGGGCTCGTCGGTGGCCGGTGTCGATTCGCTCGTCGACGAACCGGTGTGCGTCGCCGCGTGTTGGCCCGATCCGCTCTGACCGCGGTGGGTGACCTTCTCGGCGAGACCGCCGACCGTCTCCTGGAGGTGTGGTGCCTTCTCCTTCACGACGGTGGCCGCTTCCGTCACCTTGTCCTGTACGGCAGGTATGACCTTGTCCTGTACCGCCGGGTTGTGCCACAGCTCGTTCGAACGTCCCCGCATCTTGTCGTACGTCTCGCGGCCCGCCCGGGTCCCCGCGACGAATCCCGCAGCTGCACCTGCAGCGAAGATCAATGCCCGCATCATGACGGTGTCCTCCGTCCTGTCAGTTCGGCGTCCGCGCATTCGGCCGCCCGGCAATGCGATACCCGATCGGGGACCGAGCCACACCCTCCGGTCGTGGCCCCTGTCCAGGACGTTCGCCTTCGACGCTTACGATTGACGGGTGACCAGTGCGCCAGAGAACTCGCAGAACCCCGCCGACGCCCTTCCCAAGAGCTGGGACCCCAGCGCCGTCGAAGCGGAGCTCTACCAGCAGTGGGTGGACGCCGGCTACTTCGAGGCCGACCCCAGGAGCGACAAGCCCGGGTACTCGATCGTCCTTCCGCCGCCGAACGTCACCGGCAGCCTGCACATGGGTCACGCCCTCGACCACACCCTGATGGACGTGCTCTCCCGCCGGAAGCGCATGCAGGGCTACGAGGTGCTGTGGCTGCCCGGCATGGACCACGCCGGTATCGCCACCCAGACCGTCGTCGAGAAGCAGCTCGCCGCCGACGGCAAGAAGAAGGAGGACCTCGGCCGCGAGGCCTTCATCGAGAAGGTCTGGCAGTGGAAGGCCGAGTCCGGCGGCACGATCCAGGGCCAGATGCGTCGCATCGGCGACGGCGTCGACTGGTCGCGCGACCGCTTCACCATGGACGACGGGCTTTCCCGCGCTGTCCAGGTGATGTTCAAGCGCCTCTACGACGAGGGCCTGATCTACCGCGCCGAGCGCCTGGTCAACTGGTCGCCCGTGCTGCAGACCGCGATCTCCGACATCGAGGTGAAGTTCGAGGAGGTCGAAGGCGAACTCGTCTCCCTGCGCTACGGCTCCCTCAACGACGACGAGCCGCACGTGATCGTCGCCACCACCCGCGTCGAGACGATGCTCGGCGACACCGCGGTCGCGGTCCACCCCGAGGACGAGCGCTACAAGGACATCATCGGCACCACGCTGGAGCATCCCATCACCGGGCGGCAGATCCCGATCATCGCCGACGACTACGTCGACCCCGAATTCGGTACGGGCGCAGTGAAGATCACGCCTGCGCACGACCCCAACGACTTCGAGATGGGTCTGCGGCACGACCTGCCGATGCCCACGATCATGGACAAGGCCGGTCGCATCGCCGATTCGGGCACACGCTTCGACGGCATGGACCGCTTCGAGGCACGCGTCGCGATCCGCGAGGAACTCGCCGCGCAGGGACGCGTCGTCGCCGAGAAGCGCCCCTACCTGCACAGCGTCGGCCACTCCGAGCGGTCCGGCGAGACCATCGAACCGCGCCTGTCGATGCAGTGGTGGGTCAAGGTCGACAAGCTCGCGAAGGCCGCCGGCGATGCAGTGCGCAACGGCCACACCGTCATCCACCCCGCGAGCCAGGAACCGCGCTGGTTCGACTGGGTCGACAACATGCACGACTGGTGCATCTCGCGTCAGCTGTGGTGGGGTCACCGCATCCCGATCTGGTACGGCCCGAACGGAGAGGTCGAGTGCTTCGGTCCCGACGAGACCGCACCCGACGGCTGGGATCAGGACCCGGACGTGCTCGACACGTGGTTCTCGTCCGGTCTGTGGCCGTTCTCGACGATGGGCTGGCCGGAGAAGACCCCCGAACTCGACAAGTTCTATCCCACCAGCGTTCTCGTCACCGGCTACGACATCCTGTTCTTCTGGGTCGCGCGCATGATGATGTTCGGCACCTACGTGTCGGGCGACGACGCCGTGCACCAGGCGCAGGTGCCGTTCCGGGATCTGTTCCTGCACGGCCTGGTCCGCGACCAGTTCGGCAAGAAGATGTCCAAGTCGCGAGGCAACGGCATCGACCCGCTCGACTGGGTCGAGCGCTTCGGCGCCGACGCCCTGCGCTTCACCCTGGCGCGCGGCGCGAACCCGGGTGGCGACCTCTCCGTCGGTGAGGACCACGCCCAGTCGTCGCGCAACTTCGCGAACAAGCTGTTCAACGCGACCAAGTTCGCGCTCATGAACGGTGCGGTGATCGGCGAGCTCCCTGCCCGTGAGCAGCTGACCGATGCCGACCGGTGGATCCTCGACCGCCTCGAGCAGGTGCGCACCGAGGTCGACGCGGCCTTCGACCACTACGAGTTCTCCAAGGCGTGCGAGGCGCTCTACCACTTCGCGTGGGACGAGGTCTGCGACTGGTATCTCGAGCTCGCCAAGGTCCAGCTCGCCGAGGGCAGCGTCCACGCCGACGGAACCAAGGTCGTACTCGGCGCCGTCCTCGACCAGCTGCTGCGTCTGCTGCACCCGGTCATCCCGTTCGTCACCGAGACGCTGTGGAAGGTGCTCACCGGCGGCGAATCCGTGGTGATCGCGTCCTGGCCCGAGACGTCCGGAGTGCCCACCGACGAGACCGCGGCGCAGCGCGTCGCCGACCTGCAGAAGCTCGTCACCGAGATCCGTCGCTTCCGGAGCGACCAGGGCCTCAAGCCGTCGCAGAAGGTGGCGGCCCGGCTCGTCGGCGTCGAGGATGCCGACCTCGTCGCCCAGGTGCCGGCCGTGCAGTCGCTCGCGCGCCTGACCGAGCCGGAGGACTCGTTCTCCGCCACGGCGTCGATCGAGGTCCGGCTGAGCCGCGCGACGGTCACCGTCGAGCTCGACACCTCGGGCAGCATCGACGTCGGCGCCGAGATCGCCCGCCTGCGCAAGGATCTCGCCGTCGCGGAGAAGGAACTGGCGGGCACGTCCGCGAAGCTGTCGAACGAGGCGTTCCTCGCCAAGGCACCCGATCAGGTGGTCGAGAAGATTCGCGGTCGCAAGCAGATCGCCGAAGAGGAGATCGCGCGGATCACCGCGCGGCTGAAGGAGCTGGGCGCGGCGTGAGCACCGACACCCCGGGGTCGCCGTCCCCGGTGGACCTCGCCGAACTGACGCTCGTCGAGGCCGAACTCGACAAGCGGTGGCCGGAGACGAAGATCGAACCGTCCCTGGCGCGGATCGCCGCGCTCATGGACATCCTCGGGTCGCCGCAGAACAGCTACCCGTCGATCCATGTGGCCGGCACCAACGGCAAGACGTCGACCACCCGGATGATCGATGCGCTGCTCACACGCATGCATCACCGGGTCGGTCGCACGACGAGCCCGCACCTGCAGCTCGCCACCGAGCGGATCAGCATCGACGGCGCTCCGGTCTCACCGCGCACCTATGTCGACACCTACCGCGACATCGAACCGTACGTCGAGATGATCGACGAGCAGTCCGAGGCGGCCGGCGGGCCGAAGATGAGCAAGTTCGAGGTGACCACCGCCATGGCGTTCGCGGCCTTCGCCGACGCCCCGGTGGACGTCGCCGTCGTCGAGGTGGGTCTCGGTGGACGTTGGGACGCCACCAACGTCGTCACCGGGCAGGTCGCGGTGATCACGCCCATCGGCATCGACCACACCGGCTATCTCGGCGACACCCTCACGGAGATCGCGGGTGAGAAGGCCGGGATCATCAAGAAGGCACCCGACGACGGTCTCGTGCCCCGCGACACCGTGGCGATCATCGCGCAGCAGGAACCCGAGGCGATGGACGTGCTGCTGCGGCAGGCCGTCGAGGCCGACGCGGCCGTGGCCCGTCAGGGCTCCGAGTTCGCGGTGGTCCGGCGCGCGGTCGCGGTCGGCGGACAGCAGATCGACCTGCAGGGTCTCGGTGGTCTCTACACCGACATCTTCCTGCCGCTCCACGGTGAACATCAGGCCCACAACGCGTCGGTCGCGCTGGCCGCCGTCGAGGCGTTCTTCGGGGCGGGCCCGGGCAAGCAACTCGACGTCGAGGCGGTGCGCGACGCCTTCGCCTCGGTGACCACCCCCGGCCGGCTCGAGCGGGTGCGCAATGCGCCTACCGTCTTCCTCGACGCCGCGCACAACCCGCACGGGGCGAAGGCTCTTGCCGCCGCGCTCGCGCAGGAGTTCGACTTCCGCAAGCTCGTCGGCGTCGTGAGCGTCATGGCCGACAAGGACGTCGCGGGTCTGATCGAGGCGCTCGAGCCGGTCTTCGACGAGATCGTCGTCACCCACAACGGGTCGCCGCGGGCGATGGACGTCGACGACCTCGCAAACATCGCCGTCGCCCGATTCGGTGACGAACGGGTCGTCACTGCCGCGACGCTCCCGGATGCCATCGAGACCGCCATCGCCATCGCGGAAGAGGTCGGGGAACCCGGCGAAGCGGTGTCGGGTGCCGGGGTCGTGGTCACCGGTTCGGTGGTGACCGCAGGGGCGGCCCGCAGTCTGTTCGGAAAGGATCCCGCGTGAGTAACGACAAGCCGGAGGAACAGAAGTTCCGGCCGCCGACGACGGACCCGTGGAAGGGTTTCCGCGGCGTGATGGCGGGAACGCTCGTGCTCGAGGCGATCGTGGTCCTGCTGGTGCTGCCGGTCATCGCGACCGTCGGCGGGGGACTGAGCGCGTGGTCGACGACCTACGTCGTGGGCCTCGCCGTCCTGATGTTCCTCGGCGCCGGGGTGCAGAAGAAGTCATGGGCGATCCCGTTCAACATCACCCTGCAGGTGCTCGCCGTGCTGGGCTTCTTCGTCGACCTCGCGTTCGGCGCGGTGGGCGTGCTCTTCGCCGTGGTGTGGGCGTACATCTTCTACCTGCGCAAAGACATCAGGGATCGTGAATCCAGGGGTCTGCTCCCGGGCCAGCGGGACTGAACCTCTAGGCTTGTCGCGTGACTGAGCGGACCCTGGTACTGATCAAGCCCGACGGCGTCGCACGCCGTCATGTCGGAGAGATTCTCTCGCGCATCGAGCGCAAGGGGCTGGACATCGTGGCTCTCGAGCTGCGTACGGCGACCGAGGAGGTCGCAGGTGCGCACTACGCGGAGCACGAGGGCAAGCCTTTCTACCCCTCGCTGATCGAGTTCATCACCGGCGGCCCGCTCGTGGCGGCGGTCCTCGAGGGCCCCCGCGCGATCGCGGCCTTCCGGCAGCTCGCCGGTGGCACCGATCCGGTCGAGAAGGCCGTTCCCGGCTCGATCCGCGGCGACCTCGGCCTGGATCCGGGCGAGAACCTCGTCCACGGTTCCGACTCGGTGGAGTCCGCCGAGCGCGAGATCGCTCTCTGGTTCCCCGCCCTGGCGAAGTAGTACCCCGCATCGAGCGGCGCGCCTGGCGTGTCGCCCACGAAACCGTTCGGGCGTCGCGCTTCGCGCCTCCGACACCTCCGACGGCGCCCTCCGGGGCGCCGTTGGCATATCCGGACATCTCCGTGTGGGATACTGGCAGAGGTTGCCCCGCACACACCGCGTGCGGAGCGGCCGAACGACATCACGGATCGATGCCCGACATCGCTGTGGCCGAGGACGAAGGAGACACCTCGCTCGGCGACACGCTGGATGTTCCGGCGCTCGACCCGCGATCAAGCCAGGCATTGCTCGGCCGTGCAGTGAAAACGGGCACCGGACGACCGCGCGATGCGAGACCGGAAGGACTCGCGCCCACCCGGCGCGAGTACACAAGCTGCGCCCCCGCGTGGCCGCTCACATCGCTGTAGTCGGTGGTGGACGCGCCCGGGGGCCTTAGGAGACCTACGTGGCCGATCAAGAGCCGCCGGAGAACAACTCGATCGAAGCGTCGGACGCAGGGGGACGAAACCTCCTCGGTCTGCCTGCCAAGATCCGCGTCCATGCCCTCGCCAAGTTGCTGGGGCTGACCAGTAAGCAGGTGATTGCGAAAGCCGCCGAGCGGGGGACCGAGCTGCGCAGTGCGCACTCGACGCTCCCTCGCGACGTCGCGGAGGATCTGCACGCCGCGCTGAGCGATACGGGCACGCCCGAGCCTGCCGTGGAGGAAGCCGAAGCGGTTCCCGAGGGCACGGCTCCCGAGCCGGCAGCCGAAACCGCTCCCGAGCCTGCGAAGGCAGAGGCAGGGGAGACCGCCCAGGCGGTGCCGGTCGAGAGCGCCGAGGCGGTGCCGGTCGAGAGCGCCGAGGCGGTGCCGGTCGAGAGCGCCGAGGCGGTGCCGGTCGAGAGCGCCGAGGCGGTGCCGGTCGAGAGTGGAGAGATCCGGCCCGCCGAGAAGACCGCGGACGAGACCGCGCCGCAGGCAGTCGAGACCCCGTCCGTCGGAGGACCCACCGGGCTGTTCACGTCGGTGGAGCAGAGCACTCCGCTGTTCGAGATGCCCGAGCCGTCCACCACGGCCGAGCCGATCGTCGCCGCGCCGCTGTTCCTGCAGCCCGAGGTGCCCTCGCCCGCCGAGGAGGAGGAGACCCGCCCGCGGCGGCGACGTGCGCGCCGTGGCAAGGACACCGAGCAGCCGGTGGCCGAGGAAGAGCAGCAGCCCGCCGAGTCCGCCGAACCGGCCGCCGCCGAGTCCGCTGAGTCCGCTGAGGAAGGGACCTCCTCGCAGGCCGAGGAAGACCAGGACGACCAGCCGCGTCGCCGGCGCCGCGGACGTCGCGGTCGTGGGCGGGGCCGTGGGGACGGTACCGACACCGAGCAGGACGAGACCACGGCGACCGGCGACGACATCGAGTCGTCCACCGCGGAGACCGAGGAGTCCACCGCCGAGGAGAAGCCCGACACCGAGAAGGACACCGCCGAGGAGGCGATCTCGGGCGACGAGCAGGGCGCCGACGAGCACGAGGATGACGACGAGCAGGGCGGCGGGACGTCGCGTCGCCGTCGCCGCCGCCGTCGTCGTCGCGGTTCCGCAGACACCGACACCGCGAGCACCGAGGACGACTCGGTTCCCACGGTCGTCCACGAACGGGAGCCGCGTCCGAAGAGCCGCGTCAAGGACGAAGTTCAGGGCATCAGCGGTTCGACGCGTCTCGAGGCGAAGCGTCAGCGTCGCCGCGACGGCCGCGAGGCCGGTCGCCGTCGTCCCCCTATCCTCACCGAGTCGGAGTTCCTCGCGCGTCGCGAGGCCGTCGACCGGGTGATGGTCGTGCGCGAGCGCACGGGTGGCGCCCACGCAGGCATGACGCAGGTCGCGGTGCTCGAGGACGGCATCCTCGTCGAGCACTTCGTCACGACCTCCGGATCGGCGTCGATGGTCGGCAACATCTACCTGGGCCGCGTGCAGAACGTGCTGCCGTCCATGGAGGCCGCGTTCATCGACATCGGCCGCGGACGCAACGGCGTGCTCTACGCCGGCGAGGTGAACTGGGAGGCCGCGGGCCTCGGCGGCAACTCGCGCAAGATCGAACAGGCCCTCAAGCCCGGCGATCAGGTGGTCGTGCAGGTCAGCAAGGACCCGGTCGGCCACAAGGGTGCGCGTCTGACCACCCAGATCAGCCTGGCCGGGCGCTTCCTGGTGTACGTGCCGGGTGGCTCGTCCACGGGCATCAGCCGCAAGCTGCCCGACACCGAGCGCAAGCGTCTCAAGGACGTCCTCCGCGAGATCGTCCCGGCCGAGGCGGGTGTGATCATCCGTACCGCTGCCGAAGGCGTGAGCGAGGACGAGCTCTCGCGCGACGTGACCCGGCTGCAGACGCAGTGGGAGGCGATCCGCGAGCAGTCCGAGAAGCTGCAGGCCGACGCCTCGGGACAGCCGAAGACCCTCTACGAGGAGCCGGATCTGCTCGTCAAGGTCGTGCGCGACCTGTTCAACGAGGACTTCTCCAAGCTCGTCATCGAGGGCGACTCCGCATGGAACACGGTCGAGAGCTACATCCGCACGGTCGCACCCGACCTGCTGCCGCGCGTCGAGCGCTACCGCTCGGAGAACTCGGTGGATGTCTTCGGCGCGCACCGTATCGACGAGCAGCTCGCGAAGGCACTCGACCGCAAGGTGTGGCTGCCCTCCGGCGGCACGCTCGTCATCGACCGCACCGAGGCGATGACCGTCATCGATGTCAACACCGGCAAGTTCACCGGTTCCGGCGGCAATCTCGAAGAAACGGTCACCCGCAACAACCTCGAGGCGGCCGAGGAGATCGTCCGGCAGATGCGCCTACGTGATATCGGCGGCATGATCGTCGTCGACTTCATCGACATGGTGCTCGAGTCCAACCGCGACCTCGTGCTGCGGCGCCTGACCGAGGCGCTCGGCCGGGACCGCACCCGCCACCAGGTCTCCGAGGTCACCTCGCTCGGCCTGGTCCAGATGACGCGCAAGCGGCTCGGGACCGGTCTCGTCGAAGCGTTCTCCACTACCTGCGAACACTGCAGTGGCCGGGGCCTCATCGTGCACTCGGAGCCGATCGAGTCGAAGTCCTCGGACGATTCGGCCCGGTCGTCCGGTGGTGGTTCGCGCCGTAAGCGTGGGCGCGACAAGAGCGCGCAGGAGCCCCCCGAGACGCCCACGCAGTCGTCCGACGAGGTGGTCAAGCGTGCACCGCATCCCGTGGCGCTCGCGATGGCCGCGCACAATTCGGCACCGGCCGACGAAGCGTCGGCGGCCGAGACCGCGCCGGAGGCTGCGGCCGTGACGGACACCGCGGCAGCACCGGCCGCCGAGGTCGATCCGGTCAAGGTCACCGAGCCGCTGCATGCCGTTAAGCCGGAGAAGCTCGCCGCGCCGACGAAGGACTCCGTCGCAGGGGAGGACGCCACCACGGTGACGACCGCCTCCGACGAGCCCGCCGAGATCGAAGCAGAGGTCGCAGCGGCCGAGTCCGCAGTCTCGGACACGTCAGTCTCGGAGACCGCAGTGTCCGAGGTTGCCGTAACCGCAACCGCAGCGGCTGGATCCGAGGCTGCGCAGAGCGCCGACGGAGCGGCTTCCGCCGAGGCCGCAGAACAGGCCCCCCGTCGCCGCCGTGCACGCAGGGTCGCCCGGGCGGCCGCCGCGCCCGCGGGGGACACCGGGCCTGCAGCCAAGGTGTTCGTCGTCCCTGCTACGGCCGCCGCTTCGCCCGAGGCCGAGCCGGAGTCCCGACCGAGCACACCGATCGAGACGCCGGTGGAGATCGTGCGGCGGCCGCGTTCGCGGCGTGCCGCAGGGCGCCCCGCGGGTCCTCCGGTCGACGCCGAGGCGTGACCTCCCGCTTCCGGGCCGGTTCACGACCGGTCCGGAAGCGGCACGACCACGCCGCCCGGTTTGACCCTGGGAGTCACCTTCCCGTAATCTTGTTCAGTCGCTACTCGGCGATAGTGCCCAGCCGCGTCCGGATTCAGGATGCCGGCGGCACCCGAGTCAGCAACCACACCAGACCAGTCGCGTCCGCAGCACTGTGGCGCGAGCACGTTCGAAGAAGCAAGGGGTAGCCGTCCGATGGCAACGTACGCGATCGTCAAGACCGGCGGTAAGCAGTACAAGGTCGCTGAAGGCGACCTCGTCAAGGTCGAGAAGATCGAGGGTGAGCCCGGCGCTGCTGTCTCGCTTGCCCCGGTCCTCGTCGTCGACGGATCCGAACTGACCACCGACGCCGACAAGCTGGCCAAGGTCTCGGTCACCGGTGAGATCGTCGAGCACACCAAGGGCCCGAAGATCCGCATCCACAAGTTCAAGAACAAGACCGGGTACCACAAGCGCCAGGGCCACCGTCAGAAGCTGACGGTCGTCAAGGTCACCGGCATCAAGTAAACCGAGCTTCGAGCTTCAACCCCAGGAGGGTTCGTCATGGCACACAAGAAGGGTGCATCCAGCTCCCGTAACGGTCGCGATTCGAACGCACAGCGACTCGGCGTCAAGCGCTTCGGTGGCCAGGCCGTCAACGCCGGCGAGATCATCGTGCGCCAGCGCGGCACCCACTTCCACCCCGGCGTGAACGTGGGACGCGGCGGCGACGACACGCTGTTCGCCCTCGCGGCCGGTGCCGTCGAGTTCGGTACCAAGCGCGGTCGCAAGACCGTCAACATCGTTCCGGCTACGGCAGACGCCTGATCTGCCGTCCGGTACGGACACCGCGGGGACATCACCCGCGACATACTCCCAATAGGGGCGGGCCAGGGTCGCACACCCTGACCCGCCCTTGTTGCGTTGATCACCACGTTTGTTCTTAGGACGAGAGAAGGTCCACCCATGTCCCGCTTCATCGACCGGGTGGTGCTGCACGTCAGCGCCGGCAAAGGCGGCAACGGCTGCGCCTCCGTCCACCGCGAGAAGTTCAAGCCGCTCGGCGGCCCCGACGGCGGTAACGGCGGCAACGGCGGCGACGTCGTCCTCGAAGTCGACCGCAACGTCCACACCCTGCTCGACTTCCACTTCCACCAGCACGCGAAGGCGACCAACGGTGCCCAGGGCGCCGGCGGCCACCGCAACGGCGCCAACGGCGGCGACCTCGTCCTGAAGGTTCCCGACGGCACCGTCGTGCTCGACGCCAAGGGCCGGATCCTCGCCGACCTCGTGGGAACCGGGACGCGTTTCGTGGCCGCGCACGGTGGTCGCGGTGGTCTCGGCAATGCGGCGCTCGCGTCGAAGGCGCGCAAGGCACCCGGTTTCGCTCTGCTCGGCGAGGAGGGTGAGGAACTCGATCTCGTCCTCGAGTTGAAGTCCGTCGCCGACGTCGGTCTCGTGGGCTTCCCCTCGGCCGGCAAGTCGTCGCTCGTGTCGGTGCTCTCGGCAGCCAAGCCGAAGATCGCCGATTATCCGTTCACCACTCTCGTGCCGAATCTCGGTGTGGTGCAGTCCGGCGACACGACCTTCACCGTCGCCGACGTGCCCGGTCTGATCCCGGGTGCGAGCGAGGGCCGCGGTCTCGGTCTCGACTTCCTCCGGCATCTCGAGCGCTGCGCCGTGCTCGCGCACGTCGTCGACTGCGCGACCCTCGAACCCGGCCGCGACCCGATCTCCGACATCGACGCACTCGAGGCCGAACTCGCCGCCTACCAGCCCGCCCTGTCGGGCGACAGTGGACTCGGCGACCTCGCCGAGCGCCCTCGCATCGTGATCCTGAACAAGGCCGACGTGCCCGACGCGAAGGAACTCGCCGAGTTCGTCACCCCGGAACTCGAGGCGCGCGGATGGCCGGTCTTCACGATCTCGGCCGTGAGCCGCGACGGGCTGCGCCCCCTGACGTTCGCCCTCGCGAAGATGGTCGACGAGTACCGGGCGGCGCATCCTCCGGCCGCGCCCACCCGCCCGGTGATCCGTCCCGTCGCCCGCGACGAGGAGGCCTTCACCGTGGTCCACGATCCCGAAGTGCCCGGCGGATTCATCGTGCAGGGCACCCGCCCCGAGCGATGGGTGCGCCAGACGGCCTTCGACAACGACGAAGCAGTGGGTTATCTCGCCGACCGCCTCGCGCGTCTCGGGGTCGAGGACAAGCTGGTCAAGCTCGGCGCGGAGCCCGGATGCTGGGTCACCATCGGCGAGGTCGGCTTCGAGTGGGAACCGCAGACGCAGGCCGGCGTGGATGTCGTGCCGACCGGTCGCGGCACCGACGCCCGCCTCGACCAGGTCGACCGCGTCGGCGCCGCCGAACGCCGCCACGCCAAGAAGGTGCGCCGCGGCCTGGCCACCGACGACGAGTTCGAGTAGCCGGCCCCGCGTTCCCATCGATCCGGAAGCCCGAAGCGTACCGAGGAAAACATGAGCGACACTCGGGAGGTCATCTCCCACGCCCGCAGCGTAGTGGTCAAGATCGGGTCGTCGGCGATCACGAGCCTGGTGGGTGGGCTCGACCGCAGCCGTCTCGACCGTCTCGTCGACGCCATCGAAGGCCGGATCAGCACGGGCGCGAGCGTCGTCGTGGTCTCCTCCGGCGCGGTCGGTGCCGGTCTCGCACCGCTCGGCCTGACGAGCAGACCGCGTGATCTCGCGACGAAGCAGGCCGCGGCGAGCGTCGGGCAGCTCGCCCTCGCCCACGCGTGGGGTACCTCCTTCGCCCGCTACGACCGCACCGTGGGCCAGGTTCTGCTCACCGCCGACGACATCGGCCGGCGCACCCAGCACCGCAACGCGCAACGCACGCTCGACCGTCTGCGCTCGCTCGGGGCGGTTCCGGTGGTCAACGAGAACGACACGGTTGCCACCGTCGAACTGCGTTTCGGCGACAACGACCGGCTCGCTGCGCTGGTCGCGCATCTCATCGGCGCCGACGCGTTGATCCTGCTCTCCGACGTCGACGGTCTGTACGACGGGGATCCGCGCAAGGGCGCCGCGAATCTCGTCCCCGAGGTCCGCACCCCCGAGGATCTCGACGGTGTGGTCGCCGGGTCGGGTGGTGCACTGGGCACCGGTGGCATGGCGTCCAAGCTGTCCGCGGCCCGCCTCGCGGCGGATTCCGGTGTGCCGGTGCTGCTCGCCGCGGCTTCCCAGGCCGACCGCGCCCTCGCCGCCGCCGACGTCGGCACGGCTTTCGCCGCCCGCCCCCAGCGTCTGTCCGCGCGGCGCTTCTGGGTACGTCACGCGGCCGACGTGCACGGTTCGCTGTATCTCGACGAGGGCGCCGTGCGGGCCGTGATGGAACGGAGACGCTCCCTGCTCGCCGCCGGAATCACCGGCACCAGTGGCGGTTTCCACGCGGGCGACGTCGTGGGCATCGTCGCGCCCGACGGCCGCACGGTCGCTCGCGGTGTGGTGGCCTACGACGCGTCCGAACTCGATTTCATGATCGGCTTCTCGACGGGCCGGCTGCCGCCGGACCTCCAACGCCCCGTGGTGCACGCCGACGATCTCGTGCGGGTGATCTGACCGCGGTCACCGACTCGGCGCAGTGACCGCATCGGCCAGGAAGACGAGCGTCTCCGACGTGCCGGCGTCGAGCTTGAGAGTCGCCAGCGCATCACCGCGCGTGGGTCCACGATTGATCACCACCACCGGGATGTTCTGCTGCGCGGCGCGACGCACGAAACGCAACCCCGACTGCACCGTCAGCGAACTACCGGCGACCAGCAGGGCGTCGGCGCCGTCCACGACCGAATAAGCGAGATCGACGCGCGGGCGTGGAACCGTCTCCCCGAAGTACACGATGTCGGGTTTGAGCATCCCTCCGCAGCGCTCGCAGTCGACTACGACGAAGTCCTCGGTGTCGGTGACCACCGCGTCGGCGTCGGGAGCGACCTCGAGGCCGGTCGTCGCGCGGACCCGGTCGTCGAATCCCGGATTGGCCGCGCACAGGTGTTCGTGCAGCGTGAACCGCGAGATGCGGTGCTCGCACGACAGGCACCGGACCTGTGCGTAGGTGCCGTGCAGGTCGACGACCCGGCGGCTGCCGGCCTTCGTGTGCAGCAAGTCGACGTTCTGGGTGATCACACCGACGACGGATCCTGCGCGTTCGAGGGCTGCGAGGGCCCGGTGCCCGGCGTTGGGCCGGGCGGCGTCCATGTGTCTCCAGCCGACGTGGTTGCGGGCCCAGTAACGCTGCCGGAACTCCGCATCGCCGACGAACTGTTGGAAGGTCATCGGATTGCGCGGGGGCGAGTCCGGTCCGCGATAGTCGGGGATACCGGAATCCGTCGACAGGCCGGCACCGGTGAGAACGGCGATCCGACGTCCGTGCAGGAGCGTGTGCAGGTCGTCGGAGCGGCGTGGAAGGTCGATCACCCCATCTACGGTAGGCCGGTTCCGGAGACCGGCCCTGGGGGCAGCAGCGCCCGGACCGCGTCGATCGTGTCGGCGTCGGCGACGGACTTGTCGGGGCGGTAGCGCAGTACCCGCGCGAAGCGCAGCGCGACCCCACCCGGATAGCGGCTGCTGGTCTGGACCCCGTCGAGTTCGATCTCGACGACGATCACGGGTCGCAGGTGGACGGTGTGCTCGTCGCGATGCGACTCGTACCGCGGGAATTCCGCTGTCTGCCACTGCAGCAACGCATCGGTGAGGCCCTTGAAGGTCTTTCCGACCATGATCGGTGGGCCCCCGTCCGGGTCGCGGGCCCCCAGGTGCAGATTCGACAGGAAGCCGGTGCGGCGCCCGTATCCCCATTCGGCGGCGAGCACCACGAGATCGAGGGTGTGCTCCGGTTTGACCTTCTGCCACGCCCGGCCCCGCCGGCCGGCGGTGTAGGTCGACGTGAGCGACTTCACCATGACGCCCTCATGGCCGTTGCCGAGCGAGTCACCGAGATGGGCCTCGGCGCTGTCGGCATCCGGAGCGACCAGCGTCGGGATGCGGTGCTCTTCCGCGACGCGAGCGAGATGGGCGAGACGCACCGACAGCGGCTCGTCGAGCAGGTCGTCGCCGTCGAGATGCAGGCAGTCGAAGAAGTAGGGGTGCAGCAGCAGTTCGCGCTCGGAGCGGGCACCGAATCGGCTCATGGTCTCCTGGAACGGTCGGGGACGTCCGGAATCGGTGAGCGCGAGCGTCTCGCCGTCGAGCACGACACTGCGACAGGGCAGCGCCCGCACGAGATCGACCAGTTCGGGGACCGAGGTGGTGATGTCGCGCAGTGTGCGGGTGAAGATCCACACGGCGTCGTCCCGGCGGTGCACCTGGATGCGTGCACCGTCGAGTTTGTACTCCACGCTCACCGCACCGTCGAACTCGGTGAGGGCGCCTTCGAGGGACTCGGCGGGGGAGGCGAGCATCGGCCGCACCGGTCGGCCGAGTTCGAGACCGAAACCGGCGAGGGCGTCCACGCCGCCCTCGAAGGCCGCTGCTGCGGCCTGAGCCAGTCGGCCCGACAGCATCACCGCCCGGCGGACCGGCTCCACGGGGAGACCGGCCGCGGCCGCGACCGCATCGGTCATGACTCCTTCGAGAGCCCCCTGCCGCAGCTCACCTCCGAGGAGCGCGACGAGGAATCGCTGCTCGGCCTCGGTGGCACGCTCGAACAGCTCCACGAGCAGTTGCTGCCGCGCGGCGGTGGACCCGGGACCGGAGACGCCGGCGAGCCGGTCGAGCAGACCCGACACCTCGTCGACGGAAAGTGTCGGCTCGTCGGCCGCCGGTACGGACAGGGCTGCGAGGGTGCGGAAGCCGACTCCGAGGCGACCCTGTGTCATCTCCCCGGACAGCCACGAGACCACCGCTTCGACCTCGTGGGGTTCGGCACGGTCGAGCAGTTCGCGCATCAGGTCGATCTTGGTGCGTCGTGACCGTGTGGCGGAGACGGCGACGGAGGTGTCGACAACCGAGTGCAGCAGCATCGCTTCGACGTTAGCGGTCGGGACGGCCGGGCGGAGGAAATCGTCCCGTGACGCCTGTCGGCACGCGAGGATGGTGCACGAGCGAACGGACGGGAGGCACGGATGAGCAAGGATGCCACTGCAGTCGAGCTGGACGTGGACGGTCACACGGTGCGCATCTCGCACCCCGAGCGCGTGTACTTCCCCGAGATCGGGGCGACCAAGCTCGACCTCGCGAACTACTACCTGCGCGTAGGGGAGGGGATCGTCCGGGCACTCCGCGAACGGCCCTGCATGCTGCACCGGTTCCCCGACGGGCTCGCGGGGCCGAAGGTACACCAGAAGCGTCTGCCCCGCGGGGCGCCGGACTGGGTGGAGACCGTCCGGGTGCACTTCCCGCGCTACGACCGCGATGCCGACGAGCTGTGCGTCACCCATCTCGCCGACGTCGTGTGGGCCGTGCAGATGTCCACCGTGGAGTTCCATCCCTGGAACTCGCGGCGCAGCGACGTGGAGCGACCCGACGAGTGGAGGATCGACCTCGACCCGATGCCCGACTGCGATTTCGACCGGGTCCGGCGTGTCGCGAAGGTGGCGCACGAGGTGCTCGACGAACTCGGTGCCGTGGGCTGGCCGAAGACCTCGGGAGGAGACGGTCTGCACATCTACGTCCGGATCGCACCCGAGTGGGAATTCGACGACGTCCGAAGGGCCGCATGGGCATTCGCGCGGGAGGTGGAACGACGCGCGTCCGGCGACGTGACGACGGCGTGGTGGCGCAAGGAACGTGACCCGTCGGCGGTGTTCGTCGACTACAACCAGAACTCGCGCGACCACACGATTGCCAGTGCCTATTCGGTCCGCGGTGTGCCCGAGGCGACGGTCTCCACCCCCGTGCGGTGGGACGAGATCGACGACCTCGACCCGAGGGACTTCACGATCCGGACCGTACCGAAACGCTTCGAGGAACTCGGCGACCTGCACGCGGGGATCGACGACGCGGTCTTCTCCCTGGATACGCTGCTCGAATGGGCGCAACGCGACGAGAAGCAGGAGAAGGCGTCGGAGTGAGCGCGGCGGTCTAGTAACCGGCGCTGGGATCGACGACCCCGATCGGCACGAGACCGGAGGCGAACCGCGTGACGTTCTCGGTGACGTGCTCGAGATAGGCCGGGATGCGCAGCGGCGGCGGATTGGAATCGTGGGGCGTGATCATGGCATTGGGTTGCGTCCACAACGGATGATCGTCCGGGAGCGGTTCGGGATCGGTGACGTCGAGACCTGCACCGCCGATCGCGCCGGACCGGAGCGCGGCAACGAGGGCGTCGGTGTCGACGAGTTCGCCGTAGGAGACGTTGACAACCCACGCCGTGGATTTCATGGCGGCGAGTTCACTCGCGCCCACGAGGGTCTCGACGTCCCGTGTGGCCGTTGCGGAGATCACGAAATGATCTGCGAGAGACCATATCTCGTCGATCCGCTCGACGGGGAACGTCTCGACGGCACCGGGCACGGGACGACCGCTCCGGGTGACGGCGAGGGTGTGGGCGCCCAGTGCGGCCAGCATCGGGATCAGCGCCCGGCCCACCCCACCGGCGCCGATGATCCCGACGGTCGCGCCCCGGAGAGTGCCGACGGCCGGAGCGAGGCTCTCGGGTGCCCACGACGTGGCGGCCAGGTGGGCCGGCAGTGCCCGGACCCCGGCGAGGAGGAGAAGAAGGGCATGTTCGGCGACGGCCGCCGAGTACGCGCCCGCGGCGGACGTCCAGGTGACCCGCGGGTGGGCCTTGACGACACCCTGCGACAGCCAGTACTCGACTCCGGCGGACGGGAGTTGCACCCAGCGGACGGAGGCCGGCAGGGCCTCGGGGAAGTTCTGGGGTCCGGCGGTCCAGACGAGCGCGTCCGGGGCGTCCTCGAGCCCGCAGGGCACACCGCCCCCACCCGCGACCGCCCGTTCGAAGCGGGGGTCGCGCTCGGGGCCGACAGCGACGCGGGGCGCACGCTCGGGAGTCATGTTCTCGACTCTAAGCGTCCGCCCCGCATCGGTCACGTGGTTACCGCACTCAGGCGGGTTCTTCGATCAACGGGTACACACCGTTCTCGTCGTGCACCTCACGGCCGGTGACCGGGGGGTTGAAGACGCAGAGCATGCGCATCCGCGTCTCCGGGAGCACGCGGTGACGCTCGTGTCCGTCGAGCAGGTACATCGTGCCCGGAGCGAGCTCGTACTCCACGTCGTTGTCGAGGTCCTGCAGTTTGCCCGTGCCCTCGACCAGCCACACGGCTTCGACGTGGTTGGCGTAGTGGAACTCGTTGACGGTGCCCGGCTCGATGGTCGTCTCGTGGAACGAGAAGCCCACCTTGTCGCCGGCGAGGATGATGCGCTTGCTGCGCCACTGGCCGTCCTCGGAGACGACGTCGCGCTCGGTGCCGGTGATCTCTTCTGTCGTGCGAACGATCATGGGTGTCGAAAGTCCTTCTTCTGCAAATCGGTTCGGGGCGGCCGGAGCGGCAGACCGCTCAGGAGCGGACCTTGGCGGTCGCTTCCGCGAGGATGTTGAGCCCGAACTCGAGTTCGTCGTCGGTGATGGTCAGCGGCGGCAGCAGCTTGACGACCTCGTCCGACGGACCGGAGGTCTCGGCGAGCAGACCCTCCTCGAAGGCCAGGGAGCACACCTTCTCGGCGTCGTCCGGGTTCTCGAAGACCAGACCCTGGACCAGGCCGCGGCCGCGGGTCGAGACGCCGTCGAACATGTCGGACAGGTTCATGAAGGTCTGGCGGATGCGCTCGCCCTTGCGCAGCGTGTCGCGCTCGAGCTTGTCGTCGGCCCAGTAGTGCTCGAGGGCGGCGGCAGCCGTCACGAAGGCCGGGTTGTTGCCGCGGAAGGTGCCGTTGTGCTCGCCCGGTCCCCACACGTCGAGCTCACGCTTGAACAGGGTGAGCGCCAACGGCATTCCGTAACCGCCGATCGACTTGGACAGGGTCACGATGTCGGGCGTGATCCCGGCGATCTCGAACGAGAAGAACGGGCCGGTGCGACCGCAGCCCATCTGCACGTCGTCGACGATGAGCAGGATGTCGCGTTCCTTGCACAGATCGGCGAGAGCTCGAAGCCATTCGGGGCGAGCGACATTCACGCCACCCTCACCCTGCACGGTCTCGACGATGACCGCGGCGGGACGGTTGAGGCCGCTGCCCGCGTCGTCGAGGACGCGCGAGAACCACTGGAAGTCCTCGGTGACGCCGTTGAAGTAGTTGTCGAACGGCATCGGCGTGGCGTGCACGAGCGGGATACCTGCGCCGGCGCGCTTCATGGAGTTACCGGTCACCGACAGGGCGCCCAGGGTCATTCCGTGGAAAGCGTTGGTGAAGTTGATGATCGACTCACGACCGGTGACCTTGCGGGCGAGCTTCAGTGCCGCCTCGACCGCGTTGGTGCCGGTCGGGCCGGGGAACTGGACCTTGTAGTCCAGGCCGCGCGGTGCGAGCACGTGCGATTCGAAGGTCTCGAGCAGCTTGCGCTTGGCGACGGTGTGCATGTCGAGGCCGTGGGTGATGCCGTCGCCCATGATGTAGTCGACGAGCGCCGACTTGAGAATCGGGTTGTTGTGGCCGTAGTTCAGGGCTCCGGCGCCGGCGAAGAAGTCGAGATAATCCTTCCCGTCCTCGCTGCGCAGCCAGGAACCCGATGCCTTGTCGAAAACGACGGGCCAACCGCGGCTGTAACTCCGCACCTCGGATTCGAGGTGCGAGAAAATCGCGGTGTCGGACTTCGGGGTGGTCTCGGGCTTGTTTTCCAGGATGGTCATGTCGTGGTCCTCCTGTGATTATTCGAGAATTATGAGATTTTCGCGCGCAGATGCGCTGCGATCATTCGCCGACGGTGTACAGATCCTCGGCCAGATGGGAATCGGGGAAATCGTCGGGCGCGAACAACTCGGTGCGAGTGATATGCGTTCCACGGCGACGTGCGAGAGCGGTGAACATGGCGATCGACGCCTCGTTGTCGGGACTCACCGTTGTTTCCAGACGGGTCACGCCGAGCGGTTCGAGTCGGTCGAGCAGGGCATCGAGCATGCGGCCCGCTACTCCGCGTCCACGCTGGTCGGCGTCGACGGCCACCTGCCAGACGAACAGTGTGTTCGGGGAATCGGGACGGCGGTAGCCGGTCACGAACCCCACAGGGCGATCGGTATCGTCGGTTGCGACAACCGATGTGTCGGCGAAATCGCGACACCACAACACATATGCGTATCCGGAATTGACGTCGAGAACCTGCGAATCACGCGCGATCTGCCAGAGTCGTCTACCGTCGGCGATACGCGGACGCCGGAATTCGATTGCAGCCGGCTCACTACCGGACTCGGATGCGGCCACGCCCTGAGGGGTGGTCGCGGTATTCGATTCAGCCGAGTCGGGGGTCGGGGTACTTCTTTCCTTGACGGGCCTCATATGTCCTTTCAACCTAACAACTTCCGGTGTCGAGATCACCCCGATGTCCGGAATCGGCATCGGAACCCAGTGGTCCGTGCAGGTCGAGCGCATGTTGTGATGCCGGTCACAAACATGTTACGTCGGTCCTCCTCGTAGCGATTACTTCGGGCTCGCAAGTGCGTACGGCAACACGGCGTCGGCCCCCGCGGCAACGAGAGTTCTCGCCGCCATCGTGAAGGTCCAGCCGGTGTCGGTCACCGCATCGACGAGCAGGATCGGACCACTCGACCCGATCGTGTCGGGTCGTTCCCACGCATCGATCAGTGCGGCGACCCGGTATGCCGAGTTCGCTGCCGTGGACCCCGTATTCCCGTTTCGGCGTCGTAATACACCTAGATCTCGTAATCGTCCGATTTGCGCCAATTGCGAGGCCAGGGACTCCACGAGGAGGGGGTGGTCGGGGGATTCCACGGCCATGACGGCGGTCGGTCGTTCCTCCCAGTCCCATGCGGCGAGCACCGCGATCGACGCGTCCACCACCGCTTTCGGTGCCTCGCGGTCGGGCCCGTCGAGCAGTTCGCGAAGGCGGGGACCCCAACCCAGATCCGACAGCCGCCCCAGGACGCGTCCGGGCCGAGGACCGTCCGCGATCCGACCCGACAGCGGGATCCCGAGCGTCGACATCCCTGTAGGCCATTGGCGGCGCGGCGGCAGATCGACGCCGGGGCGTTCGAGGCGGGCGCGGGTCCGGGCGACCTCCTTGTCACCCACGGATGTCTCCCATCGGGAGCCGATGCAGTTGTCGCAGCGACCACAGCCGGTGCCCTGGGTGTCGAGTTCGGGGTCGTCGAGCTGGCGACGCAGGAAGACCATGCGGCATTCGGTGGTGCGCTCGTATTCGAGCATCGCCTCCTGCTCCGCTGCGCGTGCCTCCTCGAGGCGCCCGTACCGCTCCTCGTCGTACACCCACGGTCGCCCGGTGGCGACCCAGCCGCCCTTGACCCTCTTCACGGCTCCGTCGACATCGAGAACCTTGAGGACCATCTCCAGGCGTGAGCGGGTGAGGTCGACCCGAGGCTCGAGTGCGGGGGTCGACACCGGCCGTTCGGTATCGAGCGCCGCGATCACACGCCGGACGAGAGCCTCGTCCGGGAAGGCGACGGAAGCGAACCACTGCCAGATCCGACGGTCCTCCGGGCCGGGGAGCAGGACCACCTCGGCGCGTTCGGTGGAGCGGCCCGCACGCCCCACTTGCTGGTAGTAGGAGATCGGCGACGACGGGGCGCCGAGATGGACCACGAAGCCGAGGTCGGGTTTGTCGAAGCCCATGCCGAGTGCGGAGGTGGCGATGAGGGCCTTGACCTTGTTGTCGAGCAGATCGGCCTCGAGTTGTTCGCGTTCGGTCGGTTCGGTCTGCCCGGTGTACGCGGCCACCGGGTAACCGTGGTCGGCCAGGAGCGCTGCGAGGTCGCGGGCGGCGGAGACCGTCAGCGCGTAGACGATGCCCGAGCCCGGCAGGTCCTTCAGATGCTGCGCGAGCCACGCCGCGCGTCGTGCCGGCTCGTCGATCCGCACCACCGACAGGTGCAACGACGGACGGTCGAGCCCGCCGCGCAGCACCAGGGTGTCGCCGGGGCCTGCATCGTCACTGCTGTCGTCATCGTGACTGCTGCCGACACCCAGTTGTGCGGCGATGTCCGCTACCACCCGGTCGTTGGCGGTCGCGGTCGTCGCCAGCACCGGGATGTCGTCGCCGAGTTCGGAGACGAGGGTGCGGATACGGCGGTAGTCGGGCCGGAAGTCGTGACCCCAGTCCGACACGCAGTGCGCCTCGTCGACGACCACCAGTCCGGCATCGCGGGCGAGGGACGGCAGCACCTGGTCGCGGAAGTCGGGGTTGTTGAGGCGCTCGGGGCTCACGAGGAGCACGTCGACCTCGCCCGCTGTGATCCGCTCGTGAATCGAGTCCCACTCAGTGACGTTGCCGGAGTTGATGGTCGCGGCGTGGACGCCGGCCCGTTCCGCGGCCGCGACCTGGTTGCGCATCAACGCGAGCAGCGGAGAGACGATCACGGTCGGACCTCGTCCCTGCCGGCGCAGCAACTTGGCGGAGATGAAGTAGACGGCCGACTTCCCCCAGCCCGTGCGCTGCACGACGAGGGCGCGGCGACGGTGCACCACGAGCGCTTCGATCGCGACCCACTGGTCGTCGCGGAGTCGGGCGTCGGGGCCCGCCAGTTCGCGGAGAAGATGCTCGGCGTCGTCGCGCAACAGCTCGGTGGAGTTCGTCATGCTGCAATCGTGCCCGACGTCGTTCCGTCACGGCAGCGGTGAACGGTTCGTCGCGGGCGGCGAACGGTACCGAAGCGGCGGCGAACGGGGATACCGTAAAGGACGTGGCCCGACCTGGCCTGGGAAGGGAGGTGGCACCGAGTGTCACTCCTGGTGGCGGAAATCATGATGTAACATCTTGCGGAACAACAACTTCCGATGACATCGATCTTGGAGTGCGACTCGTGACACTCTGTGTCCACATTGGTGACGGCGATCGCCGGTCCGGCCCGAGTGTGACGAGCGGATCATCCGCGCCGCTATGGTCGTCGTCATGTACGCAGCCCTTTCATCCCCCGCAGCGCCGTCTGTGGAGTCGGTCGTCGTGACTCCGGCCGAGGCTCGGGTACGTCATCAGACCTACCGCAACAAGATCGTGTCGGCGCAGGAAGCCGTCCAGTGGATCCGTCCCGGCGACACGGTCGCCATCAGCGGTTTCGCCAGTGCAGGCACCCCGAAGGCCGTGACCCCGGCCCTCGCCGAACACATCCGGCGCACGCGCGCGACCGGCGGCGACTTCCGGATCAACCTGCTCACCGGCGCGTCGGTCGCCTCCGACATCGAGCGCATGCTTGCCGACGTCGACGGAATCGCGCTGCGTATGCCCTACCAGGCGGAGCCCACCGCGCGCGGACGGATCAACGAAGGCCGCATGGACTACGTCGACATCCATCTCTCGCACGTAGCCCAGCAGGTCTGGGAGGGCTATTACGGACACGTGGACGTGGCGGTTGTCGAGATCTCCGGCATCACCGAGAACGGCGAGCTGATCCCTGCCACGTCCATCGGTAACAACAAGACCTGGCTCGACGTCGCCGAGAAGGTCATCCTCGAGGTCAACTCGTGGATCCCCGCCGCCATGGACGGTGTGCACGACGTCTACTACGGCACCGCGCTCCCTCCGAACCGCCGCCCGATCGACCTCACCCACGTCGAGGACCGCATCGGCCAGCCCTACTTCCGGATCGATCCGGAACGTGTCGTCGCGGTGGTCGAGACCGACCGGCCCGACAGCGCCACGGCGCTCACCGCCCCGGATGCCACCAGCCAGGCCATCGCAGGGCACGTCCTGGACTTCTTCGCGCACGAAGTCGCCGCGGGACGGCTACCCGCCGACACGCTGCTCCCGCTGCAGTCGGGTGTCGGCAACGTCGCCAACGCCGTGCTCGCCGGTCTCGACAGCGGACCGTACCGGGGACTGACCTGCTACTCGGAGGTCATCCAGGACGGCATGCTCGACCTCGTCAAGCACGGCACCGTCCGGTTCGCCTCGGCCACCGCCCTCGCGCTGTCCGAAGCGGGACTGAACGACTTCGTCGAGAACATCGACTTCTACCGCGACCACATCATGTTGCGGCCGCAGGAGATCAGCAATCACCCCGAGATCGTGCGCCGACTCGGCATCATCGCCATGAACGGCATGCTCGAGGCCGACGTCTACGGCAACGTCAACTCCACCCACGTGATGGGCACACGCATCATGAACGGCATCGGTGGCTCCGGCGACTTCGCGCGCAACGGCTACCTGTCGATGTTCCTGAGCCCGTCGACCGCCCGTGGCGGCGCGATCTCCTCGATCGTTCCGATGGTGCCGCACGTCGACCACACCGAGCACGACGTGCAGGTCATCGTGACCGAACAAGGTCTCGCCGATCTGCGCGCCCTGTCGCCCCGGCGTCGGTCGCGGGTCGTCGTGGAGCGCTGCGCGCATCCCGACTACCGCGCCGAACTGCTCGACTACATCGACCGCGCCGAGGCAGCTCCCGGAGCAGGCCACACCCCGCACCTGCTCGGTGAGGCGTTCTCCTTCCACGAGCGCTACCAGCGCACGGGGACCATGCACGCGTCCTGATCGATGCGGCGACGAGATAGGTCGGCCCCGGCACCACATCCACGGTGCCGGGGCCGACCTTCATCTGTCCGGCTCAGCGGCTCGGCGCCGGATCTGTCCGGCTCAGCGGACCGGCGCCGGATCGATCTCCTGCTGCGGGAGCGTCGCTTCGATCGCCGCCGTGACGTCCTGCAGCGGGGTCGGCCCGGAACCGTCGGGCACGGTCAGCGCCACGTAGACCGGACGATCGACCGCGAACCACGTGCTCGCCGGGATGCCCTGCTCGGCTCCCGACACCTCGAACCACTGCACCTCGTCGATCACCTGCAGAGCCGCCGCCTGGTCGAACTCGTCGGGCCGGTCGAGGCCGCAGCGCAGAACCACCTCGTCGCCGTCGTCGGACTGCCAGGCCGCAGCGCCCACCGGAGCCGGGTCGGCCAGTTCGGCGTGCGTGTAGTCGCCGAGCTCCTCGGGCAGGGCCTCGAGCAACTGCGCGCACGACTCGGATTCGGCCTCGGGGGCGGGCACGGGACCCAGACCGACAGGCGTGTTCACAGGTGACCGGGATACCGTCACCGCCGCCACCACCACGCCGACCAGGAGAGCGACGGGCAGTGCGATCGCCGTGGCGATCAGGGCGGGACTGCGGCGGGTCGCATCCGATTCGGGTGCCTCGGCAGGGACGTCGTCGGAGGGCTCGCGGTCGGAAGCAGAGGTGTCGTTCATCGTGTCCAGAATCCGGGCTCGGGGACAGGGGGCGGTAGCGTGACCGAACGTAGCAGGACACGTGCCGGCTCTCTCCCACCGCCGACCGAGAAAGAGGCGACCGTCACCGTGACGAACCCGACCGGACCCACCGTCTCCGACATCGGGGAATTCCCCGTGATCGAGCGGGCGGTGAGGGCGCGGCGACAGCCACGCAGCACGCTCGTCGGTCCGGGGCACGACGCTGCGGTCGTCGCAGCGGCCGACGGCCGTATCGCGATCTCGACCGACATGCTCGTCGAAGGACGTCACTTTCGGCTCGACTGGTCCAGCCCGCAGCAGGTCGGACGCAAGGCCGTCGCCCAGAACGGAGCGGACGTCGCCGCGGTCGGGGCGCGCCCCACCGCTTTCGTCGTCGGTCTCGGGTGCCCGCCCGACACTCCCGTCGCCGTACTCGACGGCATCTCCACGGGAATCGGAGAAGCCGCGGAGGAGATCGGCGCCGGAGTCGTGGGAGGCGACCTCGTGCAGGCCGGCCAGGTGATCGTTTCGGTCACCGTACTCGGCGAACTCGAGGGACGACCCCCGCTGCTCCGCTCGACCGCCCAGCCCGGGGACGTCGTCGCACTCGCCGGCAGCACCGGTCGCTCGGCGGCCGGCCTCGCTCTGCTGCTCGCCGGCAACCGGGAATTTCCCGAGCTCGTCGCGTCCCATCTCGTGCCCGCTCCGCCCTACGTCGCAGGTCCTGCTGCGGCTGCGGCGGGCGCCCACGCCTGCACCGATATCTCCGACGGTCTCGTCGCCGACCTCGGGCACATCTGTGCCGCCTCGGAGGTCGCGATCGACCTGGACGCCGCTGCGCTCGCTCCCGACACGCAGCTGCGGAAGGCCGGCGAGGCGCTGGCGGCCGACCCGTGGGAGTGGATCCTCACCGGCGGCGAGGACCACGCCCTCGCCGCATGTTTCCCGCGCGAGGTCGCCCTCCCGGACGGATGGCGGCCGATCGGGGTGGTGCTCGAGGGCGCCGGTGTCACTGTCGACGGGAAAAGCCGGAGCGGATCCGGAGGCTGGGAGAGCTTCGCGCCGGGCGCTGCATCTCGAGGTCCCGACTCGAGATAGGTTCTGCAGTCATGGCTGTCTACGCACTCGGCGAGCGTGTCCCCGATATCCATCCCGACGCGTGGGTTCACCCCGACGCGGTCGTGATCGGCAACGTCACCCTCGGTGCCGGGGCCTCCGTATGGCCCTCCGCGGTGCTGCGCGGAGACTACGGCACGATCACCGTGGGGGAGAAGACCAACATCCAGGACGGCACGATCATCCACTGCACCGCGATCGAGGCCACCGTCATCGGCGCGCGGTGCGTCGTCGGCCACAACGCACACATCGAGGGTTCCACCATCGGCGACGGTGCACTGATCGGATCGGGTTCGCTCGTCCTCAACGGATCGGTCATCGGTGCCGGTGCTCAGGTCGCCGCCGGCGCCCTGATCCCTCCGCGATTCGAACTTCCGCCCCGCCGCATGGCGATGGGCATCCCCGCGAAGGTCCGCGAAGGGTACGAAATTCCCGAGAACAACTTCGACGCCAACGCAGAGATGTACGCGGCGAACGCGGCCTACTACCGGACCGCTCTCCGCCGTATCGACCAGGAGTGACAGGTGGCCGACACCGTCGACACACAGTCCGCGTCCGGTGGAGAGGATGAACCCCGGTCCGGTCGGCCCCTCTCCGAACTCGTCGACCCCGGGTGGGCTCGAGCGCTCGAACCCGTCGCCGACGACATCACCGCGATGGGGCAGTTCCTCCGCGCGGAACTGGCCGCGGGACGCAACTACCTGCCGTCCGGGCCGAACGTGCTGCGCGCCTTCACCCAGCCGTTCGAAGCGGTACGGGTACTCATCGTCGGGCAGGACCCCTATCCGACGCCCGGCCACGCTGTGGGACTGAGCTTCTCGGTGGCTCCGGACGTCCGTCCGATCCCTCGCAGTCTCGCCAACATCTACCGCGAGTACACCGAGGATCTCGATCTGCCGCAGCCGTCCACGGGCGACCTGTCGCCGTGGACGCAGCACGGAGTCCTGTTGCTCAATCGGGTGCTCACGGTGGCGCCGGGCCAGCCGGCCTCGCATCGGGGCAAGGGCTGGGAGGTGGTGACCGAGCAGGCCATCCGCGCGCTGGTCGCGCGCGGTACCCCGCTCGTCGCGATCCTGTGGGGCCGCGACGCGGCGACCCTCGAACCCATGCTCGGCGGTGTGCCCACCGTGAAGTCGGCGCATCCGTCCCCGCTGTCGGCCTCCCGTGGATTCTTCGGGTCGCGTCCGTTCACCCGTGCGAACGCTCTCCTCGTCGAGCAGGGCGGCGAACCGGTGGACTGGCGACTGCCCTGACCACCGGTCCGCCACCGATGCCGGATCGTCAGGCCCGGATCGAATCCCAATCGGGGCGTCGCTTGGCGACGAACGAATCGACGCCCTCGATGCCCGTGGGGCTCGTCGCGGCCGCGGAGATCGCGGCGGCTTCCGCGTCGAGGTGCTCCGACAGCGACCGTCCTGCCGACTCGGCGACGAGCGAGCGGATCGAGGCGTAGGACTGCGTCGGGCCGTGGGCGAGGGTCCGGGCGAGCCGCAACCCCTCGCTCTGGATCTCCCCGTCGGCGACGAGCCGGCTCAGCAGACCCAGGCGCACGGCTTCGTCGGCGCCGATCACGGCATCGGTCATGATGATCTCGCGCGCCCGCGCCGGGCCGACGATCCGCGGCAGGGTCCACGACATCCCGCCGTCCGGCGAGAAGCCGATCGAGGGGTACGCGGCGCGCATCTTCGTACCCGGGCCGGCGAGCGCGATGTCCGCGAGCAGCGCGAGGCTCATGCCTGCGCCCGCAGCCCAGCCGTGCACGGCGGCGACGACCGGGACGGCGGCCTTGTCCAGCTCGCGGACGAAGTCGTGGAAGAGATTGGCGATGTCGAACAGGTGGGCACCGCGATCCTCGGCCGTGGCGAATCCGTGGACGTTGCCGCCCGCACAGAAGTTCGCGCCTTCGCCGACGAGCAGTACAGCGCCGATCTCCGGGCCTGCCGCACGCAGGGCCGCGATGCCCTGCTCCATCCCTACGGGGGACAGGGAGGTGCCGTACTCGGAGGTCGCTACGGCAATCCGCAGGACCCGGTCTTCCACACTCACCAGCGAGTGAGGAGAGCCGTTGTCGGCAGGAAAGGAAATTTGGTTCTCGGTCATTCCCGCACGATATCCGGCCGCAGTATCGAACGGCGAAGGCCCCCTGCGCAATCAGCGCAGGGGGCCTTCGCTACGACTCGACCGGGAATCAGCCGCGGACGACCTTGCCGGCCTTGAGGCAGGAGGTGCACACGTTCATCTTGCGGGTGTTGCCCGGTGCAACCTGAGCGCGCACGCTCTGGATGTTCGGGTTCCAGCGACGGTTGGTACGCCGGTGCGAGTGCGAGACCGACTTCCCGAAGCCGGGGCCCTTGGCGCATACGTCGCAGACGGCAGCCATGTCGCGAACTCCTTGTGTCTAGTGGATAGATCTTCTGTCTGTGTTGTTTCGCCCTGCGAACACAGGGAACGAGCCACCCGTGCGAGGCAACCCGGCAAGCTTAGCGAACTCGAGGGCAGATGGCCAAACCGGACGCCGGGACGGCTCGCGGCTAACCTGTTCGCCAGGGCTCGGCGCCGTGGCGATCGGCGCCGATCGTAGTGGTGGACGAGGCCCGGAGACGAGAGGCGAAGGGGGTGGGATCGTTGCTCGAAGCCGAGGACACGGTGGACGGGCGGGCGCTGCGCCGATGGGTCGAGTTCGGTGTGGAAGCGCTCGAACAGCGCCGAGCCGAGATCAACTCGCTCAACGTCTTTCCGGTGCCCGACGGGGACACCGGAAACAACCTGCTCATCACCCTGCAGGCCGCCGCGGCCCGGATCGGCGGGCCTGCGGACGGCGCGCTCACCGCATCCGACGTCGCCGAGGGGCTCGCACGCGGCGCCTTCGCCGGCGCACGCGGCAATTCGGGGATCATCCTGGCGCAGGCCCTGCGCGGGGTGGCCGACGCGGTCTCCGGGCTGACGACCGTCGGCGCCGCGGATCTCGCCGCCGCTCTCTCGAACGCCGCGACACTCGTGACCGGAGCGCTCAGCGCGCCCGCGAAGGGCACCATCGTCAGTGTCCTCGAAGCCGCAGCCGACGGCGCCGTCCGGGCCGCCCGGCAGACCGATGCGACCGTGTGCGACGTGGTCGCCGCGAGCGCCGACGCCGCGGCCGAGGCGCTGCAGCGCACCACCACCCAGCTCGACGTCCTCGCCGAGGCCGGGGTGGTCGACGCCGGCGGCCTCGGCCTGCTCGTGCTGCTCGACTGCCTGGTCGAAGTCACCACGGGAACGCGACCCGACCGCCGGATGGTGCTCGCCGGTGCCTCGCGTCCCGTGGTCGAACCCGAGATCGTAGACGACCGTGACGACAGCGACCAGCAGGAATACGAGGTGATGTATCTCGTCGAGAGCTCCGACGGTGCGCGCATCGACACCCTGCGTTCGGCTCTCGACGCGTTGGGCGACTCCGTAGCGATCGTCGCCGGGGAGTCGGGTTGCTGGTCCGTGCACGTGCACTGCTGCGATCCCGGAGCGGCGGTCGAAGCCGGCCTCGCTGCCGGCGCCCTGCGCCGCATCGACATCACGTGCTTCGCGCTCGAGTCCGCGCGTCGCGGGTGCGGCGACTCGGGTACGACCGTCGTCCCGGCGTACACCGGCGCGGGGGAGGAGTCCCGGGCGGTCCTCGCGGTGGTCGGCGGCGACGGTGCCGCCGAACTGTTCGAAGCGGAGGGCGCCCAGGTGCTGCGGGCGGAGGAGATCTCCGTCCCGGACGAGTTGCTCTCGGCGATCAGGGCGCTGCCGAGCCGGGACGTCCTCGTACTGCCCAACGGCGCGCTCTCCGCGCAGGACGTCGTCGCCGTGGGCGCCCGGGCGCGGCGGGAGGGTCGCGAAGTGATGTTCCTGCCGTCGTCCTCGGTGGTCCAGGGGCTGGCGTCGTTGGCCGTGCACGATCCGATGCGGGCCACCGTCGACGACGCCTTCGCGATGTCGGAGGCGGCGTCGTGTGTGCGTTGGGGGTCGCTGCGGTACGCGAACGAACGCGCTCTGACCTGGGTCGGAACGTGCGAGCCCGGCGACAGTCTCGGCCTCGCCGGCCATGATGTCGTAGTGATCGAGCATGATCTGGTGACAGCGGGAGCGTCGCTGCTCGACAGGATTCTCGCCGCGGGCGGCGAGCTCGTGACGATGCTGGTCGGTGCGGACGCCCCCGACGGACTCGTCGAGCAGCTGGCCGACCACCTCGATCGCCGCCACCCGGAGATCGACGTGGTGGTCTACCAGGGCGGTCAGCGCAGCGACCTGCTGCAGCTCGGCGTCGAGTAGCCGGTGCGCCGCGAGGCCACCGCAGGAGTAGCGGAAGGGACGGCAGTGGCGACACTCGCGGACCGGCTCGATCATGTTCTCGGCCGCAAGACGGCGGACGCCTTGCACGACGCGTTCGGGATGGCCACCGTCGAAGATCTGCTGCGGCACTATCCGCACCGCTACGCCACCCAGGGCGCCGAGCTCGGCGAGAGCCGTCCCGAGGAGGGCCAGCACGTCACGATCATCGCGCGGGTCGAATCGGCGCAGGAGGTGCCGATGAAGTCCCGCGCCGGCAAACGCCTCGCGGTGCGGCTGCGCTCCGATCGCCACAGCATCGACGTCACCTTCTTCAATCCGCACCGGGTCAAGCACAACATCAAGCCCGGCGTGCGCGCGATGTTCTCGGGCACCGTGAAGTACTTCCGCGACAAGTGGAGCCTGACCCACCCCAGCTATCTCGTGCTGCCCGAGCCGCGCGACGCGGAGGACCTCGTCTCGGCGGCGCCCGCGCGGGTGCGGGGCGCCGGTGCCCTGGCGGGTCTCGCGCGCACGGCCCAGGACGGCTCCGGGGTGGACATGTCGGTCTTCGACCGTGCGCTGATCCCCATGTACCGCGCGACCCGCGAGGTCGAGTCGTGGACCGTCATGCGCTGCGTGCGGCAGGTGCTCGACCAGCTCGACCGCGTCGACGATCCGCTGCCCGAGTGGGTGCGCGACGAGCACGGCTTCGTGGGCCTCGACGAAGCCCTGCGGTCGATCCACCTGCCCGACACGAAGCAGGAGATCGACCGTGCGCGCGACCGCCTGCGATTCGACGAGGCCGCCGCGGTGCAGCTCGTGCTCGCGGGTCGCCGGCACGACGTCGAGGTGCGTTCGGCGCCGTCCTGCCCGCACCGCGACGGTGGGATCGCCGACGAGTTCGACCGGCGCCTGCCCTTCGAGCTGACGGCCGGGCAGCTCGCCGTGGCGGAGGAGATCTCCATCGATCTGGCCCGGGAACACCCGATGAACCGACTGCTCCAGGGCGAGGTGGGTTCGGGCAAGACCATCGTTGCGCTGCGGGCGATGCTGCAGGTGATCGACTCCGGGCGGCAGTGCGCCCTGCTCGCGCCCACCGAAGTGCTCGCGGCGCAGCACGCCCGCTCGTTGACGACGATGCTCGGCGACCTCGCGGCGGCGGGCGAACTGGGCGCCCACGAACTCGCGACCCGCGTGACCTTGCTGACCGGCTCGATGGGTGTCGCGCGCAAGCGGGCCGCGCTCAACGAGGCGGTGACGGGAGATGCCGGGATCGTCATCGGCACCCACGCGCTCATCGAGGACAAGGTGCAGTTCTTCGACCTGGGTCTGGTGGTGATCGACGAGCAGCACCGGTTCGGCGTCGAACAGCGCGACGCACTGCGGTCGCGTGGCCGCGACGGCGCGTCCCCGCACGTGCTGGTGATGACTGCGACGCCGATCCCGCGCACCATCGCCATGACCGTGCTCGGCGACCTCGAGGTCTCGACGCTGCGCGAACTGCCCCGCGGCCGGTCACCGATCGTCAGTCGCGTGGTGCCGGCGAAGGTGCACCCGAAGTGGGTCGACCGGGCGTGGGAGCGCATCCACGAGGAGGTCGCTGCGGGGAGACAGGCCTATGTGGTGTGTTCGCGTATCGGCGACGGTGATGCCGACGACGACGCGCTCCTCGATCCGGGCGCTCCCGAGCAGGCGGGCTCGGGGAAGGGCAAGCAGACGCCACCCGAGACCACCTCGGTGCTCGAGCAGTTCGAGTTCCTGACCTCCGGCCCGCTGCGCGACCTGCGGGTGGGGCTGCTGCACGGCCGGTTGCCCGGCGACGAGAAGGACGCCGTGATGCAGGCCTTCAACGCAGCGGAGCTCGACGTATTGGTGTGTACGACCGTCGTCGAGGTCGGTGTCGACGTGCCGAACGCGACGGTGATGGTGATCGTCGACGCCGATCGGTTCGGTGTCAGCCAGCTGCACCAGCTGCGCGGTCGCGTCGGCCGTGGTGGGCACCAGGGGCTGTGTCTGCTCGTGACCGACGCGAAGCCCGGCACACCGACGATGATGCGGCTCGAGGCCGTCGCCGGCACCACCGACGGGTTCCAACTCGCCCAGCTCGACCTGCAATTGCGCCGGGAGGGCGACGTCCTCGGCGTCGCCCAGTCCGGCACGGTGTCCACGCTCCGGTTGCTCTCGCTCGTCGACGACGCCGACGTCATCGAGGCGGCACGCGACTTCTCCCGGACGGTGACCGAGAAGGATCCCGGCCTCGAACACCATCCCGGGCTCGCGAGCATGGTGCGGGCGGCGCTCGACGTCGAGCGCGTCGCGTACCTCGACAAGTCCTGAGTTACGTTCCGTACACCGTGCGGCAGAACCCTCGGTGAGGTTTCCGCGACGGTGCCCGGAATGTTGACGGCGTGTTACGGACAGGCCCACTGCATCGTTCCAGTCGTGCTGTCCGGACACTTCGTCCCACGATGTGGAACGCGCGTCGAAGGCGGCATGTTACGTCGCGGTACCGTCGACCAATGTTCTCGAAAGTGCTTGTCGCCAACCGTGGCGAGATCGCGATCCGCGCCTTCCGTGCCGCCTACGAACTGGGTGCCGGGACGGTCGCGGTGTTCCCGTACGAAGACCGGAACTCCCTGCATCGGTTGAAGGCCGACGAGGCCTATCAGATCGGCGATGAGGGACACCCGGTCCGCGCGTACCTGTCGGTCGAGAAGATCGTCGAAGCGGCCGTGTCGGCCGGCGCCGACGCGATCTACCCCGGCTACGGTTTCCTCTCGGAGAACCCGGATCTCGCCGCGGCGTGCGCAGAAGCGGGCATCACCTTCGTCGGTCCGTCGGCGGAGATCCTCGAGCTGACGGGCAACAAGGCCCGCGCGATCGCCTCGGCGAAGGCCGCCGGTCTGCCGGTGCTGGCATCGTCGGAGCCGTCGTCGGACGTCGACGCGTTGGTCGCCGCGTCGGAGACGATGAACTTCCCGGTCTTCGTCAAGGCCGTCGCCGGTGGTGGCGGACGCGGCATGCGCCGGGTCGCCGAGCCGTCCCAGCTGCGTGAGGCGATCGAAGCCGCCTCCCGCGAGGCGGATGCGGCTTTCGGTGATCCCACCGTCTTCCTGGAACAGGCCGTGGTCAACCCGCGGCACATCGAAGTGCAGATCCTCGCCGACAAGCACGGCAACGTCATCCACCTGTACGAGCGCGACTGCTCGGTGCAACGCCGGCATCAGAAGGTCATCGAGCTCGCCCCGGCCCCGAATCTGGACCCCGCGCTGCGCGACCGCATCTGCGCCGACGCCGTCGCCTTCGCCGAGGAGATCGGCTACCAGTGCGCGGGCACCGTCGAATTCCTCGTCGACGAGCGTGGCAACCACGTGTTCATCGAGATGAACCCGCGTATCCAGGTCGAGCACACGGTCACCGAGGAGATCACCGACGTCGACCTCGTGCAGTCCCAGCTGCGTATCGCTGCGGGAGAGTCGCTCGAGGAACTGGGCCTGTCGCAGGAGGGCATCACCATTCGCGGTGCGGCGCTGCAGTGCCGCATCACGACCGAGGACCCGGCCAACGGCTTCCGCCCGGACACCGGCCGCATCACCGGCTACCGCACCCCGGGTGGTGCCGGTATCCGTCTCGACGGCGGCACGTCGGTCGGCGCGGAGATCTCCGCCCACTTCGACTCGATGCTCGTCAAGCTCACCTGCCGTGGCCGGAACTTCGAGACCGCCGTGGCCCGTGCCCGCCGCGCGGTTGCCGAGTTCCGCATCCGCGGTGTCGCGACGAACATCCCCTTCCTGCAGGCAGTGCTCGACGACGCCGACTTCCGCGGGGGGAACGTCAACACCTCGTTCATCGAGGAACGTCCGCAGCTGCTGACCCTGCGCTCGTCCGCCGACCGCGGCACCAAGATCCTGAACTACCTTGCGGACGTCACGGTCAACAAGCCGCACGGCGAACGACCCACCACGCTCTACCCGCACGACAAGCTGCCCACGATCGATCCGAACGCCGAGCCGCCGGCCGGTTCGCGTCAGCGCCTGCTCGACCTCGGACCCGAGGGCTTCGCCCGTGCACTGCGTGAGCAGAAGGCGATCGGCGTCACCGACACCACCTTCCGCGACGCCCACCAGTCATTGCTCGCGACCCGCGTACGCAGCAAGGACCTGCTGACGGTCGCCGGGCACGTGGCCCGGATGACGCCGCAGCTGCTGTCGATCGAAGCGTGGGGCGGCGCGACCTACGACGTCGCGTTGCGCTTCCTGCACGAGGATCCGTGGGAGCGGCTGGCCGCGCTGCGCGAGGCGATCCCGAACATCAACCTGCAGATGTTGCTGCGTGGACGCAACACGGTCGGTTACACCCCCTACCCGGAGGCCGTCACCCGCGCGTTCGTGCAGGAGGCCGCCGACACGGGCATCGACATCTTCCGCATCTTCGACGCGCTGAACAACGTCGACCAGATGCGCCCGGCGATCGACGCGGTGCGCGAGACCGGCACGACGCTCGCCGAGGTCGCGATGTCGTACACCGGCGACCTGTCGAACCCGAACGAGACGATCTACACGCTCGACTACTACCTGCGGCTCGCCGAGGAGATCGTCGAGGCCGGTGCGCACGTGCTCGCCATCAAGGACATGGCCGGTCTGTTGCGCGCCCCGGCCGCCGCGACGCTCGTGTCGGCGCTGCGCAGCAACTTCGACCTGCCGGTCCACGTGCACACCCACGACACCCCGGGCGGGCAGCTCGCGACCTATCTCGCGGCCTGGCACGCCGGTGCCGACGCCGTCGACGGTGCGTCCGCGGCTCTCGCCGGCACGACGAGCCAGCCCGCCCTGTCGGCGATCGTCGCGGCTGCGGCGAACAGCGAGTTCGACACCGGGCTCGACCTGCAGGCGGTGTGCGACCTCGAGCCGTACTGGGAGGCGCTGCGCAGGGTCTACGCACCGTTCGAGTCGGGTCTTCCCGCCCCGACCGGCCGGGTCTACACCCACGAAATTCCCGGCGGTCAGTTGTCGAACCTGCGCCAGCAGGCCATCGCTCTGGGCCTCGGCGACCGCTTCGAAGAGGTCGAGGCCGCCTACGCCGGCGCCGACCGTCTCCTCGGCCGCCTGATCAAGGTCACGCCGTCGAGCAAGGTCGTCGGCGACCTCGCGCTGCACCTCGTCGGTGCCGGGGTCTCGGTCGATGACTTCGCCGCCGAGCCGGGTAAGTACGACATCCCCGATTCGGTCATCGGCTTCCTGCGGGGCGACCTCGGCACCCCCGCAGGCGGCTGGCCCGAGCCGTTCCGCAGCAAGGCGCTGTCGGGCCGAGCCGAGCCCAAGCCGATCACCCCGCTCGCGCCGGAGGAGGAGAAGGCCCTCGGCGGCACGTCGGCCGAGCGTCGCCGCATGCTCAACCGCCTGCTGTTCCCCGGACCGGCCAAGGAGTTCGAGCAGCACCGCGAGACCTACGGTGACACCACCGAGCTTTCGGCCAACCAGTTCTTCTACGGGTTGCGGCACGGTGAGGAGCACCGGGTGCGCTTGGACAAGGGCGTCGAACTGCTCATCGGTCTCGAGGCGATCTCCGACGCCGACGAGAAGGGTTTCCGCACGGTGATGTGCATCCTCAACGGGCAGCTGCGCCCGGTGTCGGTGCGCGACCGGTCGGTGGCCGCCGACATTCCGGCCGCGGAGAAGGCCGACCGTAACCATCCCGGTCACGTCGCCGCGCCGTTCGCCGGCACGGTCACCCTCGTGGTGTCCGAGGGCGACAGCGTCTCGGCGGGCGACACCGTCGCCACCATCGAGGCGATGAAGATGGAGGCCGCGATCACCGCGCCGCGCGGCGGACGCATCACACGTGTCGCGATCGGCCCGGTGCAACAGGTCGAAGGTGGCGACCTGCTCGTCGAGGTGTCCACGGGAGACAGCGCCGAGTGACACGGATCGTCGCCGGCCGGGCCGGGGGGCGGCGCCTGAAGGTGCCGCCCCGCGGGACCCGGCCCACGTCCGAACGGGTCCGCGAGGCCTTGTTCAGTTCGCTCGACGCACGCATGGACATCGACGGTGCCGCAGTCCTCGACCTCTATGCGGGGTCGGGGGCCCTCGGCCTCGAGGCGCTCTCCCGCGGCGCCGAGCACGCGATGCTCGTCGAGTCCGACGCCAAGGCGGCGGGGGTGATCCGCGAGAACATCGCGACGGTCGGGCTGCCGGGTGCGGTGCTGCGCACCGCGCCGGTGGCCGCCGTGCTCGCGGGCACCGCCGACCGCGTGTACGACCTCGTCCTCGCCGACCCGCCCTACGCCGTGACCGAGGAGGCCGTCACCGGAGTGCTCGAGGCGCTGGTGTCCGGCGGCTGGGTCGAGGACGGTTCGGTCGTCGTGGTCGAACGCTCGTCGCGGTCACCGGAAACGGTGTGGCCGCAGGCATTCGAGGTCGGAAGATCGCGACGATACGGGGAGACGAGGGTGGAGATCGCCACCTGCTACGGTGCTGGATCATGAGCCGCGCGGTCTGCCCAGGATCCTTCGACCCGGTCACCAACGGACACCTCGACGTCATCGGCAGGGTCTCGGCCCAGTTCGACGAGGTCGTCGTGACCGTCACGATCAATCCCAGCAAGCAGGGGATGTTCACGATCGACGAACGCCTCGAGATGCTCACCGAGGCCACGGCGCACCTGCCGAACGTCACGGTCGACGCCTGGCAGGGTCTGCTCGTCGACTACGCCCGCGAGCGGGGGATCACCGCGATCGTCAAGGGCCTGCGCGGCGCCAACGACTTCGACTACGAGCTGCAGATGGCGCAGATGAACCACAAGCTCACCGGCGTCGACACCCTGTTCGTCGCGACCAACCCGGTCTACAGCTACCTGTCGAGCTCGCTCGTCAAGGAGGTCGCGACCTACGGCGGCGATGTCTCCGACATGCTGCCGGGCACCGTGCACGCTCGTCTGCTCGCACGCCTCGCCGAGCGGGCCGCCGCCAAGTAGGGGACACATCCCCGTACCTGCCTGTGACGGCTGTATCCCGACACACCGAGCGCAGGGCACACAAGCGTGCCCTGCGCTGCGGCAGACTGGACGGCGGCGCGACCGCACCGGTCGCACCGAGCGAGTGATTGGGGTTGGGCGTGTACCGGGTATTCGAGGCACTCGACGAGCTGGTCGCAATCGTCGAAGAGGCACGTAGCGTTCCGATGACGGCGAGCTGCGTGGTACCGCGCGGCGATGTCCTCGAGCTGCTCGACGACGTGCGCGACGCGCTGCCGCCCGAACTCGACGACGCGCAGGACGTGCTCGATCACCGCGACAAGCTGATCAACGATGCCCGGGCACAGGCCGAGAAGACCGTCGGCGATGCCGACGAGGAGGCGCGCACCCTGCTCGAGGACGCACGTGCCGACGCCGATCGGATGCTGGCGGACGCGAAGGCGCAGGCGGACCGGATGGTCAAGGAGGCACGCGCCCACGCCGACGAACTCGTGCGCGACGCCCAGGCCGAGGCCGACGACCTCGTCGCCGAGGGCAACAAGCAGTACGAGAGCGTCACCGGGCGCGCCCGCGTCGAGGCCGACCGCCTGGTCGAGTCCGGCCAGGCGTCGTACGAGCGTTCCGTGGCGGAGGGTGAGGCCGAGAAGGCGCGCCTGGTCTCGCAGACCGAGGTCGTGCAGGCCGCGCACGCCGAGTCGGCACGCGTCATCGATTCGGCCCACGCCGAGTCGGACCGTCTGCGGACGGAATGCGACGAGTACATCGACGGGAAACTCGCAGAGTTCGAGGAGCTGCTCGGCACCACACTGCGGTCCGTCGGCCGCGGCCGGCAGCAACTGCGGCTCTCGGGTGCCCCCGACTTCGCGGAGGCCGACCACCGGGCGGGCCGTCGTCGCTGACCGGCGGAATTTCCGCTCCTGCCGCCCATCGCGTATCATGGAGCGGTTGCCCTATCACGACCGAGTCGTGTCCTGCGTCGTCCGAAGAAGGTGAGTTCCCCGTGTCCACCCGTGATTCCGGCACGACCCGTCCCGGCCGGGACTCCGGTCTGGTGCTCGACACGCTCTCCCTGGGTCGCCGGCCCGGATCGATGCGTGAGGTCGAGCGGAAGGTGCCGTCACCGTCGCGCATCGGGCTCGACCTGATCGCGATCGAGGAGGGGTCCGAGATCGACCTCGATCTCCGCCTGGAGTCGGTGTCCGAGGGTGTCCTGGTCACCGGTACAGTTCGTGCGGACGCCGTGGGTGAGTGCTCGCGGTGCCTCGAGTCGTTCACCCAGCCGGTGGACGTGTACCTCACCGAGCTGTTCGCCTACCCGAACAGCGTCACGGAGCAGACCACCGAGGACGACGAGGTCTACCGCGTCGAGAACGATCTGATCGATCTCGAACCGGTTCTCGTGAACGCGGTGGGCCTGGAACTTCCGCTGCAGCCGTTGTGTAGTGACGACTGTGCGGGATTGTGCCCCGAATGCGGCATTCGCCTGGCGATTGCGGAATCCGGGCACCGTCATGAGACAATGGATCCTCGCTGGGCTGGGTTGGCAGCCAAGTTCGGCGCGGGCTCCGAAGAACCCAGCAGTCAAATCGACAGCTCGAACAACGAGGAGAAGTAGACGTGGCCGTCCCCAAGCGCAGAATGTCGCGTTCCAACACCCGGTCGCGGCGCAGCCAGTGGAACACCACTGCGCCGACGCTCGTCACCTGCCCGAACCGGGGTTGCGGAGAGAAGAAGCTGCCCCACGTGGCGTGCCCGTCGTGCGGCACCTACAACGGCCGTCAGGTGACCGCGCCCGTCTAATCGGTACTCACGTGACGAGCAAGTCCCCCGAAACAGCTCCCGAGGGCGGCGAAGAGAGCCACGAGTCTCTCCTCGCCGCCCTCGGCGTGCCTCTGGACGCAGAACTGCTGTCCTTGGCGCTCACCCACCGCTCGTACGCCTACGAGAACGGCGGGTTGCCCACCAACGAACGTCTCGAGTTCCTCGGCGATGCCGTTCTCGGCCTCGCGGTGACCGAAAAGCTCTACCTCACCCATCCGGAGAAGTCCGAGGGCGAACTCGCCAAGATCCGTGCGAGCGTCGTCAACATGCACGCGCTCGCCGAGGTGGCGCGCGGCCTCGGAGAAGGCGGCCTCGGGGTGCATCTCCACCTCGGCAAGGGCGAGGAACTGACGGGCGGACGCGACAAGGCCAGCATCCTCGCCGACGGGATGGAATCGCTCCTCGGCGCCGTCCATCTCGCGCACGGCATCGACGTCGCGCGCGAAGTGGTCCTGCGTCTGTTCGCCGACCTGCTCGAACGAGGACCCCGGCTCGGTGCGGGCCTCGACTGGAAGACGAGTCTGCAGGAGCTCACCGCCGAACGCGGCCTCGGTGTTCCTGCCTACGAGATCACCGCCACCGGTCCGGATCATGACAAGGAATTCACCGCCACCGCTCTCATCGGTGGCAATCCCTACGGGACCGGTATCGGGCGTACCAAGAAGGAAGCCGAGCAGAAGGCCGCGTCGGCGGCGTGGAATGTGCTGACCGACGGCGGTGCTGCAGAGGCCGAACCTGCCGGGGCTCCCGCTACGCAGTCGGATGACGCTGCGCAGTCCGGCTCCACCGGCACGCCCGCCGAGGGCAACTGACCACAGGTGCCGGAACTTCCCGAAGTCGAGGTGGTCCGTCGCGGACTCGACGCTCACGTCGTCGGTGCGACGGTGGACTCGGTGCAGGTGCTGCATCCTCGTTCCGTCCGTCGGCACGAGCCCGGCCCGCGTGATCTCGCACTGCAGGTGACCGGCCAGAAGGTCGCCTCGGTCGAACGTCGCGGCAAGTACATGTGGCTCGTGCTCGAGCCGGCCGATCTGGCCCTCGTGGTGCACCTGGGGATGAGCGGGCAGATGCTCGTGCAGCCGCCGACCGTCCCGGACGAGAAGCACCTGCGTATCCGCGCCGTCCTCGACAACGGCGCCGATCTGCGTTTCGTCGACCAGCGCACCTTCGGAGGCTGGGCCTTGGCGCCGCTCGTGGAGGTGGACGGTGATCGCCTGCCGCTGCCGGTCGCGCACATCGCCCGCGACCCGATGGATCCCCGGTTCGATCGGGACGCGGTCGTGACCGTGCTGCGCGCCAAGCACACGGAGATCAAGCGCGCGCTGCTCGATCAGACCGTCGTATCCGGTATCGGCAACATCTACGCCGACGAAGCGCTCTGGCGCGCAAGGATTCACGGCAACAGACCGACCGACGCGCTGTCGCGTCCGAAACTCCGGTCGGCACTCGACGCGGCCACCGAGGTGATGGCCGAGGCGCTGGGGCAGGGCGGTACGTCGTTCGACGCCCTCTACGTCAACGTCAACGGGGAGTCCGGGTACTTCGAACGCTCCCTGAACGTGTACGGGCGCGAGAACGAGCCGTGCCGACGGTGCGGCGCGCCGATCCGCCGCGAGAAGTTCATGAACCGCTCGTCGTACAGCTGCCCGAAGTGTCAGCCACGACCGCGAACGACCCGGTAGCGCACGCGCATACCGGGCCGTTCGGAACAGTGTCGGTCAGATGTCGAAGAACACCGTCTCGGCGCCACCGTCCGGGGTGTCCTGTAGCCGGATGTCGATCGTGTAGACGGTGCGGCCGTCGCGCTCGGAACGCGACGCGATCAGGGTGTTGCGCCGCACCTCCCATTCGATGCCCTTCAGGACGGGATCCTCGGCGTTGAGCTCGGTCTCGTCCTCGAAGTAGACCCGCGTGTGCAGCCCGAGGTTGATGCCGCGCGCGAAGATCACCAGCAGGATGTGGGGTGCCGAGACGGATCCGTCGGGGTTGGTGACGGCACCGGGCTTGATCGTCTCGATCGTGAACACGCCGGTCTCGAAGTCGCCGCCGGTGCGTCCCCAGCCTCGGAAGTTCGGATCGAGGTCCGTGTCCTGCTCGTCGTCGGGATGCGCGTACCGGCCGTGGGCGTTCGCCTGCCAGCTCTCGAGCAGTGCGTCGCGTACCGGGGTGCCGGTGCCGTCGATGACGCGACCCTCCAACACGATTCGCTCACCCTCGGTCTCGTCGGTGACGAGGACGTTGCCGAAGTTGTTGTCGAAGATGTCGAAGCCGGCTTGCTGCGGTGCCAGACCGATGTGGACGTAGGGACCGCCGGTCTGCGAGGGCGTCTCCGGGAAATGCGTGACCATCGGGCGGGGGAGGAGCGAGGGCACGGGCTGGTAGGGATCGGTGGGCAGGCTCATCGCGGGGCTCCCGGCAGGTCGGTGTTCTCGAAGAAGGTGGCACGGCACCCGCGCAGGGTGATGTCCCAGCGGTATGCCCGCGCGTCGAACGGGGCGTTCGAGGCGGGATCCTCCTGGGCGATCAGGCTGCGGAGCTGGTCCAGGGTCGGGATCGTCCGCGCGATCGGGCACTTCTCGATGAGCGGGTCGCCTTCGAAGTACAGCTGGGTGATCAGGCGCTGAGCCCAGCCGCGGCCGAGGATCGAGACGTGGATGTGCGCCGGTCGCCAGGCATTACGGCTGTTGCCCCACGGATAGGCGCCGGGCTTGATCGTCCGGAAGTGGTAGTAGCCGTTCGCGTCCGTGAGCATCCGTCCGCAGCCGCCGAAGTTCGGGTCGATGGGCGCGAGATAGGTGTCCTTCTTGTGGCGGTACCGTCCGCCGGCGTTGGCCTGCCACACCTCGACGAGTGCACCCTCGACCGGATTGCCGAACTCGTCCTTGACGAAGCCGTGGACGATGATGCGCTCACCGATCGGCAGGCCGTCCTTGGAGAAGTTCAGGATCAGGTCGTTGTCGAGGGCACCGAGCTCGTCGTTACGGAAGACGGGGCCGGTGATCTCCGACAGGGTCGGCTTCGGCGTGATGAGCGCGTTCTTCGGTGCGCGCAGTACCGACGTGCGATAGCCGGGAGTGAGCGCAGGTGGGTGCAGTGTGTGGTCGCGCTCGACGTATTCGCCGGTGGACATTCGATCTCCGATCTCTGAGCTGTGAGGACCACCATAGGGTGAAGAAAAACTCATGTAAATTGACAAAATGGCAGTTGATTCATAACTTTCAGTGATGCAATCGGATTTCGTGCTGCCAGCGTCCGGGCCGGACCCGGCCCGGCGGATCCGTCTCCGGCACCTGCGGTGTTTCGTGACCGTGGCGCGCGAAGGTCAGGTCGGACGCGCGGCCGAGTTGTTGCAGCTGAGCCAGCCGGCCGTCACCAAGACGCTCAACGAACTCGAGGTGCTCGCCGGGACGAAGCTCCTCGACCGCGGCCGGCACGGAGCGCGGCTCACAGCGGGCGGTCAACGCTTCCTGCGGTACGCGCAGGATGTCACGACCTCCTTGGACGCCGCCGTGGCCGCCCTGGCGGGAGCGACCGAACCCGCCCGTGAACCGTTGCGAATCGGTGCGTTGCCCACCGTGGCCGGTTCCGTGCTCCCGGAAGCCCTGGCGGGAGTGCGTCGCCTGCGCCCCGATCTCGACATCCGGGTCCGCACCGACTCCAACGCCGTGCTGCTGTCGGTCCTCGCCGCCGGTGCGCTCGACGTCGTCCTCGGGCGCATGGCCGAACCCTCCCGGATGGTCGGGCTGTCGTTCGAACTTCTGTACGCCGAGACGCTGATCTTCGTCGTCCGGCCCGGTCACCCCCTCGCCGGACGGTCCGTCTCGCCTGCCGAGACGCTCGACCACCCCCTCGTGGTCGCGACCCGCGGAACCGTGCCGCGCCACGCGACCGAGGCGCTGTTCGAACGGCACGGCCTGCGGTTGCCGACCGGGCTGATCGAGACGCTCGACCTCGCCGTGGCCCGCGGAGTCGTCCGGCGCAGCGACGCCGTGTGGATCACCACGGAGCGTGCGGCCCGCGACGACCTCGCCGACGGAGTGGTCCGCCGTGTGGACGTGCCCACCGCGGGCACCGTCGAACCGGTCGGAGTGCTACGACGCAGTGCCGACGGGACGTCCGCGGCGCTCGAGGACTTCGTGACCATCCTGCGCGACGTCCCCGTCGACGGGACATGGCAGGATTTCCCCCATGGCTGACCAGACTTCCGATCTTCCCGCCACCGAGCTGTGGGTCGAGCGCACCGGCACGCGTCGCTACACCGGCCGCAGCTCTCGCGGCGCCGAGGTGCTCATCGGCTCGGAGAGCGTCGAGGGCGTCTTCACCCCGGGTGAGCTGCTCAAGATCGCACTCGCCGCCTGCTCGGGCATGAGTTCGGACTTCCCGCTGTCCCGCCGGCTCGGCGACGACTACGACGCGACGATCCGCGTCTCCGGCGCCGCCGACCGCGAGAACGAGGTGTACCCGCACCTCGAGGAGGAGATGATCCTCGACCTGTCGGAACTCGACGCCGACGCCCGCGACCGGCTCATCACCCTTGTCGAACGCTCCGTCGACAAGGTGTGCACGGTGGGGCGCACCCTGAAGGCGGGCACGAAGGTCTCGCTGACGATCACCGCCGAGGACTGATCGATGAGCACCCCCGCAGACGTCGAACGGCTCACGGCGTGGGTGCACGGCCGCGTCCAAGGGGTCGGTTTCCGCTGGTTCACGCGTGCTCGCGCACTCGAACTCGGTCTCGTCGGGCATGCGACCAACCATCCCGACGGTCGCGTGATGGTCGTCGCCGAAGGCCCACGGTCCGCGCTCGAACAGCTCCTCACCTGGCTGCGATCCGGCGACACCCCCGGCGAGGTGCGGCTCGTCGTCGAATCCTGGGATCCCGCGCGCGGCGACCTCACCGGTTTCGTCGAACGCTGACATCCGTCCTGTTTGTCCGTTCGGCTTGGTATCCTGCCGCGATCGGGTGGAAGCGGCCGGGGGGTCGCGGTCGGCGAGGGGGAGACATATGGGCAGGCGTGCACGTTCGACGATGGTGGCGGTAGCACTCGCCGCTGTGGCAGTGACACCCCTGGCCGCAGCGCCGGCGGCGGCCGATCCGGCTGCCTGCGCACCGCGGTCCGTCACGACGGTCGCATCGGGGCTCGGTGTCCTCGAGAACCTGGTGTTCGACGAGCGGGGCGGTCTGCTCGTCTCGGACACCTCCTTCGTCGGTCCCGGGGCGCTGCGCCGGATCACCCCCGACGGCAGCGTCACCACCGTGCTACCCGAGGTGACCGGTCCGGGCGGGATCGTCGTAGACGGTCCCACCGTCTACCTGAACGTGGGCAACACGACAGTCTCGGGACTCGCCGGGATCGCCGACGGCACGATCGACACGCTCGACCTCGACACGGGTGAACGCGGCACCCACGGCACCGGGCTGGTCATGCCCAACGGCCTCGGCCGGCTGTCGGACGGATCGATGCTCGCCTCGCGCGATCTCGGCGAGGTCGGACTCACTCTCGTGCCCGCCGGCGGTGGCGAGGCCCGCATCGTCCGCACCGATCTCGGATCCGTCAACGGCATCGTCGTCGACGGCCACACCGTCTACACGGTGACGACCTTCGAGCACGTCAACCGGCTCCACATCCTCGACGCACGCGACCTCGAAGGACCCGTGCGCAGCATCGACCTGCCCGGGCCGGGGTTGCTCTCGATGCCCGACGATCTCACGATCGGTTCCGACGGCGCGCTGTACATCGCGCTCAACCTCGCCGGCGCGGTCCTGCGGGTCGATCCGGCGACCGGGCATAGCTGCCGCATCGCCGAGGGCATCCCGCTGATGTCCTCGCTCGCCTTCGGTTCGGGACCGGGCTGGGACCCGAACGTCCTGTACACGACCGGTTTCGACGGGACGGTCCGCGCGGTGCACCCGGCGTGACGACTGCGGCCGGGGTCCCTGGCATCGGTGCTGGGATCGCCGCCCGAGACTGGACAGCGGGTCACACTCGTCGATTTTCGAACAGAATCCCTAAAACAAACTCGTAGATTGATTTAGGCTGCGAAGTCCAACTTCTAGTACAGAAGAGGCGGCTTCATGGACCTGACGGCGAGTACGGAAAATGGAGTCGTCTCGGTAGGGCGACGCGAACGCTATGTGTTGCTCGAGCCGCTGCGCGCAGTCGCGGCGTTGATGGTCCTCGGCTACCACGTCTATCTCCGAAGTGGTCCCGACCCCGAGAACACCTGGGATGCCGCGCGATTGTTGAACATGGGGGTGCCGATCTTCTTCGTGCTCTCAGGCTTTCTCCTGTACCGGCCCTTCGCCGCCGCACGCCTCGAGGGACGTCCGAGGCCGGACATAGGCCGGTACGCCAAGCGTCGGTTTTTCCGGATCGTCCCGGGCTATTGGGTGGCGTTGACCGTCTTTGCGTTGGTCATCCCCACCTGGGTGGATGTACTGCACCGTGATGCATGGATCTATTACGGACTCGCGCAGACGTGGGTGCCCGGCCATACCTTCGAGGGACTCTCGCCGGCGTGGAGTCTGTCCGTCGAAGTCGCGTTCTACCTACTACTGCCGCTCTACGCGCTCGTTCTCCACCGGGCTCTGGGTGGACGTCCCGCACGGACGCAGTTGGTGGTCGAGGTGGGGATCCTGTGTGCCGCAGCGGTGTTCTGCCTGCTGGCTCGACGCTTCCTGTTCGGACTCGGCGAGGGGCCGACCGGATTTCTCGCCTGGTCGCTGCTGGGGCACCTCGACTGGTTCGCCGCCGGTATGGCACTTGCTCTGGCCACGATCGTGTGGAGCGGCGGTAAGGATCGGCCTCGACCGGTGCGGCTCGTCGAGCAGTATCCCGGCACGTGCTGGGCGTTGGCGGTCGCGGTTTTCCTCCTGTTGGGATTCATCGTCGGAAGCCCGGGGGACATCCTCCATGTGGCCGGTGTCGTCATCGCTCTTCTGCTTGTCGCGCCCGCCGTGTTCGGCGACCAGACAGCCGGTCGTGCCCGAAACCTGCTCTCTCTGCCGGTGATGGTCGGCCTCGGAGCGATCTCCTACGGCATCTTCCTCTGGAACGAACCCATAGCAGTCTGGTTGCAATCGGTGGGTGCGCACGACTGGGGTTTCGTCGAGGGAACCCCCGTACTGCTCTTCCTCACGGTCGTGCTGACCGTCCTTGCGGCGGTGATCAGCTATTTCCTCGTCGAACGTCCCATGATGGCGTACTCGCGGCGGGGTAACCGGTAGTCGGCTCCGCGCCGTTCCGGGAGACCTTCGGGCCACGTCCGGTGGACCATCTGAGAGGTGTACCCGCCTCGCGGAACCGGTCGTGGTCCGCCGGTAGAGTTCTGGCCCATGTACCTCAAGAGTCTGACGTTGAAGGGCTTCAAGTCCTTCGCCTCGTCGACGACTCTGCGTTTCGAACCGGGCATCACCTGTGTGGTCGGCCCCAACGGGTCCGGCAAGTCGAACGTCGTCGACGCACTCACCTGGGTGATGGGGGAGCAGGGTGCCAAGGCGTTGCGCGGCGGCAAGATGCAGGACGTCATCTTCGCCGGAACCGCCGGCCGTCCGCCCCTCGGGCGCGCCGAGGTCACACTCACCATCGACAACTCCGACGGCGCGCTGCCCATCGAGTACTCCGAGGTCTCGGTGACCCGCCGCATGTTCCGCGACGGCGCCGGCGAATACGAGATCAACGGCAGTTCCTGCCGCCTCATGGACGTGCAGGAACTGCTGTCCGACTCCGGTATCGGCCGGGAGATGCACGTGATCGTCGGGCAGGGTCGTCTCGCCGCGATTCTCGAATCCCGGCCGGAGGACCGGCGCGCCTTCATCGAGGAGGCTGCCGGCGTCCTCAAGCACCGGAAGCGCAAGGAAAAGGCGCTGCGCAAGCTCGACTCCATGCAGGCCAATCTCGCCCGCCTCACCGATCTCACCGCCGAACTGCGCCGCCAGCTCAAACCACTCGGTCGGCAGGCCGAGGTCGCGCGTCGTGCCCAGAGCATCCAGGCCGACCTCCGCGACGCGCGGTTGCGTCTCGCCGCCGACGACCTCGTCACCCGGCGCCTCGAACTCGCCGGCCACGACGAGCAGGAACGGATGGTCCGGGAGCGGCTCGACGACGTGCTGACGGCGTTCGACGACGCGAACGCCGAACTCGCCCGGCACGAACAGGCTCTTGCACAGCTCACACCGGGCGCCGAAGCGGCATCGCAGACCTGGTTCCGTCTTTCTGCCCTCGCCGAGCGTGTCTCGGCGACCGTGCGGGTCGCGCAGGAACGCGCACGGCACCTGCACGCCGAACCGGAGGACCGCTCCGGTCAGGATCCCGACGAGATGGACGCCCGCGCCGAGCGGATCGCCGCCGAGGAAGCGGAACTGGTCGAGGCGGTCGAGATCGCGCACGGAGCCCTCGAAGCGGCCCGCGAACAGCTCGCGTCGCAGGAGGAGGCCACGGCGGCCGCCGAACGCGCGCATCTCGCGGCGGTACGTGCCGTCGCCGATCGCCGCGAGGGTCTCGCGCGCCTCGCCGGCCAGGTCGACACCATGCGTACCCGGGCCGAATCGATCGACGCCGAGATCGCTCGCCTGACCGTGGCCATCGAGGAGGCCCGGCTGCGCGGCGTCGCGGCCCAGGCCGAGTTCGAGACCGCGCAGGCGCGCATCGACGATCTCGACGCCGGTGAGATCGACGCCGACGCCCAACACGAACGCGCGCTCGAGGCACAGCGCCTCGCCGACGAACGGGTCGCCGAACTCCAGGAGGCCGAACGCGCCGCGGGCAAAGAGGTTGCGTCCCTCGGCGCTCGCATCGAGGCCCTGTCGATGGGACTCGAGCGCACCGACGGTGCGGCCTGGCTGATCGACACGCGCTCCGGCGATGGGCTCGTAGGGCGACTGGCCGACCGGCTGCGGGTGTCCCCGGGATACGAGGCCGCCGTCGCGGCGGCCTTCGGTGCGGCGGCCGACGCGCTCGAAGTGGAGTCGGCCGAGGCCGCGATCTCGGCGGTCGCGGCGCTCGCGGGGGCCGATCAGGGCAGGGTCGCGTTCGTCCTTCCGGGTGCGGCCGGTCCTGCCGACACAGGTGATCTGCCGGCGGGTGCGCGATGGCTGCGCGACCTGGTCGAATCTCCGGCCGACCTGCGTGGCGGTGTCGACGGGTTGCTGGCCCACACCGTTCTGGTCGACGACCTGCCCACCGCCCTGGCCGTGTGTGCCGCCCGGCCCGACCTCCGCGCCGTGACCCGCGGGGGAGACCTCGCCGGCGCGGGCTGGGTGGTCGGGGGCTCCCACCGTGCCCCGAGCACCCTTGAGATCCAGGCGGCGATCGATACCTCCCGTGCCGGGCTCGAACAGGCCGAACGCCGCTCCGAGGAATTGGCCGCAGCCCTCGCGGGCGCGCTCGAGGAGCAGGCCGAACGCGCCGAACACGTCGAACAGACCCTCGCCGCGCTCAACGAATCCGACGCCGCGATGTCGGCCGTCTACGAACAACTCGGCCGTCTCGGTCAGGCGGCACGCACCGCCCACGCCGAATCCGGTCGGCTCGCGGCGCAGCGCGCCGAAGCCGAGAAGGAACGCGATGCGGCGCGCGAGAAGCTGGTCGAGCTCGAGGAGCGACTGCGTCTGGCCGAGGACGACTCGGCCGGGACCGGCGACGGAGCCGGGACCGAGCACACGGCCGCCGAACGGGAGATGGCCGCGGCTGCTCTCGCCGAGGTCCGGGCCGTCGAGGTCGAGGCGCGACTCGCGGCGCGCACGGCTGAGGAACGAGCCGAAGCGCTTCGGGGCAAAGCGGATTCGCTCCGTCGCGCGGCGCAGGCCGAACGCGAGGCCCGCGCTCGTGCCGAACGCGCTCGCGTCGCGCGACGGCAGGCGGCGGCCGTCGCCGCGGCGGTGGCCGAAGCGGGGCAGCGACTCGCCGAACAACTCGAGGTGGCCGTGGCGACCGCGCTCGCGCAGCGCGACGAGCTGAACCGGCGCCGTGCCGAGTGCGCCGAGCAACTCGAACGGGCCCGCGAACGGGCCCGCGAACTGACGGCGCAGCGCGACCAGCTCACCGACGCGGTGCACCGCGACGAGGTGGCCCGGGCCCAGGCATCCCTGCGGATCGAGCAGCTCGAACAGACCATTCTCGAACAGCACGGCATCGCCCTGGACGACCTCGTCGCCGAATACGGCCCCGACGTGCCGCTGCCGCCGACGCCGCTCGAGATGACCGAATACGAGCAGGCCCGCGAACGCGGCGAACAGGTGGTCGCTCCGCAGCCTATGCCGTACGACCGGGCCACCCAGGAGCGGCGGGCCAAGCGCGCCGAGAAGGATCTCGCGACGCTCGGGCGCGTCAACCCGCTCGCGCTGGAGGAGTTCGCGGCCCTCGAGGAGCGGTACAACTTCCTGTCCACTCAGCTCGAGGACGTCAAGAGCGCCCGCAAGGACCTGCTCGCCGTCGTCGAGGAGGTCGACGCGCGGATCCTGCAGGTGTTCACCGAAGCGTACGCCGACGTCGAGCGCGAGTTCGAGCAGGTCTTCGCGAAATTGTTCCCCGGCGGTGAGGGCCGGCTGGTGCTCACCGACCCGAGCGACATGCTCACCACCGGCATCGAGGTCGAGGCCCGCCCGCCGGGCAAGAAGGTCAAGCGGCTGTCGCTGCTGTCGGGTGGCGAGAAGTCGCTGACCGCCGTGGCGATGCTGGTCGCGATCTTCCGGGCGCGCCCGTCACCCTTCTACGTCATGGACGAGGTGGAGGCCGCGCTCGACGACACCAACCTCCGGCGGTTGATCGGGCTGTTCGAGCAGTTGCGCGAGAAGTCCCAACTGATCGTCATCACGCATCAGAAGCCGACGATGGAGGTCGCCGACGCGTTGTACGGCGTGAGCATGCGGGGCGACGGCATCACCCGGGTCATCTCGCAGCGCCTGCGTGGACGCGAGATCGCGACACCGGTCCCCGAACCGGAGGAAGAGCTCCGAGCCTGACAGTATGGGTGCGTGAGTACCGGAGCCTGGATAGTCATCGCCGCCGCGCTGGCGGTCGTTCTCGTCGCGCTCGTCGTCGGCCTGACCCTCTACCGTCGGCGGCAGGTGTCGCTGAAGGCGCCCGAGACCCCGCAGCTCGACTCCGCCGAGACCAAGGACCGTTCCGGCGGTTACAAGGCGCAGAGCGGATTCAATTTCTCGCAGGGTACGGCCGCTCCTCCGGCGCCGGCACCCAGGCCTGCGCCGAAGCCCGCACCGAAACCTGAGCCTGCGCCGCGTACCGTGCCGTTGCCGGAGGAGATCACCGAAGCTCCGCCGACCGTGCCGGCACCCCCGGAGCCCAAGCCCGTGCCCGCAGAGCCGAAGCCCGCAGCGCCGAAGCCTGCAGCGCCGAAGCCGGCGGAACCCGAACCGGTCGAGCCCGAGGTCGCCCCGGAACCGGAACGACCCGCTCCCGAACCCGTCGAGCCCGAGGTCGTCCCCGCACCGACACCGGAACCGGAAGTCGCACCGACGCCGGAACCCGAACCGGAGCCCGCTGCGGAGACGGAGACGGTCGTCGAGCCGGAGGTGCTGCCCGCACCCGCCGAACCGGCCGGACCGGCAGCTGTTCCCCCGGCTGTTCCGATCGAGGAGATCGAACCCACCGCGGGTCGCCTGGTGCGCCTGCGCGGCCGTCTGGCCCGTTCGCAGTCGGCGGTCGGCAAGAGCCTGCTCGGCCTGCTCGGCGGCGGCGACCTCGACGAGGACTCCTGGGAGGAGATCGAGGACACGCTGCTCGTCGCGGACCTCGGTGCCGCCACGACGACGAAGATCGTCGACCGTCTGCGTGAGGAGATGGCGGTGAGCAACGTGCGTAGCGAGGCCGACGCCCGTGCCGTGCTGCGCAGCGTGCTCGTCGACGAGCTCCGCCCGGAGCTCGACCGTTCCATCCGGGCGCTTCCGCACGAGGACCACCCCGCGGTGCTGCTCGTCGTCGGTGTCAACGGCACCGGCAAGACCACGACCACCGGCAAGCTGGCGCGCGTGCTCGTCGCCGACGGACGCCGGGTGCTGCTCGGTGCCGCCGACACCTTCCGTGCCGCGGCCGCCGATCAGCTCCAGACCTGGGCCGAGCGTGTGGGTGCCGAGGTCGTCCGCGGCAAGGAGGCCGCCGATCCCGCCGCGGTGGCGTTCGATGCCGTGGCGAAGGGCATCGAGAACGGTGTCGACGCCGTCCTCGTGGACACTGCCGGCCGCCTGCACACCAAGACCGGCCTGATGGACGAACTCGGCAAGGTCAAGCGCGTCGTCGAGAAGAAGGCCGCCGTCGACGAGGTGCTGCTCGTCCTCGACGCGACGATCGGTCAGAACGGCCTGATGCAGGCCCGCGTGTTCGCCGACGTCGTAGACATCACCGGCGTGGTGCTCACCAAGCTCGACGGCACCGCCAAGGGCGGCATCGTCTTCCAGGTGCAGCACGAGCTCGGTGTGCCGGTCAAGCTCGTCGGTCTCGGCGAGGGTGCGGACGATCTCGCACCGTTCGAACCGGAAGCGTTCGTGGACGCCCTGTTGGGCTGATCCGACCCTGTGGGCTGATCGGTCCCACGCCTGCCGTTCCGGCCGCTGTCCGCATGAGCGGACAGCGGCCGGTTTCGTCGGCGGGGTGCGGTGTCCGAAAAGTGTGAAACAAGGATGAAACAAGGTCGGTTCCTGCGTTCACGCCCACGAAACAGCACGGCGCCTCCACGGAAACATCCGGGCAGCAAGCTTTCCCTCGACAACGCGCCGATCGGCGCGGCCTACAGGGAGGTTGCAAGTGGAGGAAGTGGTGAACACGGGCGACGCGGCATGGATGCTGATGGCTGCGTCCCTCGTGCTGCTGATGACCCCGGGCCTGGCGTTCTTCTACGGTGGGATGTCCCGATCCAAGTCCGTGCTGAACATGATGATGATGTCGTTCGGCGCGATGGCGCTCATCGGCGTCATCTATGTCCTGTGGGGCTGGTCGATGTCCTACGGCACCCAGAACGTGCTCGGCATCTTCGCGAACCCGTTCGAGCAGTTCGGTCTGCAGGGCGCCATCTACGACGAGAACGGTGAGTTCCTCGCGGGTCTCGGTAACTACCCGCAGATCATCGACATCGGCTTCCAGGTGACCTTCGCGATCATCACCACCGCACTGATCAGTGGTGCGCTCGCCGAGCGCGTGAAGTTCGGTACGTGGATGGCGTTCGTCGCGATCTGGGTGACCTGCGCCTATTTCCCGCTCGCCCACATGGTGTGGGGTGGCGGTCTGCTCTCGGGCTCCGAGGACAGCATCGCAGCCGCATTGTTCGGAACGGTCGACGACGGTGAAGGTGGCCTGACTGCCGCGGTCCACCCGATCGACTTCGCCGGTGGCACGGTCGTGCACATCAACGCCGGTATCGCGGCACTCGTCCTGGCGATCGTCATCGGCAAGCGCGCCGGCTTCGGACGCACCGCCTTCCGCCCGCACAACCTGCCGTTCGTCATGCTCGGCGCCGCACTGCTCTGGTTCGGATGGTTCGGCTTCAACGCCGGTTCGGCCTTCGCCGCAGACGGCCTCGCAGGCCTGGCCTGGGTCAACACCACCACGGCCACCGCTGCCGCCATCCTCGGCTGGCTCCTCACCGAGCGCATCCGTGACGGCAAGGCCACCAGCCTCGGTGCCGCTTCCGGTGCCGTCGCCGGCCTCGTGGCCATCACTCCCGCTGCCGGCTCGCTGAGCCCGGTCGGATCGATCGCCCTCGGTATCGTCGCCGGCGTCCTGTCCGCTCTCGCAGTGGGCCTGAAGTACAAGTTCGGTTACGACGACTCGCTCGACGTCGTGGGTGTCCACCTCGTGTCGGGCCTGTGGGGAACGGTCGCCATCGGCTTCCTCGGCACCGAGACCGGATTGTTCTACGGTGGCGACTACAAGCAGCTCGTCATCCAGATCGTCATCGCAGTCGTCGCCCTGGTGTTCACCGCGATCGTCACCGCAGTGATCGCCTTCGCGCTCAAGCCGATGGGCTGGCGTGTGAGCGACGAGGAAGAGGCCCGCGGTATCGACGAAGCCGAACATGCGGAATCCGCATACGACTTCGCGCCGGCTCTCAAGTGATAAGAAGACCACGACAGCGAGCAGGGATGACAGCGGCCAGCGGGCTCTGGGAAGGATGAGGATATGAAGCTGATCACGGCGATCATCAAGCCGTTCACGCTCGAGGACGTCAAGGCGGGCCTGGAACAGGCCGGAGTGCTCGGAATGACCGTCAGCGAGGTGCAAGGATACGGCCGCCAGAAGGGTCACACCGAGGTCTACCGCGGGGCGGAGTACTCCGTCGACTTCGTCCCCAAGGTCCGGGTCGAGGTCGTCGTGGACGACTCCGCTGTCGACAAGGTCGTGGAGACCATCGTCGAGGCGTCCCGTACCGGGAAGATCGGCGACGGCAAGGTGTGGGTCACCCCCGTGGAAGGCGTGGTCCGGGTCCGTACCGGAGAACGAGGTTCGGATGCGCTCTGACCCCCAGGGGTCCGGCTCTCGAGGCCCTGATCCCGCTGCGTCGGCAGCGGGGTCGGGGCCTTCGGTGTCCTCGGCCCGCACACCCGCACCCGCGGGAGCCGCCGACCTCGCGGCAGCCCGCGACACTCTGCTCTCCGGCGGCCCCCGCAGCCGCCGCCTCGACACCGTGGCCCTGCGTCACGCCCTGGTGGACCTGCACGAATTCTGGTTGACGACGAAGGGCTCCGAACTCGGCATCAGGCGCGAGGGCGGTTTTGCCATCGTCGCGGTGGGGGGTCTCGGTCGCCGAGAGATGCTCCCGTACTCCGACCTCGACCTCATCCTTCTCCACGACGACATGGCGCCGGCCGTCGTGTCGAAGGTCGCCGACCAGCTCTGGTACCCGCTGTGGGACGCGCACATCAAACTCGACCACAGCGTCCGGACGGTGCCTCAGGCCCTGCAGGTGTTCTCCTCCGATCTCACGGCCGCGCTGGGGATGCTCGAGGCGCGGCACATTGCGGGCGACGCCCAGCTGAGCAATCTCCTCATCGGCGGCGTACGGCGTCAGTGGCGGACCGGCATCCGGTCCCGCTTCGACGAACTCATCGAGATGACCGAGGTGCGATGGCAGCGCAGCGGGCAGATCGCTCACCGAGCCGAACCCGACCTCAAGAGCGGTCGCGGCGGGTTGCGGGACGTGCAGTTGCTCAATGCCCTGTCCGTTGCGCAGCTCACCGACGGCATGCCGGGACTCGGACCGGACGTCCCGGGTGGTGGCCTCGCGGCCGCCCACCGGCGACTGCTCGACGTCCGTACCGAACTGCACCGCGTCGCCGGTCGCTCCCGCGATCAGCTGCGCGCGCAGGACGCGGACGAGATCGCCGCGGCACTGCGGATCGGCGACCGGTTCGATCTCGCCCGGGTGCTCACCGAATCGGCCCGCACGATCAGCTATTCCGTGGACGTCGGTCTGCGCACCGCGGCCAACTCGCTGCCGCGGAAGGGCCTGTCGCGGCTGCGTCGCGGACCGGTACGGCGTCCCCTCGACGAAGGAGTGGTCGAACACGGGGGTGAGGTGGCCCTCGCGCGGGACGCGCATCCGCGTCGAGATCCGGGCCTGACCACGCGAGTCGCCGCGGCGGCCGCGCAGGCCGGACTGCCGGTCTCGGCGGCCACCCTCACCCGGCTCGCCGATCACGCCCCGGAACTGCGGGAACCTTGGCCTCGCGAAGCCCTGGACGACTTCCTGGTGCTGCTCGGCTCGGGGCGTCGCGCGGTCGACGTCATCGAGTCGCTGGACCGTACCGGACTGTGGGGACGCCTGCTCCCCGAATGGGGCGCGGTACGCGACCTGCCGCCGCGCGACGCCGTCCACACGTGGACCGTCGACCGGCACCTCGTCGAGACCGCCGTGTACGCGAGCGAACTGACCACGCGGGTCGCCCGCCCGGACCTGCTCGTGCTCGGGGCGTTGCTGCACGACATCGGCAAGGGGCGCGGCGGCGACCACAGCGTGGTCGGTGCGGAGCTGGCCCTGCAGATCGGGCGGCGGATGGGATTGTGGCCCTCGGATCTGGCGCTGCTCACCGCGATGGTGCGGCACCACCTGCTCCTGCCGCACACCGCGACCCGGCGCGACCTCGACGATCCGGAGACGGTCGCGGCGGTGGTCGACGCCCTCGACGGCGATCCGGTGCTGCTCGACCTCCTCCACGCCCTGGCCGAAGCGGATTCCCAGGCCACCGGCCCCGGGGTCTGGGGCGACTGGAAGGCGTCGCTGATCCGGGAACTCGTGCGCCGCTGCCGGATGATGATGGCGGGCGACGAGCTGCCCGCGCCGGATCCGATCGATCCCGCCCTCGTGAGCCTCGCCGAGGACGGTGCCCTGCACGTCGCACTCGAACCGCGTGAGGACGGTCGCAGCTTCACCGCGACCTTCCTCGCCCCCGATGAGAGGGGTGTGCTCTCCGACGAGGCCGGGGTGCTCTCGCTGCACGGTCTACGCGTGCTGTCGGCCTCCATCGGCAGTCACGCCGGCAGCACGGTCAACACGTTCGTGGTGGCCCCGAGGTTCGGCTCGCCGCCCGAGGCGGCACTGCTCCGGCAGGAACTCGTGCGGGCGCGATCCGGCGACCTGGATCTGCTCGGTGCGCTCGAGGCGAAGGACCGCGCCGAACGCGAGAGCCGCCTTCCCGAACGAACGGCGCGGGCGGTCCCCGTCAGCGCCGCACTCGCCCCGCCGCGGATCATCTGGTTCGAGGGGTCCGAGTCGGACCAGGTGGTGCTCGAGATCCGCTCGGAGGACCGGATCGGTCTGCTGTGCCGCCTCGCGGACGTCTTCGAGCGTGTCGGGGCCGACGTGAGGTGGGCGCGGGTGAGCACACTGGGTTCGACCGTGATCGACTCGTTCTGTGTCGATCTCGCCGGCGCCCACACCCGTGTGTCCCGGGAACATCTCGAACGGGAACTCCTCTCCGTCCTGCCCGCTCCAGGACCTGCCGCGGCCGCCGACGCATCGTGACCGCGTGGGTGGCCTGCCGCACGGCGTGGCCACCCGCGGTCACGACGGATCGCGAGCGGTTACCCTGGTTCGCAGCATTGTCCGCATCTTCGTCAGAGCTCAGGAGCGCATTCGGTGTTCGAATCCCTTTCCGACAGGTTGACAGGGGTCCTGAAGGACCTGCGCGGCAAGGGGCGGCTGTCCGACGCGGACATCGACGCGACCTGCCGCGAGATCCGGCTCGCCCTGCTCGAGGCCGACGTCGCACTGCCCGTCGTGCGCGAGTTCATCAAGAAGATCAAGGTGCGCGCCAAGGGCGCCGAGGTGCACGGCGCGCTCAACCCGGCCCAGCAGGTCGTCAAGATCGTCAACGAGGAACTCGTCGGGATCCTCGGCGGCGAGACCCGGCGGTTGCAGTTCGCGAAGACCCCGCCGACGGTCATCATGCTCGCCGGTCTGCAGGGTGCCGGTAAGACCACCCTCGCGGGCAAGCTCGCGAAGTGGCTCAAGGCGCAGGGACACACCCCCATGCTGGTCGCCTGCGACCTGCAGCGTCCCGGCGCGGTCACCCAGCTGCAGGTGGTCGGTGAGCGGGCCGGCGTGACGGTCTTCGCTCCCCACCCCGGCACGTCCATCGGCGGTGGCGAGAACGAGCTCGGTGTCACGGCCGCCGACCCGATCGCCGTGGCCGAGCAGGGTATCGCCGAGGCGCGCACCAAGCAGTACGACGTGGTCATCGTCGACACCGCCGGTCGCCTCGGTATCGATCAGGAACTCATGGCGCAGGCCGCGGGCATCCGCGACGCGGTGAAGCCGGACGAGGTGCTGTTCGTCCTCGACGCGATGATCGGCCAGGACGCCGTGAGCACCGCCGAGGCGTTCCGCGAGGGCGTCGGCTTCACCGGCGTGGTGCTCACCAAGCTCGACGGCGACGCCCGCGGTGGTGCCGCGCTCAGCGTCCGTGAGCTCACCGGCCAGCCGATCATGTTCGCGTCCACCGGCGAGAAGCTCGAGGACTTCGACGTCTTCCACCCCGAGCGCATGGCCAGCCGCATCCTCGGCATGGGCGACGTGCTCACCCTGATCGAGCAGGCCGAGCAGGTCTTCGACGCCGAGCAGGCCGAGGCCACCGCCAACAAGATCGGTTCCGGCGAGCTCACCCTCGAGGACTTCCTCGAGCAGATGATGGCCGTGCGCAAGATGGGCCCCATCGCCAACCTCCTCGGCATGCTGCCCGGAGCCGGGCAGATGAAGGACGCCCTCGCCAACGTCGACGAGAAACAGCTCGACCGCATCCAGGCGATCATCCGCGGCATGACGCCGGAGGAGCGCGCCAACCCGAAGATCATCAACGGCTCGCGGCGGTTGCGCATCGCCAACGGTTCCGGCGTGAAGGTCTCCGACGTCAACCAGCTCGTCGACCGGTTCTTCGAGGCCCGGAAGATGATGACCGCGATGGCCGGCCAGATGGGCATGCCGGGTGCGCGCAGGAACCAGCGCAAGAAGGGCAAGAAGGGGAAGAAGGGCGGCCGCGGACCGACGCCGCCGAAGGTACGGGGCGGTATGCCCGGCGGCTTCCCCGGTCTGCCGGGTGGCATGCCGGCCGGAATGCCCGACCTGTCGAAGATGCCGAAGGGGCTCGACGAGCTGCCTCCGGGTCTGGAGAACTTCGACCTGTCGAAGCTGAAGTTCCCCAAGAACTGAGCCGGGCCCGGGGACATCCGCGCAACCGCGAGGCGTGCTCGGGGTCACCGGGTGCCGGTTTCGTCCTGGCTCGCGCGTCTGGCAGAATGGTTCGCTGTCGTCGCATCCGGTTACGTACCGCGCGGCGGTCACAGGTTGGAGGCAAAACCGGGCGTGCCAGAAGGGCGCGTCGTCCGAATTGCACGTGACACGCGCCTCGGCGCACCCCGAAGGAGAAACAGCAGTGGCTGTCAAGATCAAGCTCACCCGTCTCGGCAAGATCCGCAACCCGCAGTACCGCGTCGTCATCGCGGACTCGCGCACCCGTCGCAACGGCCGGGCGATCGAGACCATCGGCAAGTACCACCCGAAGGAAGAGCCCTCGCTGATCGAGATCGACTCGGAGCGTGCGCAGTACTGGCTGGCCGTCGGCGCGCAGCCGACCGAGCCGGTCCTCAACCTCCTCAAGATCACTGGTGACTGGCAGAAGTTCAAGGGCCTGCCGGGCACCGAGGGCACCCTGAAGAAGGCGGAGGCCAAGCCGTCCAAGCTCGAGCTGTTCCAGGCCGCCCTCGCGCAGGCCGAGAACGAGCCGGCTGCCGAGGCCGTCACGCCCAAGAAGAAGAAGGCTGCCAAGGAAGAGGCCACCGAGGCCGAGTCCACCGAGGCCGCCGAGTAATGAGCGCCGTGGTCGCCGATGCCGTCGAGCATCTCGTTCGTGGAATCGTCGCCCATCCCGACGACGTCCGCGTCGACCTGATCGCGGGCCGTCGGGGCCGCACCGTCGAGGTGCACGTCAATCCCGACGACCTCGGCAAGGTCATCGGCCGGGGCGGTCGCACCGCGACCGCTCTGCGGACCCTCGTCACCGGAATCGGTGGCCGGGGTATCCGTGTCGACGTCGTCGACACCGACCGCTAGGCGAGCGCCGATGGAGCTCGTCGTGGGCCGTGTGGCCAAATCACACGGCATTCGAGGCGAAGTCGTCGTCGAGGTTCGCACCGACGAACCCGAGGAACGCTTTGCCGTCGGCGCGGTCCTGCGCGGCCGCAAGCCTCGCGACAAGCACCTGCACGAGTACACGGTAGAAGCCGCCCGGGAACACTCCGGGCGGCTTCTGCTGCGCCTGCAGGGCATCGACGGTCGCGACGCGGCCGACGCTTTACGCGGGGTGCTGTTCGTCGTCGACAGCGCAGACCTGCCTCCGTCCGACGATCCCGACGAGTTCTACGACCACGAACTCGAAGGATTGACGGTGCGGATCGTCGCCGGTCGCCCCGACGGCGGAACCGAGATCGGCACCGTCCGTGAGGTCCTGCACACCGCCGCCGGCGAACTGCTGTCGATCCGGCCTACCGGACAGGAGCGCGGCGAGCTGCTGATCCCGTTCGTCACCGAGATCGTGCCGACGGTGTCGGTCCGCGAGCGTGTCATCGAGATCGATCCGCCCGACGGTCTGCTCGACCCCGATTTCGGCGAACCGCCGTCCAAGAAGAAGTCGAGCGAGGGGAAGCGGTAGTCCGTGCGGCTCGACGTCGTCACCATCTTTCCCGAATATCTCGAGCCCCTGCGTGCCGCGCTGCTCGGCAAGGCGATCGACAAGGGGTTGATCTCCGTCGGTGTGCACAACCTGCGCGACTGGACGCACGACGTGCACAAGGCCGTCGACGATTCGCCCTACGGTGGCGGACCGGGCATGGTCATGAAACCCACCGTGTGGGGGCCGGCGCTCGACGACGTGCTGGCAGGTCCCGACGGCGAGACCGATCCCGATGTGCTGCTCGTCGTTCCGACCCCCGCCGGTCGCCGCTTCGATCAGGCCACCGCGCAACGCTGGTCGCAGGAGAAGCGAATTGTCTTCGCCTGCGGGCGGTACGAGGGCATCGATCAGCGTGTGTTCGACGATGCCGCGCGGCGCGTGCGCGTCGAAGAGGTGAGCATCGGCGACTACGTCCTCATCGGCGGCGAGGTTGCCGTGCTCGTCATGGTCGAGGCGGTCGTCCGGTTGCTTCCCGGCGTGCTCGGCAATCAGCAGTCGCACCAGGAGGATTCGTTCTCCGACGGCCTGCTCGAAGGCCCCAGCTACACCCGGCCCGCGGTGTGGCGCGATCTCGAGGTGCCGCCGGTTCTGCTGTCCGGCGACCACGGCAAAGTCGCTCGCTGGCGCCACGAACAGTCGCTGGAACGCACGCGTGAGCGGCGCCCCGATCTGCTCCCGTCCGACGACTGACTCCGAATCGGTCCGCTCTCAGGGGCGGTGGGCAGTTCCGAGGGTCGTCTCGACCGCCAGCGTGACGGTCTCGCGTGCGTGCTGCGCACTGCCGTCGTCTGTCGCGTCGTAGAGCGCAGTGTCGGGCAGGAATCCCGTCTCGTACAAGGGATCCGACTCGTCGTAGGTGACGGCTTCCCGTGCGGCGACCACGACCACGTACCGGTGGTCGTCGCCGAGGAAACCTGTGGACAGGTGGAGCCATTCACCGGCCAGGCAGCACATCCACCCCTGCTTCACTGCCAGGTCTGTCGAGTCGCCGACGCCCTCGGGGAGCCCGAAGCGCTGGTCGTATCCGTCGACGCCTTCGTCGGTGTACGCCGACAGGTGGCCGACGATCCGGGCCGCACTCTCCTCGCCCGACGCGCTGTCGCCGAGCAGATCGTCGTACCAGGTCAGCAGGTCCGACGCCGTCGTGGTCGTGTTCCACCACCAGGACCCCGGGTCCGGGGGAGTCGTACCGGTCAGATTGTGCCGTTCCACGGCATGCTCGACGATCTCGGGACCGCCGTAGGCCTCCCACAGAACCGTCGCGGCGTTGTCGTCCGACGACCGCAACATCGAACGGATCGACTCGCGGTCCTCATCGGCGAGCGTCACATCGCCCACCGCCTCGCGGTACAGGACCTCCTCGGCGATGAACAGCTTCACCGTCGACGCTGTCTCGAAGGGTTCGTCCGATCCGCCGACGACGCGGGTCCCGGATTCACGGTCGAGCACGGCGACGGTGAGGCGCGCTCCTCGACTGTCGGCGAGTGCGACGGCGGCGTCGATCTGCCGGGGGAGTTCGGCCGTAGACAGCGAGACGCTGGGCTCGTCGAGATCGGCGTCCGCGATCGAGGCGAGGCCGAGCGCCTCGTGCGGGAGGGGACGGGGCTCCATGGAATCGCAGCCGGATACGGCCAGTGTGGTGGCCACGCACAGCATCATCGCGCCCGATCGTGCGCGTCCGCGTCTGCGCTTCATTTCCGGTCCCTGCATTCCATTGTGCTGTGGACGATAGCGTCGGTCCACTCGGGATCCTGCAGGGACCCCGCACGGCCACGGGCGCGGGCGCCCCATGCGGCCACGGGCGCGGGCGCCCCATGCGGCCACGGGCGCGGGCGCCCATGCGTCCACGGGCGCGGGCGGGGACGGCAACTGTAGGGTCGTTCGACGTGACGACCCAACTCGACACCGTGAACCGGCGGATCGCCCAGGAACTCGACGTCCGCGAAGACCAGGTCGCTGCGGCCGTGGGTCTGCTCGACGGGGGTGCGACCGTGCCGTTCGTCGCGCGCTACCGCAAGGAGGCGACCGGCGGCCTCGACGACGCCCAGTTGCGGACCCTCGAGGAACGCCTCCGCTATCTGCGCGAACTCGACGAGCGCCGCACCGCGATCCTCGAATCGATCGAGACGCAGGGCAAGCTCGACGACACGCTGCGCGGACAGATCATGCTCGCCGATACCAAGGCTCGGCTCGAGGACATCTACCTGCCGTTCAAGCCGAAGCGGCGTACCAAGGCGCAGATCGCCCGTGAGGCCGGTCACGAACCCGTCGCCGACGCGCTCATCGGTGATCCCGCCACCGATCCCGCCGGGTACACGCCCGAGCAGCTCGACGGTGCGCGCGCCATCCTGGTCGAGCGTTTCGCCGAGGACGCCGACCTCGTCGGCGAACTGCGTGAGGCGATGTGGACGCGCGGCAAGGTGACCTCCACCGTGCGTTCCGGCAAGGAGAACGACGGCGCGAAGTTCTCCGACTACTTCGAGTTCTCCGAGCCGTTCACCCAGCTCCCCTCGCACCGCATCCTCGCGCTCCTGCGCGGAGAGAAGGAGGAAGTGCTCTCGCTGTCGCTCGATCCCGAGGTCGACGAACCCGTCCCCGGCGAGCGCAGCTACTACGAGGGACGGATCGCGACCCGCTTCGGCATCGCCGACCAGGGGCGGCCCGCCGACAAGTGGCTCCTCGACACCGTCCGGTGGGCATGGCGCACCAAGCTGCAGATGTCGCTCGCACTCGACATCCGGATGCGGCTGCGGCAGTCTGCCGAGAAGGACGCGGTCGACGTCTTCGCCGCGAACCTCAAGGACCTGTTGCTCGCCGCCCCGGCCGGCACCCGCCCGACGATGGGCCTCGACCCCGGTTACCGCACCGGGACGAAGGTCGCGGTCGTCGACGCGACCGGCAAGGTCGTCGACCACACCACCATCTACCCGCATCAGCCGCACAACAAGCGCGACGAGGCGCTCGCGGTGCTCGCTGCGCTGGTCGCGCGGCACGGTGTCGAACTGATCGCGATCGGCAATGGCACTGCGTCGCGTGAGACCGACGCTCTCGCAACCGAACTCGTCTCCCTGACGAAGGTGCCCGGGCTGACGAAGATCGTGGTGTCGGAGGCGGGCGCGTCCGTCTACTCGGCGTCGGAGTACGCCACCAAGGAACTCCCGGACCTCGACGTGTCCATCCGTGGTGCGGTGTCCATCGCGCGCCGCCTGCAGGACCCGCTTGCCGAACTCGTCAAGATCGATCCGAAGTCGATCGGCGTGGGCCAGTACCAGCACGACGTGTCCGAGACGATGCTCGCGCGGTCGCTCGGCGCGGTGGTCGAGGACGCGGTGAACGCCGTCGGCGTCGACGTCAACACGGCATCGGTTCCGCTGCTGTCCCGCGTCTCCGGCATCACGGGTTCCCTGGCGGAGAGCATCGTCGCCTACCGCGACCAGCACGGTCCGTTCCGTGCGCGGACCGCGCTGAAGGACGTTCCGCGTCTCGGCCCCAAGGCCTTCGAGCAGTGCGCGGGCTTCCTGCGCATCCCCAGCGGGGACGATCCGCTCGACGCGTCCGCGGTGCACCCCGAGGCGTACCCCGTGGTGCGCCGGATCGTCGACCGGACCGGCAGCAGCGTCCGCGAACTCCTCGGCAACTCCGCCACCCTGCGGAAGCTGCGGGCGGACGAGTTCGCCGACGACCGGTTCGGTGTCCCGACTGTCACCGACATCATCTCCGAACTCGAGAAGCCCGGCCGCGACCCGCGTCCCGAGTTCAAGACCGCGACCTTCGCCGCCGGTGTCGAGAAGGTCGCCCACCTGAAGCCGGGCATGGTCCTCGAGGGCGTGGTCACCAATGTCGCGGCGTTCGGCGCGTTCGTCGACGTCGGAGTGCACCAGGACGGCCTCGTCCATGTGTCCGCGATGTCGCGCAGCTTCGTGAAGGATCCGCACGACATCGTCCGATCCGGCGAGGTCGTCAAGGTGAAGGTCCTCGAGGTCGACGTCGCCCGTCAGCGCATCGGTCTGACACTGCGACTCGACGACGAGATCCCCGCGCCGGGCGACGAGAAATCCGGAGGTCAGCCGCGCGGAGGCGCTCGGCGGCCGGCGAACCAGGGCGGCGGGAATCAGGGCGGCGGACGGGGCCGGAACGGTCGGGGCGACGGAGGCCGGCAGGGTCGGGGCGACGACCGACGCTCGGCGCCGGCCGCGTCCGGGTCGATGGCCGACGCGCTGCGACGCGCCGGTTTCGGCAACAACTGACGCGAATCACCGGGTCACTCCTGCAATGCTGTGGACATGAAATCCAGGGTGGCCGGGGTGATCCGGTGATGCTCGACTGGGTGCGACGCGAGATCGTCGATCAAGGGCGCCTGCCGCTGCTGGCCTTCCTGGTCGGCTTCGTGGCCGCGTTCGTCTTCATCCGGATCAGCGTGCGGTTGATCCGGGCGCAGGTGCGCTGGTGGCCCGGCAACATCACCCCCGGTGGGCAGCACGTGCACCACGTGGTGTTCGGCGTCGTCACGATGGTGATCGCGGGTGGGGGACTGATCGCGATCTCCGAGGACTCGAACCGGGTCGCCGCCACCGTCCTCGCCGCCGTGTTCGGCATCGGCGCCGCGCTGACCCTCGACGAGTTCGCGTTGATCTTCTATCTGAACGACGTGTACTGGGAAGAGCAGGGGCGGGTCTCCGTCGACGCCGTCTTCGTGGCGATTGCCGTGACCGGGATGTGGCTGCTCGGTCTGCGCCCGTTCGAGCTGGGGGACGCCACGAATTTCGAGGACAGCGGTGACTGGGCCGAACGGGCCGGCCTCGTCGTGGCCGTGCTCGTGAATCTCCTCCTCGCGGCGATCGTCCTGGCGAAGGGCAAGATATGGACCGGCCTGGTCGGGCTGTTCGTCGTGCCGCTGCTGTGGGTCGGAGCGATCCGGCTCTCGCGGCCGGGTGCCCCCTGGGCGCGCTGGCGGTACGGCGAGCGGCCGCGCCGGATGAGCCGGGCGCTCGAGCGGGAACGTCGACTACGGCGTCCGGTGATCCGCGCCAAGATCTTCGTGCAGGACCTCGTCGCGGGGGCTCCGACGCTCGAGACCGTGCGGGGAAGTGTGGAGCACTCGCGTACCGCGACCGAGGCGGAACTGGACCGGCGTGTCCGCCCGGCCCCACCGCCGATTTCCTCGATCGATATTCCGTCTGGCACAATGGACGGGTTGCCCCGTTCGGGCACGCCTACCTGACCTGGGCACGAACCGGTCGAGCCCGCCACACGGCGGTCGCCGCCAGGTTCCTCTGCTCGAGCGAACAAGAGGATGAACAACCGATGAACACCCTGGACTTTCTGGACGCCAAGTCGCTGCGCGATGACATCCCGGACTTCCGTCCCGGCGACACTCTCGATGTGCACGTCAAGGTCATCGAGGGCAGCAAGGAGCGCGTGCAGGTCTTCAAGGGCGTCGTGATCCGGCGTCAGGGCGGCGGCGTCCGCGAGACCTTCACCGTCCGTAAGGTTTCCTTCGGCGTGGGCGTGGAGCGCACCTTCCCGGTGCACAGCCCCAACCTCGCCAAGATCGACGTGCTGACCCGTGGCGACGTCCGTCGCGCGAAGCTCTACTACCTGCGTGAGCTGCGCGGCAAGGCTGCCAAGATCAAGGAGAAGCGCTGATCTTCGGCCGCTGAGCAGCCTTCCAGGCTGCTCGGCACGGCTCTCGAGCCACCCGATGCATCATCCGACGACCCGGCCGGACCCACGTCCCGGCCGGGTCGTCGTCTTTGCGCGGGTGGTCCGTTACCGGCCGGTGAAGTCGATGGTCGTCCTCGGAGGTCCGCCGTGCGGCAGACGCTAGTCTGTCGAGGTGGCAGATTCCCCGCACGATCCGGCCGGACCGGACGTGAACCGCAACGACGTTCGAGGTTCGGCTCGGAGCGATCGAGCCGACGGTGCACACCACCGGCGCGAGGACCCCGCAGCGAACGACACCGCCCCGAAGGCGAAGAAGCAGAAGTCGTTCTGGCGTGAGCTTCCGATCCTCGTCGTCGTCGCACTGGCCCTGAGCTTCCTGTTGCAGACCTTCGTGGCGAGGGTCTACCTCATTCCGTCGGAATCGATGGAGCCGACACTGCACGGCTGCCCGGGCTGCACCGGCGACCGTATCGTCGTCGAGAAGGTGGGATACCGCTTCACCGATCCCCGGCCCGGCGACGTCATCGTCTTCGAGGGGCCCGACTCGTGGTCGGCAGGCTACGTCTCCACTCGTTCCGACAACGTCGTCGTGCGGGGACTGCAGGAGGTCGGCTCGCTCGTGGGTGTCGTCCCCCCGGACGAGAACGATCTCGTCAAGCGCGTGATCGCGATCGGTGGTCAGACGGTGGAATGCTGCGACGACCAGGGGCGCGTCCTCGTCGACGGGGTGCCGCTCGACGAGCCGTACGTGACGATGGACTTCCCGTTCACACCGGGTGTCGTCACCTGCGAGACCGAGGTGCCCTCCGGGCGGTGCTTCGGACCCGTCACCGTTCCCGACGGACACGTCTGGGTGATGGGCGACAACCGGAGCAACTCCGCCGACTCCCGCTACCACGTGGGCGACGAGCATCAAGGCGCCATCCCGCTGGAGAATGTCATCGGCAAAGCCCGCTTCATCGTGCTGCCTCCCGGCCGATGGGGCCTGATCGAATCACCGGAGATCCTGCCCTCGTGACTGCCTGGCCACCTCGACCCGTGATCCGTCGATCCTCGGGACTGCGCACGATGGAGTCCGCGCTCGTGCGCTGCGGTCTCGGTCCGGTCGCCGGGGTCGACGAAGCCGGCCGCGGGGCCTGCGCGGGTCCGCTCGTCGTCGCCGCCTGTGTGCTCGGCGATCGCCCACACGCAGCTCTCGACCGGCTCGACGACTCCAAGAAGCTCACCGAACGCACGCGCGAGGAGCTGTACTCGGTCATCGTGCGACGCGCACCGGCGTGGAGCGTGGTGGTGATCCCGGCGACGGAAGTCGACGCGATCGGCGTTCACGTCGCGAACATCGAGGGCATGCGGCGGGCGGTCGCAGGCCTGTCGACCCCGCCCGGCTACGTGCTCACCGACGGCTTCCGAGTGCCCGGACTGCCCGCTCCGTCCTTGCCGGTCATCGGGGGCGATGCGGCGGCCGCGTGCATCGCGGCGGCCAGCGTCCTGGCGAAGGTCACACGAGATCGCATGATGGTCGAACTCGACCGCGAGGCACCGGAGTACGGTTTCGCAGTACACAAGGGCTACAGCACGCCGACGCACATGGCAGCGTTGGCCGAGCACGGCCCGTCACCGCATCACCGGCGGTCGTGGGCCAATGTGCGCTCGGTGTGCGGAGTGCCCGCTGTGAGGCGTCGATTGTTCACCGACGACGTGAGGCGTCGATTGTTCACCGACGACGTGAGGCGTCGATTGTTCACCGACGAGGCAGATGCGGGATGATTGCAGGACACACCAGAGTGGGAGGACACCGAGACCGATGAGTGCCGAGGATCTCGAGAAGTACGAAACCGAGATGGAACTCTCGCTGTACAGGGAGTACCGGGACATCGTCGGTCAATTCGCGTACGTCGTGGAGACCGAGCGCCGGTTCTACCTGGCGAACGCCGTCGAACTGCTGCCGCACAACGCCAACGGCGAGGTGTACTTCGAAGTGCGCATGTCCGACGCCTGGGTGTGGGACATGTACCGTCCCGCACGCTTCGTCAAGCACGTCCGCGTGATCACGTTCAAGGACGTCAACATCGAAGAGCTCGACAAGCCCGAACTGAGGCTGCCCGACAAGCTGGGCTGACGATCACCGCGACGGACCCGCGCCGAGCGGCCGCATCCTAACCGGCACGCCGACACCGAGCCGTTCTCCACGGCCCGCCGGCAGCGGTTGTCCACAGGCACCGCACTCGTCCACAGATTCCGCGATCGTGCGCTCGGCGGCCGAATCCGCGTGGCCCCGTACGCCACAGTCAGGGCATGCAGGGGAGAAACAGGACAGGACACAACCGGAATCTGGGCGCGCGAGGTGAGGACCTCGCCGCGGAATACCTCGAAGCGACCGGCATGGTCGTGCTCGAACGGAACTGGCGCAGCCGTTACGGCGAACTCGATCTGATCGCGCGGGACGGAGCGACCGTCGTCTTCGTCGAGGTCAAGACCCGCACGGGCACCGGTTACGGCACCCCGGCCGAAGCGGTGACGTCGGCGAAGGCCGAACGTATCCGCCGCCTCGCCGGACTGTGGCTGTCGGAGCAGACGCGCCGCTGGTCGCACATCCGTGTCGACGTGGTGACCGTGCTGCTCGCGCGGGGCCGGGCGCCCGAGATCACCCACCGCAAGCAGGTCCTCTGATGGCGCTCGGACGCGCCTGGTCGGTTGCGGTCTCCGGAATCGACGGACAGGTCGTGGAGATCGAAGCCGACATCGGGCGAGGTCTGCCCGGTGTGACGATGGTCGGGCTCCCCGACACCGCGCTTCAGGAATCGCGCGACCGGGTGCGCGCCGCCGTGTCGAACTCCGGGGCCAAGTGGCCGGATTCGAAGGTCGTCCTCGCGCTGTCGCCGGCCACCCTGCCGAAGGTCGGCAGTGTCTACGATCTCGGGCTGGCGTGCGCGGTACTCGACGCAGCGGATGTCGTGCCGGCCGAGGCCGTCTCCCGGACGGTGCTGCTCGGGGAGCTCGCGCTCGACGGCCGGGTCCGCCCGGTGCGCGGTGTGCTGCCCGCCGTGCTCACCGCGAAGAAACACGGCTGGTCGCGCGTGGTGGTGCCGACCGCGACGATGACCGAAGCGGCGCTCGTCGACGGCATCGACGTCTACGGCGCGGAGACGCTGCGCGAGCTGGTGTTGTGGCTCCAGGGTGACGGTCCGCTCGAACGACCCGATCCGCGTGCCCTGCCGCCGCGTGCGGTGCGCGGCGATCTCAGCGAGGTGGTCGGCCAGCACGAGGCGCGCCGCGCGATCGAGGTCGCCGCGGCCGGGGCGCATCACCTGATGCTGACCGGCCCGCCGGGGATCGGGAAAACGATGCTCGCACAGCGTCTTCCGGGGATCCTGCCGGACCTGAGCGAGACTCATGCCCTCGAAGTGACGGCGATCCATTCGGTGGCGGGCACCCTCACCAGCGATCGTCCTCTGGTGACCGAACCACCGTTCATCGCACCGCATCACACGGCGTCGGTGAGTTCCCTGATCGGAGGTGGAACGGGAATGGCGAAACCCGGCGCCGTGAGCAGGGCGCACCGCGGCGTGCTCTTCCTCGACGAGGTCGCCGAGATGGGCACGAAGACCCTCGAAGTGCTGCGGACACCGCTCGAGGACGGGGAAGTGCGCATCGCCCGGCGTGACGGCGTCGCGCGGTATCCGGCCCGTTTCCAGCTGATTCTCGCGGCCAACCCCTGCCCGTGCGCACCTCCACGCGACGCCGACTGTGTGTGCGCACCGACCGCGCGCCGCCGCTATCTCGGACGACTGTCCGGTCCCCTCCTCGACCGCGTCGACCTGCGCGTCCGGATGCAGGCCGTCGCGACGAGCGCACTGATGGGGGAGACGGGCGAGAGCACCGACGAGGTGCGGGCGCGCGTCGAGCGGGCGAGAGCTGCGGCGCGCGAGCGGTGGGCCGAATACGGCTGGGCCACCAACGCCGAGGTTCCCGGTCCGGCCCTCCGTCAGAAGTTCCGGCTCCCGCGTGCCGCGCTCGAACCTGTCGAATGGGCGCTACGCAAGGGGGCGATCACCGCTCGCGGAGCGGATCGGGCACTGCGGGTCGCGTGGACGCTGAGCGATCTCGAGGGTTCGGATTCGCCGTCGGCGACGCATGTCGCCGCCGCACTCGACTTCCGGGATCGAGGTGTCGCGTGAGCGAGAAACCGGACGAACGTCGCTTGGCCTGGGCATATCTGTCCACCATCGCGCAGGGTGCGTCGCGGTCGCTGTCGGCGGCGGTCGATGCCCAGGGGGTGGTCGAGGTGGCGGCCGCGATCCGCTCGGGTTCGACCCGCGGCGAGCTCTCGTCGCGGTACTCGGTTCGGGCGCACCTCGATACCGCGGCACGGGATCTCGAGCGCCTGGGGCGGGCCGGAGGGCGACTGGTGACTCCCGACGACGACGAGTGGCCTGCCTGGCAGATGCTCGGTTTCGGCACCCTCGAGACCGCGACCGATGTCGAGGGGCCACCCCTCGCATTGTGGGTGTGGGGGAGCCGTCGGCTCGACGATCTCGCCGAACGCGCCATCGGCGTCGTCGGTACCCGCGCCGCGAGCGGTTACGGCGAACACGTCACCGCGGAGATCGCCGGGGACCTCGCCGCCGACGGGTGGACGATCGTGTCCGGCGCGGCCTTCGGTGTCGACGCGGCCGCACATCGCGCGGCGCTCGGGGTGGGCGGCACCACCGTCGCGATCCTGGCCTGCGGTGTCGACCGGGCGTACCCGGCGGCACATACGACGATGCTGCGGTGCATTTCCGAGTCCGGTCTGGTGGTCAGCGAGTATCCACCGGGGACGACCCCGGCGCGGTACCGGTTCCTCGCCCGGAACCGGCTGATCGCGGCCCTGTCCGCCGGCACTGTGGTCGTCGAGGCAGGCTGGCGCAGCGGGGCGCGCAACACCGCGGCGTGGGCGAGACGACTCGGCCGACCGGTCATGGCGGTGCCCGGACCGGTGACCTCTGCGGCCTCACAGGGATGTCACCGCATGATCAGGGAAGGGGAGGCCCGCCTGGTGGGCGCGGCGCGCGATGTCGTCGAGGAGTGCGGTCCGCTGGCGGCGTGCGGGGACGACGACCGCGACGGTCTGTTCCGCCGCGACCTCGACGGACTGTCGGGAGACATGGCGCTGGTCTACGAGGCACTTCCCGGTTCGGGGGTCTGCGATCCGGCCGCCGTGGCGGAGTCGGCGGGCCTGCCGATCGAGCGGGTACGGGCGGCGCTTCCGCTGCTCGAACTCGACGGGTTGGTGGAAACGACGGACGGAGGGTGGCGGCGGACGTGACCGGAGAACGAGCGTCGATTACTCGGCCGGGGTGTCGGCCGCCGGCTCGTCCTCGACGTACCAGGCGCGATCGTCGCGATGCCACTTCACCGCGCCGCGATGCGCCCTGCGGAACTCCTTGAGGACGGTGCGGTCGATCGACGGGTGGCCGTTGTCGTTCACGTAGATCCACTCGGAGCCGAACTTGGCCTCGATCGCGTCGACCATGTCGGTCTGGGTGACCCTGCGTTCGGTGGTGATGATGTCGGTCATCCAGGTGGCGATGTCGGCCGCGGTGGTGCTCATGTTCTCGAGCCTAGAGCGTCGCCGATCGTGACGTCCCCGCCGCACCCCGCCACAGAGTACGGTGGCTCAAGAATAGGTAACCCTAATAGGAGGTTCGGTGGCTCGGAAAGCGCCTATGTCGACGACACTCACGGTCCTGCGGACCGAGACGATCGGCGAGCATTTCGTTCGTGTCGTGCTCGGTGGGGACGGATTCGACGACTTCCCCGCCCGCCCGGAGACCGACAGCTACGTGAAGATCGAGTTGCCGGCGGGGGAGGAGACCGTTGTCCGCACCTACACGGTCCGGCACGTCGACCCGGCCGCCCGGGAGATCTGGATCGACTTCGTCGTCCACGGCGACGAGGGTGTCGCGGGTCCGTGGGCCCGATCGGTGCAGCCGGGCACGCAGGTCGTGGTGCGGGGCCCGGGCGCGGGTTATCGGCCCGATCGCGCCGCCGACTTCCATCTGCTCGCCGGCGACGAGACCGCGATCCCCGCGATTGCGGTCGCGCTCGAGGATCTTCCCGCCGACGCGAGGGGAGCGGTCTTCCTGGAGGTCATCGGTCCCGGCGACGAGCTGAAACTCGATGTCCCGGCGGGTGTGGACGTCACGTGGCTCCACCGAGGTGTCGCGGCCGGTGATGCCGGCGCCGACCTGATCGACGGCAATGCTCCGCTCGTCGCCGCGGTGAAAGCGATGCCGTGGCCGGCCGGCGACGTGCAGGTCTTCGTGCACGGCGAGGCCGAGGCGGTCATGAAGCACATCCGGCCGTATCTGCGGAAGGAACGGGCCGTGCCCCCTGCGCGCGCGTCGATCTCGGGCTACTGGCGCCGCGGACGCACGGAGGAAGGCTTCCGCGTGTGGAAGAGCGAACTGGCGGTCGTGGAGAGCAACTGACGGCCGGGTGTCCTGGTCAGCTCGCGGACTCGCGCGTGGGCACCGCGGCGGAGTCCCGCGCGAGCACCGCGGCGGAGGCGAGTGCGAGTCCCGAGCAGACCACGATGGCCACGGCCATCGGGATACCGGTTCCTTCGCCGCCGAGCCCGACCAGCGGGGAGACGACGGCGGCGAGACCGAACTGGGAGGCACCGATCACCGCGGAGCCCGTACCTGCCGCCTTCGGGACCTGCGACTGGGCCAGCGCGGTGGCGTTGCCCAGCGTCAGGCCCATCATGCTGATCGCGACGAACAGCAGCGGCAGGATCAGCGCTCCCACATAGCCGACGAAGACCATCGTCAGCAGCAGCAGGGCGCCTGCGGTGAACATGGTGGTCACACCGAAGAGCAACAGTGTCCGCACCTCGAACCGCCCGATGAGGCGGGTATTGACGGCGTTGGCCAGCACCAGACCGACCGAGTTGACGGCGAACACCAATGAGAACTGGCCGGGGCTCAGGCCGAGGATGTTCTGTGTGACGAAGGGCGACGCCGAGATGTACGAGAACATCGCGCCGAAGCTCAGGGCCATGGCGGCGGCGTACCCGACGAAGCGTCGCTGCCGGAGGACGTATCCGAAATTGCCGGCCATCGTCTTCAGGCCGCCGCCGTGCCGCTTCTCCGGCGGCAGGGTCTCCGGGACGAACGCGAAGGCGCCGACGGCCATCAGGACGGCCAGGCCGGTGAGCACCCAGAAGATGCCCCGCCATCCGATGGGGCCCAGCAGCACGCCACCGAGCAGGGGAGCCGCGACGGGCGCGATGCCGCCGATGATCATCATCAGGCTGAACAGCTTGGCCGCCTGATTACCTCTCGCCTTGTCGGCGATGACCGCGCGGGCGAGAACGATGCCGGTGCCGCCGCTGAAGCCCTGGATCAGACGCGCCGCGATCAGAATCTCGACGGTGGGTGCCAACGCGCAGATCGCGCTGCTCACCGCGAGGACGATCGTGCCCGCGAGGATCAGCCGTCGCCGACCCCAGCCGTCCGAGAGCGGACCGACGAGCAGCTGACCGAGTCCGAGCCCCGCCATGAACGTCGTGAGTGTGAGCTGGACGCCGACGGTCGAACTGCCCAGACTCTCCGCCATGACGGGAAGTCCCGGGAGGTACATGTCCGTGGCGAGCGGCGCGATCGCCGACAGCAACGCCAGGGCGCACAACATCGGTACCGGGATCGTTTTGTTCACGAAAGCACCTTAGTCGGCGTGGGTCGTTGCACCCGAAGCCGTCGTGCCGCACGGTGGACGCATGCGAGGCGACGGTTCCGACATGCTCCCGGCGACGCTCGCCGTGCATCTCGACGACTTCGTCGACCACCTCCGCCTCGAGGGCAACCGCTCGGAACACACGATCCGCGCCTATCGCACCGACATCCGCTCGCTGCTGCAGCACCTCGCCGACCGGCACCCGGACGCGCGCATCACCGACCTCGATCTCGATCTGCTGCGCTCGTGGCTCGCCGGGATGGTGGCAGGAGGAGCCGCGCGCACCACGCTCGCGCGGCGCACGTCGTCGGTACGCGTCTTCACGGCGTGGCTCGAGCGCACCCGGCGTCTCGACGCCGACCCGGCGACCCGCCTCGTCTCGCCGCGTCCGCACCGGTCGCTGCCTGCGGTGCTCCGCGACGATCAGGCACTGGAGATCATGGAGGCCGCGAAATCCGGTGCGCGCGAACTCGATCCCATCGCGCTGCGGGATCGGTTGATCGTCGAGCTGCTCTATGCGACCGGGATCCGGGTCGGGGAGCTGTGCGCGGTCGACATCGACGACGTCGACGCCGAGCGGCGAGTCGTCCGGGTTCTCGGCAAGGGCGACAAGGAACGGATCGTTCCGTACGGAGCTCCCGCGTCCGACGCGATCGACGCGTGGCTTCGTCACGGACGTCCGCATCTCGCGCGCCCGTCATCGGGTGCGGCCCTGCTGTTGGGCAAACGCGGCGGGCGGATCGATCAGCGGCAGGTCCGGTCGGTGGTGCACGAGGCCGTCTCGTCGGTACCCGGTGCACCCGATCTCGCGCCGCACGGCCTGCGGCACAGTGCCGCCACGCACCTGCTCGAAGGAGGAGCGGACCTGCGCGTGGTCCAGGAGGTGCTGGGGCATTCGAGTCTGGCCACCACGCAGCTCTATACCCACGTCTCGGCGGCCCGCCTGCGCGCCGCGCACGATCAGGCCCATCCCCGCGCCTGATCGGCTGCCGGCGAACCCTCCCGGTTTGATAGCGTGCGCCGGCACCATCGAATCGGGGGAACAGATGAGACGCAACGATCCGAGTCCTGCCGTGCCCGCCTGGCTGCAGGACCCGCCGGAATCCGAGACCGACGCGGTGAGACGCGGCTTCCGCCGCGCGGACCGAGGCGCCGAGACGTCAGGTTCCTCCACTTCGCCCGGCGACGGTGCGACTCCGGCGCCTCCTTCTGCTCAGCTCGGGATGACGGCCTCCGTACCGCTCGGCATGGCGCTGCGGCCGCGGATCACGACGGACGAGGGTTCCGAGCCCGCGTCCGTGGCACCGGAGGCGTCGGTCCAGGAGACTGCGGAGCCGGAACCCGCCCCTGTCGATCCTCATCCGGTACCGGTGCTCGATCCGGTGCCCTTGCCGACGGACACCGCGGTCGACGACTCGCAGTACGCGGCGCAGCGCTTCGACCATCAACCGTCGAATGTCGACCTCGCGTCGGGAGTGCTGGTCCGACGATCGCGACGTTCGTCGGGGCGGTGGCGGGAGAGTGTCGGCAGGCTTACCGGGGGCAGGCTCGACGGCGGAAGCAGTGAGCGCCGTGAGGAACTCGTGGCCCGGATCCGCCAGCCGATCCCGGGCGACTACCGGATCGCGGTGTTGTCCTTGAAAGGCGGGGTGGGGAAGACCACCACGACCGTCGGGCTGGGATCGACGTTCGCATCGTTGCGTGGCGACTGTGTCATCGCCGTCGACGCGAATCCGGACTTCGGCACCCTCGCTCAACGGATCCCGCAGCAGACCACGTCCACGGTGCGGGATCTGCTCGCGAACGCGTCGGGGATCCGCCGGTACTCGGATGTGCGGGCTTACACCTCGCAGGCGCCGAGCCGGCTCGAAGTGCTTGCGAGCGAACGTGATCCCGCTGCGTCGGAAGCGTTCAGCGAGGAGGACTACCGACGCGTCGTCGGCATCCTGCAGGTCTACTACAACGTCATCGTCACCGATTGCGGAACCGGGATCATGCACTCGGTCATGCGCGGAGTGCTGGACCTGGCGAACACCCTGGTGCTCGTCGCGTCGCCGGCGGTCGACGCGGCGCGCAGTGCTGCCGCGACACTCGACTGGCTGCAGGCGCACGGCTACTCCGCGTTGGTCGAACGGACGGTCGTGGTCGTCAGTGCTCCCCGGCCGGGTTCGACGAGCATCGACATGGACGCGTTGACCGCCCATTTTCTCGCTCGCTGCCGCGCGGTGACGGTGCTGCCGTTCGACGAGCATCTCGCCGAGGGCGCCGAGATCGATCTCGATCGGCTCCGGCCCGCGACCCGCACGGCATTTGTCGAACTGGCCGCGGTGGTCGCCGACGACTTCCCCGCCCTGTCGGGCCGGCACGCGGTGCACTAGCCGGGTCGGCCGCGCGGCATCCGGTGTCATACCGGCAGCAGCCGGATCACCGGACGCTGCACGAGGGGTAGCGGATCGAGGTAGTCGTCGCGTCCGCGTCGCAGCCCCCAGTGCAGACATGCCGGGGAGGCGCATCCTTCGTGGCCGGCGACGACGGTGCCGATGGGATCGCCTCTCGTCACCCGGCGACCGGCGGTGACCGAGGCATCGACGGGTTCGTAGGTGGTGCGCAGGCCGCCCTCGTGATCGATGGAGACCGCGGGCTTCCCCGCCACGGTGCCGGCGAACGCGACGACACCGTCACCGGCGGCCACGACGGTCTGTCCCGCGTGTGCGTCGAGGTCGACGCCGCGGTGACCAGGGAGCCAGTTCTGCTCGGGGAGATCGAACTGCCTGCTCACGGCAGGACGGGGATCGAGCGGCCAGACGAACCGTCCGGTGTCGGCGGATCCGGTGCCAGGGAGGGTGGCAAGTGCGACGAGCACGACGGCGAGTGTCCGGGCGGGCGCGGTGAGGACCATGTCGCCAGCCTCGTGAATCGGAGTCCCTGCGCACCAGGGGTCATTGCGATCTGTGGACAACCCGGATCCCTCCACAGGCCCGGTGCCTCCCGGTTAGGGATCCGCGCCCGCTCCGCGTACACTTGTCGGGCGGTCTGTATACGCAGATCGACTTCGCGCGTCCGCGCATCGGTACCGACCCGTTTTCTTCGGGCCGCACCGGAAATGACCGTCGCCGGTCCCGCAAGGGTTCGACGGGCATGTGGACGCCAGGGCGGAGATCGCAAGATCTACCGCGGAAACCGACACGAAAGAGAGAAACAGGCATGCCTGTTGTGACTATGCGGCAGCTGCTCGACAGCGGCGCCCACTTCGGACACCAGACCCGTCGCTGGAACCCGAAGATGAAGCGGTTCATCTTCACCGACCGCAACGGCATCTACATCATCGACCTGCAGCAGACCCTGACGTACATCGACAAGGCGTACGAGTTCGTCAAGGAGACCGTCGCCCACGGTGGCACCGTGCTGTTCGTCGGCACCAAGAAGCAGGCGCAGGAATCCATCGCCGAAGAGGCCACCCGCGTGGGCATGCCCTACGTGAACCAGCGCTGGCTCGGCGGCATGCTCACCAACTTCTCGACCGTCCACAAGCGCCTGCAGCGCCTGAAGGAGCTCGAGTCGATGGAGCAGACCGGCGGCTTCGAGGGACGCACCAAGAAGGAAATCCTCATGCTCACGCGTGAGAAGAACAAGCTGGAGCGCACCCTCGGCGGCATCCGCGACATGGCGAAGGTTCCGTCGGCGATCTGGGTCGTCGACACCAACAAGGAGCACATCGCCGTCGGTGAGGCCCGCAAGCTGAACATCCCGGTCATCGCGATCCTCGACACCAACTGCGATCCGGACCTCGTCGACTACCCGATCCCGGGTAACGACGACGCGATCCGCTCCGCGGCGCTGCTGACCAAGGTCGTCGCTTCCGCGGTTGCCGAGGGCCTGCAGGCCCGCGCCGGCAAGAGCGGCGACGCCGAGGCCAAGCCCGAGGCCGGTGCCGAGCCGCTCGCCGAGTGGGAGCAGGAACTGCTCGCGCAGGCCACCCCCGCCGCAGACGCCGAGGCGCCCGCAGCGGACGCAGCCCCCGCCGCAGACGCAGCCCCCGAGGCCTGATTCGTTGCCCGGCCCCGACCGCTCGATCGAAAGATCATGGTCGGGGCCGTCGCATCGCAGCCCGAGCCCATCCGGGTGCCGAGGCTGCGCCCAGAGACTTTTCCACCACAGACACAGGAGGCTCGCTTTCATGGCGAACTACACCGCCGCCGACGTCAAGCGTCTCCGTGAGCTCACCGGCTCCGGAATGCTGGACTGCAAGAACGCGCTCGCCGACAACGACGGCGACTTCGACAAGGCCGTCGAGCAGCTGCGCATCAAGGGTGCCAAGGACGTGGGCAAGCGCGCCGAGCGCTCCACCGCCGAGGGCCTCGTCGTCGCCAAGGACGGCGTTCTGGTCGAGCTGAACTCCGAGACCGACTTCGTCGCCAAGAACGACGAGTTCCAGGCTCTCGCCGACAAGGTCGTCACCGCTGCTGCGCAGGCCCGCTCGAACGACGTCGAGGCACTGAAGGCCGTCGAGGCCGACGGCAAGACCGTCGACACCCTCGTCCAGGAGCTGTCCGCAAAGATCGGCGAGAAGCTCGAACTGCGTCGCGTCGCGGCGTTCGACGGCCAGACTGCCGTCTACCTGCACAAGCGTGCTTCGGACCTGCCGCCGTCGGTCGGCGTGCTCGTCGAGTACACCGGTGAGGGCGACGCTGCTGCCGAGGCCGCTCGCGGTGCCGCGATGCAGATCGCCGCGCTGAAGGCCAAGTACGTCAGCCGCGACGAGGTTCCCGAGGAGGTCGTCGCCAACGAGCGTCGCATCGCCGAGGAGACCGCCAAGGCCGAAGGCAAGCCGGAGCAGGCCCTGCCGAAGATCGTCGAAGGCCGTGTCAACGGTTACTTCAAGGACGTCGTCCTCCTCGAGCAGGCGTCGGTGACGGACTCGAAGAAGACCGTCAAGGCGATCCTCGACGAGGCCGGTGCGACCGTCACCCGCTTCGTGCGTTTCGAGGTCGGCGCCAGCTAGTACTTCCACTCCTCGACCCCGTCGGTGCACAACCGGCGGGGTCGAGGTGTGTCGGGCCACGCCGCCTCGGGGCCCGGAGGCGCCCGCGCGTGTCGCGCGGTGACAGGTGTGGCGTGTCGATCCGCCCGATCTCGGTTCCCTCGGTCGGATGAGGCAGGATGGTAAGGGCCGATTCATGCGCAACCAGAGGAGAGTCATGTCCGACCACGCCCACGATCGGCCCGGATTCCGCCGGGTACTGCTCAAGCTCGGCGGCGAGATGTTCGGCGGCGGCAAGGTCGGACTCGACCCGGATGTGGTGACGACGGTGGCCCAGCAGATCGCGGAGGTCGTGCGCAGTGGCGCCGAGGTCGCGGTCGTGATCGGTGGCGGCAACTTCTTCCGCGGCGCCGAGCTCCAGCAGCGCGGTCTCGAACGTGCGCGGTCCGATTACATGGGCATGCTCGGCACGGTTATGAATTCCCTTGCACTGCAGGACTTCCTGGAGAAGGAAGGCATCGACACCCGCGTGCAGACGGCGATCACGATGGGGCAGGTCGCCGAGCCTTATCTGCCGCTGCGTGCGCGCCGGCACCTCGAGAAGGGGCGCGTGGTCATCTTCGGTGCAGGCATGGGTATGCCGTACTTCTCCACCGACACCACCGCCGCGCAGCGCGCCCTCGAGATCGGCGCCGAGGTCGTCCTCATGGCGAAGGCCGTGGACGGCGTCTACTCCGACGACCCGCGCACCAACCCCGATGCGGTGCTGTTCGAGGAGATCACCCATCGCGAGGTCATCGAACAGGGCCTCAAGGTCGCCGACGCGACCGCCTTCAGCCTGTGCATGGACAATGCCATGCCGATCATGGTCTTCAATCTGCTGACCAAGGGCAATATCGCTCGGGCCATCGCCGGTGAGAAGATCGGAACACTCGTACGGTCATGAACGGACAACGGAACATGGAGGAACTGCCGTGATCGATGAAGCCCTCTTCGAAGCCGAAGAGAAGATGGAGAAGGCCGTCACGGTGGCGCGGGACGATCTGGGTGGCATTCGGACCGGTCGTGCGAACCCGGGCATGTTCAACCGCATCGTCGTCGACTACTACGGGGCTCCCACGCCGATCACGCAGATCGCCAGCATCAATGTTCCCGAAGCGCGCATGGTCATCGTCAAGCCGTACGAGGCCTCGCAGCTGAACGCGATCGAGACCGCGATCCGCAACTCCGATCTCGGGGTCAACCCCTCCAATGACGGCAACATCATCCGCATCTCGGTCCCGCAACTGACCGAGGAGCGTCGCCGCGAACTCGTCAAGCAGGCCAAAGCCAAGGGCGAGGACGCCAAGGTGGCGGTGCGCAACGTCCGCCGCAAGGCGATGGAGGAGCTCGGCCGCATCCAGAAGGACGGCGAGGCCGGTGAGGACGACGTGAACCGCGCCGAGAAGGAGCTCGACAAGACGACCGCGAAGTACGTCGGTCAGATCGACGAGTTGATCAAGCACAAGGAAGCCGAACTGATGGAGGTCTGACAGTGGGTCGAGCCGACGGGTCCTCCGACCCGCAGCTTCCACTCGGTGCCGGAGCCGACTCCGGTGCCACCCCTGCAGACCCGGCACCGGCGAACGACCCCGTGTCGGAGCCGGTGAAGAAGCCGTCGCGGGCCGGACGCAACCTTCCCGCCGCCTTCGCGGTCGGCGGTGGTCTGGGTGCGCTCGTTATCGGCATCCTGCTGTTCGCGCCGACGGCCTGGCTCGCGGTGGTCGCGGCCGCGATCGGTATCGCGACCTGGGAGGTCACCAAGCGTCTGCGCGAGGCGGACGTGCTCGTCCCCAGACTGCCGTTGCTGGCCGGTGGCCAGGCGATGATCTGGCTCGGGTGGCCGTACGGCACAACGGGTGTGCTGGGTGCGTTCGCGGGCACGGTCGTGGTGACGATGCTGTGGCGCCTGTTCGATCACGGCCTCGTCGCGCAGCCACGCAACTACCTGCGCGACACCGCGGTCGCGGTCTTCGTCGCCGCCTGGCTACCGCTGCTCGCGTCCTTCGCGACCCTCATGGTCCTCGAGGATCAGGGCGCCCAGCGTGTGTTCTGCCTGATGCTCGTGTGCGTCGCGTCGGACATCGGTGGTTACGCGGCCGGCGTGCTGTTCGGCAAGCACCCGATGGTGCCCGCGATCAGCCCGAAGAAGTCCTGGGAGGGGTTCGGCGGGTCGCTCGTGGCGTGCATCGCCACCGGCGTCCTCACCGTCGTCTTCCTGCTCGACGGACCGTGGTGGGTCGGCGTTCTGCTCGGTGCGGTGCTCGTCCTCACCGCCACAGCGGGTGACCTGATCGAGTCGCAGGTCAAGCGCGATCTCGGGATCAAGGACATGGGTACCCTGCTGCCCGGCCACGGCGGCATCATGGACCGGCTCGACTCGATCCTGCCGTCGGCCTTCGTCACCTGGCTGATCCTGACGGCCTTCGTGTAGCCGCCCGATGGTGCGTTCGTCGAAGCTCCGTACGCCGAAGTCGGGGAGCGGGGTGATCGCCAGCCCCAACATCTGGCACTGGCCCGAGGTGTACGAGGAGGAGAACCGCGCGCAGGACCCCCGTGGTGCCGTATACGCGGCGCTGCGTCAGGTCGTGGACTGGACCGGTCGCGACGTCGTCGACGTCGGGTGCGGCTCGGGTTTCCACCTTCCGATGTTCGCGGCCGAGGCGCGCACAGTGACCGGGATCGAACCGCATCCGCCGCTGGTCGCTGCGGCACGCGTCCGCGTCCGCGATCTCTCCTCGGTCATGGTGGCGGAAGGTTCGGCCGCGGCCATGCCTGTTCCCGACGCCTCGGTGGACCTCGTCCACGCCCGCACCGCCTACTTCTTCGGTCCCGGTTGCGGCGCCGGCATCCTCGAGGCGATGCGCGTGCTGCGTCCGGGTGGCGCGCTCGCCGTCGTCGACCTCGACGCCACCGCCCACCCCTACGGCGACTGGATGCGCGACGACCTGCCGCACTACGACCCGGTGACGGTCGAGGCGTTCTTCCACGCCCAGGGCTTCGACCTGCGCCGGATCGACACCCGATGGGAGTTCCCGGACCGTGCGACGCTGGAACGTGTGCTCGGCATCGAGTTCGGACCTCGGGTCGCGGCCCGGGCGATCCGGGAGACATCCGGCACGACGCTCACCGTCCGCTACCGGCTGCACGTGCGCCGCAGACCCGCCGGCCTCGAACTGAGCTGAGCCGGATCCGGCTCGCGTGCCGCCGACAGGATCCGCTGTCAGTGACGCCGACAGGATCCCCTATCAGTGCGACCGGCCGATACCGAACATTCTCGCGAGTTCGGTGATCTTCTTCGCCTTCGCGAGGTTCGGCAGGTCGCTGCCGTCGCGGACGTTGCGCCCGTCCTCTCCGAGCCGATCGATCACGCCCTCCGCCCAGTCCACATCCGTGGTGTTCGGGCTCAGTGCGACGTTCGCGTACGACGTGCGCTCGGCCGTCATGCACAACTTGCCGGTCATCCCCATCGAGCGGGTCAGCTCGGCTTCGCGTTTCAGCACCTCGGGGTCGTCGCTGAGGGTGGGGCCGTCGATGGGTCCGGGCAGGCGTGCGGCGCGGCTCGTGATCACCAGTCGCGACCGGGCGTACGCCATCGCCATCGGGCTGTCGCTCATGCCGGTGTCGCGCCGGAAGTCGCCGCTGCCGAAGACCAGGCGGAAGGTGCCCTCCGCGCGGGCGATCTCGGGGACCGCCTCCAGACCCATCGCCGACTCGATCAGCACCAGGATGCGAGTGCCCTCCGGCAGACGGTCGGCGGTGGCCTCGACCTGATGACCGCTCTCGGCCTTGGCGAGCATCACGCCCCGGAGGCCGGGGAGGCCGGAGAGCGCTGCGAGGTCGTCGGCCCAGAACGACGTGGTGGCGTCGTTGATGCGCACCCAGGCCTGCCCGCCACCGCGAAGCCACGCGACGACGTCGCCGCGGGCCGCTGGTTTGGCTGCGGCCGGTACCGCGTCTTCGAGGTCGAGCACCACCGCATCGGCCGGAGAGCCGGCGGCGGCGTCGAAGAGTTCGGGGGAGCGGCCCGGAACGAGCAACCACGAACGTGCGACTTCGGGAGCGACGAGACCGGTCATGACGTCCATCCTCCCGCATTCCCACGCCGGGGCCGGGCGACTCGGAATGTGCGGACCGATCGGGGACCGATACCGGAGGGGGAGGAGCATCCCGAGCTCCGAAGGGGGCGAGCATCACAGCGACGCCGGGACCCATCCGTCCCGGATCATGGGACAATAGATGATTATGGCTTCTTCTCTGCCCCTGGTCTTCGATGCACCCAAGCGTGGTCTGCCGCCGCGCCATCTCGCCGACCTCGACGCAGATCAGCGTCGCGATGCGGTGCGCGAACTGGGGCTGCCGGCCTTTCGCGCCGACCAGCTCGCCCGGCAGTACTACGGACGGCTCGAGGCGGATCCGGCGAAGATGACCGATCTGCCCGCCTCCGTCCGCGACAAGGTGGGGCAGTCGCTGTTCCCGCCTCTGCTCAGCGCGGTCAAGCACATCGCGTGCGACGGAGGTGAGACCCGCAAGACGCTGTGGCGCGCCCACGACGGCACCCTGCTCGAGAGCGTGCTCATGCGGTATCCCGACCGCGCCACGCTGTGCATCTCGAGCCAGGCGGGTTGCGGCATGGCGTGCCCGTTCTGCGCGACCGGCCAGGGCGGTCTCGACCGCAACCTGTCCACGGCGGAGATCGTCGATCAGGTGCGTGCGGCGGCAGCGGCGCTGCGCGACGGTGACGTCGCCGGTGGACCGGGACGGTTGTCGAACGTCGTGTTCATGGGCATGGGGGAGCCGCTCGCGAATTACAAGCGGGTGGTCGCGGCGGTGCGCCGCATCACCTCACCGGCCCCCGAAGGACTCGGCCTGTCGCAGCGGTCGGTCACCGTCTCCACTGTGGGACTGGCGCCGGCGATCCGGCGCCTCGCCGACGAAGGTCTGAGCGTCACCCTCGCGGTGTCGCTGCACACCCCGGACGACGAACTGCGCGACACCCTTGTTCCGGTCAACAACAGGTGGTCGGTCGCCGAGGTTCTCGAGGCGGCGCGGTACTACGCCGACAAGACCGGCCGGCGGGTCTCGATCGAATACGCCCTCATCCGCGACGTCAACGACCAGCCGTGGCGCGCCGACATGCTCGGCAAGAAGCTCCACAAGGCACTCGGATCGCTCGTGCACGTCAACTTGATCCCACTGAACCCCACACCGGGCAGCGAGTGGGATGCCAGCCCGAAGGACGTCGAACGTGAATTCGTGCGCCGCGTCCAAGCCCAGGGCGTCTCGTGCACCGTGCGCGACACGCGTGGCCAGGAGATCGCGGCAGCCTGCGGTCAGCTCGCCGCCGAAGGCTGAGGCGGCACCGAAGACATGACAGGGCCCGTCCGGAGAATTCCGGACGGGCCCTGTACGTTCGTGGGCTAGCGCAGACGGCGCCGGCGCACCGCGTCGCGCGCGACGATGAAGATCAGCAGGGCTGCCGAACCGATCAGGTACAGGCTCTCGACGTGCCCTTCGTGGTTGCCGATGAGCATCAGCAGCAGGAACGCCGCGACGACCAGGGCCATGACGCGGAAGAACTTGGGGGCTTCCCCGCTCCAACCCCACTCGGCCGACGGAACTTCCGCCGCCACATCACTACGAGTGGACTGCAACTCGGTACCGGCCACGGCTTCCTCCTGCTCACCAGATGCTTCTGTTGCTGCTTATCGTGACATACGACCCCCTGTCGTACGAAGCGGGGCATACGTGGCGCCTCCCGGGGTGTGGAGACCGGGCGGTTCAGGAACCCTTCAGGTGCGTGGGGAACAATGCTCGCGTGGCCGACACTCGATCTTCTTCCCGCACCCGGGTGCTCCTGCTGGGCAGCACCGGTTCCATCGGTACCCAGGCACTCGACGTGATCGCCGCCAACCCCGACGACTTCGAAGTCGTCGGTCTCGCCGCCGGCGGCGGCAGGACGGACCTGCTCGCCGAGCAGATCCGCGCGACCGGCGTACGCGAGGTCGCCGTGGCCGATCCCGACTCCGCCGCACGACTCGACCTGCCGGTCCGGAGCGGCCCGGCCGCCGTCACCGAACTCGTGCGCGAGGTCGACGCGGACGTCGTGCTCAACGCCCTCGTCGGCTCCCTCGGTCTCGAACCGACCCTCGCGGCGCTCGGCACCGGTGCGCGACTCGCGTTGGCGAACAAGGAGTCGCTGGTCGCGGGCGGATCGCTCGTCACGACGGCGGCGGCACCCGGCCAGATCGTTCCCGTCGACTCGGAACACTCCGCGCTGGCGCAGTGCCTGCGTGGTGGCACCGGCGACGAGGTGGCGCGTCTCGTGCTCACCGCCTCGGGCGGCCCGTTCCGGGGCTGGGCTTCGGACCGCCTCGAATCGGTGACGCCCGAGCAGGCCGGCGCTCACCCCACCTGGTCGATGGGGCCGATGAACACCCTCAATTCGGCGACGCTCGTCAACAAGGGACTCGAACTCATCGAGACGCACCTGCTCTTCGGTGTGGACTACGACCGGATCGACGTGACGGTGCATCCGCAGTCGATCGTGCACTCGATGGTCACCTTCGTCGACGGTTCCACGCTCGCCCAGGCATCGCCGCCGTCCATGAAGCTGCCGATCGCGTTGGCTCTCGGCTGGCCGCACCGGGTCCCGCACGCCGCACCGTCACTCGACTTCTCGACGGCCTCGACCTGGGAGTTCGAACCCCTCGACGACGACGTATTCCCCGCGGTGCGGCTCGCACGCCAGGCGGGTGCCGGTGGTGGATGTCTCACCGCCGTCTACAACGCGGCCAACGAAGTGGCTGCGGAGGCCTTCCTCGCCGGAAACCTGTCGTTCCCGCGGATCGTGCAGACCGTCGAGGCCGTGCTGAACGACGCACACGAGTGGTCCGCCGAACCCAGTACCGTGGACGACGTGCTCGCCGCCGACGGCTGGGCCCGCGACCGGGCGCGCACACTCGTATAGGAGGATCGGCCACTCATGATGTTCGCACTGGGCGTGGTGGTGTTCGCCCTCGGCATCGCCATCTCCATCGCCCTGCACGAGGCCGGCCACATGTGGACGGCGCAGAAACTGGGCATGAAGGTCCGTCGCTACTACATCGGTTTCGGCCCGCGCGTGTTCGCGTTCCGCCGCGGTGAGACCGAATACGGTCTCAAAGCCGTTCCGGCCGGCGGGTTCTGCGACATCGCGGGCATGACGGCCCTGGACGAACTCGCACCCGACGAGGTCGACCGCGCGATGTACAAGCAGAAGACGTGGAAGCGTCTGGTCGTGATGTCCGGCGGCATCGCGATGAACTTCCTGCTCGGCATCGTGCTCATCTACGGCCTCGCTGCGACCGCGGGACTGCCCAACACCGACAATCGCGCGGTGGTGGGCACCGTCGGTTGTGCCGCACCGACCCAGGACGGTCCGCCCGACTACACCCCTGCCGACTGTTCGGGCCCCGGTCCGGCCGAACAGGCCGGCATCGAACCGGGCGATGTGATCGTCGCGGTGGACGGGCAGCCCGTCGAGACGTTCGGCGACCTCGTCCGGGCCACGCAGCCGCTGTCGGGCACGGTGCCGTTCACCGTCGAGCGCGGCGACGAGACCCTCACCGTGCCGGTCACGGTGCAGCAGGTCCAACGCTGGGTGTACGAGAGCGAGTCGCCCGACGCCGAACCCGTCTCCCGGACGGTCGGTGCGATCGGTGTCGGTGGTGAGCCGGGAATCATCGAGTACACGCCGCTGACAGCGATCCCCGCCACCCTCGACTTCACCGGCTACCTCGCGGTCCGTACCGCCGAGGCACTCGTGAGCCTGCCGAGCAAGGTCGCCGACCTGTGGACGGCCGTCACCGGGGGAGAGCGTGCGGTCGACACCCCGGTGAGCGTCGTCGGGGCCAGTGTCATCGGTGGCCAGTTCGCCGAGCGCGGCATCTGGGAATCGTTCGTGCTGTTGCTCGCACAGCTGAACTTCTTCCTCGGTGCGTTCAACCTCCTCCCGTTGCTGCCCCTCGACGGCGGACACATGGCCGTCGCGATCTACGAGAAGGCCCGAAATTGGCTGCGCGGCCTGCGCGGGCTGCCCGTCGGCCCGCCCGTGGACTACATGAAACTGCTGCCGCTGACCTATGTGGCGGTGGTCGTCGGTGGGGCATACATGGTGCTCACACTCACAGCAGACATCGTCAACCCCATCAAGCTGTTCTGATCTGCGCCGGTAGACTTGCCGAGTAGCGACGAAAGAAGGCGAACTGTGACCAGCCCCGTCGGATTGGGCATGCCCGAAATTCCTGCGGTCCTCGCACCCCGACGCAAGACCCGCCAGCTCATGGTCGGAAATGTCGGTGTCGGCAGCGATCACCCGGTGTCCGTGCAGTCGATGACCACCACGAAGACGCACGATGTGAACGCCACTCTCCAGCAGATCGCCGAGCTCACGGCGTCCGGATGCGACATCGTGCGTGTCGCGTGCCCGCGCCAGGAGGACGCCGACGCGCTCCCGATCATCGCGAAGAAGAGCAAGATCCCGGTGATCGCCGACATCCACTTCCAGCCGCGGTACATCTTCGCCGCGATCGACGCCGGCTGTGCGGCCGTGCGCGTCAATCCCGGCAACATCAAGGAGTTCGACGGTCGCGTCAAGGAGGTCGCGAAGGCGGCCGGCGATGCCGGAATCCCCATCCGCATCGGCGTGAACGCCGGTTCGCTCGATCCCCGCCTGATGGCCAAGTACGGCAGGGCCACCCCGGAAGCACTCGTCGAGTCGGCGTTGTGGGAGGCCGGCCTGTTCGAGGAACACGGCTTCGGCGACATCAAGATCTCCGTCAAGCACAACGACCCTGTCGTGATGGTCGAGGCCTACCGGCAGCTCGCCGCGCAGTGCGACTACCCGCTGCATCTGGGTGTCACCGAGGCCGGTCCGGCTTTCCAGGGCACCATCAAGTCGGCTGTGGCCTTCGGCGCGCTTCTGAGCGAGGGCATCGGCGACACGATCCGCGTGTCGCTCTCGGCGCCGCCCGCCGAGGAGATCAAGGTCGGCACGCAGATCCTGCAGTCGCTGAACCTGCGTCCCCGCAAGCTCGAGATCGTCTCCTGCCCGTCCTGCGGCCGCGCTCAGGTGGACGTCTACTCGCTCGCGAACGAGGTCACGGCCGGCCTCGAAGGCATGGAGGTGCCGTTGCGGGTCGCGGTGATGGGCTGCGTCGTCAACGGCCCCGGGGAGGCCCGCGAGGCCGACCTCGGTGTGGCTTCCGGAAACGGCAAGGGCCAGATCTTCGTCAAGGGCAAGGTCATCAAGACCGTGCCCGAGGCGCAGATCGTCGAGACGCTCATCGAGGAAGCGATGCGGATCGCCGACGAGATGGAAGGTGACGCCTCGGGCGGCGGTCCCGTGGTGTCGGTCGGCTGATACAGGTGGGGCGCACGGGGCGGGCTTCTCTCACTTTCGGGGCCTCCGGTTTCCAGGCTGCCGCCCGACATGGCACCCTGATGTCGTATCGGCTTGTCGACGGGTGGTGAGCGAGTGCTCAAGCTTCTGGGTGTCCGGTCGTTGGGCGGACGTGACACCGCCGCGGTGCTCCGGGTGCTCGCCCGAGACCCCGTCGCCGCGTGCATGGTGGCCGGCCGCATCGAGGAGTACGGACTCGACGGACGTGCCGTCGGCGGCGAGATGTGGAGCCGCGGCGGACCGGAGACGTCGCTGTGCTTCTCGGGTGCCAACCTCATTCCGTTGCTGGGCAGCCCGGACGACATCCAGGCGTTCGCCGAACGCGCGAGTCGCGGTCCGCGATTGTGTTCGTCCATCGTCGGTCGCGCCGAGTACGCGCTGCCCATGTGGGAGCGGCTCGAATCCGCGTGGGGCGCTCCCCGCGAGGTGCGCGCCGAGCAACCGCTCCTCGTTCTCGACCGCGAACCGCTCGTGGACCCCGACCCGCAGGTCCGGCTCGTGCGGCCCGACGAACTCGATGTGTATCTGCCCGCCGCGATCTCGATGTTCATCGAGGAGGTCGGCATCGATCCACGGACCGGTGACGGCGGTGCGGGCTACCGGCGTCGCGTCGCGAGTCTGATCGGGGCGGGACGCGCCTGGGCGCGCTTCGAGAACGGGCAGGTCGTGTTCAAGGCGGAGGTGGGCTCGCAGTCGTCCGCGGTGGGTCAGATCCAGGGCGTCTGGGTCGATCCGGCGCACCGCGGCACGGGTCTCGGCACGATCGGTACAGCCGCTGTGGCGTGCGCGGTTGCCCGCAGCGGTCGCCTGCCGAGCCTCTACGTCAACAGCTTCAACGCCCCGGCCCGCGGGGCTTACGCCCGCGCAGGATTCCGTCAGGTCGCGACGTTCTCCACGGTGCTGCTCGACTGATTTCCCGACGGTTCTGCCTACGATGACGGGCGATGAGACCTCGAAGCGCCACCCCGGCATCCCTGTACACCCGCGCGCTCCGGATCGGCGCGGCGTTGTCGGCGACTGTCGTGCTCCTCGGCCTGGCCGTCGCATGCACGCCGCGACCGGCCGGGCCCGAGGCTGCCGCCCAGGCATTTCTCGACTCGTTCGCCGCACAGGACGTGGACTCCGCGGCGGCCCGCACGGACCGTCCCGATGACGCGGCCGTCGCGATGCAGGAGGTCCTGGACGGGTTGCAGGCAGAATCCCTCACGGCCGCAACCATATCCGCCCGGATCAGCGGCGACTCCGCCACCGTGGGATACAGCTACGAATGGCACCTGCCGAAGGAACGGGTGTGGCAGTACGCCGGTGAACTCAATATGGGGCGCAGCGGGAACGACTGGGTCGTGCGGTGGGCGAAGTCCGCGCTGCACCCGCAGCTCGGCGAACGGCAGACCATGCTGCTCCGCAGCAGCCCGGCACCGCGCGCCCGGGTCAACGAGCACGCCGGCAGCGACATCCTCGTCCCCGGCACGGTCTACGGCATCGCGTTCGACGCGTCGGAGGCCACCGATGTCGCCGGTGCGGCACGTCGGCTCGCATCGACACTCTCGGAGTTCGACTCCTCGCTCACCGCGCAGGCCATCGCGGAATCGGTGACGGCCGCGTCCGGGCCGCGTGCGGTGCTGCGGCTGCGCGAGGACGACTACGAACGCGTCGCCCCCCGCCTCGCCGGGATCGACGGGGTCGTAGTGACCGAGCAGGCCGATCTCGTCGCGACCGACCGCAGCTTCGCTCCCGATCTCGTGGGGCAGATCAAGAAGACCGTCATCGACGAGGTCGACGGCACGGCGGGGTGGAGTGTCGTCGTGGTGAACCAGTACGGCGTAGACACCGGGGTGCTCACCGAGACACCGCCGAAGCCGGTGCCGTCGTTCTCTGTCAGCCTCGATCGTCCCCTTCAGCTCGCGGCCCAGGCGGCCGTCGACGCGCGGACCGAACAGGCGATGACGGTGGTGATCGAGGCGTCCACGGGCGCGGTCCTGGCGGTGGCCCAGAACAAGGCCGCAGACCGTGACGGGCCCGTCGCGCTGGCCGGCCAGTACCCACCGGGGTCGACGTTCAAGATCGTCACCTCCGGTGCGGCGATCTCCGCCGGGCGTGCGACCCCGACCACCATGGTTCCGTGCCCCGGCCGCATCACCATCGGGGAGCGGAGCGTGCCGAACTACAACGAGTTCGAGCTCGGAACGGTTTCTCTCGCCACGGCGTTCGCCCGATCCTGCAACACCTCGTTCGCCAAGCTCGCCTCCGAGATGGAGCCGGACGCGTTGACGGTGGCCGCCTCGCAGTTCGGGATCGGCGTCGACTACGAGGTGGTCGGGATGCCCACCTTCACCGGTTCGGTTCCTCCCGCGGAGGATCTCGTCGAACGGACCGAGGACGGCTTCGGTCAGGGCAAGGTCGTCGTCAGTCCGTTCGGGATGGCGCTGACCGCGGCGACGGTCGCTGCCGGCCGCACCCCCGTGCCGTATCTCATCGCCGGGCGCGAGACGGTCGTCGACGGCGCACCACCGCCGGTGACGCCGGAGACGGTGGAGGGTCTGCGCGAGATGATGCGGCTGGTGATCACCAGCGGCACAGCCGATCGCATCCGGGACCAGGGCGACGTCTACGGCAAGACCGGTGAGGCCGAGGTCGAAGGCGGGTCGCACTCGTGGTTCGTCGGGTACCGCGGTGATCTCGCGTTCGCGACGCTCGTCGTCCGCGGCGGCAGCTCCGACAATGCGGTCGCGGTCACGCGTGACATGTTCGCCGCCCTGCCGCCCGAATACGCCGAGGGAGCCTGACTCATGTCCGGGCCGGATCGGGTTCGCTCCGGCGCCCACCGCGGAGCTGCTCGCGGTCTCCCGCTTCGCCCAGGGCGGCGCCTGCTCTCCTGGTGATGTCAGCTCTCCTCGGGATCCGTCGTACCCGTGGGCCGGCCGTCGTGCCGGCCCGCGAGTCGGGTCACCAGCCACAGCACGACACCGATCCCGAGCAGGACCCCGGCCGTCCGGTACTGGGTGACCGGACGATCGACCCACGGCAGGACGAGGAACAGGCAACTGACCGTGCCCAGCAGCGGAAGGATCGTCGGTGCGCGGAAATGGTGATGCTCGACGTGGTCCCGCCGCAGAACCAGGGCGGCGACGTTCACGATCGCGAAGACCCCCAGCAGGAGCAGAGCCGTCGTCCCACCGAGCTCGGGGACCCCGCCGACGAAGACCACGAGACCGATCGCGAGCAGCGTCGTGAACACGATCGCGACGTAGGGGGTGCGGCGCGTGGGGTGGACTCGTCCCAGGCCAGGTGGCAACACGCCTTCGCGGGCGATGCCGTAGATCAGTCGGCTCGCCATCAGCATGTTGATCAGCGCGGTGTTGGCCACGGCGAACATCGTGACGAACGCGAAGATTCCGACCGGGAACGCCGGTGCACCGACCTCGACCACGCGCAGCAACGGCGTCTCACCCGCCCCCAGTTCGTCGGGGGGGACGAGCGCCACCGCGGTGATCGACACGAGCACGTACACCAGTGCGGCAAGACTCAGACCCAGCAGCAGCATCCTGGGGAAGATCCTGGTGGGTTCCTTGCACTCCTCGGCCATGTTCACCGAGTCCTCGAATCCGACCATCGCGAAGAACGCCAGGGCCGTCCCCGCGACCACCGCGGCGAAGACGGACCGGTCGCCGGAATCGATCTCGACGACGCGCGAGAAATCGCCGCCACCGAATCCCAACGCCCACATGCCGATCGCCACAATGATCAACAGGCCGCACAACTCCACCACGGTGAGCACGACATTGGTCTTCACGCTCTCGCCGACGCCGCGGAAGTTGATCACCGCCAGGACGAGCACGAAGACCACCGCGATCACCGTGATCCCGGCCGTGCCGGCCAAGTCGAGTTCGAAGGCCTCGGCGAAGTTCGCCGCGAACGCCCGCGCGGCCGTGGCCGCGGACGTGATCCCCGAGGACATCACCGCGAAGGCCACCAGGAAGGTCAGGAAGTGCACGCCGAACGCCTTGTGCGTGTAGAGCGCCGCTCCGGCCGCCCGCGGGTACTTCGTGACCAGCTCCAGATAACTGAACGCCGTCACCGCCGCGACGGCGAACGCGACGAGGAACGGAAGCCACACCACGCCGCCGACTTCGTTCGCGACCTCACCGGTGAGCGCGTAGATGCCGGTGCCCAGGATGTCGCCGATGACGAACAGCAGGAGCAGTCCCGGACCGAGGACGCGGACGAGCTGGGGTGAGGCGGTCGTCTCGGTCATCGCGGGTCCCCTTCCGCTCACCACTGTCCGCACAGGGCGCTCGCGCGCGCCGGGCAGGGGACCCGACCGGAATCAGGGCAGCAGACCCGATTTTCGCGCGGCGACGACGGCCTCGTGGCGGGAATGGACGTCGAGCTTGCTCATGGCGCTGCGCAGGTAGCTCTTGACCGTCTCGGCACCGACCGACAGGCGCTGGGCGATCTCGGCGTTGCTGCAGCCGAGCGCCACATGGGACAGCACGTCGGTCTCGCGCGGGGACAGCACGACCTCCGTCGTTTCCGGCTGCGTCCCGTCGAGCACTCCGGCGAGGCGGTCGGAGAGCGAGCGGAGCTTCGCCTGGAGCGCCGGGTCGGTCGCGCCCTGTGCGAGCACCCGTAGCTCGGCGTGGACCTCGCGGACCTGCGCGGTCGCGACCGGATCGCGGTCGTCGGACGAACGCTCGAGCATCGCGAGTCGCCGATCGACTTCGTCGCGGACCGCGATCTCGTGCGCGAGACGTGCCGCCGCCTGCGCGAACGCCGTCACCGCGCGATCACCGACCGGGGCGCACTCGCGGGCCGCGCCGTACAGCACCGCGCGGGCCTTCCCCTCGACGAGCACCGGCACGGCGAGGATGGACCGTAAGCCCTCGTACAGCACGGGACGGTCGAAGTGGTGCGTGATCGACGCGGAGCGACCGTAGTCCGAGACCGTCACCACCCGGGACTCCGCGAGGACGCGACCGCCGAGACCGGCCCGCGGTGGTACCACGACTCCGGCCAGGCTGTTGGTGCGGGTGCCGAAGAATTCGCTGAGCTGCAGCGATCCCTGCTGGACCTCGCCGGCGAAGACCACCGGCAGTTGAGCCTGCGCCGCGGTGCGGCGGAGTTCTCCGCGCAGGGCGTCACCGTCACGGGGACGCAGCAGCGCCGACGAGGAGGACGACACGAACGCCACCCCTTTCCGGGGGTATCGGGGACCATGGTGTGACTCGAATCATAGACGGCGAACGGGTGTGCTCCACAGATCACGAACACCCTGGCCGGTACGGACGAAAGGACCACAATGGGCGACACAGCGAGCCGCGTGCGGACACTGCTCGAGCGTTACGACACGACGGACGCCTGCGCAGCCCGACTGCTGTGCGACGACCATCCCGCCGACGCGGTGGCATTCACTGTCATCGACGCCGACCTGAGCTTCACCGACCTCACCTACGGTGAGCTTCGGGAACGCTCTGCCCGCTTCGCCTCGGCGCTGGCGGATCTCGGCGTCGAACCCGGTGACCACGTCGCGACGCTCATGGGCAAGTCTGCCGATCTGGTCGTGGCAGTGCTCGGCATCTGGCGTCGCGGCGCGGTGCACGTGCCGTTGTTCACCGCCTTCGCGCCGCCGGCGATCGCCTTCAGGCTCGACGCCAGCGGCACCAAGGTGGTCGTGGCCGACCGCGACCAGTCGGGCAAACTTGCCGCCGGCACCGACATCCCCGCCGATGTCCCGTGGCAGGTCGTCGTGGCCGGTGAGGGGAATCCCGACGCGTCCGGTCGCGGAGCCCGCGACTTCGGCGAACTGCTCGCCGCACACTCGGCCGATGACCCCCGCGGCGAAGCGGTCGCCGTGGGCGCCGAAGGACGTCTGGTCCAACTGTTCACCTCCGGCACGACCGGCACGCCCAAGGGTGTGCCCGTCCCGGTGAAGGCGCTGGCGTCCTTCCACGCCTACCTGGAGTTCGGTCTCGACGTACGCGAGGACGACGTCTTCTGGAACGCGGCCGATCCGGGATGGGCGTACGGTCTCTACTACGCGCTGCTCGGGCCGCTCGCCGCCGGTCGACGCAGCCTCCTGTTGCACGCCGGCTTCTCGCCCGCGCTCACCTGGAAGATCCTCGACACCTTCGGCGTCACCAACTTCGCGGCGGCCCCGACCGTCTACCGGAGCCTGAAGGCCGACACGGCGGAGCATCCGCAGGTCCGGCTGCGACGCGCCTCCTCGGCCGGGGAGCCTCTCACCCCCGACGTCCTCGCCTGGTCGGAGGAGACCCTCGGCGTTGTGGTCCGCGACCAGTACGGTCAGACAGAACACGGCATGTTCGTCGTCGACGCGTGGGCGGACGAGTTGCGCGAGGACACCCCGCCGCGGTCGATGGGCAAGCCCCTGCCGGGCTGGAGCTGCACGGTGCTGCGCGAGGACAGCGACGAGCCGGCCGAGCCGGGTGAGGTCGGACGCGTCGCGATCGACGTGCACGCGAGCCCGCTGGTGTGGTTCACCGGCTATGTCGACGCCCCGGAGAAGACCGCCGGCCGGTTCAGCGCGGACGGCAGGTGGTACCTGACCGGCGACGCCGGGAAGGTCGACGAGAACGGCTTCTTCTTCTTCTCGTCCCGCGACGACGACGTGATCATCATGGCCGGTTACCGCATCGGGCCGTTCGACGTCGAGTCGGTGCTCGTGATGCATCCCGACGTGATCGAAGCCGCCGTGGTAGGCCTTCCGGATGAACTGCGCGGCGAGGTCCTCGAAGCGTTCGTGGTGCTGCGCGAGGGAGTCCACGGCGACGATGCGCTCGAGGCGGACCTCCAGAAGCTCGTGAAGCAGAAGTACGCCGCGCACGCCTACCCGCGCGTCGTCCACTTCGTTCCGCACCTGCCCAAGACGCCGAGCGGTAAGGTCCAGCGCTTCAAGTTGCGCCAAGCGGGCGCCATCGGCTGATCGGTGGATGACGGCCCGATCGGTGGATGACGGGGAGCGGGGCGCGGCAGCTAATCTGGACGTCATGGCTACCCGCGCTCCGCTCGTCCCCGGCACTCCGACTCCCATCCGGGAGGTGCCCGCGTCGATCGAACGCCCGGAGTACGTGTGGAAGCCCACGGCGAAGGAAGGCAACGAGCCGTGGGTGCAGACGCCCGAGACGATCGAGAAGATGCGTCTCGCCTCGAAGATTGCCGCGCAGGCCCTCGTCGAGGCCGGTAAGGCCGTCGCACCGGGCGTGACCACCGACGAGATCGACCGCATCGCACACGAGTACATGTGTGATCACGGCGCCTACCCGTCGACGCTGGGCTACCGCGGTTTCACCAAGTCGTGCTGCACCTCGCTCAACGAGGTCATCTGCCACGGCATCCCCGACTCGACCGTCGTCGAGGACGGCGACATCGTCAACATCGACGTCACCGCCTATATCGACGGCGTCCACGGCGACACCAACGCGACCTTCCTCGCCGGTGACGTCTCCGAGGAGGTCCGCCTCCTGGTCGAACGCACCCGCGAGGCGACGATGCGGGGTATCAAGGCGGTCAAGCCCGGCCGCGCCCTCAACGTCGTCGGCCGGGTCATCGAGGCCTACGCCAACCGCTTCGGCTACGGCGTCGTCCGCGACTTCACCGGCCACGGCATCGGCGAGACCTTCCACAACGGGCTGGTGATCCTGCACTACGACCGCCCCGACATCGAGACGATCATCGAACCCGGCATGGTGTTCACCGTCGAGCCGATGATCAATCTCGGTACCCCCGATTACGAGATCTGGGACGACGGCTGGACGGTCGTCACCAAGGACCGCAAGTGGACCGCGCAGTTCGAGCACACCATCGTCGTCACCGACACGGGCGCCGAGATCCTCACCCTGCCGTGACCACCGATCCGTCCGGCCGCCGAACCGTTTCCGGAGGCCGGTGGATCTAGGGTGCGGCTTTCCGGGCGATCTGCCAGGTCGCGCCCATGCACACCGCAGCGACCAGCACGGGGAGTACCACCAGGGTCGTGGCCGGCGCCGCATCGGCGAACCACGACCACAGCGCCGACCACGATCCGGTCCACGTCACGAGGATCGCGGCGAGACCACCGAGCACGACGACGGACGCGGTGGCTGTCAGCAGACCCGTTGCGCGCCAACGGTGCTGGATGGCTCCGGCGAGCATCGCCAGCGCGATGATCAGGAGCATCGTGGTGACGAAGCCCAGGAACTGCACCACGGAACTGTCGGTGACGAAACGCAGGATTCCGAACATCCGCATGTTCACGCCCCAGCCACCGGTCGCGGCTTCGAGCACCGAGAGGATCTGGAAGACGACCGAGAACACCGCGGACTGCACCACGGCGATCCACACCATCGACTGCATGTAGTGCGATCGGGTGGAACCGAGACGTAGTGCGAACGAGAACATCTGGGTCATCGCCAGGAGGTAGAACGCGATGATGAAGCCGTAGACCGACAGCACGCTTCCGGTGACGTTGTACTCGGCACCCGTGTCGACGAGCGAGAAGATCACCCACGGGATGAGGGCGGAGGTGACCAGCAGTCCGACGGGCCACGCGATGAACAGCGGCCACGAGACGAGTTGCAGGCGGGCGACGGACAGGACGCGCGCGGGCCCGGTGGTGACCGGGGCCGGCAGCAGCGGGATCGCGGTGGTCACAGCGATGCCTCCTCGTTCGTGGTGACGGATTCGGGTGTCCGGTGGAGATGGACCACGAGGTCCTGGAGCGAGATCGGTTGCACCTCCACCCGTCCGGAGGTGCGGGGAAGTTCGTCCGGGTCGTTGCGGAGGAAGGTCGTGCGGGTGACGCCGCCGAGTCCCTCCGTGTGCAGGACGGTGCTGTCGCCGACCGTTCGTGCCACCTCGTCCGCCGGCCCGGTCGCCTGCGCGGCCCGGGTGCGCAGCGTGTCGGTGTCCTCGTCGACGACGAGATGTCCGCGGTCGAGCACGAGGACGTGTTCCAGGAGGTCGGCGGCCTCGTCGATCAGGTGGGTCGACAACACGACGGTGCGCGGCCGCTCGGCGTAGTCGAGCAGCAGTTCGTCGTAGAACATCTGCCGGGCGACGGCGTCGAGGCCCAGATACGGTTCGTCGAAGATCGTCACCGGTGCACGCGACGCGAGGCCCACCACGATGCCCAGCGCGGAACTCATGCCGCGGGAGAGTTTCTTGACCTTGCGGCCGCAGGGCAGCGCGAACTTCTCGGCCAGCCGTTCTGCGTACGCCCGGTCCCACAGCGGCAGAAGCAGTTCCGCCGAGGCGAGCACGTGCCCGACGCGCATGTCGTCGGGATAACGCTGGGTGTCGGCGACGAAGCACAGCTGTTGGAGCACTGTGGTGTTCTCGTACGGATCGGCTCCGAACACCTCGACGTTCCCGGTGGTGGGACGCGTGTGGCCTGCGAGCAGCTGCATCAGGGTGGTCTTGCCGGCGCCGTTGCGGCCGAGCAGGCCGTAGATCGTGTTCCGGTGCAGTGTGAAGTCGGCGTCGGTGAGGGCGGCGACGTCCCCGAACTGCATGCCGAGGTGACGTGCGCGGACGACGGGCGAAGTGATGGTCATCTGTGCTCCCGTGTGTCGAGCATGGACTTGAGCTCGTCGATGTCGATTCCGAGTTTCTCGGCCTCGAGGACGAGCGGGACGACGTACTGCCGGGCGAACCGATCCCGTCGGCGGGCGATCAGTTTGTCGCGCGCGCCGGTGGTGACGAACATGCCGATTCCTCGCTTCTTGTAGAGGATTCCCTCGGCTGTCAGGGCATTGAGCCCTTTCGCCGCCGTGGCCGGATTGATGCGGTGGAAGGCCGCCAGTTCGTTCGTGGAGGGAACCTGCGCCTCTTCTGCGAGGCTGCCGTCGACGATCGAGTTCTCGATGATCTCGGCGATCTGTCGGAAGAGGGGCTTGCCCTCGTCGTTCAGCACGACGCCCCTGAACCCGAAGGTAGGTGCATCGGTTCATTACTCATGTAATGAACCATAGGACTTGATCGCCGATACGGCAAGAGCCGGGACACGTACCGCGGCCATGTAGCGTTTGCGCATGGACTCGAGGACGGTGACCACGCCCGGTGGCGACGTGCAGGTACGGATCGGTGGCCCCGAAAGTCGTTACACGGTGCTGCTCTTCCCGGATACCGGGGAGAACGCGGACGTGTACGACGTCGTATGCGAACGGCTGCATACCTCCGACCTGCGGACGATCGTGGTCGAGAAGATCGACGGACTCGCCCCCGGTGACGTCTTCGCCCTACTCGACGGTCTCGCCCTGCCCTGGGTGCACCTGGCGGGCAGTGGGGCAGGAGCCGAGCTGGCATGGGCCGTCGCCGCAGGACGATTCGGACGCTTCGCGAGTCTCGTGGTCGCCGATCGCGGCCATCCCGCGGTCCCGGACCGCGACGGCACGGTGCGCGACGCCTCGGCCCCGCCCGCGGAGGTCCCCACCACGATCGTCGTGGGTAACTCGTCGCGTCGCGCCGAGGCCGATGCGTCGATGCGCTACGTGACGGGGGAGTTCCGGGTGGTCGAACTCGACGGGGTGGACAACGTGCCCGTCGACGCGCCCACCGACTTCGCGTCCGCGATCGCGCTGCGTACCGGCAGCTGGTGAAACGAGTGTGGCCTGCAGCCCGGGAGGGCGGCAGGCCACACGGCGCCGATGAGGGTGCTCGGAGACCGAGACGTGCTCAGAGACCGAGAAGTGCGTTCTCGACGAGTTCGGGCAGGGCGGGGTGGATCCAGTACTGGCCGGTTGCCATCTCCCGAGCGGGCAGACCGAACGACATCGCCTGGATGAGCGGCTGGATCACCGTCGACGCCTGCGACCCGATGATGTGGGCGCCGAGCAGCAGACCCGTGGACCGATCGGCGATCAGTTTGCAGAAGCCCTCGGTGTCCTCCATCGCCCAGCCGTAGGCGACGTTCCCGTAGTCCTGGATCTTGACGGAGATGTCGTATCCCGCGTCCCGGGCCTCGGCCTCGGTGAGGCCGACGGTCGCGATCTGCGGATCGGTGAACACGGCCGACGGGACGAAGCGATGGTCCGTTCGGTGCAGACCCGCGGTGTCGCCACCCCATGCGCCGTGGAGCAGGTTGTGCTGTACGACCCGTGCCTCGTGGTTGGCGACGTGCTTGAGCTGGTAGGGCGACGACACGTCGCCGAGGGCGAAGACCCCCGCCGCGGACGTGCGCTGGAACTCGTCGACCACGATGCGGCCCTCCGCGTCGAGTTCGATGCCGGCCGCCGCAGCGTCGAGCAGGTCGCCGTTCGGCTGCCGGCCCGTCGCGACGAGCAGGGCGTCGCCGCTCACGACGGTGCCGTCGGCGAGTTCGACCTCCACGCCGTCGCCGACCGGACGGAACTCCCGCGCGGGGTTGGCGAGGTGGACGTCCCATTTGGCGGCGGCGAGCGCGGTGAATCGTTCGGAGACGTCGGCGTCCAGGTGCCGCAACAGGCGGTCGGTCCGCGCGATCACAGACACCCGCGTGCCGAGCGCCGAGAACACGTGGGCGAACTCCATCGCGATGAAGCCGGTCCCGAGGATCACGAGGGATTCGGGCAGTTTCGGCAGTCGCATGACGTCGTCGCTCGTGTGATATCTCACACCGGAGTCGAGAACGTCCTGTGGGATCGTCGGCCGCGAACCGGCCGCGACGACCACCTGATCCGCGGTGATCACCTCTCCGGTTCCCGTGTCGATGCGGCGTTCGCCGACGAAACGCGCGTGACCGTCGTAGACCGTGACGTTGGCGCAATCCTCGCGACGGTAGCGCTCGCCACCGGCCGCGATCGGGTCGATGCGGCCGAAGACCCGGTCGACGATGTCGTTCCACCGCACTCCGTCGACGGACGCGTCGACGCCGTACTTCGCCGCGTTCCGGATCGTGTGGGCGACCTCCGCGGCATAGACGTACATCTTGGTGGGGATGCAGCCGACGTTGAGACAGGTGCCACCGAAGGTGCCCTCTTCGAGAAGGGCGACGCGCATCCCGTCGTAGCGCTCGTCGAGGATCGAATTCCCCGATCCTGTGCCGATGATCGCGAGGTCGTAGTGGGTCACGCGTGCTCTCCCATGGGTCGATGCAGTACGGAAACGGTGGCGGTGCCGGCGGAGTCGTCCGCCTCGCCCGCTCCGTCCAACCATTCCAGCCACAGGTCCAATTCCCGGAAGGCCACGGCGAGCGGGCCGGGTGTGGACAGGAACACGTCGTGGCGGGCACCGTCGATCGGCACGATGGTCGTGCGGTTCCCGAGGCATCCTGCCCATCGCGCGATCTGGCGGACGTCGAGCACCGCGTCGACGGTGTCGACGCTCGCGTCGTACCGCGGAGCGGAACGCGAGGCGCCGGACCGCAGGATCAGCGACGGCACCCCGACATCGAGTCCGCGGTGCAGTACGGCATGGCCCCGTCGGACCGCGCGCAACCACCCGAACCGGATGGGGAAACCGGTGAGCGGCTTCCAGTCGAGGTCGTAGCGCCAGCCGTCGCTCTGCAGGCTGCGGCCGTAGCTTTCGGTCTTCGGCAGCGGGATCAGCGCTCGGGGCCGGATCCGGCCGACGGCGTCGATGAGCGTCGTACCCACATTGCGCAGATAGGAGGGTCCCTGCAGGTCGAACCACGGGCTGTTCAGGACGAGACCCACAATGCCCGCCGCGGCCACCCCACCGGGTCGGCGACGGAGCCGATCGAGCCACAACGGCAGCACCAGCCCGCCCGTCGAATGGGCCGCCAGCAGCACACCGCCGCCGACTTCGCTGCGCACCACCCGCAGCGCCTCGTCGAGTTCGGCGTCGTAGTAGGCGAGATCGGTGACGAAGTGGGGGGTGTGCCCGGGCGTCCGCGAGCGGCCGCACTTGCGCAGGTCCAGCGCGAAGAACCGGTAGCCGCGCGCCGCGAAGTGCTCGGCGAGATGCTGCTGGAAGAAGTAATCGGTGAAGCCGTGGACGTAGAGCACCGCGCGGTCGGGCAGATCGGTGGTCGCCGGCTGGTAGCGCACCAGGGTCGCCGAGATCTCGCCCTCACCGTCGGGGTCGGTGCCCAGCGGCAGTTCGAGCTGCTCGTAACCGTCTCCGAGGACGTCGGGACGCCAAGTAGTCACTATCACACCCTAGGTGTGTTCGCCGACCACCGCTCATGGGTACACAATGAGGTGAAATGAAACGCCGGACAACGCGCGGGTAACCTGTCGGTCGCATTCGCGCGCCGCGTTGCGGGACACTCACGCGAGACGGTACGTCCGTACTTCGACGGCGCGTGCGAACCAGACAAGGAAGTCGATTTCCCAGTGTCAGAGAACGTAGTAGCGAAAACCGACGTAGTGCTCGTGGGCGCGGGCATCATGAGCGCAACCCTCGGTGCGTTGTTGCGTCAGGTGCAGCCCGACTGGTCGATCACCGCGTTCGAGCGTCTCGACGCTGCGGCGGCCGAGAGCAGCGACCCCTGGAACAACGCCGGTACGGGCCACTCCGCGCTGTGTGAGCTCAACTACACCCCCGGTAAGCCGGACGGTTCGGTCGACATCGCGAAGGCCGTGAACGTCAACGAGCAGTTCCAGGTCTCGCGGCAGTTCTGGGCGTACGCCGTCGACAACGGCATCCTGTCCGACCCGAAGAACTTCATCAACCCGGTTCCGCACGTCAGCTTCGTGCACGGCGCCGAGAACGTGAAGTACCTGCGTGCCCGCTACGACGCTCTCGCCGGCCATCCCCTCTTCGAGGGCATGGAGTACACCGAGAACCCCGAGGTCTTCACCGAGCGCCTGCCGCTCATGGGCAAGGGCCGCGACTTCTCCGATCCGGTCGCGCTGAACTGGACGCAGACCGGCACCGACGTCGACTTCGGCGCCCTCACCAAGCAGCTCATCAACCACGTCGCGGCCTCCGGCGGCTCCGTCTTCTTCGGACACGAGGTCACCGACATCGCGAAGCAGTCCGACGGCAGCTGGATCGTGAAGGTCCGAAACCGCCGCACCGGCGAGTCGCGCAAGGTCCAGGCGAAGTTCGTCTTCGTCGGCGCAGGCGGCGGTGCACTGCACCTGCTGCAGAAGTCGGGCATCAAGGAGATCAAGGGCTTCGGCGGCTTCCCCGTCTCCGGTGCCTTCCTGCGCTGCACCAATCCGGAGGTGATCGCGCAGCACAGCGCGAAGGTCTACGGCAAGGCCGCGGTCGGTGCCCCTCCGATGTCGGTTCCGCACCTCGACACCCGCGTGATCGGTGGCAAGCAGGGCCTGCTCTTCGGCCCCTACGCCGGGTGGTCGCCCAAGTTCCTCAAGCAGGGCGGCATCATGGATCTGCCCAAGTCGGTCAAGCCCGGCAACCTGATGTCGATGCTCGGCGTCGGTGTCACCGAACTCGGTCTGGTCAAGTACCTCGTCGGTGAGCTCATGCAGTCGCCCGCCGACCGCATCGGCACCCTCGCCGAGTTCGTTCCCGAAGCGCGTCTCGAGGACTGGGAGCTCATCGTCGCCGGTCAGCGGGTGCAGGTCATCCGCCGCAAGGGCGCGGGCGGTGTCCTCGAGTTCGGTACCGCCGTGGTCAACGCGGGCGACGGTTCGATCGCCGGTCTGCTCGGTGCGTCGCCGGGTGCCTCGACGGCGGTTCCGGCCATGCTCGACGTGCTCGAGCGCTGCTTCCCTCAGCAGTGGGCGGGTTGGCAGTCCAAGCTCCGCGAGATGGTCCCGTCGCTCGGGGTCAAGCTGTCCGACAACCCCGACCTGTTCCGCCAGGTCTGGGATCACAGCACGAGGTCGCTCGAGCTGGACGTCGTCTCCGACACCGTGGCAGAGGCACCCGCCGAGGCTGCCGCGGTCTGATCCGATCACGGCACCTGTGGCCCGAGGCGATGCCCGGGCCACAGGTGTGCTGAGGGCGGGTCCGACCGGTGGATTCGCCGAGACACGAGAGATGGGGAGATGCCCGTGCCCGCTGCTGCAGAGGACGAGACCAGCTACCTGGTCGGACTCGATCTCCGGGGACGCCGTGTCGTGATCGTCGGAGGAGGCAGCGTCGCGCAGCGGCGTCTCGGCCTGCTCGTCGCGTCCGGCGCCCGCGTCCACGTCGTCACCCGGGCCGCGACCCCCGTGGTCGAGAGCATGGCGACGAAAGGCCGTATCTCGCTCGACCTGCGCGACTACCGCGACGGCGATCTCGACGGCGCGTGGTACGCCATGGCCTGCACCGACGAGCCCGAGACCAACGCGGCCGTCGTCGCCGAGGCCGAACGCAACAGGATCTTCTGCGTCCGCGCCGACAACGCCCGCCACGGCAGTGCCGTCACCCCGGCCACGGCCCGCTACGAAGGCCTCGCCGTCGGCGTCCTCGCCGGAGGCGACCACCGCCGGTCCGCCGCCGTGCGCACCTCGATCCGCGACGCCCTCGCCGGAGCGGCCCTCACCGAGTTCGCCGACGCCGGCCCGAAGCCGGTCGGAGTGGCCCTCGTGGGTGGCGGTCCCGGCGATCCCGATCTCATCACTGTCCGCGGCCGCAGGCTTCTCGCCCGCGCCGACGTCGTGGTCGCCGACCACCTCGCGCCGCAGGAACTGCTCGCGGAACTCCATCATCACGTCGAAGTGATCGACGCCGCGAAGCTCCCGTACGGACGCGCCATGGCCCAGCAGATGATCAACGAGACCCTGATCGACCGCGCGAAGGCCGGCAAGTTCGTCGTCCGGCTCAAGGGCGGCGACCCCTATGTCTTCGGTCGCGGCTACGAGGAACTCGAGGCCTGCACCGCAGCCGGGATCCCGGTCACCGTCGTCCCGGGCATCACCAGCGCGATCTCCGTTCCGTCCGCGGCCGGCATCCCCGTCACCCACCGCGGCGTCACCCACGAGTTCGTCGTCGTCAGCGGACACGTCGCACCCGGTCATCCCGACTCGCTCACCGACTGGGACGCGCTCGCGAAGCTGCGCGGCACCCTGGTCCTGCTCATGGCCGTCGAACGCATCGAACAGTTCGCCGATGCCCTGATCGCCGGCGGACGTCCCGCAGACACCCCGGTGGTCGTCGTGCAGGAGGGAACTCTGCGCAGTCAGCGCGTGGTGCGCGCCGCCCTGTCGACCGTCGCGCAACGCGTCCGGGACGAGGCCGTGCGCCCGCCCGCGATCATCGTGATCGGGCCGGTGGCCGGATTCGGACTCGATCCGGAGACCGGCTCCGACTCGGACGGTGGGTAACGTTGGGTCACGTGTCAGCCACCTCGCATCCGTCGGCCACTCGCGCGGTCGCTCTGGCCATGTTGGTCCTCAGCGGCCTCCAGTTGATGGTCGTTCTCGACGGAACGGTCGCGAATCTCGCGCTCGCTCCGCTGCAGAGTGATCTGGAACTGTCGGATTCGGGTCGAAACTGGGTCCTCACCTCGTACGCCCTCGCGTTCGGCGGACTGATGCTTCTCGGTGGCCGCCTGGGCGACAGTTACGGACGCAAACGCATGTTCATGGGCGGGGTCGGCCTGTTCACCCTGGCCTCCCTTCTGTGCGGGCTGGCGACGGGCGAAGCGATGCTCATCGGCGCTCGGGCCCTGCAGGGTGTCGGGGCCGCGGTCGCGTCACCGACCGCCCTCGCGCTCGTCGCGACGACCTTCGCCGCAGGCCCGGCACGCAACCGCGCCATCGCGGTCTTCGCCGCCATGACGGGCGTCGGGTCCATCGCGGGGCTCATCCTCGGCGGTGCCCTCACGCAGGTGTCGTGGCGCTGGATCTTCCTCATCAACGTCCCCATCGGTGTGCTCATCGTCGTGCTCGCTGCGATCGCGCTGCGTGAGACCGCGTCCGAACGTCTCGCGCTCGACGTGCCCGGCGCGATCCTCGCGACGCTCGGCTGCACCGGTCTGGTCTTCGGTCTCACCGAAGGTCCGGAACTCGGCTGGTCGAGCCCCCCGGTGATCGGCGCCGTCGCCGCGGGCTTCGTGCTGCTCGGACTGTTCCTGCTCGTCGAGCGGCGGGCCGAGAACCCGCTGCTGCCGTTCGTGCTGTTCCGGAACAAGGACCGCGTCGCGACCTTCGTGGCGATCTTCTTCGCGGGCGCGGTGATGTTCAGCCTCGCGGCCTTCGTCGCCTTGTTCGTGCAGGACATCCTCGGCTACAGCCCGCTCGCCGCGGGTCTGGCGTTCGTGCCGTTCGCTTTCGGCCTCGGCGGCGCCGCCGCGGTGTCGTCGAAGATGGTCGCGCGGATCGAACCCCGCTGGCTGGTGGTGACCGGTTCGGCGATCATGACGCTGAGCCTGCTCTACGGGTCGACGATGGACGGCAGCGTCCGCTACTTCCCGACCCTGTTCGTGCTGGTGCTCGTCGTCGGTTTCGGTGTCGGTCTGGCCGTCGTCCCGCTGCCGCTGTGTGCGATCTCCGGGGTGGGCCCGCACGAGATCGGACCGCTCTCGGCGATCGCGCAGGTCGCGCAGACCCTCGGAGGTCCGGTCGGTCTCGGCGTCATCGGGGCGATGGCCACCTCGCGGACGATGTCGCTCGGCGGGGCCTCGGGGGCCGTCGCCGACATGACCGACGCCCAGCTCGTCGCCCAGGGTGAGGGTTACATGTTCGCGCTGGTCGGCTGCGCCGTCTGCGCGGTGATTGCCGGTATCGCGGCGCTGTTCATCCGCTTCACACCCGAAGAGGTCGCCCAGGCGCAGGAAGCCGAGAAGGCCGCGCAGACGTCCTGACCGCTCGACCGCCGTCGCGACGGATGAGTTTGTTCACGCCTGCCACGCGCGAGCGCCGGGTACCCGACGCCCATGCAGGTCGGTGTTCTCGAACGGGGCAGATTCGTCGGATCATGGATCGTCCGGGCCGTACGTGAGGCCGGGCACGAGCGGTACGTCGCCCTCCAGGCGTTCCGGTCGACGCTCGCTGCGGTCGTGGCGTGGCTCCTCGTCACCGAGGTGTTCCATTTCCAGCAGGCGTTCCTCGCGCCCTACGTCGCGGTCTTCCTCGTCGAGGCCACGCTCGTCCGCTCGCTCCAGCAGGCCGCGGTGCAGGTCGGTGCGGTCGTCGCGGGTCTGCTGGTCGCGGTCGTCGTGACGCGGCTCGTGGAGTCGACGACCGCGGCGATCGGGATGGCGGTGGCCGTCGGCTACTTCGCGGGACGCTGGCGACGGTTCGGGTCCAGTGGCATCTGGGTGGCGATCACGGCGTTACTGGTGATCGCGACCGGCGCATCGGACAGTCCGGTCCTGCTGAGCGAACGCCTCGTCGAGACGATGATCGGGGCAGCGGTCGGCGTCGCGGTGACCGCGCTGGTCTTCCCGCCCGTGTACTCGGCGGGCAAGGAGGGCGCCGAGCTCACCGGCGAACTGCGCGACCTGCTCCGGGACATGGCCACCGGATGCCGCGAGGGATCATCGGGGTCCCGCGACTGGGTGCAGCGTGCGCGAGGCATCGACAGCTTCGTCCAGCGTGCCTTCGACGAATCCCGGTGGGCGCACGAGAGCGTCAGGTTGAATCCTCGCCCCGCCGCGGCCCGGGCCGGCGAGTGGGCGCGTCGCTGGGACCGGACACTCGACGACCTGTCGTCGGTGTCGAGCGCGGTCGAGGAACTCGCGCACGCCCTGGATCCGGTGCTCGGGGACGAGTTCGCGGAGGCCGACCGCCAGGACGTGCGTTCGGCGCTGGCTGCGGTGCTCGATGCTCTCGCCGAGATGATCGACGCCGTGGGGGCGGGTCGGGAGGTCGATCCCGACGGGGCGTGCCGCCGGAATCTCACCGATCTCGAGCGGTTCGCCGTCGAGTCGGGCGACATGGCCCTGACGGCGCGGCTCGGTGCCGTCCTGCACTCGGCCCGCCGGATCGTCGCCGCGATGGGACTCGAGGTCAGGTGAGCACGACCAACTCGGTCGGCGACTCCACCTCCACGCGCAGTCCGGCCTTCGACGCGACCCGCGCGAGCGAAGAGACGTCGCCCGGTTCCGCCCGCGTGAGCACCAGTGCGCGGGCCAGCAGGCCCTTGTGGTGCTTGTTGAAGTGGCTGACGACTTTGCGGGTGCCGTCCGGCTGTTCGGTGAGAACCGTGGCGGTGACCGCACCCGGCACGGGGCCGAGTTGCCGGTAGACACCGGAACGGAGATCCACCACGAGATCGCCGTCGGCCTCGGCCATCAGCGCCTCGGTGAGTTCGGTCCGCCATACGGCCTTCAGCGTGCCGAGGCCGGGGAGCTTCGAACCTCCCGACAGACGGTAGGCGGGAACCGGATCGGCGGCGCGCAGAGCGCCGAACAGCGCCGAGCCGATCCCCAGACGCCGATAGGCCTTGTCCCGCTGGGCCTTCGTGAACGCTGCCGCGTCGAGCGCGTCGTACAGCACCCCGGTGTAACGCTCGAGCGCCGGGCGGGTGGGCGAGACCCACAGCTTCGCGTTGCGTTCGATCTCGTCGGCGCCCTTCGTGCCCAGCCCGAGCGCGCGGCTCGACTCCTCGGGATCGGCGGCGAGGTCGACGAGCGCCTGCACGAGCATCTCCCGTGTCTCGGTCAGCTGCGGCATCGACAGGTCGGCGAGGTCGAGCGGCCCGCCGTCGCCGCCGTCGGACTTGGTTTCGGAAGGGGGGAGAAGCACCAGCACAACCGGTAACCGTACCGACGTCGCAGAAGACGGCCACGGTAGGCTGCGAGGTCGTGATCACCCGCATGTCGCACCTGTTCCTCCGCACCCTCCGAGACGACCCGGCCGACGCCGAGGTCGCGAGCCACAAGTTGCTGGTCCGAGCCGGTTACGTGCGACGTATCGCGCCCGGCGTGTACTCGTGGCTGCCTCTGGGGCTGCGGGTGCTGCGGCAGATCGAGCGGGTCGTGCGCGAGGAGATGAACTCCATCGGTGCGCAGGAGATCGCCCTGCCGGCGCTGCTGCCGCGCGAGCCCTACGAGACCACCAACCGGTGGACCGAATACGGCGACGGCCTGTTCCGGCTGCAGGACCGCAAGGGCGGCGACTACCTGCTCGGGCCCACCCACGAGGAGCTCTTCGCGCTCACCGTCAAGGGTGAATACAACTCCTACAAGGACTTCCCGGTCACGCTCTACCAGATCCAGACGAAGTACCGCGACGAGGAGCGTCCCCGCGCCGGTATCCTCCGCGGTCGCGAGTTCGTCATGAAGGACTCGTACAGTTTCGATCTCACCGACGAGGGCCTGGCCCAGTCGTACAAGGCGCACCGCGACGCCTACGAGCGCATCTTCGCGCGCCTCGGCGTGAAGTACGTGATCGTCTCGGCCACCTCCGGCGCCATGGGCGGAAGCGCCTCCGAGGAATTCCTCGCCGACTCGCCCGCGGGCGAGGACACCTACGTGCGGTGCCTCGAATCCGGCTACGCGGCGAACGTCGAAGCGGTGAAGACCCTGGCGCCCGAACCGCTGCCGATCGACGGACAGCCCGAGGCGGTCGTGCACGACACCCCCGACACCCCGACGATCGCCTCGCTCGTCGCCGCGGCGACGGAGATCCTCGGTCGGGAGGTCACCGCGGCCGAGACGCTCAAGAACGTCATGGTCAAGGTCCGGCAGCCCGGCGGCGACTGGGAACTGCTCGGCATCGGCATCCCCGGCGACCGCGAGGTCGACGACAAGCGTCTCGAGGCCTCGCTCGAACCCGCGGAGGTCGAACTGCTCACCGACGCCGACTTCGAGTCGAACCCCTTCCTCGTCAAGGGCTACATCGGCCCGAAGGCGCTGCTCGCCAACGGTGTCCGTTATCTCGTCGACCCGCGTGTGGTCGACGGCACCAGCTGGATCACCGGAGCCGACGAGCAGGGCAAGCACGTCTTCGGTCTGGTCGCCGGTCGCGACTTCACCCCGGACGGAACGATCGAGGCCGCCGAGGTGCGCGACGGCGATCCGTCGCCCGACGGAGCCGGCGCACTCGTCTCCGCCCGCGGAATCGAAATCGGGCACGTCTTCCAGCTCGGCCGCAAGTACACCGATGCGTTCGCGGTGGACGTGCTCGGTGAGAACGGCAAGCCCGTGCGTCCCACCATGGGCTCCTACGGCGTCGGCGTGTCGCGTCTGGTCGCCGTGGTCGCCGAACAACAGCACGACGAGAAGGGCCTGCGCTGGCCGTCGGAGATCGCGCCGTTCGACGTGCACCTGGTGATCGCCAACAAGGACGAGCAGGCTCGGGAGGGCGCCGAGAACCTCGCCGAGGAACTCTCGAACGCCGGCCTCGAGGTGCTGCTCGACGACCGGAAGGCGTCGCCCGGCGTCAAGTTCAAGGACTCCGAGCTGCTCGGTATGCCGCTGGTCGTCGTGGTCGGCCGCGGCTTCGCGGACGGCAAGGTCGAGGTCCGCGACCGCTTCTCCGGCGACGCCGACGAACTGCCGATCGGTGAGGTCGTCCAGCGCATCCTCAATCGCTGAATCCCTGTCTGTCGGTGCCCTCGCACGCTCTGTGCGGGGGCACCGCTGCATCTGCGCGAAGGCGACAATACCGGCATCGGATAGGTAACGCTAACCTCAGTCCGTTCTTGTGGTCTGTCACGACAGAAACGGATGGTGGATATGAGATCGACGGTGCGGCGGGAGAAGCGACAGAGGGGCGTGGCGTCGCGGTCCCAGTGGGTCGCCGCAGGACTCATCGGTGCCCTCGCCTTCACGGCCGGGTGCTCGAGCCGCGATACCCAGGAGGCCGACGCCTCGACTGCGGGTGACGTCGTCACGATCGTCGACCAGCGAGGCGAGACGATCACCCTCGACGGACCGGCCGAGAAGGTGGCCTTCACGGTCATGCCCGCGCCCTCGATCTTCGCGGCGGTCGACCGGAGCTACGACCGCATCGTCGGCATCAACCAGTCCACGCTCGTCGCGAACCAGGGCGGCATGTTCGCCACCATGTTCCCGGCGTCGGCCGAGTCGACCACCGTAGCCGGAAGCGACTTCGTGCCCAACGTCGAGACGCTCCTCGAACTCGACCCCGATGTCGTCGTGCAGTGGGGCGATCGCGGTCCCGACGTCGTCGAGCCCATCGAGTCCGCCGGTTTCCCCGTGGTCGGACTCGAGTACGGCACGCAGGAGGACCTGGAAACGTGGATCACCCTGTTCGCGCAGATCGCAGGCAAGCCCGAACGCGGTGAGGAACTCGTCGCCTGGCAGCGCGCCGAGATCGAGGAGATGCGCGAGAAGGTCGCCGGACAGAACACCCCGCGGCCGCGCGCGATGATCCTCTCGCGCAACGGCGACGCCTACAGCACGACGAGTGCCACCGGATACGACGGCTTCCAGTTCGATCTCGTGGGGGCGGAACTCGTCACCGAAGGGTTCGTCTCGGATTCCGGTCAGGTGAGCCCCGAGCAGATCCTCGCCTGGGACCCCGAGGTCATCATGCTCAGCGGTTTCGACCAGAGCACACCGGCCGACATCTACGCCGACCCGCGCCTCGCCGGTGTGAGCGCGGTGCAGAACGGCCGCGTCTACAAGACCCCGCTCGGCGGCTACCGCTGGCAGGTCCCGAGCGCCGAGTCGCCCCTGATGTGGGAGTGGATGTTCCGCATCCTCTATCCGCAGGACCAGACCGGTGAGTTCCGCGACGACATCCGCGCCGCCTTCGACGACCTGTTCGCCTACGAGATCTCCGAGGACGAGATCGACCAGGTGCTGCGCTTCGACCTGAACCGGGACGCCGCGAGCTATGACCAGTTCGCCCGTTGACTCGACGGCCCACTCGGCCCCCGCGGCGCCGATGCCGGCGCCCCGGCCGTTGAAGTGGGGCCGTAACCCGCTGATCATCGCGGGCTTCACCGCGCTGCTCGTGGTGGTCGCTCTCGTCGCGCTCGCGGTGGGACGCTATTTCGTCCCCCCGAACGAGATCGTCCGCCTGCTCGCAGGTCAGATCCTTCCGCTCCGAGAGACCTGGACGCAGCAGGAGAGCACGGTCGTCCTCGATGTCCGCCTGCCCCGCGTGCTGCTGTCCATCCTGATCGGCGCCGGACTGGCACTCACCGGCGCTGTGATGCAGGGGGTCTTCCGCAACCCCCTCGCGAGCGCGCAGATCCTGGGAGTGTCCTCCGGTGCCTCCTTCGGCGGCGTGCTGGTGCTCCTCGTCGGGCTCGGCGGCATCGCCCTCGTCGGAGGCGCTTTCGTCGGCGGCGTGATCGCCCTGCTTCTGGTCCTCGCGATCGCGCGGGCCGTCCCGGGGGCCCCACTGCTCATGATCATCCTCGGTGGGACCGTCGTGGGTGCGATGTTCCAGGCGATGGTCTCGTTCATCACCTATATCGCCGATCCCTACAGTGAACTGCCGTCGATCGTCTTCTGGCTCATGGGATCTCTCGCCACCGCCAGCTACGGGAAACTCGCGATCGCCGCAGTGCCGATCCTTCTGCCCGCCCTCGTGGTGCTCGCGCTGCGCTGGCGCCTGAACATCCTGTCGATGGGGGACGAGGACGCCGTCGCTCTCGGGCTGCGCCCGCAACGCCTGCGACTGCTGCTGCTCGGCTGCGTCGCGATGATCACTGCCGCGGCGGTGTCGGTCTCGGGTGTCATCGGATGGGTGGGCCTGGTCGTGCCGCATCTGGTGCGCATGATGATCGGCACCGACAACCGGATGGTGCTGCCCGTCAGCGCACTCCTCGGCGCCGCCTATCTCACCGCCATCGACACCCTGTCGCGTGTGCTCAGCACCGCCGAGATCCCGATCGGCATCCTCACCGCGATCATCGGCGCGCCCTTCTTCGTCGCCCTGCTGATCCGCAACCGAACCCGACTGTGGGGTAGCGATGCTTGACGCGAAATCCATCTCGTTCCGGTACTCGGCCAAGGGGCCGTGGATCTTCGAGGACGTCACGGTCACCGCGAGCGCCGGTGAGGTTCTCGCCGTGCTCGGTCCGAACGCACGGGGCAAGACGACGATGCTCAAGTGTCTGTCCGGCCTGCTCACGCCGGTCACCGGGACCGTCACGTCCTCGGGCACCATCGGATACGTGCCGCAGAGTCATGCGGTGGCCTTCTCGTTCACCGTGCTCGACATCGTGCTCATGGGACGCGCCCGCAAGGTGCGCATCTACAGCTCTCCCACGAGTGCGGACCGCGACGCCGCTCTGGACGCACTCGGTCGCGTCGGCATCCTGCATCTGGCCGCCCGCGATTACGGCGGTCTGAGCGGCGGCGAACGGCAGCTCGTCCTCATCGCCCGGGCGCTGGTGTCCGGCTGCGACACGATCGTGCTCGACGAACCGGCCTCCGCTCTCGACCTGCGGAACCAGGCGCGCGTCCTCACGGTCCTGCGCGGCCTGGCCGACGACGGGATGGCCGTGGTCATGACGACCCATCATCCCGATCACGCCCTGCACATCGCCGAGCGTTCGATGCTCATGGTCTCCGCCGACGACCAGCGGGTCGGCGCCACCCGCGAGCTGCTCGGTGACGAGTTGCTCAGTGAGATGTACGGCGTGCCGATCGTCACCGCCGACGTCGCGACACCGAGTGCGCTACGCCGGTTGACGGTTCCGGATTTCGGAAGGGGGATCGCATGAGCGTCCTGAAAGCGGTGATGGCGCCGCGCGACGGTGCGCTGGTCGACGGCTTCCGTGAGATCGACGTCTACGACCTGCCGTCCGCGTGCGGGCCCGAGGTCACCGGTATCTACTTCACCGGTGACGTGGATCAGGAATACCTGTCCGACAACCGTGACGTGCTCGACGCGTTCGTCACACGCGGTGGCAGAGTTCTGATCAACGGGCACGTCCAGCGGATCTTCCTCACCGGCCTCACACGGTGGCGCAAGCTCGAATTCCGCAATCCCTCGGATCTCGTCCTGAGCCGGGTGAACGAACATCCGGTCTGGGCGGGGATCGATCCGAAGGCACTGCTGTACAACAGCGGTCGCCGGGAGCCGGTGCCCTTCGAGGAACTCGAACGCATCGGCGTGGCCGGTTTCTACGGCCGCGGGTGCTATCTCGATATGCCCGACAGTGCGCAGGTGGTGCACACCCTCGGACGTACGCGCGCGCCGATCGACTACGAGTACCGGCTCGGCCGGGGACGGGTGCTCGTGCACGGCGGCAACGACCTGCTGCAATTCGCCGGGGAGCACCGGGGCACCGCCCATCTTCGTACGCAGATCCTCGACTGGCTGGAGGGCCGATGAGCCGAGAGACCCGAACGAACCCGGCGCCGGCGGTCGCCTTCCTGCACGGCGGCAGCCACAGTCACCTGGCGACACTGGCCGATCCCGCCCTCGCGCCCTACCGGATGCGCGCGGTGCACGTCCGCACCGGCGTACCGGAGGACATCGCAGGCTCCGATGTCGTGGTCGTCGCCGATCGGCTGCGGCCGGATCTGCTGTTCGGATGGGCGGCGGCGGTGAAGGATGCCCTGGAACGAGGCGCAACGGTCGTCGTCTTCGGCGAGAACCACGTCCAGGACTGGCTGGAAGTGCCCGAGCAGCCGCGGCCGACAATCTTCTGGTGGTGGCGCACCGGTGAGGACCACCGGGTGCGACTGCAGGCACCGGACCATCCGGCCTGGGGATTCTTCTCCGACCGCTCGGTGATCTGGCACTACCACGGGGTGCTCGAACCCCCGCCCGGCGCAGTGAGTCTGGCGGATCTGCACACCCCCGACGGAGAACGGGACGGCTCGATCCTGTTCGTCGACGAGGCCAACCACCGCGGCCGCCTGCTGGTGACCACGATGGATCCGGTCTATCACCACGGTTCGGGCTTCATGCCCGGAGCCACCCGATTGTTGTACTCGGCCCTCCACTGGGCCACGAGAGGATAGGACGCGCGTGCTCACCGTCTACGAGTCGGGTCACCCGATCGAATTCACCTTCGCCGACCTGATGAAATATCACGGTCCCGAGTTTCCTGGGGGAGTGGCCCACGGCTTCACCGTGATGCGGCACGCCTTCTCGATCCTCGGCGACGTCGAGCGCCGGGAAGTCCGGGTGCGCACCGCCTTTCCCGGCCCCGGCGGGCGTGACGCCGTGGAGATGGTGCTGCGTGCCGTCACCGACGGGCGCTACGTCGTCGACCCGGAACTGGCCGCGACCGAACGCGGCGCCACCCTCGCCCGCTACGTCTGGCAGTTCACCTGGCGCGAGCGCAGCGTGACGCTGCAGATCCGCGACGACGGACTCGTCACCGACGAATTCATCGCGCTCGGAGCCAAGACCGGCCGCACCGACGCCGAGAACGCACGGCTCACCGTGCTGAAGCAGGAGATGACCGACCGCCTGCTCGCCCGCGAGGTGGGTGCCGCCTACGAAGTGGTGGAGTGACCCGCCCCGCGCCACAATGAGCCGCATGACCGAGAACTGGAACGCGACCGACGACTACCTCGCAGATCTTCTCGTCGGTGACGACCCTGCGCTGACGGCGGCACTCGCGGCGAACGCCGCCGCCGAGCTACCGCCGATCGACGTCGCGGCGGTGCAGGGCAAGTTCCTGCATCTGCTCGCCCGGATCCGGGGCGCCCGGCGCGTACTCGAGATCGGCACGCTGGGGGGTTACTCCACGATCTGGCTGGCGCGGGCGGTAGGGGAGTCGGGGCACGTCACGACCCTCGAATACGAGCCCCGGCACGCCGAGGTGGCCCGCGCCAATCTCGACCGCGCCGGCGTCGGGGACCGCGTCGACATCCGGGTCGGCGCGGCGCTCGACACCCTGCCGGAACTCGAAGGACCGTTCGACCTGGTGTTCATCGACGCCGACAAGGAGAACAACAGCAACTACGTGCGCGAGGCACTGCGGTTGTCGCGTCCGGGGACCGTCATCGTCGTCGACAACGTGGTGCGGGCGGGCGGCATCGCCGACCCGGACAGCGACGACGAACGTGTCCGCGCCTCACGGGACGTGCTCGAACTGCTCGCCGGTGAACCGCGCCTCGACGCGACGGCGCTGCAGACCGTCGGGACGAAGGGCTGGGATGGTTTCGCGCTCGCCGTCGTGATCGAGTGACTCCCGGCTCAGGGCTGACCGGGGAAGGCCACCGACGGCACGACTCCGCGGCTCTGCCGCCAGCGCGCCGCCCGCAGGGCCGCCTCCGTGAGTGCACCTACGGCGGTGGCGCGGGTGGACTCGCTGCGTGCCCGTTCCACGACCGACCGCCACGCGACCGCCGTGTCGCTCTCGATCTGTTCGGCGAGCTGGGCGGCGGACGCGGAGTCGATCACCGGGAACGGCACCGTGTACCCGGGTGCCGCGACCGGAGGATCGACGCTCGCGGCGCGCAGCGCCTCGGCCGTCGCATCACGGCGAGCGCGGTGCGCGGCGGTGTCCTCCGCCACGGCGTCCGCGCGGGCGGGCTCCACGAAGGCCGCGATCACGCCGTATCCGAAGACCGCCGCGTGTTCGGCCTCCAGCGCGTCGACGAGGGCCTGCTGTTCGGAACCGAGTTCGGGTGAGCTCACGGCAGCATCACCGCCGTCTGCACGGCACAGGAAGCGCTGATCGAGGCGAGCAGACCCGCGCGGTAACCCGAGAGCGTGCGCGCGAGGTCCGCCGCTTCGCGCTGCGACCGGTTCAACCGTTCACGGAGCTCCTCGAGGGTCGGGAGCTCACCGGTGGGTGTGGTCACGGTGGTCGACGGGGGAGTGAAACTCGTCGTTGCGCCCTCCATCCGGGCGATCTCGGCCTCGAGCGCGTCGCCATGGGAGGTCCGCTCCGCCGCGATCGTGGTGAGCGCCGCGGACAGCTCCGGCGACCGGGCGAGAAGCGCGGTGGCGATCGCGGCGTCGGTGCGGGCCCGGGCCGCCTGACCCGCCAACGGATCGGGTTCCGCGGCATCCTCGTCGGAGGCGCCGCACGCGGTGATCGTCGTGATTCCGAGCCCACCGACAGCGATCGACGACCATCGCAGGAGGGTTCGTCGGGAGACGGCGGGACGGTCGAGTGACATCGGCACCGGACCATCCTGCCAGTCGCGGCGTCGGGAGAAGGACGTCGCCCTGGTCACGGCAGCACGAAACGCGGGTTAGGCTTGAAGTCTGCCGGTACGCATCCGTTCCGGCCCGCTGTCCGCTGCGACCACAACTGAACGAGGAGCCTGCCCGCCATGCCTGTGCCGCCCCCGGAGAGGATCGTCGAGCTCGTCTCCGATCTGCTCGCCAGAGAGGGATACGACCTCGAGGACGTGGTGGTCACCGCCGCCGGAAAGCACAGTACGGTGCGTCTGCTCGTCGACAGCGACGCCGGTCTCGGTCTCGACGAGGCGGCGCGCCTGAGCCGGGTGGTCTCCGAGTCCTTCGACGAGGTGGCGGACTTCGGCGAGTCGCCCTACGTGCTCGAGGTCACCAGCCCCGGTATCGGTCGCCCGCTGACCGAGGCCCGCCACTGGCGGCGCGCCCAGGGCCGCAAGGCGAAGGTGGAGCTGGCCGACGAGACTCTCGTCGCACGCATCGGTGAACTCGTCGGAGACGAGATCAGGCTCGTGCTGCCCGATCGGTCCGGGCCGGTGGTGCGCTCGGTCCCGCTCGCCGCGGTGCGCAGAGCGGTGGTGGAGGTGGAGTTCTCCCCGCCGCCGCCGAGGGAACTCGAGCTCGCGGGCGGGGTTCCGGACGGCCGGGTCGCGGCCGGGGAGCTCGCCGAGGGACCCGAGGACGAGACCGGCAGCGACGACCAGGACGAGACGAACGAAACGAAGGTGGACAAGTGAATATCGAGATCGCCGCCCTGCGCATGCTCGAGGCGGAGAAGAACATCCCGTTCGACGAGCTCATCGCGACGCTCGAGACGGCCCTGCTCACGGCGTACCGGCATGTCGACGGACATCAGCCGCACGCGCGGGTCGTGGTCGACACGAAGACCGGCGCCATCCAGGTCCTGGCCGAGGAGCGCGACGCCGACGGCAACCTGATCGCCGAGTGGGACGACACCCCCGAGGACTTCGGCCGGATCGCGGCGACCACCGCGCGCCAGGTCATCATGCAGCGCATCCGCGACGCCGAGCACGAGCAGCGCTTCGGTGAGTTCGCGACCCACGAGGGCGAGATCGTCAGTGGTGTCGTGCAGCGCGACTCGCGTGCCAACGCCCGCGGCATGGTCGTCGTGAAGATCGGTGGCGAGACGAACAACGCCGAGGGACTGATCCCGCCGGCAGAGCAGGTGCCGGGGGAGACCTACGAGCACGGCGACCGCATCAAGTGCTACGTCGTGGGCGTCTCCCGCGGGCAGCGCGGCCCGCAGATCACCCTGTCGCGGACGCACCCCAATCTGGTGCGCAAGCTGTTCGCCCTCGAGGTCCCGGAGATCGCCGACGAGTCGGTGGAGATCGTTGCGGTCGCCCGTGAGGCCGGGCACCGCTCCAAGATCGCCGTGCATTCGACCGTGCCGGGCCTCAACGCCAAGGGTGCGTGTATCGGCCCGATGGGGCAGCGAGTGCGCAACGTGATGCGCGAACTCGGCGAGGAGAAGATCGACATCATCGACTACGACGAGGACCCCGCGAAGTTCGTGGGTAACGCGCTGTCGCCGTCGAAGGTGGTGTCGGTCACGGTCGTCGACCCCGACGCGCGCGCCGCCCGTGTCGTCGTTCCCGACTTCCAGCTGTCTCTCGCGATCGGCAAGGAAGGGCAGAATGCCCGGCTCGCGGCCCGCCTGACCGGGTGGCGCATCGACATCCGCAGCGACGCCGCGCCCGCCGGGAAGGACGATTCCCGCGGCGGCTCGACAGGCTCGTAGGAGTGGGATGCGGGATTCCGGGCAAAACAGCGGTACAGTGGTCGATGGTTCAGCATGACCTGTCCTCGACCGGCGGGGAACGTGCCTCTGCGGTGCGTACCTGTGTCGGATGTCGGCAGCGAAGGCTGACTGCCGAACTGCTCCGGGTGGTGGCGCGCGATACGGAACCGTCAGGTTTCGCCGTGATTCCCGATCCCCGACGCAGGCTTCCCGGGCGAGGTGCGTGGTTGCATCCCACTCCGGAATGTCTGGGCCTGGCGGTTCGGCGTCGAGCATTCGGCAGGGCACTGCGCGTGACCGGAAATCCGGACACCACAGCGCTGGATCAGCTGGTCGGGTCCACGGAACAGTGATCACGGACGCATCGAATCGGCCTCGGCCGGTACGACGACCGTGGGAACGAAGACGAGGAACACCAACAGTGACATCGCACTCTGAGAAGAACAGGCACGAACACTCATGAGCACACCGTGAAGCACCAGCGATGAACGTCCATCGGAGATAACCCGAGGTCGTGCGGGCAGTCGGCCGCTCGACCTCATCAGTGAGGAGAGCAGTGGCAGGCAAGGCCCGCGTGCACGAGTTGGCGAAAGAACTCGGTGTCACCAGTAAGGAACTACTCGCACGCCTGAAGGAACAGGGCGAGTTCGTCAAGTCCGCGTCCTCGACCGTCGAACCACCGGTCGCGCGTCGTCTGCGCGAATCGTTCGGCAAGACCGAAGGCGACGGCGCAGCTGCGAAGGCTGCACCCACCTCCGCACCGAAGCCCGGTGCGCCCCGGCCGGGTCCCCGGCCCACCCCTGCGAGCCCGGCTCCCGCGGCCGAGGCCGCACGTCCGAAGCCGGGTGCACCGAAGCCGGCCGCTCCCAAGCCGGTTCCGGCACCGGAGGAGAAGCCTGCGGCTCCCGCGCCTCAGGCGCCCGCCGCCGAGGCGGCACCGCAGGCCCCGGCTGCGCAGGCTCCCAGCCCGACGCCGCAGGCTCCCGCGGCCAAGCCCGGCCCCAAGCCGGCCGGTCCGCGTCCGGGTCCGAAGACCCCGCGCGTCGGTAACAATCCGTACTCCTCGGCGCCGGCCGAGCGTCCGGCGCCGCGTCCGAGTGGTCCGCGTCCCGGCCCGGGCGGACCGCGTCCGACCCCCGGTCAGGGCGGCCCCCGGCCGACGCCCGGACAGGGACGTCCCGCGGCGGGTCCCGGTGGCCCGCGTCCCGCTCCGGGACAGGGCGGACCTCGTCCCGCTCCGGGACAGGGCGGACCTCGTCCCGCTCCCGGTCAGGGCGGACCCCGTCCGTCCCCGGGCTCGATGCCTCCGCGTCCCAACCCGGGTGCGATGCCGCAGCGTGCTGCACGTCCGGCCGCGTCCGGCCGTCCGGGCCGCCCCGGCGGAGCTCCCGGTGGACGCCCCGGCGGCGGTGGCGGCGGTTACCGCGGTGGCGGTGCCGGTGGCGGTGGCGGCGCACCTGCCGGTGCAGGCGCTCCCGGTGGTTTCCGCGGTCGCCCCGGTGGCGGCGGCGGTGGCCGCGGTCGCGGCGGTGCAGCCGGCGCGTTCGGTCGTCCCGGTGGCGCTCCGCGTCGTGGTCGCAAGTCGAAGCGGCAGAAGCGGCAGGAATACGATTCGATGCAGGCGCCGTCGGTCGGCGGTGTGCGGTTGCCGCGTGGCAACGGCGAGACCATCCGTCTCGCTCGCGGCGCGTCGCTGTCGGACTTCGCCGAGAAGATCGACGCCAACCCGTCGGCCCTGGTTCAGGCGCTGTTCAACCTCGGTGAGATGGTCACGGCCACTCAGTCGGTGAACGACGACATCCTCGAGCTGCTCGGCTCGGAGATGAACTACGTCGTGCAGGTCGTCTCGCCCGAGGACGAGGACCGCGAACTGCTCGAGTCGTTCGACATCCAGTACGGCGAGGACGAGGGCGGCGAGGAAGACCTCCAGCAGCGTCCGCCGGTGGTCACCGTCATGGGTCACGTCGACCACGGCAAGACCCGCCTGCTCGACACGATCCGTAAGGAGAACGTCGGTGAGGGTGAGGCCGGTGGCATCACCCAGCACATCGGTGCCTACCAGGTGATGACGCACCTCAACGGTGAAGATCGCCTGATCACCTTCATCGACACCCCGGGTCACGAGGCGTTCACCGCCATGCGTGCCCGCGGTGCCAAGTCGACGGACATCGCGATCCTCGTGGTCGCCGCCGACGACGGCGTCATGCCGCAGACGGTGGAGGCGATCAACCACGCACAGGCCGCGGACGTTCCGATCGTGGTCGCGGTGAACAAGATCGACAAGGAGGGTGCGAACCCTCAGAAGATCCGGCAGCAGCTCACCGAGTACGGGCTGGTCGCGGAGGAGTACGGCGGCGAGACCATGTTCGTCGACATCTCCGCGAAGCAGAACCTGCACATCGACCAACTGCTCGAAGCGGTGCTGCTCACCGCCGACGCAGCGCTCGATCTACGTGCCAACCCGGACATGGAGGCGCAGGGCGTCGCCATCGAGGCGCACCTCGACCGCGGTCGCGGTCCGGTGGCCACCGTCCTCATCCAGCGCGGCACCCTGCGGGTCGGCGACTCGATCGTCGCCGGCGACGCCTACGGCCGCGTGCGCCGCATGGTCGACGAGCACGGTGAAGATGTGCTCGAGGCACTGCCGTCGCGTCCGGTCCAGGTCGTCGGCTTCACGTCGGTGCCCGGCGCCGGCGACAACCTGGTCGTCGTCGAAGAGGACCGCATCGCGCGTCAGATCGCCGACCGGCGTAATGCTCGCAAGCGCAACGCACTTGCAGCACGCAGCCGCAAGCGCATCAGTCTCGAGGACCTCGATGCCGCGCTCAAGGAGCACAACGAGCTCAACCTCATCCTCAAGGGCGACAACTCGGGTACCGTCGAAGCCCTCGAAGAGGCGCTCATGGGTATCGAGATCGACGACGAGGTGCGCCTGCGGGTCATCGACCGCGGTGTCGGTGGTGTCACCGAGACCAACGTCAACCTCGCTGCCGCGTCGAACGCCGTGATCATCGGCTTCAACGTCCGCGCCGAGGGCAAGGCCACCGAGCTCGCGAACCGCGAGGGTGTCGACATCCGCTACTACTCGGTCATCTACCAGGCGATCGACGAAGTGGAGAAGGCCCTCAAGGGCATGCTCAAGCCGATCTACGAGGAGGTCGAGCTCGGCCGCGCCGAGATCCGCGCGATCTTCAAGTCGTCGAAGATCGGTAACATCGCGGGTTGCCTCGTGCAGTCCGGCATCGTCAAGCGCAACGCGAAGGCCCGCCTCATCCGCGACAACAACGTCGTGGCCGAGACGGTCACCATCTCGTCGCTGCGCCGCGAGAAGGACGACGTCACCGAGGTCCGCGAGGGCTTCGAGTGCGGTTTGACGATCACCTACTCCGACATCAAGGTCGGCGACGTGATCGAGGCGTACGAGTTGCGCGAGAAGCCGCGCGACTGATCCACCCGCGCCCGTGGCGGTGAACGATTCGTCGTTCGCCGCCACGGGCGTGTCGGGATGTCCGACTCGTCGACGGGAGGAACGGATGTACCTGGGAGCACTCGAACTCGACCTGCTTCTCGGCGACGTGCATTCGCTCAAGCAGAAACGATCGGCGATCCGCCCGGTGGTCGCAGAATTGCGCCGGCTCGGGGTGTCCGTCGCCGAAACCGGGGAACACGATCTGTACCGCCGTGCGCGGGTGGGTGTGGCGGTTGTCGCCTCCGATCTCGCGCACGTCGGGGAGATACTGGACAAGTGTGAGCGGCTGGTCGCCCAGCGGCCCGAACTCGACCTGCTGTCGGTCAGGCGCAGGCTGTTCGGGCCCGAGGACTGATCCGGGCCGCACGACGGGCCGCCGGCCGGCGGCCACAGAAGGGAACGAACGACATGGCCGATCCAGCACGGGCCCGCCGACTCGCGAAGCGCATTGCCACCATCGTGGCGACCGCCATCGATCTCGAGATCAAGGATCCGCGGCTCGAGTTCGTGACGATCACCGACGCGAAGGTCACCGCGGATCTGCACGACGCCACCGTGTACTACACGGTTCGGGGCGCGGATCTGAACACCGAACCCGATCACGCCGCCGCCGCTGCGGGGCTCGAGAAGGCCAAGGGTGTGCTCCGCTCCAAGGTGGGGGCGGGCACGGGTGTGCGGTTCACCCCCACGCTGACGTTCGTCACCGACACGGTGCCCGATACGGCCCGTCACATGGAAGAACTCCTCGAACGTGCTCGCGCAGCCGACAACGAGGTCGCTCGTGCTCGTGAAGGTGCCGTTCCGGCCGGCGACGCCGATCCCTACAAGGAGCCCCGTGAGCGCGATGCCGGTGACGACGACGAATAACGCACCGGTGCCCGATCCGAACCCGCCGGTGATTCCGGCGCACCGGGACGATGTCGGCGTCCCGCTCGTCCCGTCAGGGTCCGTCGACCTGCACGGTGCCGTCGCTCTGCTCGACGCGGCGGCAACAGTCACGGTGCTGTGCCACATCAATCCCGATGCCGACACCCTCGGCAGCGGTCTGGCTCTCGGGCTCGCACTCGAGCGGCGCGGTGTCGCCGTGCAGGTCGCCTTCGGTTCGCCCGCGAGCATGCCGGAATCGATGCGATCGCTGCCGGGCAGGCACCTGGTCGCCCCGGTGGCGGACGTGCGCCGCGAAGTCGATCTCGTGGTCACTGTCGACTGTGGCACCGCGGGCCGTCTCGGGGTTCTGCGCGATCGCCTCGACACCGCTCCGAACGTCCTGGTGATCGACCACCACCTGTCCAACACGCGGTTCGGCACCCACAACCTCATCGATCCGGAGTCCGAGGCCACGGCGATGGTGCTCGCGGACCTCTTCGATGCGTGGGGTGTCGAGATCGACGCCGCGCTCGCGCACTGCCTGTATGCGGGACTGGTGACCGACACCGGATCGTTCCGGTGGGGCCGCCCGCAGGCCCACGGACTCGCCGAGCGTCTCCTGGCCACCGGGATCGACGGCACGTCGATCACACGGACGCTGCTCGATACCCATCCTTTCGGCTGGCTGCCGATGCTGTCGTCGGTGCTGGCCACGGCCACGCTCGAACGCGATGCCGCGCAGGGCAGGGGACTGGTCTACGCGTTCGTCCGACGCACCGACTCGGCGCATCTCGGCCCGGAAGAGGTCGAGAGCGTCATCGACATCGTGCGCACCACCGCCGAAGCCGAGGTCGCCGCGGTGTTCAAGGAGGTCGCTCCCGAAGAGTGGACCGTCTCGCTGCGTGCGAAGACTGCGGTGGACGTATCGGCCGTCGCCACCGCGCTCGGCGGTGGGGGGCATCGGCTGGCCGCAGGGTACACCGCCCACGGCGACACCGATCGGATCGTCGCCGCACTGCGCGGCATGCTCGGTTGACGGCCCCCGGCGGGTCGGCCGCCCCGGACACGCCCGGCGGGTCGGCCCCCTCGGAAGTCTCAGGACGGCGCATCTTCGGGCTCGCCGTTCCCGCGCTCGGGGTCCTCGCGGCCGAACCGCTCTACCTTCTCTTCGACATCGCCGTCGTCGGCCGGCTCGGGGCTCTGCCCCTGGCCGGTCTCGCGATCGGCGGGCTGATCCTCGCGCAGGTCAGCACCCAGCTCACGTTCCTGTCGTACGGGACCACCTCGCGGGCGGCGCGCTTCCACGGCGCCCACCGGCACGACGACGCGGTCGGCGAAGGTGTGCAGGCGACGTGGCTGGCGATGATCGTCGGACTGGCGATTCTGATCGTCGGTCAGGCGCTGGCCGCACCCGTCGCGCGGTTGCTCGCGGGCGACGCCGAGATCGCCGACGCGGCGGTGTCGTGGCTGCGCGTCGCGCTGTTCGGAGTACCTCTCATCCTGATCGGCCTGGCCGGCAACGGCTGGATGCGCGGGGTCCAGGACACGATCCGGCCGTTGCGCTTCGTCATCGCGGGCCTCGTCCTGTCGGCGGTGCTGTGCCCGGTACTGGTCCACGGTCTCCTGGGCGCTCCTCGATGGGAACTCGTCGGTTCCGCCGTCGCCAATGTGATCGGGCAGTCCGTGTCGGCCGTGCTGTTCGTGGTCGCGCTGCTGCGCTCCGGCGTCCCACTGCGACCACGTCCTGCGGTGATCGGGGCGCAGCTGCGGCTCGGGCGCGACCTGATCGCCCGCAGTCTCGCGTTCCAGGCCTGCTTCCTGTCCGCGGCGGCGGTAGCGGCCCGTTTCGGTGCTGCCGCGGTGGCCGGCCATCAGGTCGTGCTGCAACTGTGGAACTTCGTGACGCTGACCTTGGACTCGCTGGCGATCGCCGCGCAGGCTCTCGTCGGTGCTGCACTCGGCGCGGCGGATCGGCGGGGTGCGTCTCGGCTGGCGTGGCGCCTGTCGGTCTGGTCTGCGATCTTCGCCGCCGTCCTCGCCGTGATCTTCGTCCTCGGCCGGGATGTGATTCCGGGTCTGTTCACCGGCGATGCTGCGGTGCTCGACCAGATCGGCATCGCATGGTGGTTCTTCGTGGCGATCATGCCGCTCGCGGGAATCGTGTTCGCACTCGACGGAGTTCTTCTCGGCGCGGGGGACGCGGCATTCCTGCGCACGGCGACGCTCGCCTCGGCGTTGTTCGGGTTCCTGCCGTTGATCTGGCTGTCGCTCGCGTACGACTGGGGTCTGGCGGGTATCTGGACGGGGCTTACGGTGTTCATCGTGTTCCGAATGATCGCCGTCGTATGGCGCACGCTCTCGGGACGATGGGCGGTGACGGGCGCGGACCGGCAGGTGCGCGTCCACGACGAGTCGGGAGGTTAGTGCCGGTGGCAGCGAAGCTGTGGGCGATCAGCGACATCCATGTGGGTCATCGGGGCAATCGACCGGTCACCGAGGATCTGCATCCCGAGTCGCCCGACGACTGGTTGATCGTCGCGGGGGACGTGTCGGAGAAGACCGACGACATCCGGTGGGCGCTGTCCCAGCTCCGCAGCCGGTTCGCAAAGGTCATCTGGGTGCCCGGCAACCACGAACTGTGGACGACCGCCAAGGACCCGGTGCAGATGTTCGGGGTCGCCCGCTACGACTACCTCGTGACGATGTGCCGCGAACTCGACGTGCTGACTCCGGAGGATCCCTATCCGATCTGGGAGGGTGAGGACGGGCCGGTGGTGCTCGTCCCGATGTTCCTGCTCTACGACTACTCCTTCCTCCCGGACGGCACCACGACGAAGGCGGACGGCCTTGCGCTCGCGCGGGAACGCAACGTCGTCGCGACCGACGAGTTCCTGCTGAAGCCGGATCCGTACGTCACTCGCGACACCTGGTGCCGGGTACGGGTGGAGCAGACCCGGGCACGGCTCGACGCGCTCGATCCCGCCCTGCCCACAGTGTTGATCAACCACTTCCCGCTGGTACGCGAACCCACCCGGATGCTGTTCTACCCCGAGTTCGCGCTGTGGTGCGGCACCACCGAGACGGCCGACTGGCACCTGCGTTACCGGGCGCTGTGCAGTGTCTACGGCCACCTGCACATTCCGCGGACGACCTACTACGACGGGGTGCGCTTCGAGGAGGTCTCGGTCGGTTATCCGCGCGAATGGCAGCGACGCGGACTCCCGGAGCAGCCGCTGCGGCAGATCCTCCCCGTCCCGGCGTATCCGCCGGGCAGCCTGAACAAGTGGGGCGGTCACTTCACCGTGACCCCCGAGATGGAAGCCGAGGCCGAGAAGATGCGGGCTCAACGAGAGAAGGAGTTGCGGTGACCGAACCGGACACCGGGCAGAAGACGGATACGCGCGGGGCGCTGATCGGGCGTATAGTGCCGGACGGCGTCGCTGCAGCCGAGTTGTTCGAGGACCCACCGGGACTGCGGCCGCACCCCCAGGAGGAGCCGCTCGTGGCGCGGGCGGTGGACAAGCGGCGGCGCGAGTTCGCCGGTGCCCGCCACTGTGCCCGGCAGGCCATGCGCACGCTCGGCGTCGACCCCGCCCCGGTGCTGCGCGGGGAGAAGGGCGATCCGATCTGGCCGCGCGGGCTCGTCGGCAGCCTCACCCACTGTGACGGCTATCGCGGTGCCGTCCTGGGTTATTCGCTGCAGGTGCGTTCGCTCGGCATCGACGCCGAACCGCACGACGTGCTCCCCGACGGGGTGCTGCCGGCGGTGAGCCTCGAGGCCGAGCGCGAGTGGCTCGCCTCGGCGGGCGACGACCTGCACTGGGACCGTCTGCTGTTCTGTGCCAAGGAGGCCACCTACAAAGCGTGGTTCCCGCTCACGCGGCGGTGGCTGGGCTTCGAGGACGCCCACATCACGTTCGAGCGCGACACCGCCGCGGACGCGACGGCCGGCACCTTCCATTCGCGGTTGCTCGTCCCGGGCGACACCGTCGACGGAAAGCCGCTGACCGGCTTCGACGGCCGATGGCTGATCGCCGACGGTCTCGTCCTCACCGCGATCACGGTGCGCTGATGAACGACCCCGCACGCTCGCAGGAGCATCCGGCCCTCGCCCGCGCAGGTCTGCTCGTCGTCGACAAGCCTGCCGGCATGACGAGCCACGATGTAGTGGCCCGCTGCCGCCGACTGCTCGGTACCCGCAAGGTCGGGCACGCGGGCACACTCGACCCGATGGCGACGGGTGTTCTCGTACTCGGCGTCGAACGTGCCACGAAACTGCTCGGACTGCTCGCGCTGACGACCAAGTCGTACAGCGCGACCGTGCGTCTCGGTCAGAGCACCGTGACCGACGACGCCGAAGGCGAGACCGTCGCTACGACGGACGCAACCCACGTCACCGACGAACAGATCGCCGAGGCCGTGGCCGCGCTGACCGGCGACATCCAGCAGGTGCCCGCCAGTGTCAGCGCCATCAAGATCGACGGGAAGCGCGCCTACGCCCGAATGCGGGAGGGGGAAGCGGTCGAGCTGAAGGCGCGGCCGGTGACGGTCTCGCGCTTCGACGTCCGCGCGCGCCGTGATGTGCCCGAGGGCGGGTTCGTCGACCTCGACGTGGACGTGGACTGCTCGTCCGGCACCTATATCCGCGCGCTCGCACGCGATCTCGGTGCGGCCCTCGGGGTGGGTGGTCACCTCACGATGCTGCGTCGCACGCAGGTCGGCCCGTTCGACCTCGGGCACGCCCGCACGCTCGAGCAGCTCGCGGAGGATCCGTCACCGAGCCTCGACATCGACGCGGCGGTGCGCACCGCCTTCGAATGCCGGACCATCAGCGACGAGGAAGCGGGTCTGGTCGCGAACGGCCGCTGGCTCGAACCCGTCGGACTGCGCGGCGTCTACGCTGCTGTCGACTCCCGGGGGCGGGCAGCCGCGCTGCTCCAGGAGAAGGGCAGCCGCGCGTCGGCCGTCTTCGTGGTGCGGCCCGCCAACATGTGATCGGACAGGGCTCGCAACACGGAACGCGGGCTCGCAACGCTGTCCTGTCGGCCGACGACGGTGTTGCGAGCCTTCTGCCGGTGTCGTGAGCTCTGCCCCGGCCGGGTCAGACGAGCCAGATCGCCTCGGCCGCCGGATGACCGAGATCGATCGTGCGGCCCTCGGTCCTGCCCAGCCGGATCGAGATGGTGCCCGCGAAGTCCCGGCGTTCGAGCACGGTGATGTCGGTGTCCAGCGCGATGCCCACCTCGTCGAAGTAGCGCAACATGGCCGGGTCGGAGTCGGAGATGCGGGCCACCCGTCCGTGGTCACCGTCGCGGAACTCGCTCAGGGCGCGCGCCGGGGGTGAGGGGATCGTGCCGTCGGGCGACGGGATCGGGTCGCCGTGCGGGTCGCGTTCGGGATGGCCGAGCTTGGCGTCGATCGCCGCGACCATCCGTTCGGAGACGGCGTGCTCGAGGATCTCGGCCTCGTCGTGGACCTCGTCCCACCCGTAGTCGAGCTCGCGGACGAGGAACGTCTCGATGAGGCGGTGGCGGCGGACCATCGCCACCGCGGCCTGCCGCCCCTCGTCGGTGAGGGAGATCGCGCCGTAGCGTTCGTGGTCGACGAGTCCCTGATCCGCGAGTCGGCGGACCGCTTCGGACACGGTGGACGCCGACACGCCCAGCTTCTCGGCGAGCAGCTTGGTGGAGATCTTGTCCCCCGACCACTCCTGGACCGTCCACATGATCTTGAGATAGTCCTGCGCCACCGAGGACAGCATCTCGGTCGTGGTGGTCTCGTTACTCTCAGGCACGCGTCCAGCTTAGGTAACCGTCACCGGGGAATCACGTTCTCGGTCGGCTCGCTCGTCTTTACGCTCTCCGGGGCGCGGCGGCGCGTCACGAATCGGGTGACGACGCCCTGCCGCGGGGCGAACAGGTACGCGAGGGTGAAGACCACGGCCTGGGCGAGCACCACCACGCCGCCCGTCGCGGCGTCGGTGTAGTAGCTGGTGTACACACCGACCACCGAGGCGATGACGGCGAGCACCGGCGCGATCACCAGCATCCGGGCCATCCGGTCGGTGAGCAGATATGCCGTCGCGCCCGGAATGATGAGCATCGCGACGACCAGGATCACGCCGACCGCCTGCAGCGCGCTGACGATGGTCACCGCCAGCAGCGACAGCAGCAGTGCCGACAACGCGGCGGGGGACAGGCCGAGCGTGTGTGCCTGGACGCGGTCGAAGGCGAACAGCGTCAGATCGCGGCGCTTCGCGACGAGCACGGCCAGGACGACGGCCGCCAGGATCGAGACCTGCCAGACGTCGCCTGTGGCGAGCCCGAGCAGGTTCCCGAACAGCACGTGGTGCAGGTCGATCTGGCTCGGGTTCTTCGAGATCAGCACCACGCCGAGGGCGAACAGCGTCGTGAAGACGATGCCGATGGTGGCGTCCTCCTTCACGCGGCTCGTTCCGCGGACGAGCCAGATCAATGCCACGGCGATCCCTGCGAAGACCAGCGCTCCGAGCGCGAACGGCACTCCTACCAGGTAGGCGAGCACGACGCCGGGCAGCACGGCATGCGAGACCGCGTCGCCCATCAGCGACCAACCGATGAGCACGAGCCAGCAACTGAGCAGGGCACACACGACGGTCGCGGCGACGGCCACGAGCAGTGCGCGCTGCATGAAGCCGTACTGCAGGGGTTCGATGAGCACGTCGATCATCGTCCGGCCTCCTGTGTGTGTGGGCCTCTTGTGTGCAGGACTCCGTCCGTCCATCGTTTGCCGGTGGGGGAGCGCCGAAGGCGCGTGCGAGGTTCTCCGGGCGGAGAACCTCCTCGGGGGTGCCGTGGACGAGGACGCGGCGCTGCAGCAGCACCGCCTCGTCGCACAGCTGCGTCAGACCCGCGAGATCATGGGTGGCCACGAGGATCGCGTGGCCGCTCGCGGCCAGTTCCCGGATGACGGCGGTCAGTGCGTGCTCGGTCGTCGCGTCGACCCCCGCGAACGGCTCGTCGAGCAACAGCAGCGGTGAGCCCTGCGCGATCGCCCGTGCCACGAAGACACGTTTGCGCTGGCCACCCGAGAGTTTCCCGATCTGCCGGCCGGAGAGCGCGGTCATGCCCACGCGTTCGAGTGCAGCGTCGACGGCATCGTGGTCGGTGGGGCGCGGGCGGCGCAGGAAGCCCTGGTGGCCGTACCGGCCCGTCATGACCACGTCGCGCACGCCGATCGGGAAGTGCCAATCGACCGCTTCGGACTGCGGCACGTAGGCGACCTGCGTGCGGCGCCGCGCCGCGGTGGTGGTGGCCCCGCCGATGGTGACACGGCCCGAGGTGGGCCGCACCAGACCCATGATGGTCTTGAACAGCGTCGACTTGCCCGAGCCGTTCGTGCCCACGAGTCCGCACACGCGGCCGGGTGCGAGCTTCAGAGTGACGTCCTGCAGGGCCAGGACGGTGTCGTAGCGCACCGTCAATTCGTCGACGAACAGCGCGGATGCGTCGAGTGTCGAGGTCATGAGCCCAGTCCTGTCGTGATGACGTCGATGTCGTGTCGGAGCAGATCGAGGTAGGTGGGCACGGGGCCGTCCGCCTCGGACAGCGAGTCGACGTAGAGGATCCCGCCGAAGTCGGTTCCGGTGTCGGCCGCGACCTGCCGTTGCGCCTTGTCCGAGACGGTCGACTCGCAGAACACCGCCGGGACCTCGTTGGTGCGCACGAAATCGACGGTGCGGGCGATCTGCTGGGGAGTGCCCTGCTGATCCGAGTTCACCGGCCACAGATAGGCCTCCTGCAGTCCGGCGTCGCGGGCGAGATAACTGAACGCCCCCTCGCAGGTGACCAGTGCGCGCCGATTCGCGGGGACATCGTCGAGGGCGGTGACGAGTTCGGCGTGGAGACTGTCGAGTTCGGCCTTGTACGCCTCGGCGCGGGCCGCGAAGTCGCCCGAGTGCTCGGGAGCGAGATCGGTCAGTGCCGTGGCGATGTTGTCGACGTAGATGCGGGCGGCGAGAGGGGACATCCAGGCATGGGGGTTGTACGGTCCCGTCACCGCGCCCTCACCGATGGGCAGCGGATCCACACCTTCGCTCACGACGACGTGCTCGGCGTCGACGTCGGTGACGAACTGCTCGAACCACCGTTCGAGACCGAGTCCGTTGTCGAGGATCAGTTCGGCGTCGGTCGCGAACCGCAGGTCCCCCGGTGTGGGCTCGTAGCCGTGGACCTCCGCGCCGGGCTTGGTGATGGATTCCACCCGTACGTGTTCACCGGCGATGTTGCGCGTCATGTCGGCGAGCACCGTGAAGGTGGTGAGGACCAGGGGGCGGTCGTCGGCGGAATCGGTGGTCGAGCACGCCGTGAGGGTGGCGGCACAGGCGGTGGCTGCGAGTGCGGCGACCACGCGGCCGGCGTGGGAACGTCCGGAGCGTGTTCTGAGGGCTGTCGACGAAAAGTTCGGCACACCGAAATTATGCATTCGCACGACCGTCAACGTCACGCGGCCACGCCGTGGCACAGCCGAACGTGCTCCGCCCGCGTACGCGCCGTAGGCTGCCGATGTGCAGAGATGGCGAGGTCTGGACGAAATTCCTGCGGACTGGGGTCGGTGTGTACTCACGATCGGTGTGTTCGACGGCGTACACCGCGGCCATCAGCAGCTCATAGCGCGTGCCGTGGAAGCGGCCCGCGCGCGCGGCGTGGCCGCCGTGCTCATGACCTTCGACCCCCACCCGATGGAAGTGGTCCGCCCGGGTAGTCATCCCGCGCAGCTGACCACCCTGGCGCGACGCGCCGAACTCGCCGAGGAACTCGGCATCGACGTCTTCTGCGTCATGCCGTTCACCCCGGAGTTCATGAAGCTCTCGCCGGAGCGGTACGCCCACGAGATCCTCGTCGAGCGACTGCACGTGGCCGAGGTCGTCGTGGGGGAGAACTTCACCTTCGGGAAGAAGGCGGCCGGCACCGTCGACATGCTGCGCTCGATCGGCGAGCGTTTCGGGTTCGCGGTACAGGGGCTCACGCTGGTCGCCGAGCACGCCGTGACGTTCTCGTCGACGTACATCCGTTCGTGCGTCGACGCCGGCGACGTCGCCGCGGCTGCGGACGCACTGGGGCGCCCGCATCGGGTCGAAGGTGTCGTCGTGCACGGCGACGGGCGCGGCCGCGGTCTCGGCTTCCCGACTGCCAACGTTGCACCCCCGATCTACGCGGCGATCCCCGCCGACGGCGTGTATGCGGCCTGGTTCACGGTGCTCGACCCCGGTTCACCCGTCGAGGGGCTGACCGCCGATCAGCGCTACCTCGCGGCCGTCTCGGTGGGCACCAATCCGACCTTCTCCGGGCGCAAGCGCACGGTGGAGGCGTTCGTCCTCGACGAGAAGGCCGACCTGTACGGCCAGCACGTGGCGGTCGATTTCGTCGAGCGGCTGCGGGGCATGGAGAAGTTCGATTCCGTGGAAGCGTTGATCTCCGCGATGCATCGCGACGCCGAACGCGCACGACAGGTTCTCATGAACGCCCCGTAGCGACACTCGTGTCGTTCGAACGGATGAAACTGCGAGTTCGGTACCAAGAACCGCTTGTTTACGGTCACAATCGGCTACATGCTTTTTCGAGAGTGGAGGTCCGCGCGCCTTTCGTGGGTCGATGCGGGTAACTACTTTCAGTCGATTCCGGGAAGACCCACCGATTGGTGGTCGTTCGCGGTGTTCGCGGAGGATCGAGGACGCACCCCGGACCGCGAGTCCGTTCTCTCGTTCTTCGACTCCCGGATGCATCTGGTCAGCGCCCTGGCACGCAGGATCGCCGACGCCCCGGGGTCGCTGGACTATCCCTACTGGGTGAAGACGGACCTCACCGTCGACGAAGTGGTCACTGTCCACGAGACACGTAGTTCCACCTTCGAGGACTGGCTGGAGTCCGTGGCGCGGCTGTCCGCCGACGGGGTCGATGCAGGGCGGTGCCCGTGGCAGGTGCACGTCTTCCCGGGCGTTCCCGATCCGGACGAGGCCGGCGCGACCGTCACGGTGGCGGCGATCCAGGCGAGCCATGCCATGCTCGTCGGTTCTTCCGCGCGCGGGCTTCTCGAAGCCCTGTTCGGAGAGGCCGACCGGCCGCTGGAGGTCGACGGCCTCGCGCCGCCCGCGGACACCACGCACCCGGTCGCGGCCACACTGCACGGCATCCTCCGACTCGTGATCTGGCCGGTTCTCGCGCTCGTCGGTCTCGTGCGGGCCAACCTGGAGGCTCGCCGTCACCCGCAGGACCCGTTGCCCGGCATGCTCGGATCGGACAGCGCACCGGACGGATCCGTCCCGCAGACGAGCCGCCGGGTCATTCGCATCCTGCGTCCCGATCTGTCGGCGCTGGCCGGACGATCGTGGACGGTGACCGCCCTCGGATTGACGGCGGTGTCGCTCGCGATGGAGCGCTACTACCGCGAGCGCGGACAGGCCCTGCCCTCGGAGTACGCAGCGGTTCCCGTGGCGCTCGGTGAATCGGCGGCGGGACTCGGGGTCAACCGCGTCGCGGGCGGGCTGGTGCCCCTGCATGTGGAGATCCCAGAACCGGCGCAGCGCGCCGCGACGATCGCCGACTCGCTCGCCCGCGAACGGGCACGTGTCGACTCGTCCGGGAGCATCGACGCGATGCACCGGACCGGGGCCACGCCGTATCCGGTCTACCGGCGCGTCGCGCGTGCCCTCGCCCACGCCCTCGCGTCCGGCACGGTGCCGGGCGTTGCGACGGCACTCAGCAGCGTCAACTGCGGCGCGGACGTGCGGTGGACCGTGCCGTGGGGGCACCTGAAGTTCATCGCGGGGGTGCAGGCCCTCGTGCCGCGTGTCGACTTCATGCACACCTTCGCCCGGGCGGGGGACGCCTTCGCGGTCACCGTCATGGCCCCGGCCCGCGACGATGCCCATCCCGATCGGGACATCGACCGCTACGTCGAGTTGCTCGACGAGGGCTTCGCCGAGGTGTCGGCCGCCGTGAGCAGAGCAGGCAAGTGAAGAGAGCGGGTATGGGCCACCACGGCGAACGTCGAGCTCGATCGTGGTTCGGTGGCCGCAACCGTCTCTGATAGGCTGGTCCGTCGGTGCGTGCTGCGGTTCGCGGTGGCCGTACCGGGCGGACTTCGTCCGTCTTCCGTCACGCGGACGTCAGTTGTACAGGAGTGACCCAGTGGCTCTGACCACCGAACAGAAGAAGCAGATCCTCGGCGAGTACGGCCTCCACGAGACCGACACCGGTTCCCCCGAGGCGCAGGTGGCACTGCTCACCAAGCGCATTGTGGACCTCACCGAGCACCTCAAGCAGCACAAGCACGACCACCACTCCCGCCGCGGCCTGCTGCTGCTGGTCGGTCGTCGTCGCCGCCTGCTGAAGTACGTCGAGAAGGTCGACGTCGAGCGTTACCGCTCGCTCATCCAGCGTCTGGGTCTGCGTCGCTGACGCGGACACGACACGACCTGATCTGCATTCGCTGATCTTTTCCGGCAGCCGACGGGGTACCCACTACACTGGGCCTCGTTGGCTGCCGGTGTTTGTGCCGGTTCGGCCGGCGACTTCCATCGCCTCCAGAGGCGATGATCCGTATGCACCGACGGTGTCGGTCCTCGGTAGTGACCTTCCGGTCCCGTCGGGTGTCGTATCCCGAATCCGCCGGAGGGTTTCGATCGACGACCGCCTCCGTGAGTCGGTGCGCAGCCGCGGCCACGGGGGTCGCGGCGCCCGCGCGGGTACGGCGAAGACGAAGAGGGAAGAGAAGACATACAGATGACAAGCACTACCGCAGTCGAGATCGACGAAGGGGTCTACGAGACCACCGCGACGCTCGACAACGGTGCCTACGGCACCCGCACCATCCGTTTCGAGACCGGCCGCCTCGCTCGCCAGGCCGCCGGTTCGGTCGTCGCCTATCTCGACGACGAGACCATGCTGCTCTCCGCCACCAGTGCGTCGAAGCAGCCCAAAGAGCATTTCGATTTCTTTCCGCTGACGGTCGACGTCGAAGAGCGCATGTACGCCGCGGGTCGCATCCCCGGCTCGTTCTTCCGTCGTGAGGGACGCCCCTCCACCGACGCGATCCTCACCTGTCGTCTGATCGACCGGCCGCTGCGCCCGTCCTTCGTCGACGGACTGCGCAACGAGATCCAGGTCGTCGTCACGGTTCTGAGCCTGAACCCGAACGACCTCTACGACGTCGTCGCGATCAACGCCGCATCCGCGTCCACCCAGCTCGCGGGCCTGCCGTTCTCCGGCCCCGTCGGCGGCGTGCGCGTCGCGCTGATCACCTCCGACGACAACAAGTCGGGCCAGTGGGTCGCGTTCCCGACCGTCGAGCAGCTCGAGAACGCCGTCTTCGACATGGTCGTCGCCGGCCGGATCGTCGGCGGAGCCGACAACCCGGACACCGCCGACGTCGCGATCATGATGGTCGAGGCCGAGGCAACCGAGAACGTCATCGCGCTCGTCGAGGGTGGTGCGCAGGCACCGACCGAGACGATCGTCGCCGAGGGCCTCGAGGCTGCCAAGCCGTTCATCGCCCGCCTGTGCGTCGCACAGCAGCAGCTCGCCGCCGCCTCCGCAAAGCCGACCGGCGATTTCCCGCTGTTCCCGGCCTACCAGGACGACGTGTACGCCGCGGTCGAGGCCGCAGCGTCGGAGAAGCTCGCCGAGGCGCTCACCATCGCCGGCAAGCAGGATCGCGACGACCGCACCGACGAGATCAAGGTCGAGGTTCTCGAGCAGGTCGCCCCGAACTTCGAGGGTCGCGAGAAGGAGATCGGCGCGGCCTTCCGCTCGCTCACCAAGAAGCTCGTGCGTCAGCGCATCCTGCGCGACCAGTTCCGCATCGACGGCCGCGGGGTCACCGACATCCGCGCGCTCTCGGCGGAGGTCGCCGTGGTGCCGCGCGCTCACGGTTCGGCGCTGTTCGAGCGTGGCGAGACCCAGATCATGGGTGTGACCACTCTCGACATGGTGAAGATGGCGCAGCAGGTCGACTCGCTGGGCCCCGAGACCAGCAAGCGCTACATGCACCACTACAACTTCCCGCCGTACTCCACCGGTGAGACGGGTCGTGTGGGCTCCCCGAAGCGTCGCGAGATCGGCCACGGTGCGCTCGCCGAGCGTGCCCTGATGCCGGTGCTCCCGAGCCAGGAGGAGTTCCCCTACGCGATCCGTCAGGTGTCCGAGGCCCTGAGCTCCAACGGTTCGACCTCGATGGGTTCGGTGTGCGCCTCGACCCTGTCGATGCTCAACGCCGGTGTGCCGCTCAAGGCTCCCGTCGCAGGCATCGCGATGGGCCTGGTCTCCGACGAGATCGAGCTCGAGGACGGTTCCCGCGAGACCCGGTACGTCGCCCTCACCGACATCCTCGGTGCGGAGGACGCCTTCGGCGACATGGACTTCAAGGTCGCCGGCACCAAGGACTTCGTCACGGCCCTGCAGCTCGACACCAAGCTCGACGGCATCCCCTCGCAGGTGCTCGCGGGTGCGCTCTCGCAGGCCCACGACGCCCGCGCCACGATCCTCGAGGTCATGGCCGAGGCGATCGACGCTCCGGACGAGATGAGCCCGTTCGCTCCGCGCATCACCACCATCAAGGTTCCGGTGGACAAGATCGGTGAGGTCATCGGCCCCAAGGGCAAGATGATCAACTCGATCACCGAGGAGACCGGCGCCAACATCTCCATCGAAGATGACGGCACCGTCTACGTCGGTGCAGCGGACGGTCCGTCCGCGCAGGCCGCGATCGACAAGATCAACGCCATCGCCAACCCGCAGCTGCCGAAGGTCGGCGAGCGCTTCCTCGGCACCGTGGTCAAGACCACGGCGTTCGGTGCGTTCGTGTCCCTGCTTCCCGGCCGCGACGGACTGGTGCACATCAGCAAGCTGGGCAACGGCAAGCGCATCGCCAAGGTCGAGGACGTCGTGAACGTCGGCTCGAAGATCCGTGTCGAGATCGCCGATATCGACAACCGCGGCAAGATCAGCCTCGTCCCCGTCGAGGACGAGTCGGCCGAGGCCGCTGCGACCGGCGAGTCCGCCGAGTCCTGATCGACACCCACCTGCCCACCGGTATCCGGTAGGCGCGTGACACGGCACCCGTGGTGCCCGAATTCGTTCGGGCACCACGGGTGCGTCGTTTCCGGCGACATCGGTTACCCGAACGCAACGACCGGACGTCGCGAAGGTGAGGATCTGGCGAAGTGCGTCCGCCTCGCTACCGGGAATGGTTCCCTGGGAGTGTGAGCACGGACACTTCCACAGGTCTCGGACGGTCGCAGGGTGCGAACCTCGCGTTGGCGACCTGGGTCTCGGCGATCAATTTCTGGGCCTGGAACATGATCGGGCCGCTGTCGACCACCTACGCCACAGACATGTCGCTCAGCAGCACCGAAGCGTCCATGCTGGTGGCCACACCGATCCTCGTGGGATCGATCGGTCGCATCGCGGTCGGGGCGATGACGGACAGATACGGCGGACGGGCGATGTTCATCGCCGTCTCGCTGCTCTCCATCGTTCCGGTCCTGGCTGTCGGGTTCGCCGCCGAAGCCGGGTCCTATCCGTTGCTTCTGGTCTGTGGATTCTTCCTCGGTATCGCCGGCACGGTCTTCGCCGTCGGCATACCTTTCGCCAACAACTGGTACGAACCCGCCCGCCGGGGGTTCGCCACCGGTGTGTTCGGTGCCGGGATGGTGGGAACGGCACTGTCGGCCTTCTTCACTCCCCGTTTCGTGAACTGGTTCGGTCTGGTTCCCACACACATCATCGTGGCGGCAGCTCTGGCCGTGACCGCAGGGGTGTGCATTCTGGTGATGCGCAATGCCCCCGACTTCCGGCCCAACACCGATCCGGTGCTCCCCAAGCTGAGGGCCGCAGCGAAACTGCGGGTGACCTGGGAGATGTCGTTCCTCTATGCCGTCGTCTTCGGCGGGTTCGTGGCATTCAGCAACTACCTGCCCACCTACATCAAGACGATCTACGGCTTCTCCGCCGTCGACGCCGGAACGCGCACTGCAGGTTTCGCGCTCGCCGCGGTTCTCGCCCGACCGGTGGGCGGGGCGCTGTCCGACCGGATACCCCCGAAATACGTCGTCCTCGCCTCGTTCGGCGGGACCGCGGTGATGGCGGTGATCGCCACCCTGCAACCCCCGCCGGACCTGTGGTCGGCGGTCACCTTCATCACGATGGCGATTTTCCTCGGCGTCGGCACCGGTGGCGTCTTCGCCTGGGTGGCACGTCGCGCACCCGCGCACGCTGTAGGCAGCGTCACCGGGATCGTCGCCGCGGCGGGCGGCCTCGGGGGGTACTTCCCGCCGCTGGTGATGGGGGCAACCTACGACGCGGAGGGCAACGACTACACGTTCGGTCTGCTCCTGCTCGCCGCCACCGCTCTGGTATGCCTGCTGTACACCGCATTCCGGCTACGAGCCCACGAGTCGCCACCCCCACCGGCCGGAGGATCCGCGACACGACAGGACCGTGACACCGAGGTTCGTAAGGAGATGCCGTGACCGACACCGCAGGGATCGGAGGCCGCATCGAAGAGGTGCTCGTGCGGAGCGGACGTTTCTTCACCTCCGGCAAGGAATCCGACGACACGCGCACGGTCACCCGGCAAGGTGGCCGGGAAGGTGACATCTTCTACCGCGACCGGTGGAGTCACGACAAGGTCGTGCGGTCCACCCACGGGGTGAACTGCACCGGCTCGTGCTCGTGGAAGATCTACGTCAAGGACGGCATCATCACCTGGGAGACCCAGGAAACCGATTATCCGACAGTCGGTCCCGACCGTCCCGAGTACGAGCCTCGCGGATGCCCGCGCGGCGCGGCCTTCTCGTGGTACACCTACTCGCCGACGCGCGTACGGTATCCGTACGCGCGGGGCCTGCTCGTCGAGATGTACCGGGAGGCCAGGCAGCGCCTCGGCGATCCGGTGCTCGCATGGGCCGACATCCAGAACGATCCGGAGCGCCGCCGACGCTATCAGCGCGCCCGCGGCAAGGGTGGGCTGGTGCGGGTCACGTGGGCCGAGGCCACCGAGATGATCGCCGCGGCCCACGTCCACACCATCAAGGAGTACGGCCCCGACCGGGTGGCCGGGTTCTCGCCGATCCCCGCCATGTCGATGGTCTCGTTCGCTGCCGGTTCGCGGTTCATCGAACTGCTCGGCGGCGTGATGACCTCGTTCTACGACTGGTACGCCGACCTGCCGGTGGCGTCGCCGCAGGTCTTCGGCGACCAGACCGACGTGCCGGAGTCGGGGGACTGGTGGGATGCCTCCTACCTGATGATGTGGGGTTCGAACGTGCCGGTCACCCGCACCCCGGACGCGCACTGGATGACCGAGGTCCGCTACCGGGGCACCAAGGTCGTCTCGGTGAGCCCCGACTACGCCGACAACACCAAGTTCGCCGACGAGTGGATGCCGTGCGCGGCAGGTACCGACGGTGCCCTGGCGATGGCGATGGGACACGTGCTACTGAACGAATTCTATGTGCGGCAGCGGGTTCCGTTCTTCGTCGACTACGTCCGCCGGTATACCGACCTGCCGTTCCTGGTGCGGCTCGAGGAACGGGACGGAAAGCTCGTGCCGGGCAAGAACCTCACCGCCGCCGACCTCGGGCACAGTGTCGAGAACGCCGCGTTCAAACCGGTCTTCGTCGACGGGGCGACCGACACGGTGGTCGCACCCCCGGGATCTCTCGGCTTCCGCTACGGCGACGACGGGGTGGGGAAGTGGAATCTCGAACTGGGCGACCTCGTCCCGACCCTGACGGTGGCCCCGGCGGGCGGGACGGCGAGAGAGACCGTGTCCGTGCATCTGCCCAGCTTCGACACCGTCGACGGGCACGGCGAGAGCATCGAACGTGGCGTACCGGTGCGCCGGGTCGGGCAGCATCTCGTGTGCACCGTCTTCGATCTGATGCTCGCGCAGTACGGTGTGACCCGGCCGGGACTCGATCTACCCGGGCAGTGGCCGAGCGGGTACGACGACGCGACCTCCCCGTACACCCCGGCATGGCAGGAAGCGATCACCGGAGTCTCTGCGGCCCAGGCGATCCGCATCGCGAAGGAGTTCGCACACAACGCCGAGGAATCGGGCGGGCGTTCGATGATCATCATGGGTGCGGGCATCTGCCAGTGGTTCCACGGCGACGCGACCTATCGCGCAGTGCTCGCGCTGCTCATGCTCACCGGCTCCATGGGCCGCAACGGAGGAGGGTGGGCGCACTACGTCGGCCAGGAGAAATGCCGTCCGGTCACGGGCTGGGCCGCGATGGCGATGGGGACCGACTGGAGCCGTCCGCCCCGGCAGATGGCCGGCACTTCCTACTGGTACGTGCATACCGGCCAATGGCGCTACGACGGTTATCGCGCCGACGCGTTGTCGAGCCCGCTGGGGCGCGGGCGTTTCCGCGACAAGCACACGATGGATGTCATGGCGTCCGCGGTGGCGATGGGCTGGTCGCCCTTCTATCCCCAGTTCGACCGCAACCCCCATGACGTCGCCGACGAGGCGCGCGCGGCGGGCCGGGAGATCCCGGAGCACGTCGCGCAGCAACTCGCGGAAGGGAACCTGAAACTCGCGGTGACCGACCCGGACGACCCGCGCAACTGGCCCCGGGTGCTCAGCGTGTGGCGGTCGAATCTGCTCGGCTCGTCCAGCAAGGGCAACGAGTACTTCCTGCGGCATCTGCTCGGCACCGATTCGAACGTGCAGGCCGATCCCACGGCACCGGACCTGCGTCCGGGTGAGGTGGTCTGGCCCGAGGACCTGCCCGAAGGAAAACTCGACCTGCTCATGTCGATCGACTTCCGGATGACGTCGACGACGTTGTTCTCCGACGTCGTCCTGCCCGCCGCCACGTGGTACGAGAAGGGCGATCTGTCGAGCACCGACATGCACCCCTACATCCACGCCTTCACCGCGGCGGTCGACCCGCCTTGGGAAACCCGCTCGGACTACGACGCCTTCGGTGCCATCGCGAAGACGTTCAGCGCTCTCGCCCGCACCCACCTGGGCACCCGCACGGACATCGTGATGGGGACCCTGCAACACGACACACCCGCAGCGATGGCGTATCCGTCCGGCACCGAACGGGACTGGCGATCGACCGGCGAAGTCCCGGTCCCGGGGAAGACGATGGGCCCGCTCGCCGTCGTCGAACGCGACTACGGTGCGATCGCGGAGAAGTGGGCCACACTCGGTCCGCTCGTCGAGACACTCGGGCTCAACACCAAGGGCGTCGTCACCCGGCCGGACCGGGAGGTCACGGAACTGGCGCAGAAGTTCGGTGTCATGAACTCCGGTGCCGGACAGGGCCGTCCGGCGATCAACACCGCCGAGCGCATGGCCGACACGATCCTCGCACTGTCGGGTACGTCCAACGGAAGGCTGGCGGTCGAGGGATTCCGCGAACTCGAGAAGCGCACCGGGCGCCGACTCGTGCACCTGGCGGAGGGCAGCGAGGAGCGGCGCATCACCTACGCCGACACCCAGGCCCGTCCCGTGCCCGTCATCACGAGCCCCGAATGGTCGGGGAGCGAAACCGGAGGTCGGCGGTACGCGCCCTTCACGGTCAACATCGAGGAACTCAAACCCTTCCACACGTTGACGGGCCGGATGCACTTCTACCTCGACCACGACTGGCTGGAGGAACTCGGGGAGCAGCTCCCCGTCTACCGCCCTCCGCTCGACATGTCGCGGCTGTTCGGAGAACAGAGCGTCGGCACCGGCGACGGCATCGGCCTGACGGTGCGATACCTGACACCGCATTCCAAGTGGTCGATCCACTCGGAGTACCAGGACAACCTGTTCATGCTGTCGCTGTCCCGGGGCGGACCGACGATGTGGATGTCGCCGGCCGACGCCGCGAAGATCTCGGTGAGCGACAACGACTGGGTCGAAGCCGTCAACCGCAACGGTGTCGTGGTGTGCCGGGCGATCGTTTCGCACCGGATGCCGGAAGGGGTGGTGTTCGTCTATCACGCGCAGGATCGCGTCATCGACGTCCCGCGCACCGAAACCACCGGAACCCGCGGCGGTATCCACAATTCGCTGACGCGCATCCTCATCAAACCCAGTCACCTGGCGGGGGGATACGCGCAGACGGCCTACGCATTCAACTATCTCGGCCCGACGGGCAACCAGCGCGACGAGGTGACGATCGTCCGGCGCCGATCGCAGGAGGTCGTCTACTGATGCGCACGGAACGAGCGACCGGACGAGGCGGAGCGCAGGAAGCGAGGCGGTCATGAAGGTCATGGCACAGCTGGCGATGGTGATGAACCTCGACAAGTGCATCGGATGCCATACCTGTTCGGTGACCTGTAAACAGGCGTGGACCAACAGGTCGGGCACCGAGTACGTATGGTTCAACAACGTCGAAACGCGCCCAGGGCAAGGATATCCGCGGACGTACGAAGACCAGGAACGATGGCGGGGCGGGTGGATCCGGGACGCCAAGGGACGTGTGCGTCTCCGCGACGGCGGACGCTTCGCGAAACTCGCCCGTATCTTCTCGAACCCGAAGATGCCGTCGATCGACGACTACTACGAACCGTGGACCTACGACTACGACAACCTCACGAATGCCCCACTCGGTGAGCACATCCCGGTGGCGACGCCGCGCAGTCTGATCTCCGGCGAGCCGATGAAGGTGGAGTGGTCGGCGAACTGGGACGACAACCTCGGTGGTTCCCCGGCGATCGTGCCCGACGACCCGATCCTGAAGAAGGTCGGCGAGCACGTGAAACTCGAGTTCGAACAGACCTTCATGTTCTACCTGCCGCGGATCTGCGAGCACTGCCTCAACCCTTCGTGCGTGGCGTCGTGTCCCTCCGGCGCGATGTACAAGCGGTCGGAGGACGGCATCGTGCTCGTCGATCAGGACCGGTGCCGGGGCTGGCGGATGTGTGTGTCCGGATGTCCGTACAAGAAGGTGTATTTCAACCACAAGACGGGCAAGGCCGAGAAGTGTACGTTCTGCTATCCGCGGGTCGAGGTCGGATTGCCGACAGTGTGCTCGGAGACGTGTGTGGGCCGGCTCAGGTACATCGGGCTCGTCCTCTACGACGTCGATCGCGTCCTCGAAGCCGCCTCGGTGGAGAACGACACCGACCTGTACGAAGCGCAGCGCAGCGTGCTGCTCGATCCGAAGGACCCCGAGGTGATCGCCGGTGCCCGTGCCGAGGGCATCTCCGACGAGTGGATCGAGGCTGCCCAGAGGTCACCGGTGTACGACCTGATCAGCACGTACCGAGTGGCTTTGCCGCTGCATCCGGAGTACCGGACCCTGCCGATGGTCTGGTACGTGCCGCCGCTGTCGCCGATCGTCGACGCCGTCAGCCGTGAGGGGCACGACGGCGAGGACATCGGCAACCTGTTCGGGGCCCTCGACGCGCTGCGCATTCCCGTCGCCTACCTCGCGGAGCTGTTCACGGCCGGGGACACCGCGACGGTCGAGGCCGTGCTGCAGCGGCTCGCCGCGATGCGGTCGTACATGCGCGACATCAATCTGGGACGTGAGACTCGCCCGGAGATACCCGGGGCGGTGGGTATGAGCGAGGAGCAGATCTACGAGATGTACCGGCTCCTCGCGCTCGCCAAGTACGACGAGCGATACGTCATCCCCACCGCCTACGCGGCCGAAGGCCATCGGCTCGAGGAGACCGCGACCGACTGTGCGCTGTCCTACGAGGGCGGCCCCGGGATGTACGAATCGGGTCCCTTCGGTGAGGCCAGCGGTGCCCCGGTCCCGGTGGCGGTCGAGACGTTCCACGCACTCGCGCAACGGCAGACCAGTGAAGGGATGGCGGCGAACGCGTCGAACCCGTCGAGGGTCAACCTCCTCAACTGGGACGGTAAGGGCGTGCCGAGCGGGATGTTCCCCGACGGACGCGACGGGAACGGGGACACGCGATGAAGTTGCTGCGTTCACGGCGCACGGCGTCCGATCGCGCTCTGCAGCGGCGCCTCGTCCGTCAGGCCGCGTCGCTGCTGCTCGCCTATCCCGACGAAGGGCACGGCGCACGGCTCGACACCGTCGAGCAACTCCTCGAGCACGTCACCGGTCCGGAGAAGGACGTCTTGAGGGCGGCCGCCCGGGCGCTGGGCGAACCGAACCTCCTCTCCGTCGCCCAGCAGTACGTGGAGACCTTCGACCTGCGACGGCGTTCGACGATGTACCTGACCTACTGGACAGCAGGCGACACCCGGAACCGAGGGGCGGAGATGCACGCCTTCGCGAGTGCGTATCGTGCCGCGGGGGCCGAGCCGCCCGCCCACGAGTCACCCGACCATCTTCCCGTGGTCCTCGAGTTCGCAGCGAACGTGGATGCTGCCGCGGGTGAGGAACTCCTCACCCGGTATCGGGTGGCGCTGGACGTGCTGCATGCCTCCCTCCGCGACGCCGGTTCCCCGTACGCAGGGGTCGTCGCGGCGGTCTGTACGACCCTCCCGCCGGTGACGGGTCAGGACGAAGAACGGGCCCGGCGTCTCGCGCAGGCGGGACCGCCCCGCGAATCGATCGGTCTGCAGCCGTTCACCCTCACCGTGCCGCCCCGGGCCGACCGGACCGGCCCGCGACAAGGAGCCCCGCAATCATGAGCGCAGGAGAGGTCTTCTGGGACATCGTGCCCTACGTGACATTGGCCGTCGTCGTGGTGGGCACCTGGTGGCGTTACCGATACGACAAGTTCGGATGGACCACCCGATCGTCCCAGCTGTACGAGGCACGGTTGCTGCGTATCGCCAGCCCGATGTTCCACTTCGGGATCCTGGTCGTGATCGTCGGGCACATCATCGGATTGGTGATCCCGCAGTCCTGGACCGATGCGGTGGGCCTGAGCCAGCACGCCTATCACGTCCAGGCCATCCTGCTCGGCACCATCGCCGGAGTCTCGACGCTCGTGGGCATCACCCTGCTCGTGTACCGCCGCCGTACCCGGGGGCCCGTCTTCAGCGCGACCACCGTGAACGACAAATTCATGTATCTCGTGCTGGTCGCGGCGATCGTGGCGGGTCTCGCAACCACCCTGATGGGATCGGGCGTCGTCGGCGAGGAGCACAACTACCGGGAGACGGTATCGCCGTGGTTCAGGTCGATCTGGGTGCTGCAACCCCGCGGGGACCTGATGGTGGAGGCACCCTTCAGCTTTCAGCTGCACGCCCTGATCGGTCTCGTGCTGTTCGCCATCTGGCCGTTCACGCGTCTCGTCCACGCGTTCAGCGCGCCGATCGGATACCTGTTCCGGCCGTACATCGTCTACCGCAGCCGGGAGGAGGCACGCCCGGGCCGGCTCGTGGGTTCACAGCCCCAACGGCGCGGGTGGTGAGTGCGCGCCCGCTGCCGGGGGAGGGCTCCGGTGTACTGTGAAATGTTCCGCGCCCTCCGACCTGTCAGGACCACCGAAGATCCCCATGGCTTCCAGTTCCCACGTGAAGAACGACGCTTCGACCCCCGCGCCCGTCGCGGACACCGGCGTCCGGCGCTCGGTCCTGCCCGGGGGAGTACGGGTCGTCACCGAGCACGTCCCGGGAGTGCGCTCGGCGGCCGTCGGCGTGTGGGTCGGTGTCGGATCCCGCGACGAACAACCGTCGGTCGCCGGTGCCGCCCACTTCCTCGAACACCTGTTGTTCAAGGCCACACCGACGCGCACCGCCCTCGACATCGCCGAGACGATGGACGGGATCGGCGGTGAGCTCAACGCGTTCACCAGCAAGGAACACACCTGCTTCTACGCGCACGTGCTCGACGACGACCTGCCGATCGCCGTCGACGTCGTCGCCGACGTCGTCCTGCGCGGCCGGTGCCTGAGTGCGGATGTCGACGTGGAACGTCAGGTGGTGCTCGAGGAGATCGCAATGCGCGACGACGATCCCGAGGACCTGCTCGGCGACTCGCTGCTCACCGCGCTGTACGGCGACCACCCCATCGGCCGGCCGATCATCGGTTCCGTCGAGTCGATCGAGTCCATGACCCGGACACAACTGCATTCGTTCCATGTCCGCCGTTACACGCCGCCGCGGATGGTGGTCGCGGTGGCCGGCAACGTCGACCACGCGCACACCGTCGAACTGGTGCGCCGCGCCTTCGCCGGGCACCTGGACGAGGCGGCCGCACCCGCGCCCTGCCGGGACGGACGACTCGAACTGCGCACCACCCCGGCGATGAGCGTCGTCGAACGCGACAACGAGCAGGCGCATCTGACCCTCGGTGTCCGGTCGTTCGGCCGGCACGACGGCCGCCGCTGGGCGCTGTCGGTGCTCAATGCCGCCGTCGGCGGCGGTCTGAGTTCGCGGCTGTTCCAAGAGGTGCGCGAGAAACGGGGTCTTGCCTACTCGGTGTACTCCGGCACCGACACCTTCGCCGACACCGGCGCCTTCTCCGTGTACGCGGGCTGCCAGCCCGACAACCTCGGCGAGGTCGCCGCGGTGGTCCGGGAGGTGCTCACCGATGTGGCCGAGCACGGCATCACCGACGCGGAATGCGCTCGCGCCAAGGGATCGTTACGCGGCGGCCTCGTTCTCGGACTCGAGGACACCGGCGCGCGTATGCACCGGATCGGCCGCAGCGAGCTGAGTTACGGACAGCACTGGAGCATCACCGAGACGCTGGAACGGATTTCGTCGGTATCCACCGAGGAGGTGCGCAGCGTCGCAGCCGACCTGCTGCGCCGGCCGTTCGCGGTCGCTGTCGCCGGTCCCTACCGTCGGACGCGCGATCTTCCCGCGTCGGTCCGCGACCTCGTGTCCTGAATCGTCCTCAGCTGACGGCGGCGCGGGATCTGGTGAGCCTGCTCGAAGGCGTGCTGTTCGACCACACCCACGGCACACGCGCCCACGCGTCCTCGGGATCGGCGACGGCGCGGATCGACGAGATCCGTTCGACGGTCGGTCTCCGACTCGACGCGCTCTGCGCCCGGCGGTAGGACACCCGTGCGCGCAGCGCTGGGCGGCGCTCGACCCGCTCGGGACATCCGCAGGTGATTGCGTAGGATTTCCGGGGAGACGGCAACGAAAGGGCGTGACGACGCAAGTGGATGCAACACAGGTTCGGGTGGGTGTGCTCGGTGCTGCCGGCAAGGTCGGTCAGGCGATCTGCGCCGCCGTCGACGCCGCGCCCGATCTCGCGCTCGTCGCCACCGTCGACAAGGGCGACAGCCTCGACGCCTTCGTGAGCTCGCAGACCCAGGTGGTCGTCGACTTCACCCATCCCGACGTCGTCATGGACAACCTGCACTTCCTCGTCGAGAACGGCATCCACGCAGTGGTCGGCACCACCGGCTTCGACGACGAGCGGCTGGCTCGGGTGCGGGGCTGGCTCGCCGACCGCCCCGAGGTGGGCGTGCTCATCGCACCGAACTTCGCGATCGGTGCCGTGCTGTCGATGCGCTTCGCCCAGGCCGCGGCCCGATTCTTCGATTCGGTCGAGGTGATCGAGCTGCACCACCCGAACAAGGCCGACGCCCCGTCCGGCACGGCCTACCGCACCGCTCGACTGATCGCGCAAGCACGTGCCGAGGCCGGGGTGGCGCCGAGCCCGGACGCCACCACCACCGAACTAGAGGGTGCGCGTGGCGCCGACGTCGACGGTGTCCGAGTGCACTCCGTGCGTCTCGCCGGACTCGTCGCCCACCAGGAGGTGCTGCTCGGCACCCAGGGCGAGACCCTCACCATCCGGCACGACTCGATCGACCGATCCTCCTTCGCGCCCGGCGTGCTGCTCGGCGTGCGGGAGATCGGAAAGCGGCCGGGGCTGACCGTCGGAATCGATCCTCTCCTCGACCTGTGAGAACCGGCCTGCTGAAAGTCCTCGTGCCCATCGCGTTCATCGTGGTGGCACTGGGGTTCTACTTCGTTCTGCTCGGCTCCACCGGACTGGAGCTGATCCGGTCCGGCGAGGTAGCGGCCATCGGTCTGGGAATCGGGATCCTCATCCTCCCCGTCGTGGGTGCCTGGATCGTCTACGCCACCATTCGAGCCGGCCTGCAGCATCAGCACCTCGCCGGGCGGATCCACGACGAAGGGCTCGAACTCGACGTCGACGATCTGCCCCGCATGCCGTCGGGGCGGATCGATCGGGACGCCGCCGACGAACTGTTCGCGACCGTGAAGCGGGAATGGGAAGCCGACCCCGACAACTGGCGCAACTCCTATCGGCTCGCGCGCGCCTACGACTACGCGGGCGACCGCAGTCGCGCGCGCGAGACCATGCGACGGGCCGTCGCGCTCGAGAAGCTCGAACGGGACGGCCACGCCGATTCCTGAGTCGCACGATGCGGTCGACTTCCCTGCGCGGCGAGCGGCTTCGACAACCCTGCGCGGCGAGCGGCTTTGACAACCCTGCGCGGGTGCAGCAGCCTGCTGATGTGACGGACGAGGCTGTGAGAGACCAGGCGGGACCGGACGAGGCAGGACGGGGGGACGGATCCCGCACGGTGCTGGTGGTGCACCACACCCCGTCGCCGCCCACCCGCGAGATCCTGGAAGCGGTACTGGCCGGTGCTCGGGATCCGGAGATCACGGGCGTCACCGTCCGGGTGGTTCCCGCGCTGGGCGCCACTGTCCCCGATGTGCTGGCCGCGGACGGCTTCCTGTTCGGCACCACCGCCAATTTCGGCTACATGTCGGGTGCGCTCAAGCACTTCTTCGACACCGTCTACTACCCGTGTCTCGACGCCGTGGCCGGCCGCCCCTACGGGCTGTGGGTGCACGGAAACAACGACACCGCCGGGGCGGTGGCGTCGGTTCGCCGCCTGACCACCGGGCTGGGTCTCGTGCAGGCCGCCGCTGACCTCGAAATCACCGGGCCGGTCGACGCGAAGGTGCGCGAGCAGTGCTACGAGCTCGGCGCCCTCGTCGCAGCGACCGCAGCCGGTGAGATCTGAATCGATCGCCCGCGATCAGCGGAAATCCTTCACCTCGCGCTCAGCGAAAATTCTTTTCCGCGAACGACTTCAGTCCTTTCCCTGCGGTCTCGAGGGCCATCTTCTCGGCGCGCCGGACGAGGAAGCCGGGGACGGGGATCTTCGGGTCGATGGTCAGCGAGAAGTCGACCGCTGTGCCGGATCCCTTGGCGGCGAGGGTGTAGGCGCCGTCCTGTTGCCGCTGCTGGCTGCTCTCCACCAGGGTCCACGACATCGACTCGTCGCCGTTCCACGAGTACTCGACGACCTGCTCGTCGGTGATGCCGACGATCGAGACCGTCATCCGCACGCGGTGCGGCCGTCCGTCGGGATGAGTGGACTCGACGGTGACGGACTTGTGGGTCGACGACCACTCGGGCAGGCGTTCGACCGCGGCGAGCGCGGCCATCACCTGCTCCGGGTCTGCGTCGATGTCGAAACTCCTGGTGCTGCTGACCGCCATGCGCCCTCCGTGTCGCCCGATATGTGTGCGTCGGCACTCTATCGTGCGGTGAGTTGCCTCACGTGTCGGCGCGAGGATCCGTGTCGTCGCGGCCGGTGGTGTCGTTCGGTCCTGTCGTGTCGTCGTGGTCGGACGACTGCTGCTCGGTGGGTGCGGGCGGGGTGGGCTTGGCCCAGCCGCCCTGGCGGCGCCATTCGTCGGCCCGGCGCTGGTAGCGCATCTGCTCCCGCAGCGCCCCCTGCACGGCCTGCGCCATCCAGGAGTTGAGCGACAGGCCGCTCTGCTGTGCCGCTTCCTCTGCCTTGGTCTTGATCTGCTCGACGAGGCGCAGGGTCACCCGGCTGATATCGCCCGTCATCTCCTCGAAGGACGGCGTCGGATCCTCGTGCGGGGCAGCGGGTTCGCTGTGGACGGCGAGGACCGCGTCGGTGCCGTCGAGGCGCACGGTGACCGTGCGGTCGCCGAGTTCGCCGCTGACCTCGTTGGCCATGTCGGACAGAGCGGCCAGGAGCGCGAGCCGGACGGGAGCGGCGATGGCCGTCGCCAGGGCCGCGGCGGTACGCCGGGTCTGTTCGTCGCCGAGTTCGGCCGCCGCGATCACGGAGTCGGTGATGGCGGACGTGTATTTGTCGATGTCCATGACGCCAGTGTGGCGTCATCAATGATGTCACGCAAGGTGCCATGATGGCGTCATCGATCGGTGCAGGTCGAGGCGCGTTACTGTGCGGACGGAAGAGACCGTGCGTCCCGGGAGGGCGCAACGGCAGAGGCGAGGAGGAGACGATGGCGCCCGAATCCGCCGATCCGAAGGTCCGGCTCATCGCCACGACGGAGTTCCACCTCCCCGACGACGTTGCCTGGGACACCGACGCCGAGGGCGGCGAAGCGTTGATCGAATTCGCCGGTCGCGCCTGTTACCAGAGCTGGTCGAAGCCCAACCCCCGCACCGCGACGAACGCCGGCTACCTCCGCCACCTGCTCACCGTCGGACATCTGTCCGTTCTCGAGCACGCCACCGCGACCTTCTACATCACCGGCATCTCGCGTTCGTGCACGCACGAACTGATCCGGCACCGGCACTTCTCGTTCTCGCAGCTGTCGCAGCGTTTCGTCGCCGACGGCGACGTGCCGGTGGTGGTTCCGCCGGCGATCGCGGGAGATGCCGAACTCGAAGAGCTGTTCTTCGCCGCCGCGGAACGCAGTCGCGAGGCCTACGTGGCACTGCTGGCGGCGCTCGACGAGAAGCTGGCGCATCTCCCCGCCGGGCCGCTGCGTGCCAAGCAGGTCCGTGAGGCCGCCCGGGCGGTGCTCCCCAATGCCACCGAGACCCGCATCGTGGTCACCGGTAACTACCGTTCGTGGCGGCATTTCGTGGCCATGCGGGCGACCGAACACGCGGACGTCGAGATCCGGCGTCTCGCCGTCGAATGTGTACGTCAGCTCGCGGAGGCCGCGCCGAACGCGTTCTCGGACTTCACGATCACGAAGTTGCCGGACGGCAGCGAGATCGCCGCTCCCACACTCGCGACCGATCTCTGATCGACGAGGTCACCGATCTCCGATCGACGAGGTGACCGATCTCCGATCGACGAGGTGACCGATCCGGGATCCGTCTTCGGGGGGCGGGCGTGTGTCGAGACGGCACTGCCACGCGGTAGCCTTCTGACCATGACCAACGGTGATTCCGCAACTGCTGTCGAGCTTCCGTTCGGCACCGTCGCCACAGCGATGGTGACCCCGTTCACTGCCGATGGCAAGCTCGACGTGGATGCGGGCGTGCGTCTGGCGAACTACCTCGTCGACGGTGGCTGCGACGCACTGGTTCTCGCCGGTACGACCGGTGAATCGCCCACGACGACCGAGAACGAGAAGATCGAGTTGATGCGGGCCGTGCTCGCATCCGTCGGCGACCGCGCCAAGATCATCGCCGGCGCCGGCAGCAACGACACCGCCCACAGTGTCGAGCTCGCCCGCGACGCCGCGCGGGCCGGTGCGCACGGACTGCTCGTGGTGACCCCGTACTACTCGCGGCCCCCGCAGGCCGGTCTCTACGCTCACTTCGTCGCGGTGGCCGACGCGACCGATCTGCCGGTCATGCTCTACGACATTCCACCGCGATCCGTCGTTCCGATCGAGACCGATACGCTGCGCCTGCTCGCCGAGCACCCGCGGATCGTCGCGGTCAAGGATGCCAAGGGCGACCTGAACGCGGGTGCCGAACTGATCGGCGCCACCGACCTGAAGTTCTACTCGGGCGACGACCCGCTGAACCTGCCGTGGCTGTCCGTCGGTGCCGTCGGATTCGTCAGCGTGATCGGCCATCTCGTGCCCGCTCGTCTCCGCGAGCTGCACACCGCCTTCGAGGCCGGCGATCTCGAACTCGCACGCCGTATCAATTTGTCGATGGTCCCCATCTACCGGGCCGTCGCTCGACTGGGAGGGGTGAGTGCCTCGAAGGCAGGTTTGCGACTTCTCGGCATCGATGTCGGAGAGCCTCGCCTGCCGCAGGTTGCCCCGGTGACTGCGCAGATCGACGCTCTCGCGGCGGATCTTCAGGCTGCGGGGGTGCTGTGATGAGCCGCCCCGATCGCGGCCGGGGCCGCGCCACCCGTAACGCCGGTCCGCCCTCCCGCGGCCCGCGCCGGGTGGTGCAGAACTCCGCCACTCCCCAGCGGCCCGATGCACGCGTCGTCGATCCCACCGAGCGGTTGGGTACGCCTCCGAAGGCTCCTCGCGACGGACTGCGGGTCGTTGCGCTCGGAGGTATCGGCGAGATCGGCCGCAACATGACGGTCTTCGAACACCAGGGACGGCTCCTGATCGTCGACTGCGGTGTGCTCTTCCCCGAGGATCAGCAGCCGGGCGTCGACCTGATCCTGCCCGACTTCCGGTACATCGAGGACCGGATGGACGACGTCGAGGCAATCGTCCTCACCCACGGCCACGAGGACCACATCGGTGCCGTGCCGTTCCTGCTGCGCCTGCGACCCGACATCCCGGTCGTCGGTTCCAAGTTCACCTTGGCGCTGGTCGCGGCCAAGTGCCGCGAACACCGTCAGCGTCCCAATCTCGTCGAGGTCGTCGAGGGGCAGACCACCTCGCACGGACCGTTCGAGTGCGAGTACTTCGCGGTCAACCACTCCATCCCGGACGCGATCGCCGTCGCGATCCGCACCGCCGCGGGTGTCGTGCTGCACACCGGCGACATCAAGCTCGACCAGCTGCCGCTCGACAACCGCCTCACCGACCTCGCGGGTTTCTCCCGCCTCGGCGACGAGGGCGTCGACCTGTTCCTCGTCGACTCGACGAACGCCGAGGTCCCCGGTTTCGTGACGCCCGAGCGCGAGATCGGCGGAGTGCTCGACACCGTCATCGGCAAGGCCACCAACCGGGTGATCGTCGCGTCCTTCGCGAGCCACGTGCACCGGATCCAGCAGATCATCGACGTCGCCGAGCGCTACAACCGGCGCGTGGCGTTCGTCGGCCGGTCGATGGTCCGCAACATGCAGATCGCACAGGATCTGGGCTACCTGAACGTGCCGGACGGCCTCGAGGTCGACATCGACACCGCGGCGAGCCTGCCCGACGACCGCATCGTGCTGGTGTCCACCGGTTCGCAGGGCGAACCACTCTCGGCGCTGTCCCGGATGGCCCGAGGTGAGCACCGGCAGATCAACATCCGGGCCGACGACCTCGTCGTGCTCGCGTCGTCGCTGATCCCCGGCAACGAGAACTCCGTCTTCGCGGTCGTCAACGGTCTCGCCAAGCGCGGAGCGAAGGTCGTCACCCAGCAGAACGCGAAGGTGCACGTCTCCGGCCACGCCTCGGCCGGCGAGCTGCTCTATCTCTACAACGCGGTGCGCCCGACCAACGCGATGCCGGTCCACGGCGAATGGCGCCACCTGCGGGCGAACGCCGCCCTCGCCGAGGCCACGGGTGTTCCCCGCGAGCGGATCGTGCTCGCGGAAGACGGTGTGGTCGTCGACATGGTCGACGGGCTCGCGCAGATCGTCGGGCGGGTCCCGGTCGGTCACGTCTACGTCGACGGTCTGTCGGTGGGCGACGTGGGGGAGTCCACCCTCTCCGATCGTCTCGTCCTCGGCGAAGGCGGCTTCATCTCGATCTCCGTCGCGGTGGACGCCGCCACCGGCCGTGCGGTGAGTACCCCGGAGGTCTCGGGTCGCGGCTTCTCCGACGACCCGGCCGCACTGAACGAAGCGGCGCAGCTCGTGGACAAGGCGCTCAACGAACTCGCCGCCGAAGGGGTCACCGAGACCCATCGCATCGCTCAGGGCATCCGCCGCGTCGTCGGCCGCTGGGTCGCCGAGACCTACCGCCGTCGTCCGATGATCGTGCCCACGGTGATCCCGGTCTCCTGAGCGCGGTCGGCGAGTACGGTCGGTGGGGCCCGGAGAACACGCGGATCGTGCGATGGGCGAGGGCGGGAGCGGTCGCTAGAGTGGCGGAATGAGCCTCGCCCGAAGCGAACGACATGCCCTCGTCCGCACCATGTCCGAGGTCGGACCCGACGCGCCCACGCTCTGCGGCGACTGGACGGTCCGGGATCTCGCCGCGCACCTGCTCGTCCGTGAGCGCCGCGTCGACGCGATGCCCGGCATCGTCGTTCCCGCCCTGGCCGGGCACACGGAGAAGGTGCGACGCTCCACGACCGACCGGCAGTGGGCGCACCTGCTCGCCGATGTCGATTCGGGCCCGCCGAAGTGGTCGCCGATGTTCCTGTTCGACGCCGTCGCCAACGCGGCGGAGATGTTCGTGCACCACGAGGACGTGCGCCGCGCGCAGCCCGGATGGGAACCGCGAGCGCTGTCGGCGGACGACCAGGACCAGCTCTGGCGGATCGCGCGGATGCTCGGCCGCAACAGTTACGGCGGGTGCGACGTCACCGTGGTGTTCGAGAGGTCCGACTCGGGCGAGAAGGTCACCCTGCGCAAGCGGGGGCCGCGCACCGTCGTGCTGCGCGGCGAGCCGTCCGAACTCGTGTTGCACGCATTCGGCCGCGACGAGGTGCGGCTCGAGATCGAGGGCGACGAGTCGGCGGTGACCGAACTGGCGGGGTCGAAACGCGGATTGTGAGGACCGCTCCGGAGGGGCGTGTGACCAGTGCCGCCGTCCGGTACCCGTGTTGCTGATGGTTCATGAGAGGCCCGTGCGGCTACCCTGGCGGATATGGCAGGAAAGTCGTCGGGTAGCCGCGGAACGTCGTCTACGACCTCTCGGTCGCGGACGGGGGCGCGGAGCTCGGGCGGCAGTACGGCCCGTGCCCGCAGCGCGGGTGCCTCCACCTCGAAGACCGGATCGACCGCGAAATCGAAGGCGGCCGGTTCGGGCAGGTCCACTGCCGCGCGCAAGCCGCGCGCCGCGACCTCGACCTCGACCACGAACCGTCGCAGCGGTGGCACCGCGCGCCGTGCCCCGGCTGCCGGTCGCAGGCCCGCCCCTGCCCGGCCCCGGCGCAGTTCCGGGGGCATCCTGACCGCCGTCGGCCGCACCGTCGGTGCCGGCTGGATGATGACGGCCCGTGCCGTCGGAGCCACGACCCGCACGATGGGTCGCGCCACCGAGATCGAGTCCGGCCACCGCCGCGACGGCATCGCGCTCGGACTGATCTCGATCGGGGTGATCATCGCCGGCACGGTGTGGTTCGGCGTCGGTGGTCCGGTGGGGGAGTGGGTCGAGACGGCTGTCCGCGCCGTCACCGGCGGCGCGAGCGCGGTCCTTCCGCTCGTCGCGGTCGGGATCGCGGTGACCCTCATGCGCACCGAACCGCATCCCGAGATCCGTCCCCGGCTCGTCGTCGGCGGACTGCTCGTAGGTCTGCCCGCCCTCGGCCTGTGGCACATCGCCTCCGGCTCGCCCACCGACGCGGAGGGCCGCGCCGAGGGAGCCGGATTCGTGGGTGCCGCGGTGGGCGGGCCGCTCACCTCCGGACTCACCGTCTGGCTGTCCGTGCCGCTGATGCTCCTCGCAGCCGGCTTCGGAATCCTGCTGCTCACCGGCACCACGGTGCGTGAGCTGCCCGAACTGTTCCGCGACTACTTCGGTCTCGGCTACCGCGCCGACGACGAGTACGGCGAGTACGACGACCACTACGACGACGGCTACGGCTACGACGAGCCGCCGATGTTCGACGCCGACGGCTACCCCCTCGACGAGACGCCCGCGCCGAAGAGGTCCAGGCGGCGGCGCACCCCGGTGGAGAACTATCCGCCCGACGAGTTCGACGGCGACGCGAAGACCGAGGTTCTCCCGCTGTGGGACGTCCGGGCACCCGAACCCGAAACGCCCGCGTCGCCGCCTCCCACGCTGGAGATGCCCTCGGTCTCGGAGAGTCGGGCCGCGGCGCCGGCTCCCGCACGGAGGAAGCCGAAGCCCGCTCCGGTTCCCGAGGTCGTCGACCAGACGTCCGAGCCCGAACCTGCCGAGACGTTCGTTCGCGACCGCGAGGTCGAAGGCGACTACACGCTCCCCTCGCTGGAACTGCTCACGAAGGGCGACCCGCCGAAGACGCGGTCGGCTGCGAACGACCAGATGATCGAGGCGATCACCGAGGTCCTCGAGCAGTTCAAGATCGACGCCGCCGTCACCGGCTTCACCCGCGGCCCGACCGTCACCCGCTACGAGGTCGAACTCGGCCCGGGCGTCAAGGTCGAGAAGATCACCGCGCTCGCTCGCAACATCGCATATGCGGTGGCAACCGACAACGTCCGGTTGCTCGCGCCGATCCCGGGCAAGTCCGCCGTCGGTATCGAGGTCCCCAACACCGACCGTGAGCTCGTACGTCTGTCGGATGTGCTCGCGTCCCCCTCGACCCGCCGCGACCACCATCCGCTGGTCATCGGTCTCGGCAAGGACATCGAGGGCGACTTCGTCTCCGCCAATCTCGCGAAGATGCCGCACCTGCTGGTCGCCGGTTCCACCGGTTCCGGTAAGTCCAGCTTCGTCAACTCGATGCTCGTGTCGTTGCTCATCCGCGCGACCCCCGACGAAGTGCGGATGATCCTCATCGACCCGAAGATGGTCGAATTGACCCCCTACGAGGGCATCCCGCATCTGATCACGCCGATCATCACCCAGCCGAAGAAGGCTGCCGCAGCGCTCGCCTGGCTCGTCGAGGAGATGGAGCAGCGCTACCAGGACATGCAGGCCAACCGCGTGCGGCACATCGACGACTTCAACACGAAGGTGAAGTCGGGAGAGATCACCGCACCGCTGGGCAGCGAGCGCGTGTACCGGCCGTATCCCTACATCCTCGCCATCGTCGACGAGCTCGCCGACCTGATGATGACGGCCCCGCGCGACGTGGAGGACGCGATCGTCCGCATCACCCAGAAGGCCCGGGCCGCCGGCATCCACCTCGTGCTGGCGACACAGAGGCCTTCGGTGGACGTCGTCACGGGTCTGATCAAGACGAACGTGCCCTCGCGACTCGCGTTCGCGACGAGTTCGCTCACCGACTCGCGAGTCATCCTCGACCAGCCCGGCGCCGAGAAGCTCATCGGTATGGGTGACGGGCTGTTCCTGCCCATGGGTGCGGGCAAACCCGTGCGCATGCAGGGTGCCTTCATCACCGACGAGGAGATCGCGGCGGTCGTCGACTTCGCGAAGAACCAGGCCGAACCCGAGTACAACGAGGGCGTGACCGCCCCGAAGGCCGGCGACAAGAAGGACGTCGATCCCGACATCGGTGACGACCTCGACGTCTTCCTCCAGGCTGTCGAGCTGGTGGTGACGAGTCAGTTCGGTTCCACGTCGATGCTGCAACGCAAGTTGCGCGTCGGATTTGCGAAGGCCGGCCGTCTTATGGACCTGATGGAGACACGCGGGGTCGTCGGACCCAGTGAGGGCAGCAAGGCGCGAGAGGTGCTGGTCAAGCCGGAGGAGCTCGACGGCCTGCTGTACTCGATCCGCGGTGGAGGCGAGGCTGCGGAGGCTCCGTCGGGCGCGGAATAGGCGCCTGTGGCACAATCGAGGGAGCTGTGGAGGGGAGTATCCCCTGATCCGCGGCGGTCTCGTCAACACGTGCGGCGCCGACGCCGTCCCGGGGCCGTCGGTCCGGTAACGATCCGGGCGGGAGAGACCTCCGGCAGGTACGACAACCTACCGGAAGGCTGTGATGCCCGTGCACGTTACTCTGACGACCTGGTTGATCACGATCGCCGTCATCATCGGACTGTTCGTCTTCGACTTCTTCGCCCACGTTCGCAAGCCGCATGCTCCGACGCTGCGGGAATCCGGATTCTGGTCGGCGGTGTTCATCGCCATCGCGATCGTCTTCGGCCTCATCGTCTTTGCTGTATGGGGACCGACCTACGGCGGCGAGTACTTCGCCGGGTACATCACCGAGAAGGCGCTGTCGGTCGACAATCTGTTCGTCTTCGTCATCATCATGGCGACCTTCGCGGTGCCCCGTGAGTACCAGCAGAAGGTCCTGACGATCGGTATCGTCCTGGCGCTGATCATGCGCGGCGCCTTCATCGCGGTGGGTGCCGCAGCGATCAACGCCTACAGCTGGGTGTTCTACCTCTTCGGCATCTTCTTGATCTACACGGCCGTCAAGCTCATCCGCGATCACGGCGAGGACCCGCAGGGTATCTCGGAGAACCGCATCGTGAAGCTGGCCCGCAAGTTCCTGCCGGTGCACGACGAGTACGACGGCGACAGGCTCGTCACCCGCATCGACGGCAAGAAGATGGTCACCCCGATGTTGCTCGCGCTCGTCGCGATCGGGTTCACCGACATCCTCTTCGCGCTCGACTCGATCCCCGCGATCTACGGCCTGACCAACGAGCCGTACCTGGTCTTCACCGCGAACGCCTTCGCGCTGATGGGCCTGCGCCAGCTGTTCTTCCTCATCGGCGGCCTGCTCGAGCGGCTCGTCTACCTCTCCTACGGACTGTCGATCATCCTGGCGTTCATCGGCGTGAAGCTGGTGCTCCACGCCCTGCACGAGAACACGCTCGGCTGGATCAACGGCGGCGAGCACGTCGCCGTCCCGGAGATCTCCACCGCGGTGTCGCTGATCGTGATCGTCGGGGTGCTGGTCGTGACGACCGTGGCGAGCCTGTTGAAGACGCGAGGGGCGAAGGAACCCGTCAAGCGTTGAACACGCCCATCACCGGGTTCCATCCGGTGATGCGTACGGCGTCGACGAGGTCGCGCTGCGCGAACGGGTCCTGGTCCATCAGTTCGCGCGCCGCGGCCTCGTCGGCCACGTCGACGAGGATGAGCGCACCCGACCCGTCCGTCCAGGGACCGGTCGCCCGCACGACGCCCTGCTCCACGAGATCACCGAGCCACGCGCGGTGCTTCGGACGGTATTCGTCGCGCGCCGCGGCGGTCGCGTCCGAATAGGTGTACTCGACGGCGAACAGGGCCATCGGGGCCTCGCTTTCGTGAGCTCGATCAGAGGGTGAGGAGCATCCGGGTATTCCCGAGCGTGTTCGGTTTGACATAGCTCAGGTCCAGGAACTCCGCGACGCCCGTATCGTACGACCGGCACATCTCCGCGTAGACCTCGGCCGTCACCGGAGTCCCCTGGATCTCCGCGAAACCGTGCCGCGAGAAGAACTCCACCTCGAAGGTGAGCACGAACAACCGCTCCAGCTCGAGTTCGCGGGCGACCTCGATCAGGCGCGACACGATCAGGTGACCCGCACCGTGGCCCTTGACCGACGGGTCGACGGCGACGGTGCGTACCTCGCCGAGATCCGACCACAACACGTGCAGGGCCCCGCAACCGACGACATGGCCTCCGAGTTCGGCCACCCAGAACTCCTGGATCGCCTCGTACAAGGTCACCAGGTTCTTCTCGAGCAGGATCCGACCCGCGTAGATGTCGATGAGCCGCTTGATCTCGGGCACGTCTGAGGTTCGGGCGCGCCGCACGACCATTCGATCGTTCGATTCGTGGTTCGTCGGCGGTGTCGTCATGCGGTGAACAGTAGCGCGTGCGGCTACCGATATTGTGGGGCACATGAGCACGCCCCGCCAGCATGTCACCGCGTCGGGCGGGAGCGGCGCCGCACCAGGACCACACGCCGGGAGCCCGCACGATCCGGTGCCGTTGTGGAACATCGCCAACATCCTGACGGTGGGCCGGATCGCGTTGGTGCCGGTCTTCCTGGTGCTGCTCTTCGTCGGCGACGGGCACGACACCGGGTGGAGGCTCGCGGCGACCGGAGTCTTCGCGATCGCTGCCATCACCGACCGGATCGACGGTCAACTCGCGCGAAAGCACGGCCTCGTCACCGATTTCGGCAAACTCGCCGATCCCATCGCCGACAAGGCCCTCATCGGCGCGGCGCTCGTCGGATTGTCGATGCTCGGCGACCTGTCGTGGTGGGTCACCGGAATCATCGCCGCCCGGGAGTTGGGTATCACCGCTCTGCGCTTCGCGGTGCTCCGCCACGCCGTGATCCCGGCGAGTCGCGGTGGCAAGGCCAAGACCCTGGTGCAGACGCTCGCCATCGGCCTCTACCTGCTGCCCCTGCCCGACTCGGTGGAACCGGTGGCGATCGGCCTGATGATCCTGGCGGTCGCGCTGACGGTGGTGACCGGGCTCGACTACGTCGTCCAGGCCATCCGTCTACGCACCGGAGTACGCCGGAGCGAGACCACCCGTGTGGAGACCGCCGATGCCGGGAACACCCCTGCGGAGAACACGCCGGACGACGGTCGCGCGGTGGGTGAAGACGCTCGGTGAAGCCGGGCGACCCCTGGTGGTCGCCACACGGACCGGCGTACCGGCGAAGGAACTCGTGCGGCGACCGATGGCGGATCCGGCTCGGGACGGTCGATACCGTTGTGTCGGGACCACTCGCTCGTCTGCATCGGCTGTGGGCGTTGTAATGTCTGGACACCGCAGTATCGAGGTCCGATCGATCCGCGGGAACCTCGCAGCGTCGTCGTGCGTTGTCGAGGTGTCGGCACGACGGACGAAGGAGGATGGGATGGCGCTGTTGTTGCGTGAGGCACTCGGTGACAGCCTTCGGCGCACCCGTGTTTCGCAGAGCCGCACCCTGCGCGAAGTCTCCAGCAGCGCCCGGGTCAGCCTCGGTTACCTCTCGGAGATCGAGCGCGGCAGGAAGGAGGCCTCGAGCGAACTGCTCGCGGCCATCTGCGACGCATTGGATGTCCCGCTGTCCGACGTGCTGTTCGACGTGAGCGGTCTGCTGGCGGACGGACTCGGCCGTCGCGCGAACATGGAGAGCACCGCATCCGAGACGATCTCCGCCGATCGACCCGACGACGGCGCCACCGTCGAGCCCGGGTTGCTCGCGCAGGAGCCGCGGATGGTGATTCCTGCACCCGCCGCACAGGCGCTGGCAGCCGCCTAACATGGATCACGAACCGTGCCGGCCTTGCCGGACGCGGGCGTAAGCGACATCGACCGGGGCGTAGTGCGTGCACCGACCCGGCCAGGGCAGGTGGGTCGTCGGGGGTAGCAGCGGACCGGCGATCTTCGAACCGGGGCGCGAGGGCCGCGTACCGGGTCGCGTTCGGCGCGGCGTACCAGATGGAGGCAGGATCACACCCATGGCTAATCCTTTCGTCAAGGGCTGGAAGTACCTCATGGCGCTCTTCAACTCGAAGATCGATGAGAAGGCCGATCCGAAGGTCCAGATTCAGCAGGCGATCGAGGACGCTCAGCGCCAGCATCAGGCCCTATCGCAGCAGGCGGCTTCCGTCATCGGTAACCAGCGTCAGCTCGAGATGAAGCTCAATCGGCAGCTGGACGAGGTCGAGAAGCTCAACGCCAGCGCGCGCCAGGCCGTCATGATGGCCGACCAGGCCACGGCAGCGGGTGACACCGAGAAGGCGATCCAGTACACGAATGCGGCCGAGGCGTTCGCTGCGCAGCTCGTCACCGCCGAGCAGTCCGTCGAAGACCTCAAGGTGCTGCACGACCAGTCGCTCCAGGCCGCCGCGCAGGCCAAGAAGGCCGTCGAGCAGAACGCCATGGCGCTGCAGCAGAAGGTCGCCGAGCGGACGAAGCTGCTCAGCCAACTCGAGCAGGCCAAGATGCAGGAGCGCGTGAGCGAGTCGCTGCGGTCGATGGATTCGACCCTCTCGGCCCCGGGCACCACCCCGAGCCTCGACGCCGTCCGGGAGAAGATCGAGCGCCGCTACGCCAACGCACTCGGTTCGGCCGAGCTCGCCCAGAACTCGGTGCAGGGCCGGATGCTCGAAGTGCAGCAGGCCACCGTCCAGATGGCCGGTCACAGCCGACTCGAGCAGATCCGGGCGTCGATGAAGGGCGAGGCACTCCCCGGTGCTCCCGCCAACCCTGCCGTCGACACCCGCAAGGAACCTCCGAACGCCGCCGGCACCACCGGCCGGTGACTCGTACCCCCTGGAACTGATCCGCCGTGAACGCCTCCGGAGACGACCGGGCCGGGAACATCCCCGGCTCGGTCGTCGCCGCATTCCGCGACGCCACCGACAACGCGATGGACGCCGCCCGCCGCTGGCGCGATCCCACTGCCCGGTTGCGGCGCAAGAAGCGCCGCGCCCGTCGGCGTGCCAGTTTCTTCGGAGCCACTTCGGGCACCACGGCGATCGGCACCGCCACCCTCGCCGTCGCATCGGCTCCCGAATGGACACTCGTCGCGACCGGGGGAGCGACCGCGGCTCTCGCGATACCCGCCGTCCTCGCCGTCCGGACGTTTCGTCGTCTCGACGCGGTACCGCTGCCCCCACCGCCTCCCCGCCGGCGGTCGCTCCCACCTGCCGGTTCGGTCGCCCGCGCACCGATGGAACGCCTCGCAGCGAACGAGGAGAGCCTGAGGCGCTTGCTCGGTGTGCTCGTGCGATCGAACTCCGTGGCCTCCGAGGATCTCACCGAGATCGACGACGCGGCCCGCGCAGCCGCGTCCGCACTCGACGCCGTCGTCGAGGACGTCGTGGCCCTCGAATCCGCCGCGCGAGGCAGTGCGGCCGCGAAGACCCACCTGTCTGCCGCCATTACCGACGCGGGTGAGCGTCTCGGGACGGGCGTCGACCAGTTCGAAGAACTCGTCGCCGCCGCCGCCCGGCTCGCCGCGACCGCCGAGGGCAACCGCTCGCTCGCGATGCTCGACCAGCGCCGCGCCGAACTGATCGCCACGTCCGACAAACTCGAGAGCTGGGCACAGTCCTGGCGCGAAGTGGGACAGATCGACCAGCGTTACCGCAGCTGACGGCTCGCCGTCAGGTGCTCACGACGGCTCGCCGTCAGTCGTCCACACCGCGTGCGGCGAGAGCCTCGCCCATCGCCTCCGCAGTGCGCAGGGCTCCCACCACCACCGGAACCACGAGGGCCCGCAACGAGAAGCCGAGACCGCGCGCCTTGCGTGCCTCGGTCACCCGGGTGACCACGGTGCCGAGCAGCGGAATCGCCCGGACGGTCATCACCAGCACGAGACCCACCCGATCGGGGTCGACGCCGACGCGTGCGAGGGGGCGTGCCGCCCGCACGATCGCATCGAGCATGTCGGTGGTCCGCGTCGTGAGAGTCACCAGGGCGGCCAGCGCGACCGCCACGAGCAGCGATCCGCAGATCACCACTGCGCGTTCCCAGCCGGCCACGAGCACCTGGAAGACCGCGATGATCGCCAGCATCCACACCAGCGGACGCAACTGCACGACGGCGAGACGCGGCGGTATCCGCGCGGCCGCATAGGCGAGCACGGCCAGACCCAGGGCGGGAAGCACCTGCCAGGGCTGCCGGATCCACAGGGTCAGCACGAGGATGAGCACTGCGACCGCGAGCAGTTTCGCCCCCGCCGGAAGCCTGTGCAGGACGGAGGCTCCCGGGTGGTAGAGGCCGAAAGTGTTCACTCGATCAGGTTCCGGTAGTGCGCGAGTGCCGCGACCGGCTCGTCGTCGGCGACGATCCGCCCCGAATCCACCACGAGGACGCGGTCGAAATCGGTGAGCAGGTCGAGATTGTGAGTCACCGCGATCACCTGCTGCGGCAGGCTCGCGAACGTGCGGGCGATGAGCTTCGTGTTCCGCAGGTCGAGCAGGGTCGTCGGTTCGTCGGCGACGAGCACCGCCGGGTCGGTCACCATGATCGCGGCGAGCGCGAGCAACTGCTTCTGGCCGCCCGAGAGCAGGTGGCTGGGATGGTCGTGATGTCCCGCGAGCCCGAAATCGGCAAGGACCTGCCGCACCCGGGCGTCGCGTTCCTCCTTGCCGAGCCCGCTGCGACGCAGCGAGAAGGCGACGTCCTCGGCCACCGTCGGCATGACGATCTGGTGGTCCGGGTCGGTGAAGACGAAACCGACCTTCTTGCGCACCTCCCGGCCCTTGCGGGCCGTGTCGAGGCCGTCGACGGTCACCGATCCGGACGACGGGACGAGCAGACCGTTGATCATCCGCGCCATCGTCGACTTGCCGCTGCCGTTCGCACCGACGATGCCGATGCGTCGTTCGGTGAGGACGGCGTCCACCCCGTCGAGGACGGTGCGGTCGCCGTAGGCGTGCCGCACCTCCCGGAATCGGATCTCGCTCATCGACGGTTGCCCGACGGGGTCAGTGGGCGGGGTCCGCCGCCGGGCGGTGCGCGATACGCGGCGCCACCAGCGCGGGATAGGCACGGTGCACCTGGGCGGCGACCGCGGCGGCGACGACCGCCTTGGCCAGATCGCCCGGCAGGAAGGTGACGTTGGCAGCGGCCGCGGCCCACACCGTGAGATCGGTGCGCAGGACCATGCCCGCGATACCGAAGGCGTAGAGCACGACGATGCCGCCGAGGACGTTGACGACCGCACCGGGCAGCGTGCGGTAACGCGGCAGCATCCTCATGCTCAGCCAGCCGATGACGGCGACGGCGGGGATCCAGCCGATGAGGAATCCCACCGTGGGACCGGCCAGCGAGGTGAGGGTCGTGCGGCCGCCGGCGAGAACGGGCAGTGCCAGTCCCAGCACGATCACGGTGAGCACCGACAGGACACCCTTGCGCGCGCCGAGCAGTGCACCCGCGAGCATCACACCGAGGGTCTGCAGCGTGATGGGCACGCCGGACGATCCGATGCTGATCTGACCGGGCAGTCCCAGGGCGATGATCAGGGCTGCGAAGACGGCGATCTGCGCGAGGTCGCGCGCGGGGATACGGCGGGACGAGGACACGGTTACTCAGCCTTCTGATATGGACGGTGAACCCGTAGAGCCTAAGCCGTACCGGCGTGCCGCGCGTCACCGACCCGTGTCCGGGTGCTCGTACACCACACCGGGGTGCACCTCCGGGTGTCCCCTGATCTTTCCCTGATATCTGTGCTGACCTGGTGTTTTTCGCTTCCGGAGGTGTCAGGATCGAGGCGTACCAAGCAAACGGAGTCCGGCGCGGAAGAGGTCGGCATCGAGGTGGGAGTACCCATGTTCTGGAAAATCGTAGGAATCGTCGCGGTGGTGTGGGTCGGTCTCGCCGTGCTCGGCGCCCTGCTCGACAACCTGTTCGGCTTTCTCGTGCTCGGCGCGGTGATCTTCGGCGGATACCTGCTGTACAAGGCAGTATCGGGAGGTGACAAGCACGACCTGACGCGACTGTAGAACGAAGGGGTAGCCATGGAGGCGGTACCGGAGGACTGGCAACGCGGACTCGTCGTCGTCGCACACCCGGACGACATCGAATACGGTGCGGCGGCGGCGATCGCTCGGTGGACCCGGCAGGGCAAGGAGGTCTCCTACGTCCTGGCCACCAGTGGCGAGGCGGGTATCGCCGGTCTGCCGCCCGAGAAGAGCGGGCCGGTGCGGGAGTCGGAGCAGCGCGAGTCCGCACGGATCGTCGGAGTGGATACCGTCGAATTCCTCGGGCACCCGGACGGTCGACTCGTCGCGAGTCTCGATCTCCGTCGCGACATCGCTTCCGCCATCCGACGTCATCGTCCCGAGATGGTGGTGACGCTCGCGTTCGGGCTGTCGCCCCGGCCCGGCTGGGTCAACAGTGCCGACCATCGGGCACTCGGGATCAGCGTCCTCGACGCCGTCTCCGATGCCGCGAACGAATGGATCTTCCCGGAACTCACCGAACGCGGTCTGGAACCGTGGCATGGCGTGCGATGGGCTGCCGTGTGTCCGGGTTCGCCTCCGACCCACGCGGTGGACGTGACCGATACGGTCGAACTGGCAGTCGAGTCCCTCGCGGCGCACCGTCTGTACCTGCAGGCTCTCGACGACAGGCCGGTGGAGGCACAAGCGCGAGAACAGGTGGAGCGCGCATCGGCGCCACTGCCGGGTTTCGCTGCCGAGCGCGCCTCCGGGTTCGAGTTGTACACCTTCGCGGGATAGGAAGCGTCCCGCCTTCGGTGGCATGTGGCAGGCTGTGCGCGTGCGAGTGGCGGTGGTGGCCGGGCCCGATGCGGGTCATGCAATTCCGGCGATCGCGTTGTCGCTGCGGCTCGCGGATGCCGGGCACGACGCGGTGGTCTTCACAGGCGAACGATGGCTCGGCCTCGATCTGCCCGGTGTGACCGTCGCGGAGTTGAAGGGGCTCGCGCCCCGGGTCGGTGACGACGACGGCGACGCGGGAGCGAAGATCCACGCCCGCGCCGCCCACATCGCGAGCGAGATGCTTCCGGATCTCGGTGCGCTGCTGCCCGACCTCGTGGTGGCGGACGTTCTCACCGCCGGCGGGGGGATGGCCGCCGAGCGCCTCGGGATTCCATGGGTCGAGCTCTCGCCGCACCCGCTGTACCTGCCGTCGCGCGGGCTTCCGCCGATCGGCAGTGGTCTCGACGTGGGCACCGGAGTGCGGGGCCGGTTGCGGGACGCCGCGCTGCGTGCGATGACCGCGAGATCGTTGCGGCAGGGGGAGCGGGAGCGCTCGGCCGCACGTGTCGAGATCGGTCTGCCCGAGCGCGATCCCGGACCGCGGACCAGGCTGATCGCCACCCTTCCGGCGCTCGAGGTGCCGCGCCCCGACTGGCCGGGACACGCACACGTGGTCGGTCCGTTGCTGTGGGAACCCACTGCGGAGATCCTCGATCCGCCGCCGGGCGACGGCCCTCTGGTCATGGTCGCGCCGTCGACGGCGACGACCGGCGTCACCGGCATGGTCGAGACGGTGTGCGATGCCCTCGACGGAACCGGTATGCGGATCGCTGCGACGATGCTCGATCCCCCGGAGCAGTCGCTCCCGAGCTGGGCCGTCGCAGGTCGCGGGAGACAGGACGTCCTGCTCCGGCAGGCCGATGTCGTCGTGTGCGGGGGTGGGCACGGGATGCTGGCGAAAGCGCTGAGTGCGGGGGTTCCGGCAGTGATCGTGCCCGGAGGCGGCGATCAGTGGGAGCTGGCGAACCGCGCCGCACGGCAGGGGAGTGCGGTGGTGGTGCGTCCGCTCGACGCGGCTGCGGTCCGCTCCGCGATCGACACGGTGCTGTCGTCGCCGAGTTTTGCCGCCGCGGCTCGTGCGGCCGCGGACAGTGCTCGTGACGTGCAGGACCCGGTCCCGGTGTGCGAGGCCGCAGCGGACTGACTGTCGCCGCACAGCACACGCGACTACCGTGGTCGGGGTGCGGTTGACGGAGTTCTACGAGGTGGTCCGGGACGAGTTCGGGCAGATGCACGGCGATGCGTTGCTGCGTGATCATGTGCTGCTCGCTCTCGGTGGACGGACGCCGGCAGAGGCCATCGAGGCGGGGCAGGAACCGCGCGAGGTGTGGCGCGCGCTCTGCGACGAGTTCGACGTCCCGCCCGTGCGGCGGTAGCCACGGTTCACCAGCGGGCACGAGGGATTCCGCCTGCCTCCGAAAGGGGCTCGCGGGGCGACATCGTTCTCTGTCCGACGGGGGTGCGACCATGGCCCGCGAATACCCGGCGACCGGATTTCGAACACGTGTTCGGCTATGCTGGGGGCACCGGATGGGTGTTGTCCACAGGCGGTGATTCCATCCACAGATGCGGCGTTCCGCGGTCGCAGCGGCGAACTTGTCGGTGCCGGGTTCTAACGTCGTCGACAACAAGGACGAGATTCGATGAAGGGGACCAAGATGGCAGCACAGGCTCACGACCGCGAGAAGGCGCTCGAGCTCGCCCTCGCGCAGATCGACAAGAGCTTCGGTAAGGGCTCGGTGATGCGCCTGGGCGAGGACGTACGTCCGCCCATCGCAGTCATTCCCACCGGGTCGATCGCACTCGACGTGGCTCTCGGTATCGGCGGTCTGCCGCGCGGCCGCGTCATCGAGATCTATGGCCCGGAGTCGTCGGGTAAGACGACCGTGGCCCTCCACGCAGTGGCCAACGCGCAGGCCGCCGGCGGCATCGCGGCGTTCATCGACGCCGAGCACGCCCTGGATCCGGATTACGCGCGCAAGCTCGGCGTCGACACCGACGCACTGCTCGTGTCCCAGCCCGACACCGGTGAGCAAGCCCTCGAGATCGCCGACATGCTCATCCGTTCGGGTGCACTCGACATCATCGTCATCGACTCGGTCGCAGCACTCGTGCCGCGCGCCGAGATCGAGGGCGAGATGGGCGACAGCCACGTCGGTCTCCAGGCCCGCCTGATGAGCCAGGCACTGCGCAAGATGACCGGTGCGCTCAACAACTCCGGCACCACCGCGATCTTCATCAACCAGCTGCGCGAGAAGATCGGCGTGATGTTCGGCTCGCCCGAGACCACCACGGGCGGTAAGGCGCTGAAGTTCTACGCCTCCGTGCGTCTGGATGTGCGCCGGATCGAGACCCTCAAGGACGGCGGCGACGCGGTCGGCAACCGCACCCGTGTGAAGGTCGTCAAGAACAAGGTCTCGCCTCCGTTCAAGCAGGCCGAGTTCGACATCCTGTACGGACAGGGCATCTCGAAGGAGGGCTCGCTCATCGACATGGGTGTCGATCAGGGCTTCATCCGCAAGTCGGGCTCCTGGTACACCTACGAGGGCGACCAGCTCGGGCAGGGCAAGGAGAACGCCCGCAAGTTCCTGCTCGAGAACACCGATGTGCGCGACGAGATCGAGAAGAAGATCAAGGAGAAGCTCGGCATCGGTGCCGTTCTCACCGATCCGAGCGATGCCGAGGAGTCGGTCGACTTCTAGTCACCGCCCAGGCTGCACGGGGGCACGGACGCACATCGCGTCCGTGCCCCCGTGGCATATCCGCACACGGCGGCGCTGTCGGTGGGTCCGGCTACTGTGCGCTTCATGGACGACCCCGAGGAACGACGGCCCGAACGACGTGGGCGGCGGCGTTCCGCTCGCACCGAGCAGGAACTGCCCGGTGGCGGTACGGAAGCGCAGGCAAAGGACGTCTGCCTCCGTCTGCTGACGGATCGTGCGCGCAGCAGGTCCGAACTCGCGGCGAAGCTGGAGCAGAAGGGTTTCGCGGCCGACATCGCCGAGCGCGCCCTCGATCGCCTCACCGCGGTCGGATTGATCGACGACGCGGATTTCGCCAATCAATGGGCACGTTCACGGCATCTGTATGCAGGGAAGGGCAAGCGAGCGATCGCACTCGAACTGCGCCGCAAGGGCATCGACGCCGACGACGCGGCGGCCGCACTCGATCAGATCGACACCGCCGACGAACGCGAACGCGCGGTCGAACTGGTCCGCAAGAAGCTCCGCACCCAGCCGCCGCTACCCACCGAAGGCGATCGGCGCGAGATCGCGGCCGAACGCGACAAGCTGGTGCGGCGACTGGTCGGCATGCTGGCCCGGCGCGGTTACGCGCAGGGAATGGCGTTCGACGTCGTGCGGGAGGAACTCGCGGCCTTCGGTGCCGACGCGAGCGACCTCCCGCACGACTGAAACATTACGTCCGGACCTCGCCGGTCGGGCGCACTACTTGCGACCCTCGCCGGTCATGTCCAGGCCCGGCACCGACATCGTCGGTAAGGTCTGCGGCTCTTCGGTCGCCACGGCACCCTTCTTGCGCTTTCCGGATCGCAGGCGCTTCTCGAGCCAGATCGCGAACTGCGTCAGCGCACTGTTGAGGACGATCATGATCACCGCGACCACCAGCAGCGCAGGCAGGTAGTTCTGGAAGAACGCGCCGAGTTGCTGTCCGGAACGCACCACTTCGACGTAGCCGATGAGGTAGCCGAGGGCCGAGTCCTTGAGTGCGATCACCATCTGCGACACGATCGCCGGGAGCATGACCGTGACGGCCTGCGGCAGCAGGATCAACCGCATGAGCTGGTTCTTCCGCATACCGACGGCGTAGGCGGCCTCGCTCTGGCCGCGCGGGAGCGACCTGATGCCTGCTCGCACGATCTCGGCGATGACCGAGCCGTTGTACAGGGTCAGGCCGGTGATGACCGCCGCGAGCGCGAGATACTCCGACTTGAAGACGCGGTACTCGGCGAACACCTGGTAGGCGAAGATCATCAGGATCAGCACCGGGACGGCGCGGAACAACTCGACGATCGTGCCGGCGATCCCGCGGACCCACCGGTGATCGGACAGACGGGCGATGCCGAGCACCGTGCCGAGGACCAGTGCCAGCACGATCGACGCGACGGCCGCGATGATCGTGCCGCGGATGCCGGGCAGCAGATAGGTCGTCCAGCTCGTGGATTCGACGAACGGCTCCCATTTGGCCGCTGTCAGCTGTCCGTTGGCGTCGAGCGCGCGATAGACGATCCAGCCGACGAGGAGGAGGAGCGCGACCACGACCACCGACAGGATCCGGTAGAGCGCCTTCGCGCGGGGCCCGGGTGCGTCGTAGAGAACTGTTCCGTGTGCGCTCATCGGGCAACCTCGTATCGCTTGCTGAGCCGGCCGAACAACAGGCCGGTGGGGAGGGTGAGGATGACGAATCCGAGCGCGAAGATGCCACCGACGACGAAGATGGCCGCTTCGTTCTCGATCATCGTCTTCATCAGCAGCGAGGCCTCGGACACGCCGATCACGGAGGCGATCGTCGAGTTCTTGGTCAACGCGATGAGTACCGAGCCGAGTGGGGCGATGACGGCGCGGAACGCCTGGGGAAGGACGATCAGGCGCAGGTTCTGGCCGAACGTCAGACCCAGCGAGCGGCCGGCCTCCGACTGTCCGAGCGAGACCGTGTTGATGCCGGACCGGAGCGACTCGCACACGAAGGCCGCCGTGTAGACGCTCAGACCCAGCACCGCGAGCCGGAAGTTGTTGTCCACCAGGAATGTCGGCGACGACTCGGAGGCCAGCTTGATGCCGAGCGTCTGGGACAGACCGAACAAGCAGAAGATGATGATCAGCGTCAGCGGTGTGTTACGGAAGATCGTCACGTAGGCGGTACCGACGGCGCGCGCCACGGGAATCGGGGACACGCGCATCGCGGCGAGGATCGTTCCGAGGATCAGCGCGCCGATCGCCGAGATGACGGTCAACTGGATCGTGGTCCAGAACGCGTCGAGTAGCTGGCTGCTGTACTTGCTCAACAGATCCACAGGTCACTCCGGGATCGAGGGGACGGGGTGGGGTCCGGAACGGTCCGGCCGGCCCGTGGAGATCTCACGGACCGGCCGCACCGGCGGACGGGACGGGTGGAACCCGTACTCAGTAGCGATCGACCTGGGGCTGCTCGGGGAGCTCGTAACCGGAGGCGCCGACCGTCTCCTGGAATGCGGCCTCCCACGCACCGCTGGCGATCATCTCCTCGATCGCGTCGTTGATCGCGTTGCGGGACTCGTCGTCGCCCTTGGCGAGACCGATGCCGTAGCGCTCGGTGGTGAACGGTTCGCCGACGACCTTGAAGTCGCCCGGACTCTGTGCGGCGTAGCCGGCGAGGATGATGTCGTCGGTGGTCACCGCGTCGACCGCACCGTTACGCAGCGCTTCGACACACAGCGAGTAGGTATCGAACTCCTGGAGCTGAACGTCCTGCGCGTAGTTGTCCTTCACGTTCTGGGCCGGGGTCGAACCCGCCACCGAGCACAGACGCTTGCCGCCGCTGAGCGAATCGGGTCCGGTGATCTCGGTGTCGTCCGCGCGCACCAGGAGCGACTGCCCGGCGATGAAGTACGGACCGGCGAAGTCCACCTTCTCCTTGCGGGTGTCGGTGATCGAGTACGTCGCGACGATGTAGTCGACCTCACCGTTCTGGATGAGGGTCTCGCGCTGGGCGGACGGGGCTTCCTTGAACTCGATGTTCTCCTCGGAGACTCCGAGCTGACCGGCGACGTACTTGGCGACCTCGACGTCGAACCCGCTGAACGAACCGTCCGGGTTGCGCAGGCCCAGGCCCGGCTGGTCGAACTTGATACCGACCGTCAGGGTGCCGTTCTCCGCGGACTGCGAGACACTGCGCGTCTCGTCGCCACCGCACGCCGTGGCGACCACTGCCACGGCGACGGCGCCGATGCCCAGGCGGATGGAGCGGGACAATTTCATCGAATACCTCCGGTGCGGTTCGAACGACGTCCGACGGGCCGGCCGGCCCGTCGGATGCGGGACATGGTCAGTGACTGAGGATCTTGCCGAGGAAATCCTTGGCACGATCGGATTTCGGTGCTGTGAAGAAGGTCTCGGGATCGGTGTCCTCGACGATGCGGCCGTCGGCCATGAACAGCACGCGGTCGCCGGCCTTGCGGGCGAATCCCATCTCGTGGGTGACCACGACCATCGTCATGCCCTCCTTCGCCAGGGAGGTCATCACGTCGAGGACCTCCTGGACCATCTCCGGGTCGAGAGCGGAGGTGGGCTCGTCGAACAGCATCACCTTCGGGTTCATCGCGAGGGCCCGCGCGATCGCGACGCGCTGCTGCTGGCCGCCCGACAGCTGTGCCGGGTACTTGTCGGCCTGGTTGGCGATCCCGACCCGGTCGAGCAGCGCCATCGCCGACTCGCGGGCCTGTTCCTTCTTGATCTTGCGCACCTTGAGGGGGCCGAGCATGACGTTCTGGAGGATCGTCTTGTGGGCGAAGAGGTTGAACGACTGGAACACCATGCCGACGTCCGCACGCAGGCGGGCCAGCGCCCGGCCCCCTTCCGGCAGCAGGGTGCCGTCCACGTGGATCTCGCCTGTGTCGATCGGTTCGAGCCGGTTGATGGTGCGGCAGAGGGTCGATTTCCCCGAACCGGACGGGCCGACGACGATGACGACCTGTCCTCGTGGGATCTCGAGGTTGATGTCCTGCAGGACGTGCAGGGATCCGAAATGCTTGTTCACCCCGTTCATGGAGATCATGGACGAGCTGGTGTCCGACTTCTCGGACGGACGATCCGTTCCGGCTGCCGCTGATGTCATATCTGCAGACCCTATGCCGTCCGACGCCCGAGACTTCGCATTTCGGGACACCTTCGCCGCACGCGTCACGGGATTTTTACGGCACGAGCAGTGACGGCCACGTCGATGGGGCTCATGGGGGTCGGCGCGTGGAAAGGGGACCGGTCGAGGTGAGATACCCTGAGACGTGTCACTGATCGACGAAGAACCCCCCCGTACCGGTGCCCGGACCTACGAGGTCCGCACCTACGGCTGCCAGATGAACGTACACGACTCCGAGCGCCTGTCGGGGTTGCTGGAGGACGCCGGCTTCGCCAAGGCCGCTCCCGGTGCGTCACCCGATCTGGTCGTGTTCAACACGTGCGCGGTGCGGGAGAACGCCGACAACAAGCTGTACGGCAATCTGAGTCATCTGCGCCCGGTCAAGGACGACAACCCCGACATGCAGATCGCCGTCGGCGGCTGCCTCGCCCAGAAGGACCGCGACACGGTCGTGAAGAAGGCGCCTTGGGTCGACGTGGTCTTCGGCACGCACAACATCGGCAATCTTCCCGCCCTGCTCGAACGCGCACGGCACAACCGCCGCGCCGAGGTCGAGATCCTCGACGCACTCGAGGCGTTCCCGTCGACGCTGCCCGCCAAGCGCGAGTCGTCGTACGCCGGATGGGTGTCGATCTCCGTCGGCTGCAACAACACGTGCACCTTCTGCATCGTGCCGTCGCTGCGCGGCAAGGAGGTCGACCGGCGTCCAGGCGACATCCTCGCCGAAGTGCAGGCACTCGTCGACGAGGGCGTGCTCGAGGTGACACTGCTCGGTCAGAACGTCAACTCCTACGGACGATCCTTCGCCGATCCCGAGCAGCCCCGCGACCGGGGTGCCTTCGCGTCGCTGCTGCGTGCGTGCGGCGACATCGAGGGCCTGGAGCGGGTGCGCTTCACGTCCCCGCACCCGGCGGAGTTCACCGACGACGTCATCGAGGCGATGGCCCAGACCCCGAACGTGTGCCCGCAGCTGCACATGCCGTTGCAGTCCGGCAGCGATCGGATTCTGCGTGCCATGCGCCGCTCGTACCGCAAGGAACGCTTCCTGGGCATCATCGAGCGGGTCCGTGCCGCGATGCCGCACGCCGCGATCACCACCGACATCATCGTCGGCTTCCCCGGCGAAACCGAGGAGGACTTCCAGCAGACCCTCGAGGTCGTCGAGAAGGCGCGTTTCACCAGCGCTTTCACCTTCCAGTACTCGAAGCGCCCCGGCACGCCCGCCGCCGACATGGACGGTCAGCTCCCCAAAGCGGTGGTGCAGGAACGTTACGAGCGGCTGATCGCTCTGCAGGAACGCATCACCCTCGAGGAGAACCGCAAGCTCGTCGGAACCGAGGTCGAGCTCCTCGTCTCGGCGGGGGAGGGCCGCAAGAACGCCGAGACCGCCCGGATGAGTGGGCGTGCCCGCGACGGCCGCCTCGTCCACTTCCGTCCCGAGGGCACGATCGACACCGCGGTGCGTCCCGGCGACGTCATCACGATCGTCGTCAGCGACGCCGCGCCGCATCACCTCGTCGCCGATACCCCGATCCTCACGCACCGCCGCACACGCGCGGGCGACCACTTCGAACAGGGCCGGCTGCCCAAGACACCGCCGATCGGTGTCGGACTCGGATTGCCGAGCATCGGCGTCCCGGACCCGCTGCCGCCTCAGATGGGATGCAACGCATGACCACCGACAAGCCGCACGGTCACCACGCGACGGGTGACGTACGCGCCGAACTCGAAGCCGCCGAACGGAAGGTGGCGAGCGACATCGACCCGGGCGCCCGGGCGATGTTCGTCGCGATCGCGGTCCTGATCCTGCTGGCGACGTTCAGCCTGCCCCACGCCGGCTCCGCCAACGGATGGGAGGTGCTGTCGTTCGCGCCGGATGCCGGCACCGAGGAGATCGGCCTGCCGTCGCGGTTGTTCGTGGGATTCGCCGTGGTCTTCGCGGGTCTGGGTTCGATCCTCGCACTCGTCACCCGCAAGTGGGTGTTGGCGTGGGTGTCCCTGGCCGGCTCGGCGGTGACCATCGTCTTCGGCATGCTCGCGATCTGGTCGCGCCAGACCCTGCCCGTCGAATCGTCCGCCGCGGGTCCGGGTTTCGGTCTCGTGATCGGCTGGTTCGCCGTCATGGTGGTCGTTTTCCACTGGGCCCGCGTGGTGTGGGCACGGACCTCCGCCCAGCTCGAGGCCGAAGCCGAATTGCGGAAGGTCGCGGCCCAGCACGAACGGCCCCGCCTGATGCGCGACCCCGAGGCCTGACGCCTTCGCACGAAGACGACGATCCCCTCTCCCGGCCGGGAGAGGGGATCGTCGTCTTCGGATGTTACGGCGTCGCGGTGTCAGCGCTCGCCGACGGCGCCTTCCGCCGCGTCGGCCCACTCACGCCACTGCGCAGCCTGCGCGAGGGCCTTCTCGGCCTCCTTCGCCCGGCCCGCCGCGGTCGCCTTGGCGGCCTGCTCCTCGAACTGACGCACCCGCTCCCGGAACTGGGCCGCACGGGCGAGCGCCTCGGGATCGGTGCGCCGCCACTCGGAATCGGCGGCCTCACGCACCTTCTTCTCGACGGCCCGCAGGCGGCCCTCGAGATCGTGCATGCGCTCGCGCGGAACCTTGCCGATCGCCTCCCACTGGTCCTGCAACTCGCGCAGGCGGGCCCGGGCACCCTCGAGATCGGCCGCCGGGTCGATCGACGAGGCCGCTTCGAGAAGCTCTTCCTTGGCGCGGGCGTTCTCCTCGAACTCGGCGTCCCGCTCGGCATTCGCGGCGTTGCGCGCGGCGAAGAAGACGTCCTGGGCGCCCTTGAACCGCTTCCACAGCTGGTCGTCGGCGTCCTTCGGGGCGCGGCCGGCCGCCTTCCACTCGGCGAGCAGGTCGCGGAAGGCCGCAGCGGTGGCGCCCCAGTCGGTGGAGTTCTGCAGTTCCTCCGCCCGAGCGACGAGCTCCTCCTTGCGGTTCTTCGCCGCGGCACGCTCGCGATCGAGTTCGGCGAAATGGGCTCCGCGACGCCGGTTGAACGCCTCACGTGCCTTGGAGTAACGACGCCACAACACGTCGTCGATCTTGCGGTCGACACCGCGGATGGTCTTCCACTCCTCGAGGATCTCGCGCAGCCGGTCGCCTGCGGCCTTCCACTGGGTGGACTCGGCGGCGATCGTCTCGGCCTCGGCTGCGAGGGTCTCCTTGCGAGCCGTACTCTCGGCGCGTCGCTTCTCCTTCTCCTGCTTGGCGAGGGCCGCAGCCTCTTCGGAGTGCTCGATGATCGCGGTGAGCCGGGTGGCGAGTGCGTCGAGGTCGCCGATGACCGCAGCCGTGGGGAGCGATTCGGCGAGAGTCTCGGCGGCTGCGCGGGTCTTCTTCACGTCGGCGGTGCCGGACGTCAACCGGGTCTCGAGGATCGCCACCTCGGTGGCGAGATCGTCGTAGCGGCGTCCGAAATGCGCGAGGCCCTCGGCGGCGTCGCCTGCCTGCCACGATCCGATGCACCGCTCGCCCTCGCTCGTGCGGACCCACGCGGTGCCGTCCTCGTCGACGCGTCCGAACAGACTCGGATCGCTTGCGGGCAGTGTCGGGACGTGGGGGTGCGTCTGGGCCGCCACCGGATGCGGCTTCGGGGGTGCCGCGGCGGAACCATCCCCGCCTCGGGCAGCGGGGCCGGGGGTCGCAGCGTGAGCTCGGGGGGCGGCGGGGCCGGGACGCGGGGTCCGCTCCTGGGTCGACTCGCCGGTTCGGTCCTGTGCGTTCGGGTCGCTCATCGATACCTCATCTCTGCCGCGCGGCACGGCTGCCTGGTCGCATGGGTCTACCGCAGGTCGATCCCGGGGGCTCCGCGATCGCGTCCGCCCACTATTGAAACAGGTCGTGTCGATGCGAGGCGCCGGGTCCGGTGGACTACGGTTGCCGATGTGTTGACCGCCGCGGCGTTCGTGCCGTCCCCACCGCTGCTCGTACCCGAGCTGACCGGTCTCGCCGCGTCCGAGACCGACGATCTGCGCGCGGCGGTTCTCGAGGTCGGTCGCAGGCTGTCCGGTGCCGAGGAATGGGTGGTCCTGGGTGCCGAGCAGGCCGAGCAGACCGTCCCGTCCACCGCGCGCGGAACCTTCCGCGGTTTCGGTGCCGACATCCCGGTGCAGCTCGGCCCCGATGCCGCAGGCGAGCCCGACCCCACGCTCGCGCTGACGGCACTCGTGGCCGGCTGGATCCGCGACCGTACAGCGCCCCACACCCGGGTGACGACCCGCGTGGTGGCCGCCGACGCGGACGCCGCGCACTGCGTGGATCTCGGCCGTGACCTGCGGGCGGATCTCGACGGCGACGACCTTCCGCGGGCTCTGCTCGTCGTGGCCGACGGAGCCGCGACCCTCACTGCCAAGGCCCCCGGCGCCTACGACCCGCGGTCCGAGGAGGTCGAGGCGGCGCTGGCGGCCGCGCTCGCCGCCGGAGACCCGGAGGCCCTCGCGGCGCTCGACGCCGAGCTGTGTTCGGAGATCGAACTCGCCGGACGCGCCGCCTGGCACGTGTTGGCGGCGATTTTCGGCGAGCGGCCCCGCTCGGCCTCCGTCACCTACTCCGCCGCGCCCTACGGGGTGGGCTACCACGTGGGGATCTGGACACCGTGAGCGCAGGAAGAACCGGCCCTGCCGACGCGCTCGTCCCGATCGCGGTGGTGGGCCCCACGGCCACGGGCAAGTCCGATCTCGGAGTGGACCTCGCCGAGGCGCTCGGCGGCGAGATCGTCAACATCGACGCGATGCAGCAGTACCGCGGCATGGACATCGGGACGGCGAAGCTCTCGCCGGACGAGCGTCGCGGCATTCCGCACCACCAGCTCGACGTCCTCGACGTCACCGAGACTGCGACGGTCGCGCGGTACCAGCAGGCTGCGATCACCGATGTCGAAGCGATCCTCGGGCGCGGTCGTGTCCCGGTCGTCGTCGGCGGATCGATGATGTACGTGCAGGCGCTGTTCGACGAATGGCAGTTCCCGGCGACGGATCCGCAGGTACGGGCGAAATGGGAGGCGCTGCTCGAAACCGAGGGTCTCGCCGCGGTCCACCGGGCGCTGCAACGCGCCGATCCCGCCGCCGCGGCGACGATCCTGCCCACCGACGGCCGACGGATGGTCCGGGCGCTCGAGGTCGTCGAACTGACCGGGCAACCGTTCGCGGCGTCGCAGCCGACGATCGGCGAGCCTCGCTGGGGCACCGTGATCCTGGGCGTCGACCGCGCCACCGCCGAGCTCGACGACCGCATCGCCCGGCGCACCGATCTGATGTTCGAACGCGGCCTCGTCGACGAGGTTCACGGACTCGTCGAGGTCGGACTGCGCGAGGGGGTCACCGCGCGACGCGCGATCGGCTACGCGCAGGTCCTCGCGTACATCGACGGGGAGTACGACCTCGCCCACGCCCGCGAGCGGACGTTCATCGGGACCCGGCGATACGTGCGACGGCAGCGCTCGTGGTTCCGCCGAGATCCGCGCATCCACTGGCTCGACGGCGCCGAGCCCGACGTGCGCGAGACGGCCCTGCGGGTGGTACGGGACGCACGGACATCACCGGCCTCACCAGCCCGATAAGGTATCGGCCATGGAGTTCAGCAAAGGGCACGGAACCGAGAACGACTTCGTGATCCTTCCCGATCCCGACGCCCGCCTGGACCTCGATGCCGACCGGATCGCCGCCCTGTGCGACCGGCGGCGCGGACTCGGTGCCGACGGGGTGCTGCGGGTGGCGCGGGCCGGTGCGCTGGTCTCGGCCGGGGTGCTCGGCGAACTGCCGGAGGGCACCGGCGCGGACGACTGGTTCATGGACTACCGCAACGGCGACGGATCCATCGCCGAGATGTGTGGCAACGGGGTGCGGGTGTTCGCGCACTATCTCACCGCGCGCGAGCTCGAGAGCCGCCGCGAGTTCGTCGTCGGCAGCCGCGCGGGCGGCAAGCCCGTCCGGGTACACGAGACCGGGCCGGTTCGCGGTGAGGTGACCGTCGACATGGGTACGGTGCGCAGCCTGGGCGAGTCGGCGGCGACCATCGACGGGCGCGTCTATCCGGGCATCGGCATCGACGTCGGCAATCCCCACCTGGCATGCGTCGACCCGCACCTGAGCGAGGCGAGCCTGGCCGGTCTCGACCTCACCTCGCCCGGCTTCGACCCGGGATTCTTCCCCCACGGGGTCAACATCGAGTTCCTGACTCCGATCGCGGCCGGGACCGTCCACATGCGGGTCCACGAACGCGGAGTGGGGGAGACCCGCTCCTGCGGCACCGGCACGGTCGCTGCGGCCGCGGCAGCACTGCGCTTCGACGGTGCCTCCGAGGGCGTGGTGCAGGTGCGGATCCCCGGTGGTTCGGTCGAGGTGCGGATCGAGGACGGACGGGCCTGGCTCCGCGGGCCGTCGGTGCTGGTCGCGACGGGTCAGCTCGACGACAGCTGGTGGTCGGCGCCGTACTGATCCGCTCCGCAGGGCGGGCGACGGAACTCTGCGCGCGGATGCGGCCGAAAAACTCGAATGCACCGATTCGGGCTTCGTGACACCATGGAGGTGTATGACGAACACACAGCGCACGCACCGCGCAACCCCAGATGACAGCACTTCGACCGCGTACGACGCACCCGGAGGCTGGACCGCCGAGGATCCGTCCGTCGGCGAGATGCAACTCGAAGACCGCAGTGCGTTGCGGCGTGTGGCCGGTCTGTCCACGGAACTCGAGGACATCACCGAAGTCGAATACCGTCAGCTCCGACTCGAGCGCGTCGTGCTCGTCGGTGTCTGGACCGGCGGAACGGCCGCCCAGGCGGAAGCGAGCCTGGCCGAGCTCGCCGCGCTCGCCGAGACCGCGGGCTCGGAGGTTCTCGAAGGTCTGGTCCAGCGTCGCGACCGGCCCGACGCCTCCACCTACATCGGTTCGGGCAAGGCCGACGAGCTGCGGCAGATCGTGCTGGCCACCGGCGCCGACACGGTGATCTGCGACGGCGAGCTCACTCCCGCCCAGCTCACGGCGCTGGAGAAGGTCGTCAAGGTCAAGGTCATCGACCGGACCGCGCTGATCCTCGACATCTTCGCGCAGCACGCGACCTCCCGGGAAGGTAAGGCGCAGGTCTCCCTCGCACAGATGGAGTACATGCTTCCGCGTCTGCGCGGCTGGGGCGAGTCGATGTCGCGGCAGGCCGGTGGTCGCGCCGGTAGCAACGGTGGTGTGGGTCTGCGTGGTCCCGGTGAGACGAAGATCGAGACCGACCGTCGCCGGATCCGCGAGCGGATGGCCAAACTTCGCCGCGAGATCAAGGCGATGAAGGCCGCGCGCGACACCAAGCGCACGCGACGCCTGCGCAACCGGATCCCGTCCGTCGCGATCGTCGGGTACACCAACGCAGGCAAGTCGAGCCTGCTCAACAAGCTCACCGGCTCCGGTGTCCTGGTGCAGAACGCGCTGTTCGCGACCCTCGACCCCACGACCCGCCGGTCCGCGCTGCCCGATGGACGCGAGTACGTGCTCACCGACACCGTCGGTTTCGTCCGGCACCTGCCGACCCAGTTGGTCGAGGCGTTCCGGTCGACCCTCGAGGAGGTCGCCGACGCCGACGTGCTGCTCCACGTCGTCGACGGTTCCGACCCGATGCCCACCGAGCAGATCAAGGCGGTACGCGAGGTCGTCACCGAGGTGCTGCGCGAATCGGACGCACCGCCGCCGCCCGAACTGATCGTCGTCAACAAGATCGACGCCGCCGATCCGGTCACCCTGACCCAGTTGCGCGGCGCGATCCCCGGCGCGGTGTTCGTTTCCGCGCACACCGGGGAAGGCGTCGACGAACTACAGGCCCAGCTGGCTGCCCTGCTCGAGGATCCCGACGTCGAGGTGAAGCTGCTCCTGCCGTACACCCGCGGCGACCTGCTCGCGCGCATCCATTCCGACGGTCAGATCCTGTCGTCCGAGCACGAGGTGGACGGCACGCGGGTTCATGCGAAGGTGCCGGCCGCGCTGGCGTCGGCATTGGTCGACTTCGCGGCCTGATGCGGCTCGTGCGCCGGGCGGCGCTGGTCGCTGCCGTCACGGCGTTCGTACCGGTGTCGCACGCCGGTGCGCAGGACGGGGGGATCCCGGTCGCCGATCTTCCGAACGAGATCCTGTGCACCCCGGACGATCCCGCCTTGGCCGAACTCTCCGGCCTCGCGACGATCGACGGACGGTTGTTCGCGACGCCGGATGCCGGGGAGGACGAGCGCATCGTCGAACTCGACGGAGAATGCTCGGTGCGGCAGCGGATTCCGTCTCCCGTCGATCCGTACGACGTCGAGGATCTCGCCGCGGGTCCCGATGGCCGGTTGTGGCTCGGCGACCTCGGCGACAACACCGGTGTCCGCGGGACGATCGCGTTGATCTCCCTCGACCCCGACACCGGCCGGGGCGACCTGCACCGGCTGACCTATCCCGACGGTCCCCGCGATGCCGAGACCGTACTCGTCTCGGCGGCAGGCGAACCGGTGATCGTGACCAAGGCGCTGTTCGGGTCGAGCAACGTGTACCGGCCCGCACGCGGACTCACGACCGGCGACCTCCCCGTGCCGGGACCGGCCGCCCTCGAGAAGGTCGGCTCGTTGGCACTCGGGCCGTCGGACACTTCCGGCGGGCCCATTCCCGGTGCGTCCTCCTCGATGATCACCGGCGGTGCCGTCAGCGCCGACGGGACGGTTGCCGCGGTACGCACCTACACCGACGTGTACCTGTTCCACGTGCCCGACGGGGATCTTGCGTCCGCCCTGGTCGCAGGTCCTCGCTTCCGGATCCCGGTACCGGACGAACCGCAGGGCGAAGCCGTCGCCTTCACCGCCGAGGGCGATCTGCTCACCGCGTCCGAGCGCGGCGCGACAGCGGCGGCGAACCCGCCGATCCGGATCCGTCGCGGTGCGACCGAACTGTTCGTGCCTGCGGACGACGATGCCGCGGACGAGATGTCGTCCGCGGCACTGCCGATAGTGGGTGCGGGCGTGGCTGCCGGGGTGATCGCCCTCGGGGTACTCGGACTCGTCGTCCGGCGCCGCGCCCGCGGGTGAGGTCAGGCGTCGAGATCCGCGGCCACCAGCTCGACGACCTGCGCGAGGACCGCGTCGTCGTCGCAGGAGACCGTCACCTGCGTGCCCTGTCCCGCGCCGAGCGTCATGATCATCAGGGCCGAACCCGCGTCGACGGGCTCCCCACCGTCCACTGCGAGAGTGACGGGGACGCCGGCCGCGACCACGGCCTCGGCGATGATCCCTGCGGGACGGGCATGAAGGCCGATGGACGAACCGACGGCGACCGTGGTGCTGGGCATGTGAATCTCCTTCGTGGTGGGGAAGTGCAGTGCGATCGGGCGATCAGGAGTGTGCGGCTACGGGTTGCGGGTTCGCCTCGTCGGCGGCGGCCCGGACGGGACGGGTGATCGACTTCGCGATGCTGACCGCGAGCGCGGCGATCACCGTGCCGATCACCAGCGCGATCAGGAACCACACGACGCGGTCGATGGCGAACAGGACGAACAGTCCGCCGTGGGGTGCGGTGAGCGTGACACCGGTCGCCATGACGATGCCGCCGGTCACCGCGCCGCCGAGCATCATCGACGGGATCACCCGGATCGGGTCGGCAGCCGCGAACGGGATGGCACCTTCCGAGATGAACGACGCACCGAGCAGCCACGCCGCCTTGCCGTTCTCGCGTTCGGCCGTGCTGTAGAGACGGGGACGCACCAACGACGACAGCGCCATGGCGAGCGGCGGAACCATACCGGCCGCCATGACCGCCGCCATGATCTCGAGGGAGGCGGTGTTGGCGACGTCGAGACCCGCGACGGCGAAGGCGTAGGCAGCCTTGTTGACCGGCCCGCCGAGGTCGAAACACATCATCAGGCCGAGGATGGCGCCGAGCAGCACCGCGGAACCACCGGACAGACCGTTGAGCCAGTCCGTCAGACCCGTCGTGATCGCGGCCAGCGGACGACCGAGGAGCAGGAACATGAGCCCACCGACGATCAGGCTCGCGAGCAGCGGAATGATCACCACCGGCATCAGACCGCGAGCCCAGGTGGGCAGCGGGATACGGCCGACCCATAGGGCTGCGAAGCCGGCGATGATGCCGCCGACGAGACCACCGATGAAGCCGGCGCCGACGAAGACGGCGACCGCACCTGCGGTGAAGCCGGGGGCGAGACCCGGACGGTCGGCGATGGCGAAGGCGATGTAGCCGGCCAGCGCCGGGACGAGGAACGAGAACGCCAGCGAGCCGATCTGGTACAGGACCGCACCGAGATAGGTGCCGAGCCCGCCCGCGGGCAGGTTGGTGAGCGTGTTGTCGAGGACGATGTCGGCAGCCGAGTCGGTGATGTCGGGACCGGCGAGCAGGAAGCCGAGGGCGATGAGCAGACCACCGGCCGCGACGAACGGGATCATGTAACTCACGCCGGTGAGCAGGATCTGCCGCAGTCGGGTGCCCCAGCCGAGGTCGCTGCCGCTCTCCGACTCGCCCGCCGGGGCGCCCGAGGCGGCCTCGACGGTGCGTGCGGACGGATCGGCGGAGGCCTTCAGAGCCTCGGCGATCATGGTGTCCGGCTCGTTGATCGCGCGCTTGACGCCCGACGCGATCACAGGCTTGCCGGCGAACCGTTCCCGGCCCTTGACCCCCACATCGGTGGCGAAGATGACGGCGTCGGCGCCGGCGATCGTATCGGCGGGCAGGGGAGTGCTACCGCTCGACCCCTGCGTCTCCACCCGGACCGTCACGCCCGCGCGTTCACCGGCCGCGGCCAGCGCATCGGCGGCCATGTAGGTGTGCGCGATGCCGGTCGGGCACGCGGTGACCGCGACGATCGTGCGGCTGCCGGCGGGTTGCTCCGGACTCTGCGGGGGTGCGACCGCGGGCTTCGCGGACGCGGCGGGCGCCGGCTGTGCCGCCGCTGCGGCGGAGGCGGCAGCACCGGTGCCGGACGGCTCGGGTCGGGGTGGGAGGACGTCCTCGACCAGCGCGATGACCTCCTCGGCGGAGGCGGCCGCGCGCAGCGACGCGACGAAGTCCGGACGCACGAGTGCGCGAGCGAGGGCGGTCAGCAGCTTCATGTGGTCGCCGCCCGCACCTTCCGGCGCGGCGATGAGGAAGACGAGGTCGGCGGGTCCGTCGGGAGCTCCGAAGTCGGCCTTCGGAGACAGTCGGGCGAATCCGAGGGAGGGAGTGGTGACCGCTTCGCTGCGGGCGTGGGGGATCGCGATTCCGCCGGGAAGGCCGGTGGCGGACTTGGCTTCCCGTTCGAGAACGGCTGCCGTGAGCGCGTCGGCGTCGGAGGCTCGGCCGGTCGCGGCGAGGCGTCCGGCGAGCGCAGCGATGACGGAGTTCTTGTCGGATCCCAGGTCGGCGTCGAGCGCGACGAGTTCCGTACCGATGATCGAGGAACCGCCTGCGGGGCCGGAGGTGGTGTCGGACATGACGTTCCTTAGGAGTGGGAGGGGAGCGGTCGGGGTCGGCGGTGGACGTCGGTGACGTGCACTCGGGTGGGGTCGACGGAATCGGGAGTGGGAAGGGCGGTTCCGGGAAGTGCGACGGCCGCGGTCCCGTAGGCGACGGCGAGTCGCAGGCACTCGGCCGGTTCGCGGCCGGCCTGTTCGGCAAGCAGATATCCCGCGAGCGACGAGTCGCCCGCGCCGACCGTGCTGCGGACCGTGACATCGGCCGCGGTGGCGCGCCAGGCGCCCGCCTCGGTGACCAGAACGGCGCCGGCGCTTCCGAGGGTGGCGAGGACCGCGCCGACGCCACGGTCGACCAGGACCCGCCCTGCATCGACCACGGCACCGACATCGCCTGCGGCGGCGCCGGATTCGAGTTCGTGCGCGTCCGCCCCGGTGAGCTGGGCGAGTTCGTCGGAATTCGGCTTGATCACGTCCGGGGCGGCCGCGGGGAAACGCGCGGCGAGGGCGAGCAGCGGCCGCTCGGAGGTGTCGATCGCGATGCGGCACCCCAGGCTGCGCAGGGCATCCACGAGATCGGCGTACCAGGATTCGGGCACTCCGGGAGGGAGGGAGCCCGACAGGACGGTCCACGCGGCGTCCTGCGCGCACTCGAGCAGGGCGGCGTGCAGTTCGCCCAGCGTGCGCCCGGTACAGGGTGTTCCGGGCTCGTTGAGTTTCGTGGTGGTGCCGTCGGGTTCGGCGACGGTGATGTTGTTGCGTGTCGACCCGGAGGTGGGCACGGCCCGATGCGCGATGCCCCGGTCCTCGAGCGCGGCGAGCAGTGGGTCGCCGGTGTTGGCCGGAAGGACGGCCACCACCTCGGTCGATGCGGCGTGCAGCACGCGGGCGACATTGATCCCCTTCCCACCCGGGTCGACGGTGGATCGCTCGGTGCGATGCACCCTTCCGCGTTCGAGTGGGCCCGTCAGGCCGACCGTGCGGTCGAGACTGGGGTTGGCCGTGAGCGTGACGATCATGCCGTCACCACCTCGATTCCGTGTTCGATGAGTTGACGGCGGTCGGTGTCGTCGAGGTCGGTGTCGGTGACCAGGACGTCGATCGGTTCGAGCGACGCGAAGCTCAGCAGGTTGCGCCGGCCGACCTTCGACGAATCGGCGACCACGACGACCCGGTCGGCCGTGCGCACCATGGCGCGTTTGATCGCGGCCTCGTCAGCATCGGGCGTGGACAGTCCGTGGTCGATGCTCAGGGCGTTGGTGCCGATGAATGCGACGTCCACATGGACTGTCGAGAGGGTGGTCAGGGCCTCGGCGCCCACCGCGGCCTGGGTGACTCCGCGGACGCGCCCGCCGAGCAGGTGCAACTGCACGGCGTTCATCGCCGCGAGGCGCGCGGCGATCGGCACCGAGTTGGTGACCACGGTGAGCTCGACCTCGGGTGGCAGTGCACCGACGATTCTGCCGGTGGTGGTGCCGGCGTCGAAGAGCACGCTCCCCCCGGACGGTGGGAGAAAGGAGGTGGCCGCGGCGGCGATGCGGTCCTTGTGCTCGGCGCGGGTGTGTTCGCGCTCGGAGAGGGCGGGCTCGGCCACCGTGAGTGAGGCGGCCGGAATCGCGCCCCCGTGGACGCGCCGCACGTGGCCCAGGCGTTCGAGGTGGGCGAGGTCGCGCCGCACCGTCTCGGTGGTGACGCCGTAACGGTCGGCGAGAGCCGCGACCGACACGCGGCCACGCGCCGCGACCAGCGCCGCGATCGCCTGTTGCCGTTCCTCTGCGTACACCGTCACTCCTGGGGGTACCCGATTTGTGGGATATGAATGTTGGTTTATGTTGTTTTACGCCCGTCTGTGTTGACATGTCAAGGCTTGTGAGTAATCTGGGTCACAACGAAACACCGCGGTGAGGAGATCTCCATGGAGCAGTCGGCGTCCGCCCTGCACGGCACCCCCGTCGTGCCCGGTATCGGATACGGCCCGGTCGTCCGGCCGGTCGCGCGTCCCGTCGTGCCGGCCCAGGGCACCTCGATTCCCGACACGGCGCGCGAAGCCGAGGTGGGCAGATTCGAGGACGCCGCGAAGGTCGTGGCCGAGCGGCTGCGGGCCCGCGCTTCCCGCGCCTCGGGTGCCGCCGCGGAAGTGCTCCAGGCCACCGCGGTGCTCGTCGAGGATCGCGCCTGGCGCGGAGCGGCCGCGACGAAGATCCGATCCGGCACCGACGCGGTCGGTGCCACCGTCGGTGCCACAGAGCAGTTCGCGGCGCTGTTCGAGAAGATGGGCGGTCTGCAGGCGGAGCGGGTCACCGACCTGCTCGACATCCGCGACCGCGTGATCGCCGAACTGCAGGGCGCTCCCGAACCCGGCCTCGAGATGCCGGAGCGGCCGTCCGTGCTCCTGGCCACCGATCTCGCACCCGCCGACACCGCCGGTCTCGACCCGTCCGTGATCGTCGCGCTCGCCACCTCGCTCGGCGGACCCACGAGCCACACCGCGATCATCGCCCGTCAGCTCGGCATCCCGTGCGTCGTCGCAGTGGCCGACCTCGACGACGTCCCGGTCGGAACAGCGGTGCTGGTCGACGGTGCGACGGGCCGGATCGTGCTCTCACCGGACGGCGCCGAGGCCGCCGCCGAGGTCGAACGCGACCGCATCGAACGGGAACGTGTGGCGGGCTGGTCCGGTCCGGGAGCCACCGCGGACGGGCACCCGGTGGAGATCCTCGCCAACGTGCAGGACGGATCCGGCGCCCGTGCGGCGCGTCGCACGCCGGCGCAGGGCGTCGGACTGTTCCGCACCGAATTGTGCTTCCTCGACCGCGACACGGAACCGACCGTGGTGGAGCAGTCCGACATCTACACGGAAGTGTTCGAAGCGTTCGAAGGCCGGAAGGTCGTCCTGCGCACACTCGATGCCGGATCCGACAAGCCGCTCCGCTTCGCCAACCATCCCGACGAGCACAATCCCGCGCTCGGGGTCCGCGGTATCCGCATCACGACGTCGGCGCCGGGTGTGCTCGATCGGCAGCTCGACGCGGTGGCCGAGGCGGCCTCGCGCACCGGTGTCCGGCCGTGGGTGATGGCGCCGATGGTGGCGACGGTGTCGGAGGCCGCAGACTTCGCCGCGCGGGTGCGCGAACGTGGCCTCTCACCCGGGGTCATGATCGAGGTTCCGTCCGCCGCCCTGCTCGCGGATCGGCTGCTCGAACATCTGGACTTCCTGTCGATCGGTACCAACGACCTCGCTCAGTACACGATGGCGGCCGACCGGATGTCGCCGCAGTTGGCCGCCCTCACCGATCCGTGGCAACCCGCGGTGCTCGCGTTGGTGGCCCGCGCGGCACAGGCCGGCACCACCGCCGGCAAGCCGGTGGGAGTGTGCGGCGAGGCGGCGGCCGACCCGCTCCTCGCGTGTGTCCTGGCCGGGATGGGCGTCACCTCGCTGTCGTGTGCGGCGTCGGCGGTGACGGGCGTCGGGGCGCGGCTCTCCTCGGTCCCGATGGATCGCTGCCGCGAGGCCGCGGAGGCGGTCCTCGCGACCGACGATCCCGTCGCGGCACGGGCCGCCGCCGCGAAACTGCTGGACTGAGCGGCGCGACCGGGACGACCGGTTCTACGATGTCCTGTCGTGACCGAACGAGCGAAGACGACCGGACGCACCACGGGCCGAGGGTGGACACTGCACGGCGACGGGCGTCGCATCAACCCCGGTGCGGTCGTCGCACCGCACGAGCGGCTGTCGTGGCCGCGCACCGTGGGCATCGGGATGCAGCACGTCATCGCGATGTTCGGTGCCACCCTGCTCGTGCCGACGATCACGGGCTTCCCCGTCACGACGACGCTGCTGTTCTCCGGGATCGGTACCGCACTGTTCCTGATCATCACGCGCGGACGGGTGCCCAGCTATCTCGGTTCGTCGTTCGCGTTCATCGCGCCTCTGAGCGCCTCGGCCGGGTCCGGTCCGGCAGCGCAACTCGGCGGGATCGTCGCTGTCGGCATCGTTCTCGTTCTGATCGGTCTCGCCGTCAAGGCAGCCGGTTCGCGCATCATCGACGCGGTCATGCCGCCGGTGGTGACGGGGGCGATCGTCGCCCTCATCGGATTGAACCTCGCACCGACCGCCACCGGATCGTTCGAGGCGCAACCGCTCGTCGCCACGATCACGCTCGTGGTCACGCTGCTCGTGACGGTGGTGGGACCGGGCATGCTCGGCCGGCTCGGCATCCTCGTGGGTGTGATCGTCGGATGGATCTTCGCGGCGTTCACCGGGGCGATCGCCTCCGAGCGCATCGACGCCATGCGCGACGCGGCGTGGTTCGGATTACCCGACCTGCGTGGCCCCACCTTCGAGCTGTCGGTCGTCCTCCTGGCGCTGCCTGTCGTCGTCGTGCTGGTCGCGGAGAACGTCGGGCACGTCAAAGCCGTCGCCGCGATGACCGGCCGGAACCTCGACGACATGGCCGGCAACGCGCTCATCGCCGACGGTCTCGCGACCACCCTGGCCGGTGCGGGCGGCGGTTCGGGAACGACGACCTACGCCGAGAACATCGGCGTCATGGCCGCGACCCGCGTGTACTCGACCGCGGCGTACGCCGTCGCGGCGGTCACCGCTGTCGTCCTCGCCTTCTCGCCGAAGTTCGGTGCACTCGTCTTCACCGTGCCCGACGGCGTCCTCGGTGGCGCGACGCTCGTGCTCTACGGCCTGATCGGCATCCTCGGCGTACGCATCTGGACCGAGGCGAAGGTCGACTTCACCGACCCCGTCAACCTCACCGTCGCGGCTGCCGCGCTCGTCGCCGGCATCGGTGATCTGACGCTCTCGATCGGATCGGTCGAACTCGGCGGCATCGCGTGGGGCTCGATCGGCATCCTGGTCGCGTACCCCCTCTTGCGCAGACTCGCGGACCTGCGGCGCTGATCCTTCGCCGGGAGTCGTCCGGGTCACAAAATCCGCTCGGTTGTGTCAGCGTCACCGCGCGATCATCTGCATACCGTGAGTATGTCGAACGACGTCTCACACAGGAGCGCAGATGGAACGCACCCTTTTCGAGCCCGAGCACGACCTCTTCCGGGAGTCGTACCGGAAGTTCCTCGAACAGGAGGTGGCCCCCTTCCACGAGCAGTGGGAGAAGGACAAGATCGTCGACCGTGAGGTGTGGAAGAAGGCCGGCGCGCAAGGCTTCCTCGGCATGGCGGTGCCGGAGGAGTACGGCGGCGGCGGAATGGACGACTTCCGCTACAACGCCATCATGGCCGAGGAGACCACCAAGCTGGGTTTCAGTGGCCTGGGCTTCATGCTGCACAACGATGTCGTCGCGCCCTACCTGCTCGAGCTCGCGAACGAGGAGCAGAAGAAGCGCTGGCTGCCCGGATTCTGTACCGGTGAGCTGATCACCGCGATCGCGATGACCGAGCCGGGCACCGGCAGCGACCTGCAGGGCATCAAGACCCGCGCGGTGCGCGACGGTGACGACTGGGTCCTCAACGGTGCCAAGACGTTCATTACCAACGGCATCCACTCCGACCTGGTGATCGTCGTGGCCTGCACCGACCCCGAGAAAGGCGCCCAGGGCTTCTCGCTGCTCGTCGTCGAGCGCGGCATGCCGGGCTTCGAGCGGGGACGCAACCTCGACAAGATCGGTCTGGACGCCCAGGACACGGCCGAGCTCAGCTTCAACGATGTGCGTGTCCCGGCGGCCAACCTCCTCGGGCAGGAGGGCTTGGGCTTCATCTACCTGATGCAGAATCTGCCGCAGGAGCGTCTCGCGATCGCGGTCGTCGCCGCCGCCGCCATGGAGCGCGTGCTCGACGACACGATCCAGTACTGCCGCGACCGCAAGGCGTTCGGCAAGCCGATCGGCAAGTTCCAGAACACCCGTTTCGAGCTCGCCGAGCTCGCCACCGAGACCCAGCTGGCCCGGGTGTTCGTGGACCGGTGCATCGAGCTGCTCAACGAGAAGAAGCTCACCGTCCAGGAGGCCGCAATGGCCAAGTACTGGACCACCGACAAGCAGGTCGAGCTCATCGACCGGTGCCTGCAGTTGCACGGCGGCTACGGCTACATGCGCGAGTACCCCGTCGCGAAGGCGTACCTCGACGCCCGCGTGCAGAAGATCTACGGCGGCACGAACGAGATCATGAAGGAAGTCATCGGACGCGGTCTCGACGTCTGAGGCATGTACGAGAAGTCCGGGGTGGCTCCGCACAGCGGAGCCACCCCGGACTCATTGGTGCCGGGTGAGCCCGGAGATCAGATCTTGCGGACGACCGTGACGACCTTGCCGAGGATGGCGGCGTCATTGCCCGGGATCGGTTCGAACATCGGGTTGTGGGGCATGAGCCACACGTCGCCGTCGACCCGTTTGAACGTCTTGACGGTGGCCTCGCCGTCGAGCATCGCAGCGACGATGTCGCCGTTGTCGGCAACGTTCTGCTGGCGGACGACCACCCAGTCGCCGTCGCAGATCGCGGCGTCGATCATCGACTGGCCGACGACCTTGAGGAGGAACAGCGACCCCTGGCCGACGAGTTCGCGCGGTAGCGGGAAGACGTCCTCGACTGCTTCCTCGGCCAGGATCGGACCACCGGCTGCGATCCGGCCCACGACGGGAACCATTGCCGCAGAGGGGATCTCGTCGGCCGACGAGGTGGCGACCACCTCGTGGGACGGCTGGGGAGCGGGCGACGGCTCGAGGCCGCGTACGTCGACGGCTCGGGGGCGGTTCGGATCCCGGCGCAGGAAGCCCTTCCGTTCGAGCGTGCGCAGCTGGTGCGCGACGGACGACGTCGAGTTGAGTCCGACGGCGTCGCCGATCTCGCGGATGCTCGGTGGGTACCCCCGTTCGCTGACGGAGTCGCGAATGACCTCGAGGACGCGCCGTTGACGCTCGGTGAGTCCTGCGGTGGGATCGTCGGTCGTGGGTCCGCCCCGGCGGGCTGTGGATGTTCCGTCCGCCTTCATCGTGACCTCCGTGCGGCGAGTGTCGGATGGGTTGCAAGTTGCCTTTCGAATCTATCGACATCCCGCGCGTATATCAAACAGATGTTCGAGATTCACCCTTCGAGGGGCTGACGCCGGGGCGGGACTCGTGGTACAACATTCGAACAGACTTTCGTTCGAACACATGATCGAGTGTTCGACGGGGTCGGCAGACCACGCACAGCGACACGGAGGATTTCCGATGAGCAGAGCGGTTCGGATCGACAGGGCGGTTCCGGTGGGCGCGGCGGTGCGACGGGGCCCGACAGTTCGCTCGGGCACGGCGGTTCGGACGGGAACGGCAGTTCGGACGCGCAGCGAAGGGCGGACCGTCTCGGGTCCGGGCGGGGGAAGCCTGCACCGCATTCGGCCGATCGCGACGTCCGCGGTGCACCGCACTCGTGTCCCGTCGCGGACGAGGCCGCGCGTCGTCGCGTCCTCTCGTGAGCCCCTGCATCGCCGGTCGGAGATCATGCCGCGCAGTCGTCGGCCGGCGGAGGGCACGAGTTGGCGGCAGATGGCGGCAACGCTGCTGCTCACCGCGCTGGCCACCACGATGCTCCTCGTGCTCGCCCACGTCCGCACCGGCGAGGTGATCTCGCAGAGTGCCGGTACCACGGTCACGGTCGTGGGCGAGGGGGAGAGCCTGGAGGCGTCGGCCGTCCGGCTGCCGCCGGAGGCCCCGGTCGATGTCACCCTGGCGAGGGTCGCCGAACTCGATTCGCTCGACGGTACTGCTGTGCCGGCCGGAAGTCGTCTCCTCGTGCCGGATTCCACCCGGGGATGACGGCGCCGTGGCCCGCCCCGACCCGCGATCCGCGCCCGAACCGGACAGGCGGGTATTGTCCAACACTGTCAGTCACACCACTCCGTGTGGTTGCGGCGGTGTCGGCCCACTCGCGAGTGGAGACGGTTCCGGTCGGGAAGTATTGCTTCGGCGCCGACGTCGCGACCCGCACGGGCACGACGAAGGAACCGACATGTACTGCCCGTATTGCCGCCACCCCGACTCTCGGGTGGTCGATTCGCGCGAGGCAGACGAGGGTGCCGCAATCCGTCGTCGACGGGCGTGCCCCGAATGCGGGCGCCGTTTCACCACGGTCGAGACGGCCGTGCTGTCCGTCGTCAAGCGCAGCGGCGTGACCGAGCCGTTCAGTCGCGAGAAGGTCGTGCGCGGGGTGGCGCGCGCCTGCCAGGGGCGCGACGTCGACAACGACGCGCTGAACAAGCTGGCACAGCAGGTCGAGGATGCGGTGCGCGCAAAAGGCTCACCCGAGATCCCGAGCCACGAGGTGGGATTGGCGATCCTCGGTCCCCTGCGCGATCTCGACGAGGTCGCCTATCTGCGCTTCGCGTCGGTCTACCGTTCCTTCAGTTCGGCGGAGGATTTCGAGCGCGAGATCCACGAACTGCGCGAGCACCAGAAGTCTCGCTCCGCCCCGTCCGACTGACCGCCCCGACCGACTGTTTCGGACAGGACGACCCCGGTGGCCGATCCGAGCACTACCGGATCGTGTCGATCGCCTTCACGACCCGCTTCTCCGACACCGGGATCCGGGTCCCGAGGTTCTGCGCGAACAGGCTCACGCGCAATTCTTCGATCATCCAGTAGATCTCGACCACCTCGGGCGCGGTGCGTCGTTCCTCGGGTAGGCGTGCGAGCAGTTTGTCGTAGGCGCTGTAGACGCGATCGAGCACATCCATTCCGGCAGCGTCCCGGTTGGCGCTGGCCGGCAACGACTCCAGACGCTGAGCGGCCGCAGTGAGATAGCGCGGTAGATCGTCGATCCGCCGTGAGCCCAGGTCGGTGACGAAGCCGGGGAACAGCAGCGATTGCAGCTGTTCGCGCACGTCGTCGGCGGCCTCGCCGTTCGCACGGTCGAGGAGCACGCCCACCTCGTGGGCGCGGGACAGCACGGGCACAACCGCTTTCAGCAGACGGGCGACGCGCCCCGGCAACTGCGATCGCACCGTGGCGGCCAGCCGGTCGAACTCCTCGGGCGTGCGTACAGGAGCGCCGTGCGCGGCGATGAGCTCGTCGACCGCGCAGGCCCGGCAGTCCTCGATCAGCGCCTCGAACGAACCGTCGGGATTCCGTCCGAGGGCGAGGCGTTCCATGTTGGTCAGCCCCGAGGTGACGGCTTTCGCCTTCGTCGGTGCCGACGTGAGCAGCAGGGCGCGCAGGCCCTGACGGGTCGCATTCTGCTGGGCCTGCGGTGTGCTGAGTACGCGCACCGCCACGCCGTCCTTCTCCGCGACCAGGGCGGGATAGCCGGTGACCTTCCGGCCGCCCACCTCGCGGGTGACGGTGGGCGGGAGATTCCCGAGCGTTTCGGCCGTCCACACGACCGCGGCGGGACGTTCGGTGCCCGCGGCTGCCCGCGAGACCTCGGCCTCGACCCGGGGAGCAAGCTGTGTGCGGAGTGCGGCCAAGCTCTTGTTGCGCCCGAGCACGGTGCCGCGCTCGTCGACGGCCGCGAAGGTCATTCGCAGATGGTCGGGCAGCGCACCGGGATCGAAGTCCGAGGGTTCGATCGTGCACCGGCCGAGTCGCGACAGTTCGCGGGCCATCGCATTGACGAGCGGCTCGGATCGCGGCGTCACCGACGCGAGCGCTGCCGCGGCGAAGTCGGGAGCCGGAACCACCTGTCGGCGAAGATTCTTCGGCAGTGTCTTGATGAGGGCTGTGACGAGCTCGGTCCGCATACCGGGCACGAGCCAGTCGAAGCCGACGGATTTGAGGTTCGCGAGCAGCGCGACGGGGACGCGGGCGGTGACCCCGTCCTCCTCGGTGCCCGGCTCGAACTGGTAGGTGAGGGGGAACTGGATCTCGCCCTGGCGCCAGGCATCCGGGTAGTCGCCCTCGAGCACCGAGGCGGCGTCCTGGTTCACCACCGTGTCCGGGGTGAAGGTCAGCAGGTCGGGTTGCTGCTTGCGGGTCTTCTTCCACCAGGTGTCGAAGTGCCGCGCCGAGATCGCCTCCGGGCCGACCCGCTGGTCGTAGAAGTCGAACAGGGTCTCGTCGTCGACGACGATGTCGCGCCGCCGCGCCCGGTGTTCGAGTTCTTCGACGTCCTCGAGCAGAGCGCGATTGTCGTGGAAGAACGTGTGCTGCGTCCGCCACTCGCCCTGGACGAGGGCGTGCCGGATGAACAGCTCGCGCGAGACCTCCGGATCGATGCGTCCGTAGGGCACGGGACGCTGGGCGATCAGGGGGATGCCGTAGAGCGTGACGCGTTCGTAGGCCATCGCCGACTCGCGGCGCGTCGACCAGTGCGGTTCCGAGTAGGTGCGCTTGACCAGGTGCGGGGCGAGTTTCTCGGCCCACTCGGGTTCGATACGCGCGGCCGTCCGAGCCCACAGCCGTGTGGTCTCCACGAGTTCGGCCGCCATGACCCAGCGCGGTGGCTTCTTGAACAGCGACGACCCGGGGAAGACCGCGAACCGTGCGCCGCGGGCGCCGAGGAAGTCGCGCTTGTCGCCCTCGCGAAGACCGATGTGCGACAGCAGGCCCGCGAGCATCGACTTGTGGACGTCGTCGGGATTCACGTCGCGGTGGTGCGTCTGCCAGCCCATGTCGACGGTGATCTGACGCAGCTGCCCCTGCAGGTCCTGCCATTCGCGGATCCGCAGCCAGTGCAGGAACTCGTCGCGGCACAACCTGCGGAACCGGCTCGACGACAGTTCCCTGCGCTGTTCCTTCAGGTAGTCCCACAGGCGGAGGTAGGCCAGGAAGTCCGAGCCCTCGACCGCGAACCGGGCGTGCTTCTCGTCGGCGGCCTGCTGGAACTCGGTGGGCCGCTCGCGCACGTCCTGGATCGACAGCGCCGCGACGATGATGAGCACCTCGCGCAGGCATCCGTTGCGGTGGCCCTCGACGATCATGCGGGCCATGCGCGGATCGACGGGCAGCCGGGCGATCTCGCGACCCGTCGCGGTCAGGCTCGGCGCCTCGCCCTTCTCGGCGGGTTCGAGCGCGCCCAGTTCCTCGAGCAGCGCGATACCGTCGCGGATCGCCCGGGGATCGGGCGCCTCCACGAACGGGAACGCCTCGATGTCGCCGAGTCCGAGCGCGGTCATCTGCAGCACGACCGACGCGAGATTGGTGCGCAGGATCTCCGGTTCGGTGAACTCCGGTCGGCCGTCGAAGTCGTCCTCTGAGTACAGACGGATGCAGATGCCGTCGGCCACACGACCGCATCGTCCGGCGCGCTGACGCGCCGAGGCCTGCGAGATCGGTTCGATCGGCAGTCGCTGTACCTTCGTCCGCACCGAGTACCGCGAGATACGGGCGGTGCCGGGGTCGACGACGTAACGGATACCGGGAACCGTCAGGGACGTCTCGGCGACGTTGGTGGACAACACGACCCGTCGGCCCGTATGCGGTGTGAAGACCCGGTGCTGCTCGGCCGCCGACAGGCGTCCGTAGAGCGGGAGGATCTCGGTGTTGCGGAGCTTCCGGTCGCGCAGGGCGTCGGCGGTGTCGCGGATCTCCCGCTCGCCGGAGAGGAAGACCAGGATGTCGCCGTCGCCCTCGCGCTGGAGTTCTTCGACGGCCTCGCACACCGCATCGACGGGATCGCGGTCGACGAGTGTCTCGCCCACTTCGACGGTCAGGGGGCGGTAACGCACCTCGACGGGGTAGGTGCGTCCGGAGACCTCGACGATCGGGGCGGGTGTGCCGTTCGAGTCGGCGAAGTGCTGCGCGAAACGTTCGGGGTCGATCGTCGCGGAGGTGATGATCACCTTCAAGTCGGGGCGACGCGGAAGCAACTGCGCGAGGTAGCCGAGCAGGAAATCGATGTTGAGGCTGCGCTCGTGCGCCTCGTCGATGATGAGGGTGTCGTACTGCCGCAACAGCCGGTCTCGCTGGATCTCGGCGAGGAGGATGCCGTCGGTCATGAGCTTGACGAGTGTCGAGTCGGTGACCTGATCGTTGAACCGGACGGTATAGCCGACGGTGTCGCCGAGTTCGGCGCCGAGTTCCTCGGCGAGCCGCTCGGCGACCGCGCGCGCGGCGATCCGGCGTGGTTGGGTGTGGCCGATCAGACCGCGCACACCGCGCCCGAGTTCGAGGCAGATCTTCGGGATCTGTGTCGTCTTGCCCGATCCGGTCTCACCGGCGACCACGACCACCTGGTGGTCGCGGATCGCGGCGGCGATGTCGTCCTTGCGCTGCGAGACGGGCAGGTCCTCGGGATAACGGATCACCGGGACCGAGGCCGCCCGGGAGGCGAGCCGGATACGGGCGTTGTCGATCTCGGCGGCGACCTTGGTCAACGCCTCGCCGCCCCGGGTCCGGTCGAGCCGGCGACGCAGCCGGTTCTCGTCGCGGAGGGAGACCTCGGACAGGGCGGCGCGCAGTTCGCGACGATTCGGGGCGGGAGAGATGGACATGCTGATCACACAGCCTAGCGAAACGGCCCGCTCGGGGGCGGTCCGGGAGGGCCCCGGACCTCAGCCCGAGAGGGCACGCACCCGGCCGATCACCTCACCGAAGATCTCCCGGTACGGCGCGTGAACTGTGAAATGGGTGAACCCGAAGCGCTCCCGGCGGCGCAAGATCTGCTCGGCCATCTCGTCGACCGAGCCGAACAGCACGAACGGTGAGTCGAGAAGCCCGTCGGCCTCGACGGTCCCGTCCAACCGTTCGGCGAGGGCAGCGGCGGTGCCCGTCCGGTCGTCCGTTTCCACGACCGCCTGGAGCAGGGTGTGCCACTCGATGTCGCCGGCCCGGCCTCCTGCCTGCGCTCGCGCGAACGCGACACGGTCGTCCGCCTCGGCCGCAGTGCCGATCCGGAACGTTCCCGGTGGCCGCCCCGGTAGCTGGACGGCGCCCGCGACACTCACGATGTCGGCGTGGGCGGCGGCGATCCGGAGGACCCGGTCACCGGTGCCCCCGACGATCAGGGGCGGGCCGTATCCGCCGAATCCGCGACGCTGCACCGGCCGGAGTGTCGGGAGACCGAACGTCTCGCGCAGCGCGGCCTGCTCGGCGAAATCGGGCTCGGCGAACGATCGCTGCAGTTCCCGCACGGTGGTCTCGAGTCGGTCGGCGCGCTCGTCGAACCGTTCCCAGTCGATCCCGGCGGTCTCGAACTCCCATTTCATGTGTCCCGCACCCAGGCCGACTTCGAGCCGCCCGCCGGTGAGCGCATCGGTCGTCGCGATCTCGCGGACGAGCAGTGCCGGATTCCAGAATCCGGCGTTGAGCACCATCGTCCCGACCCGCAGTCGCTCGGTGGCGCACGCTGCGGCGACCAGCACCGGGAACGGGGCAGGTACACCGAGATGGTCGGCCGCATAGACCGCGTCGTAGCCGGCGTCCTCGACGACACGGCACCAGCGGACGAAGGAGTCCGGAGACCCGGCCTCGAAGATGTTGACGGAGAAGCGGAACTCGGTCATGGCCTCAGCGTGGCGGGTATGGGCCGTCGGCGCCACAGTCGTTTCCTCCGCATACGATGACCTGTGTCGTGTTCGTCGTGGACGGGAGCAAAGTCGTGGGTGCGTTGTGGCACGGATTCGCCGATATGGGCGCGATCGAACGGGACGGCGCATTCGTCGTCGCGCGTGGGGAAGGCGCGTACATCTGGGACGACGCCGGAACCCGCTATCTCGATGCCACCGCCGGACTGTGGTTCACCAACATCGGTCACGGCCGCACCGAGATCGGTGACGCGATCGCCGCGCAGGTCGCCAAGCTCGCCCACTACTCGAATTTCGGCGATCTGACCTCCGAACCCGCAGTCGAACTCGCCGAGCGGCTCGCGGCGATCGCCCCGGTCCCCGGCAGCAAGATCTTCTTCACCTCCGGTGGATCCGACTCGGTCGACTCGGCGGCCAAGCTCGCGCGCCGCTACTGGCAGGAGGTCGGGAAGCCCGGCAAACGGCTGCTGGTCTCGCGCGAGAAGGCGTACCACGGCATGCACGTGGGTGGCACCTCGCTCGCCGGTATACCGGTCAACAGCGAGGGTTACGGACGCCTGTGGGAGGACACCGCGCAGGTGGCATGGGACGACGCCAAGGCGCTGCTCGAGCTCATCGATTCGGTCGGCGCCGACTCGATCGCGGCCTTCTTCTGCGAACCCGTCATCGGTGCGGGCGGGGTGTACCTGCCGCCGGACGGCTATCTCGCCGAGGTCCGCGACATCTGCCGCGACCACGACATCCTGTTCGTCGTCGACGAAGTGGTCACCGGCTTCGGGCGTATCGGCGGTTCGTGGTTCGCATCGTCGCGATTCGATCTACGTCCCGACATGATCACCACCGCCAAGGGGCTGACCTCCGGCTATCTGCCGATGGGAGCGTTGTTCGTCGCTCCGCAGGTCGCCGAACCGTTCTTCGCCGGAGGTGTGTGGTGGCGCCACGGGTACACCTACGGCGGACACGCCGCTGCCGCGGCCGCCGCGCTCGCCAACCTCGACATCATCGAGCGCGAGGATCTGCTCGTCGAAGCGGCGCGGATCGAGCGGACTCTGCACGCGAAGCTCGCACCGCTGGCGGAGCATCCGCGGGTGGCCGAGGTGCGCAGCGGTGTCGGTGCGGTGGCGGCCGTGCAGCTCGCCGACCCGGCCGAGGCGCTCGGCTTCGTCAAGACGCTGCGACAGCACGGGATCTCGGGACGCGCCGCCGGTCAGGGCGCGATGCAGATCTCGCCGTCGTTCGTCATGACCGACGAGCAGATCGCCGATCTCGCCGACGGAATTGCCGCAGCGCTCGGCTGATCCGGTTCTTCGGCCCGAGCGGAACTTGTGTGAGGGGGAGTTCGGCGTTGCCGTCGCGGGCGGCGAGCGATCGCGCATAGCGTTCGTGCAGCACCGAGCGCACCTCGTCGGGGCTGTAGTTCCGCCTCTGTCGCTCGTGACGGGCGGCGACGGCGCCCGTCGCCGCCACACCCACCAGTCCGGCGAGTCCGACGAGCTTCCACCACTTGCCACCGCGCAGCGCCATGCGGACGACCCTAGCTGCCGCCGGGCATGGCAGGCTGGCGGCATGGACACCTCGCCGGCAGCCCGGCCCGCCGGTGCGCGTTCGCGTCTCACGCTCGACGAGGCCGTGGGGACGACCCGCACGGGCGACCTGTGGATCTTCCGTGGCGCCACAGCTGCGGACCGCGCGATCCAGACACTGACCAATGCGCCGGTGAACCACGTGGGGATGACGGTCGCGCTCGAGGATCTGCCGCCGCTGATGTGGCATGCCGAACTCGGGCGCAGTCTCCCCGACATGTGGACGGGGCGGCATCAGCGGGGCGTACAGTTGCACGACCTCCGCAGCGCGGTGCAGGTATGGGGTGCGCGTTACGGCCAGCGCGGCTGGTTACGGCAGATCTCGGTGGCCGTCACGCCGGATCAGGAGGACCAGTTGCTGCGCACCATCGCGCGGCTCGACGGCACCCCGTTCCCGTCGACGACGAAACTCACCGGGCGCTGGTTCGCCGGCCGGCTCCCGCGTCGACGCAGGGCTTCCGTCCCGTCGGGCGGGCTCGAGAGCGCGTACTGCGCCGAGGTGGTCGGGCTGACGCTGGAGGAGATGGGTCTGCTGCAGCAACGGCATCGGGGGAGCAACTGGTACGACCCGGGGCGGTTCTGGAGCGGGGATCGGCTGCCGCTCGCTCCGGGTGTGGAATTCGGTGGTGAGATCGAGGTCGTGCTCGGCGAGGCCGACCTGGCGGCGGGCAGGGCAGCGGGCGCCACGTCCGTGCAGTGAGCTCCGATAGTTGCGAAAGGTAAAGACGATAGGTCGCTCTACACTGATAGGCGTGACCGATCAGAGTTACCAACCCACCCTGTCGCAGCTGCGTGCCTTCGTGGCGGTGGCCACCTACCGGCACTTCGGCACGGCCGCGGCGCGACTCGAGGTCAGTCAGCCCACCCTCTCGCAGGGTCTGGCGGCTCTCGAGAACGGCCTCGGCGTCCAGCTCATCGAGCGCAGTACCCGCCGTGTGCTCGTGACACCGGTAGGAGCACGTCTGCTTCCCTACGCCGAGGTGGTGCTCGACGCCGCCGACGGCTTCGTCGACGCGGCCGCGGGAGTGTCCGACGGGCTCTCGGGCCCGCTGCGGGTGGGGTTGATCCCCACCGTCGCGCCGTACGTGCTGCCCGAGATCCTGCCTGCGCTCGACACAGCGATGCCGACCCTGTCATTGCAGGTCGTCGAGGACCAGACCGCGCGGCTCCTCGACGCATTGCGCGCCGGAACCCTCGATGTGGCCGTCCTCGCCCTGCCCTCCGACGTCTCGGGGGTGATCGAAGTTCCGCTGTACGACGAGGATTTCGTCCTCGTCCTGCCGACCGGACACGAACTCGCCGGACGCACCGACCTCTCCGTCTCCGCACTCGACAACGCGCAACTGCTGCTCCTCGACGAAGGGCACTGCCTGCGCGACCAGACACTCGACCTGTGCCGGTCCGTCGACGCGCGACCGGCGCTGGGCGACACCCGAGCGACCTCCCTGTCCACCGTGGTGCGCTGCGTCGCAGGGCGATTGGGCATCACCCTCGTCCCCGCCTCCGCGGTCACCGTCGAAACCGCCCGGGGAGACCTCGAGGTCGCGCACTTCGCGGACCCGGCACCCGGCCGCCGGATCGGTCTCGTGTTCCGCTCGTCGTCACCGCGCGGAGTCGACTACCGCATCCTCGCCGAGACCATCCGCGGCTGCGTCCCGCCGACCTGCCGCCCCGTCTCCTGACGAAGACCGCGCTCTGCGCCGCCGGCGCGGTGTCGCTCTGCGCCGCCGGCGCGGTGTCGCTCTGCGCCGCCCGCGGTGTCGCTCAGCGGCGCCCGCGCCGGGGCTTCCCGGGGCGCTTCCGCGCGGAGGCCCCCGCCCGGCGGGACGTCTTGGGCTCCGGTGCGCGCCGCTTCGGGGTCGAGCCCGTGCGTTCGCCGCGACGTGAGGTGCCGCCGGACCCGGACTCCGACTCGGAATCGCTGCGGCGGCCCCGGGAACTGTTGGCCGTCCTACCCCGGACGATCCCCACGAACTCGTCGACGAGGTCGGTCGTCCGGTCGGTGATCCAGACGAGTCCCACCTGCGATGCCGGCGCGTCGACGACCGGACGATAGGTGAGGTCGCGCCGGTGGTGCAGGCGGGCGAGCGACTGGGGGGTCACGAGCACACCCACCTCGGAGGCGACATGGGAAATCGCGTCCTCGGTCGTCGCGGGCCGCTCGAAGGCCTCCTCGCCGGGCAGCGCCATCCAGTCCAGGACGTCGTCGAGTGGATGGAGCACCGTCTCCTCGGCGAGGTCGGCCACCGACACCTCGTCGACCGCCGCGAACACGTGCTCCTTGGGGACCACCACGACGGAGACCTCGGTGTAGAGCGGGATGACCGACAGACCGTCCCGCTGCAACGGCAGGCGCAGCAGCGCGATGTCGGCGACCTCCTTGCGCAGCGGATCCGCGCCCGCGGTCGGCTCGACGGGGACCAGTTCGATCGGTACGTCCGGCATCCGCTCGTTCCACACCCGCACCCACTTCGCGGGGGTGACACCCGGGACGTAGGCCAAGCGGAAGGGTTGTACGGTCGGTTCGCTCACCGAGTCAGGCTACCGCTCCCCGGGTCGGCACCCGGCGGCGAATCAGCCCTCGACGATCTCGAACTCGTCGAACACCACCTCACCGGCCGCATCGGACTCGGCGAGATTCACCTCGCCGATCAGCGCCCAGCCGTGATCACCCTGCGGGTCGTGCAAGGTCTGGCGCACCCGCCACAGCTCGGGGCCCATCTCGACGGTGAACAGCAACGGTCCGCGGGCGTCGGGACCGGTGCCGATCTCGTCGTATTCCTCGAAGTACAGCTCGAGCAGGTCCTCCCAGTCCTCGGCCTCGAGACCGTCGCCGAGGGCCGCGAGATCGTCCCAGCGCCGGCGCGACGCCAGCTCGACCCGCTTGAACATCGCGTTGCGGATCATGACCTTGAACGCGCGGATGTTCGCCGACAGCGGGCGAGGCGAGTCTGCACCGAACGCGATCTGCTGCTCGTCGCCTTCCACTCCGGGATGGGTGAGCGATTCCCACTCGTCGAGCAGCGACGAGTCGACCTGGCGGATGAGTTCGCCGAGCCACTCGATGATGTCCTCGAGGTCCTCCGTCCGCGCGAAGTCGGGCACCGTCTGCCGTAGGGCCCGGTAGGCGTCGGCGAGATAGCGCAGGACCAGCCCCTCGGAGCGGGCCAGGCCGTAGTGCGAGACCAGCTCGGAGAAGGTCATGCTGCGCTCGATCATGTCGCGCACCACCGACTTCGGGGACAGTGGGAACTCCGCCACCCAGGGATGCCCGCCCCGGTAGGTCTCGAAGGCCGGCTCGAGCAGTTCCATCAGAGGCTTGGGCCAGGTGATCTCCTCGAGCAACTCCATGCGCTCGTCGTATTCGATGCCGTCGGCCTTCATCTGCGCGACCGCTTCACCCCGCGCGGCGTGCTGTTGCGCCATGAGAACCTGACGCGGATCGTCGAGCGTCGATTCGATCACCGACACCACGTCGAGGGCGTAGGTGGGGGAGTCGACGTCGAGCAGTTCGATGGCCGCCAGGGCGAACGGCGACAACGGCTGGTTGAGCGCGAAGTCGCGTTGCAGGTCGACGGTGAGTCGGGCCCTACGCCCGAACTCGTCCGGCGCGTCGAGTTGCTGGACGACACCGGCCTGCAGCAACCCCCGATACAGCGAGATCGCTTTGAGGATGTGCTTGCGCTGCGCCGGGCGAGGTTCGTGGTTGTCCTCGAGCAGATGACGCATCGCGTCGAAACAGTTGCCCGGTCGCGCAATGACGTTGAGGAGCAACGAGTTGCTCACCGAGAATCGCGACTGCAGCGGTTCGGGCGATGCCGCGACGAGCTTGTCGAAAGTGCCTTCACCCCACGAGACGAATCCTTCGGGCGCCTTCTTGCGCTGCACCTTCCGTCGCTTCTTCGGATCGTCCCCGGCCTTCGCGAGCGCCCGCACGTTCTCGATCTCGTGTTCGGGTGCCTGCACGACGACCGTGCCCATCGTGTCGTACCCCGCGCGACCGGCGCGGCCGGCGATCTGGTGGAACTCACGTGCCTTGAGCTGCCGGGTGCGGGTGCCGTCGAACTTCGTCAGGCCGGTGAGCAGCACGGTGCGGATCGGCACGTTGATGCCGACGCCGAGCGTGTCGGTGCCGCAGATGACCTTGAGCAGCCCGTCCTGCGCGAGCTTCTCGATCAGGCGCCGATACTTCGGCAGCATGCCCGCGTGGTGCACGCCGATGCCGTGCCGGACGAGACGCGAGAGGGTCTTACCGAAACCGGTCGAGAACCGGAAGTCGCCCAGAGCTGCTGCGATTGCCTCTTTCTCGGCCTTCGTGCACATGTTCACGCTGGTCAGTGCCTGGGCGCGCTCGAGGGCCGCGGCCTGGGTGAAGTGCACGACGTAGACGGGCGCCTGGTGCGTCGTCACGAGTTCCTCGATGGCCTCCCCGATGGGCGCTTGCGAGTACGAGAACGTCAATGGGACCGGACGTTCGGAGCCCGAGACCTCGACCGTGGGCCGTCCGGTGCGCCGGGTCAGATCCTTCTGCAGGAACGTCACGTCGCCGAGCGTCGCCGACATGAGCAGGAACTGCGCGTGCGGCAACTCGATGAGCGGAACCTGCCACGCCCAGCCGCGATCGGGTTCGGAGTAGAAGTGGAACTCGTCCATCACGACCTGGCCGATGTCGGAATCCGGTCCTTCGCGCAGCGCGAGATTCGCGACGATCTCGGCCGTTGCGCAGATGATCGGGGCTCCGGAGTTCACCGACGCGTCGCCGGTCATCATGCCGACCTTGTCGGCACCGAAGACATCGCACAGCGCGAAGAACTTCTCGCTCACGAGGGCCTTGATCGGGGCGGTGTAGAAGGTGCGCTTGCCTGTCGCCAGGGCGAAGAAGTGCGCACCGAGTGCCACCATCGACTTCCCGGAGCCGGTCGGCGTGGCGAGGATGACGTTGGAACCGGCGACCAGCTCCATGAGCGCTTCCTCCTGCGCCGGATAGAGTGTGATGCCCCGATCGGTCGTCCAGGTGGTGAATGCGTCGAACAACGCGTCGTCGTCGACGGGGTCGGGTATCAGATCCGGAAGCAGCACTTCTTCAGGCTAGTCGGAAGCGCGGGACTCGCCGGCGCGGGTCGCGTGCGGATCGGTCACGTGGCGCTGCGCTCGTCCGAACCCATCGCACCCAGCACCGCCATCCGGGTCTCCGGACCGCCGGTGATCTGCGATTCGCTCACACCCGACACGAGCAGCCTGCGCCAGCGGTCCAGGTCGAACTCGAGGGGAGAGGTGCTCTCCAGGAAGTTCTCGACCACCCGCAGGAAGCGGAGCGGATCGTCGCGGAACGGGAAATGACCCGCGCCCCGGAAGATCTCGAGACGGGAGCCGGGCATGGCCGAATGGGCGAGATAGGCGTGGGCGATCGGGATGACGCTGTCGTGATCGCCCCAGATGAGCTGGACGGGAAGGTTCTCCGTCAGATAGCAGCGGTCGAGCATCGTCACCACCTGGCCGCGCCAGTCGACCACGGCGCGCAGTGTACGCAGATACGCCTCGGAGGCCGTGGGATCCGGAAGGTTTCCCAGCACACGCACCAGATCCGAGGTATCGTGCAGCACCGCACCCGGCCGCAGCGGCGAAGCATTGACCCGGTTCAGCACGGCGCCGGCGGCCCGCAGGATCGGCATCGCCCCGGGCAGCCGCAGAACCCTCAGTGCTTCGCTGACGATCGGTACCGAGATCAGCCGCAGAGCGGGATGGACGTCCTTCGTGACGCCGCCGGACGCGACGAGCACCAGACGGTCGACCATGTGGGGGAACTGGTAGGCGAACTGCATCGCCACCCCGCCACCGAGGGAGTGGCCGATCACCGTGACCGACTCGATCCCCAGCACCGACAAGAGGTCGCGCATGCCGTTCGCGTAGGCAGCCACCGAGTAATCGGCGCGCGGCTTGTCGGAGCGGCCGTGCCCGAGCAGATCGGGGGCGATCACCGTGTACTTCTCCGCCAGGTGCGGAATGACGTCCTGCCAGGTCGACGAGTCGTCACCGATGCCGTGCACGAGCAACAGAGCGGGACCGCTGCCGGCCATGCGGAACGCGCGTCGGTAACCGTGGATCGTGCGGAACACGATGCGGGGTTCATTGTCCGGAACCGGGCGAAGTGTCCGGGCGCGCGGTGGAACCATGAGCGTCTCCTGCGACGTCGGTGATCGCGTGGTGGTAGCCGGGTGGTCCGGGCTGTCGCCGGTACCGGACACACCTACCACTGTGGCATGTCGCCGAAGCGTACCGGCTGTATGTGACGTCGACAACGACGATTGTGACGATCATGAAACATCCGGCGGACCCGTCGTGGTGTCAGCGCGGCGCGGAATCGTCTCCGTCGTCCGAGCCGGGCTCACCCGTTCCTCCATCGCCCGCCCCGCCGTCACGCAGATCGGGGAGATCGTCGCCGGGGTCGGCGCCGCGCCGGTCGTACTCGGCGAGGAACCGCTCGAACTCCGCTCCGATCTCCTCACCCGTCGGCAGACTCTCGTCGGTCGGCAGGGGAGAGGTCTGCTGCTCCTGGGCGGCCACATAGCTGTCGTACTGCCGCTCGAGCGCGTGCACCACCCCGAGGACCTCGGCGTTGTCCTCGATGTGCTCGTCGATCTGCTCGCGCACCCGCGCGGCGGCCTCACCGAGCGTCTGCAACGGCAGGTCGAGACCCCCGACCTCGGCGACGTTCGTCAGCAACGTCTCGGCGGCCGCCGGATAGTCGGTCTGCGCGAGGTAGTGCGGCACGTGTACCGAGAACCCCACGGACTCGTGCCCGTGCTGACCCATCCGGAATTCGAGCAGGGACGACACGCCCGCGGGCACCTGCAGTTCGCCCGACCAGCGGTGGTGCCCGGCGATGAGATCCTTGTTCGTCGAATGCGCGGTGACCGCGAGCGGCCGGGTATGGGGAATCGCCATCGGGATCGCGTTGAGCCCGATGGTCCGCCGCACCCCGAACTGCTCCGCGAGCAACCGGACCGCGGTGATGAAGCGTTCCCATCTCAGGTCGGGCTCGGCACCTGCGAGCAACAGGAACGGGGTGCCCGCCTCGTCGATGAGCGCGTACAGGTTCAGCTCGGGTTCCGCGTAATCGGAGAAATGGTCGGCCTTGAACGTCATGAGCGGGCGCCGCGACCGGTAGTCGATCAACTCGTCGACGGCGAACGACGCGACGAGCTCGGTCTCCAGGTTCTCGCGCAGGTGGGTGGTCGCGAGGCGCACCGCATGTCCCGCATCGGCGAACCCCTCGAGACCGTGCACGAGCACCGGCCCCTCACCGTCCGATGACGTGAGCTGCGGAGCCGGGAACTCCAGCTCGTACATGCGGGACTGCTCGTCCATCTGCGAACCACTCCGATCACACTTCGTCTCGGCTCTCCGCCGGGGTCACCCGACGTGGCATGGTGTCGTTCGAGTCTAATCGACGCTATGACGACCGATTCCGGGGCGCACACCCTGCCCGACGTCGACGACCGAGGGAGGTTCCGGTGACCCGACGCGAAGTTCGTCCGAGGCGCCGCACATCGGTCGGCCGGACCGTGATGCTGGCCGCGTGCCTGGTGCTCGTGCCGGCCTGTTCCGAGACCGTCGCCGGCGATCCCAGACCGGAACCGGCCGCCCTGACGGGGACTGCGTCCGCACCGGCGACCGTCCGCGCCCCGGGCGAGCTGGTGCTGCCACCCGAACGATTCCCGGCGCCGTACCTCGCGGTGGTCCTCCCACCGGAAGCGGTGGCACAGGCAGCGCCGGATCTGACCGGGATCCATCCCGGTTCGAAGGTCGAGCCGGGAGGATGTCTGCCCCCCACCCAGGATTACGGTCCGGGCAGCACCGCCATGGTCGTGGGTACCGACAACGCGAGTCGCGCGACGATCAGCGTCGAGGTCGCCCGGTCCGCTCCGTCCCTCACCGAGTACCGGACCCATCTGACGGAGTGCTCACGGGTGGATGCGACCGTGCGGGGAGTCACCTCGACCGTCGCCACCGTCCTGGACGACGACCCCGCCGCGCCCGTCGACGGCGCAGAGACCTTGGCTCTGACTCGCACGGTCGATTCCGGCAGGGGATCGGGCGGCATGACGCAGTCGATGGCTACGCGCGTCGCTCAGCTCGATGATGTGCGCGTGACGGTCACCTACATGTCGTTCGACTCGGCTCCGCCCGACACTGCGAGTCTCGACCGTGTGTTCCGGGACGCCGTCGAGTTCGCTGCCCGGCCCTGACCGGCCGGCCCGGCACCCCCGCCGGCCCCGACGGCCGGCCCGGCACCCCCGCCGGCCCCGATGGCCGGCCCGGCACCCTAGCAGCGCACGGTGACGGGATCGCCCGGTGGACGCCGGAGCCCGGCGGCGGCCGCGGAAGTTGTCCACAGCCGGCCGGTTCATCCCCAGAAGGCCGCGGATCACCCTCGTGACCGGCTTTCCGCTCGGACCCGTAGGCCACGGTCCGAGCATGACAACTTCCACGCCCTCGTCCTCGCATCCACTCCGACTCACCGATGTCGGTGACGTGATCGCGGCCCTGCCCGCGCTGATGGGATTCCCGCCGGCACGCTCGATCGTCGTGATGTGCCTGACACCGACCGGTGACGCCCCGACCCGCCCGAACGGGAAGGTCGCGACCATCGGTGCCGTGATGCGACACGACCTCGTCCTGCCCGGGGCCGGCGAACCCGTTCCCGAACTCATGCGCGCCGCGTTCCGACGTTTCTGCGCCGTCTGTGCCCGCGAGGGCGCGGAATCCGTGGTGGCCGTCCTGGTCGACGACGGGCTCACCGACCGGCACGACCCGGCGATCGCCGAGGTGTGCCGGCTCGTCGACGACTTCGCGGATCACCTCGACGCCGTCGGAATCGATCTGGCAGGTGTGTACGCGCTGCCCGAGATATCCGGCGGCGCGACCTGGTTCGTGCCCGGTCAGGACATCACCGGCAGTGTGGCCGATCCAGGTTCCTCCGTGGTCGCGGCGGCGCGGGTGTTCGAGGGCAGTCCGATTCGACGCTCCCGCAACGAACTCGAGGCGCTGCTCGTCCCGTATCCGCCGGCGGTGCGGCAGGAAGTTGCGCGCTGCATCGACGAGGTCGTCGAGACCCGCGACCGCGAGTACGAGCGTTGCGCCCGCGAGGGCGGCGGTGAACGCGCCGACCGGGTCGAACTGCAGGCCGTGCTCGCGCACGTCGAGGCGTACGGCGCCGGAACGGATCCGAGTGCGTCGGATGTCGCAGAACTCGCGGTGCTGCTCGCGAATCGCACGGTGCGGGACGCCGCGATGGGGCTCGCGACCGGTCCGCTCGCACGCGCGGCGGAGCGCCTGTGGGCCGAACTCGCACGCGCCCTGCCGGATCCCGAACGGGCGGACGCCGCCGCACTCGTCGGCTTCGGTGCCTACGTGCGCGGCGACGGCCCGCTCGCCGGCGTCGCGCTCGCCGCAGCCCTCGAATCCGACCCCCGCCACCGGCTTTCGGATCTGCTGGACCAGGCGTTGCAGGCGGGGCTGCGGCCCGAAGCCATCCGCGGCCTCGCAGAGACAGGCCACGAGATCGCGATGAGGTTGGGACTCGAGCTGCCGCGCGACGAGTCGTCCTGACGCCTACCGCGCACTCGGTTCACACCGCGCAGCGCTCAGCCGCGCCGAACGGCGTGCAGCCGGTCGCCGAGGGACCGGGTGAACTCCCATGCGTCGGAGACGATTTCGTCGAGATCGGTGTGCTGGGGGTTCCACCCGAGTTCGGACATCGCGCGGCTGCTGGAAGCGATGAGAACGGCCGGATCACCGGCGCGGCGCGGTGCGTCGACCGCTGCGATCGGAAGTCCCGTGACCCGCTCGCACGCCGAGATGACCTCGCGGACGGTGAAACCCTCCCCGCTGCCGAGGTTGTAGATGCCGTGCCGGCCGGGTTCGGACGTCGTCAATGCCAGCACGTGGGCGTCGGCGAGATCCTTGACGTGGATGTAGTCGCGCACCGCGGTGCCGTCCTTGGTCGGCCAATCGGTGCCGAAAACGGAGATGTGATCGCGCACACCGAGAGCGACCTGCAGCACCAGCGGGATCAGATGTGTCTCGACGACCCGGTTCTCTCCGGCGCCGCCGTAGGCCCCGGCGACGTTGAAGTACCGCAGGCTCGTCGCGGCGAGACCGTGCGCGTGCGCGTACGAGGAGATCGCGTGATCGATGGCGAGCTTCGACGCACCGTACGGGTTGGTGGGACGGGTGGGCGCGTCCTCGGTGATCGGCACGCTTTCGGGCTCGCCGTAGGTCGCGGCGGTCGAGGAGAAGACCAGTCGCGGCGTACCCGAGCGGCGGATGGCCTCGAGCAGGGCGAGGGTGGTCACCACGTTGCCCTGCCAGTACTTCTCGGGGCACTCCACCGACTCGCCGACCAGTGATTGCGCGCCGAAGTGGAGGACGCCGTCGAAGCGGGGACCGGGTCCGGAGAGCAGATCGTCGGCGACGGCCGCGATGTCGCCCTCGACGAACTCGGCGCCCGTCGGTACCGCCTCGGCATTTCCGGTGGACAGATCGTCGACGACCACGACGTCGTGGCCCTGTTCGAGCAGCACGGTCGTGCACACGCTGCCCACATAGCCGGCGCCGCCGGTCACCAGAAGTCTCACGCTGGACATCCCCTTTTCGCATGCCCGTGCCGGACATGCGAAAAGGGGTCTGTGTCAGACCTGCTTCACCTGCACGGCGTGGGCCATCTCGTCGGAAAGCTCGAAGCTGTCGTGACCGGCCACGGTGATGGACACCGAGCCCGGTCGCGTCTCGACTGTAACCCGCGCGTCCGGGACGACACCGGCCTCACGCAGCCGCGCGATGACCTCCGGGTCGGACTGGACGTACTCGGCGAGCCGGCGCACCACCACGGCGGTCGGCTTGCCGTGGGGGATCTCCGTCAGCCGCACCAGCTTCTCGTCGAGGACCGCCGTGCGGTCGAGACCCAGCTGCGCGAGCCCCGGGATCGGGTTGCCATAGGGCGAGGTGGTCGGGTTGTTGAGTACCTCGACGAGGCGGCGTTCGACCTCCTCGCTCATCACGTGCTCCCAACGGCACGCCTCGGCGTGCACGTTCTCCCAGTCGAGACCGATCACGTCCACGAGAAGCCGTTCTGCGAGCCGGTGCTTGCGCATCACGGACACGGCGAGATCGCGGCCCTTCTCGGTGAGCTGCAGGTGCCGGTCGCCGGCGACGCGGAGCAGGCCGTCGCGTTCCATGCGGGCCACGGTCTGGCTGACCGTCGGTCCGCTCTGCTCGAGGCGTTCGGCGATGCGCGCGCGCAGCGGCACCACGCCTTCCTCTTCCAAGTCGTAGATGGTCCGGAGATACATCTCCGTTGTATCGACCAGGTCCTTCACTCTCACACCCCTTCGTCTGGGCCGATTCTAACCGTGCGAACAGGACGGTGGGGGCGCCCTCCGAGGCTCGCATGTCCGTGGGTGGAGCAGTAGCGTCTGTGTCCATGACCACGAGCTCCACCGCGGCGGGCGGTACGACACAGCTGAGCGGCGATCGGATAGTGGTGTGGAGCCCCGACTACCTCGATTACCGGTGGGGTCCGACACATCCGATGAACCCCACGCGTCTCGATCTCACGATGGCTCTGTCCCGCAGTCTCGGTCTCCTCGAGGGCGTCGAGACCGTCCGTCCGTCCCCTGCGGACGACACCGATCTGCTGCGCATCCACACCGCGTCCTATGTCGATGCGGTCAAGCGCGCGGGTTCCGCTGCCGAGGGAGCGGCACCCCCGGCCGACGCCCCCCACGGCCTCGGTACCGAGGACAACCCGATCTTCCCCCGCATGCACGAGGCCAGCGCCACCCTCGCCGGAGGCACGCTGGCGGCCGCGCGCGAGATCGCGAGCGGCCGGGCCCGGCGCGCGGTGAGTATCGGCGGCGGAATGCACCACGCGATGGCCGACTGGGCCGCCGGATTCTGCGTCTACAACGATGCCGCCATCGCGATCTCGTGGTTGCTCGACCACGGCTACGACCGCATCGCCTACATCGACGTGGACGCCCACCACGGTGACGGCGTGCAGCACGCTTTCCTCGGCGACCCGCGGGTCCTCACCATCTCGCTGCACCAGCATCCCGCGACCCTGTGGCCCAACACCGGATGGTCCAGCGAGGTCGGCGCAGGCCCGGCCGAGGGCACCGCGATCAACCTTCCCGTCCTGCCGGGCACCGTGGACCCGCTGTGGTTGCGCGCCTTCCACGCCGTCGTGCCGGGTGCGGTCGCGGCGTTCCGTCCGCAGATTCTCATCAGTCAGTGCGGAGCCGACAGTCACCGTGAGGATCCCCTCGCCGACCTCTCGCTGACCGTCGACGGTCAACGCGCGTCGTATCTCGCGATGCGAGATCTGGCCGATCGTTATTGCGAGGGTCGTTGGCTCGCCGTCGGCGGCGGCGGTTACGGCCTCGTCCGGGTGGTGCCGCGCGCGTGGACGCACCTGATCGCGGCAGCCCTCGACCGCGAGATCGACCCGAACACCCCCATCCCGGCGGAGTGGAACGAACGCGTCGGCGCTCTGGCTCCGAGCGTCGAGCTGCCCACGAGCATGGGGGAGAACTCCGATGTGTCGTATCTACCCTGGGACGGTCCCGGAGGTACTCCGGAGACGGGCATCGCGTCTCTCGATCGTGCATTGACCCGTATCGATTCCGCGATCATCGCCACGAGGCGGGCGGCCTTCCCGCTGCTCGGCCTGGACCCGGAGGATCCGCGTGACTGATCAGCAGAATCCCGCGGCGGGATCGAGCACCGATCCTGCGAAGGTTGCCGCCACGGCGGGAGAGGCCGACCCGGCTCGCGAACGGGCCCTCGCCCGGGCACGCGACTATCCGCGGCACTGGGTCGCCGACGTGCTGGCCTCGGACGGCGGTGTCGTGCACCTGCGGCCGATCGTCCCCGAAGACGCCGAGGGGATCGTCGCCTTCCACAGCAAACTCTCCGAACGCACCCGCTATCTGCGGTATTTCGGTCCGTACCCGACGATCTCGAAGAAGGACCTGTTCAACTTCACGGTCGTCGACCACCGCTCCCGCGTGGCGTTCGTCGCGGTGCTCGGCGACGAGATCATCGCCGTCGGACGATACGAAGGACTGTCCGACGAGGGTGACGGTCTTTCCGCGGAGGTGGCCTTCACCGTCGCCGACGCCCATCAGGGGCGCGGCCTCGGTCCGATCCTGCTCGAACATCTCGCCGGCGCGGCCGCCGAGAACGGACTGCACACCTTCGTCGCCGAAGTCCTCGCCGAGAACCGGCACATGATTACCGTCTTCCGGGAGGCCGGCTACCAGGTCAGCCGCAGCTTCGAAGGGGGAGTGGTCCGTCTCGAGTTCGCGATCGACCCCACCGAGGCGCTCGTGTCGGTGCGCAACGCCCGCGAACGCGCCGCCGAGGCGCGCAGCGTGCGCAACATCCTGAGCCCCGCCAGCGTCGCTGTCATCGGAGCCTCCACCGACAGTCGCAAGGTGGGCAACGCCGTGCTGGTGAACATGCTGCGCAGCGGATTCACCGGCCCGGTCTATCCCGTCAACGCCGAGAACCGGTCGGTCCGGGGTGTCCGCGCGTACCCGACCGTCCGGGACATCCCGGACGAAATCGACCTCGCTATCGCCGCAGTGCCGGCCGAATCCATCGACTCGGTGCTCGACGACTGTCTCGCGAAGGGTGTCAAGGCGCTGCTCGTCGTGTCGTCGGGTTTCGGTGAGACCGGACCGGAGGGCCGCGACGCCGAGCGCCGCCTCGCCCTGGCCGCACGGTCGCACGGCATGCGGCTCATCGGCCCGAACGCACTCGGTGTGGCCAACAACGACGCGACGTTCCGCCTCAACGCGACCCTCGCGCCCGTGCTCCCGGCCGCCGGCAACGTGGGCTTCTTCTGCCAGTCCGGTGCGCTCGGCATCGCGATTCTGGACGAGGCCGCCAAGACCGGGGTCGGACTGTCGTCCTTCGTCTCGGCGGGCAACCGCGCCGACCTGTCGGGCAACGACCTGCTGCAGTACTGGGACACCGACCCCGCGACCGAGGTGGTGCTGCTCTACCTCGAGAGTTTCGGGAATCCGCGCAAGTTCTCGCGCATCGCCCGCCGGGTGGCGCGCAGCAAGCCGATCGTCGCGGTCAAGAGCGGCCGGCACGCGGTTCCGCCGGCGCTCGCCGCGCGGACCGGCGAGATGGACGACACCATCGTGCGCTACCTCTTCGAACAGGCGGGTGTGGTGCAGGTCGAGTCGATCGGTCAGCTCTTCGACTCCGCACTGCTGTTCGGCTATCAGCCGTTGCCGGCGGGACCGCGGGTCGCGGTGGTGGGCAACTCCACCGCACTCGGAGTGCTTGCCGTCGATGCCGCGCGCGGACAGGGATTGCAGGCCCCGGATGCGGTGGATCTCGGTGCGCAGGCGTCACCGGAGGAGTTCGCCGGGGCGGTCGCGCGGGCGCTCGAATCACCCGACGTCGACTCCGTGATCGCGGTGTTCGTCCCGCCGGTCGCCGTCGACGTCCAGCCCTACGCCCAGGCCCTGCGCGACGCCGTCGCCGGGTCGGAGAAGCCCGTGGTGACCACCTTCCTGGCGACCGAGGGCATCCCCGACGTCCTCGCCGTGCGCGGATCGGACGGCAATCCGACCCGCGGGTCCGTGCCGTCCTATCCCGGTCCGGAACGGGCTGCGCTGGCGCTGGGACGGGCGTGGCGGTACGCGAAGTGGCGGAGCCGGCCGCCCTCGCAGGTCGTGCGGCCGGCCGGAATCGATCCCGAACGTGCCCGGGGGCTCGTGGACGGATGGCTCGAGACGACTCCCGAAGGCCGGTACCTGTCGGACACCGAAGCGGCCCTGCTGCTGTCCTGCTACGGGGTGGAGGTCGCGGACTTCCGGGCGGTGACCACCGAGGACGAGGCGGTGGCGGCGGCGGAGGAGATCGGATTCCCGGTGGCGGTCAAGGCCACCGGCGCGCAGTGGCGGCACCGGCCGGACCTGAGCGGTGTCCGTCTCGATCTCGTGGACGCCGACTCGGTGCGGATCGCGTACCGCGACCTGGCCGCGGCATCGGGTGAGCCCTTGATGCACGTGCAGCAGATGGCCCACAAGGGCATCGGTTGCGCGATCCGTGTGCAGGACGACCCGTCGTTCGGCTCGCTCATCTCGTTCGGTCTCGCCGGTGTGATCTCCGACCTGCTCGGCGATCGGGCCTATCGTGTCCTTCCTCTCACGGAGGACGAGGCGGTCGAGTTGATCGATGCGCCGAAGGCAGCCCCGCTTCTCTCGGGTTACCGGAACGCGGCACCGGTGAACAAGCCGGCGCTGGTCGATTTCGTCCAGCGGATCTCGGCGCTCGCCGACGATATCCCCGAGGTGCGCGAGCTGGTGTGCGAGCCGGTGCTGGCCTCGGTGGTAGGGGCCGAGCTCACTGATGCGCACGTGCGGATCGGGCCCGAACCGCACCCGCTGGACCTCGGCCCACGCCGGCTGCGCTGACGGCAGACCGGTGAGACGACTCGCCGGAAACGGTCCCGGACAGCAACGATCCCCGAGAACCCAGCCCGGTTCTCGGGGATCGGATACCGCTGACGCGCCCGGTCAGCTGGCGTAGGCGCGAAGGCGCTCGGCGCGATCTCCCTCGCGGAGCTTGGACATCACTTCGCGCTCGATCTGGCGGACACGCTCACGGGAGAGCCCGAAGAGCTTGCCGATCTGGTCGAGGGTGCGCGGCTGGCCGTCGTCGAGGCCGTAGCGCAAGCGGATGACCTGCTGTTCGCGCTCGTCGAGTGTCGCGAGGACGCTGCGGACGTCGCTGTGCAGGAGGCCGGCGATGACGGCGGTCTCGGCGGATGTCGCCTCGGCGTCCTCGATGAAGTCGCCCAGCGGGGCCTCCTCGTCGTTACCGACAGGCATGTCGAGGCTCACCGGATCGCGGCTGTGGTCGAGCAGGTCGGCGATCTTCTCGACGGGGATGCCGGACTCGTTGGCGAGTTCCTCGTCGGTCGCCTCGCGGCCGAGCTGCTGATGCAGTTCGCGCTTGATGCGGGCGAGCTTGTTGACCTGTTCGACCAGGTGGACGGGGAGCCGGATCGTGCGGCTCTGGTCGGCCATACCGCGAGTGATGGCCTGACGGATCCACCACGTCGCGTAGGTCGAGAACTTGAAGCCCTTCGCGTAGTCGAACTTCTCCATCGCGCGGATCAGGCCGAGGTTGCCCTCCTGGATGAGGTCCAGCAGGGGCATCCCGCGTCCGGTGTAACGCTTCGCCAGCGAGACGACGAGACGCAGGTTGGCCTCGAGCAGGTGGCTGCGAGCGGCCTGTCCTTCACGAACGATGACTGCGAGGTCGCGCTTCTTCGCGGCGGACAGGCGCTTCTTCGTCTCGAGCAGGTGCTTGGCATACAGGCCGGCCTCGATCCGCTTTGCCAATTCCACCTCGTCGGCTGCGGTGAGCAGAGCGGTCCGTCCGATGCCGTTCAGGTAGACGCGAACGAGATCGGCTGCGGGGCTCTGACCGTCGAGGTCGGAATCGAAGCGAGCGGTGGTTTCGGGGCGTGCCATGACGTGCCTCCTCATCGGTGGTGTCTCACAAGGTTCAACGAGCGGCGAAGCCGTGGAGTTCCCGTCGGTCTCCGAGTACCACCGCGCTGACCTGCGCTAACCCGATGAGCTCCTGAGAAGTTGCTGAGAGAACCGAATCGTGGAACCTCAGGCACACCCCGACGAGGGTCAGGCGGGCTCGATCAGCCCGTGACGCACGAGTCCGTGCACGAGGCCCACTGCCCGCGTGAGCAGATCGTCCTCGTCCTCACCGTGCGCGGCCGCGAGCAGCGACACGAGATCTCCGAGGGGCAGGCCGTCGGCGCGCATCCCTCCGAGCAGGGCGGCAGCGAGATCGTCCACCTCGTGCTGCCAGGCCGGACCTCCACCGCGGTGCACCCGCACGACCACCTGTTCCCAACCCTCCGCGCCGGGCAGGTGGACCCGCTCGAGTGCCGTGTCGGGACGTACCACGAACCGGGCGTCCAGAACCTCGTGCGTACGCAGCCAGTCGAGGCGCCGGAAGTAGTCGATCGCCTCGTCGCCCAGGGCATCGGTGAACGCGTGCCGCAGATCCTCGGCCATCACATCGGACGGCAGATCGGTGCGGCGCAGGTAGACGAATCCGAACCCGACTCCTTCGACACCGTGCTCGGCGAAGTGGTCGAGCCACTGCTCGGCACGCACCGCTACCTCCGGCTCGCGCTGGTCGGCGTCGCCGTCCCTCAGCCACGTGCCGACGTAGAGGGCGGGATCGGCGACATCGCGCTGCACGATCCAGGCATCCACGCCCTGCGGCGGCAACCACGACGCGACCCGGGCCCGCCAGTCCTCACCCTCGACGTGCACCCACGACGCGAGCATCGCGGCGGTGCCTCCCGGATTCAGGTGCTCGGCTGCCTGCGAGATCATGAGCCTGCTGGCGCCGTCGAGGTCGAGACCGGAGTCGCGGTAGCTGTGTTCGACATGTCCCGCGCTCACCACGAACGGCGGATTCGCGACGATCCGGTCGAAGGTGCGGCCGGCAACCGGTTCGAACCAGGATCCCTCGAGAAGATCGATGTCGATCCCGTTGAGCGCTGCGCTCGCGGCGGCGAGGGCCAGGCACCGGGGATTGATGTCGGTGGCGGTGACCTTCTCCGCGTGATCCGAGGCCCGGATCGCCTGCACTCCGCAGCCCGTACCCAGGTCGAGCACGGTGCCGACCCGATCGCTGGGGGTCGCCTGCAGCAGCGACAAGGAGGCCTGCCCGACGCCGAGAACGTGATCGGGGCGGGTCGGGACGGACCGGATCGAACCGTCGAGATCCGACAACACCCAGCGACTTCCGGTACCGGCGTCGAGGGGTCGCAGATCGAGTGCGGCGCACACGCCGTCGCCGTCGTGTTCGAGCAGTCCCGCTCGCACGGCCTGTTCCGGCGTCACCGGATCGAGGGCGCGAGCCACCTCCACCTCGGGGCAGGTGTCCTGGAGGAGGAACAGTCGGACGAGCACGCCGAGATCACCGGCACCGCGCGCGATGCGCCGGGCGGGGACGGGTTCGCTGCGCCCGAGCGCGGCGTGCGCCTCGGGGCCGAGCAGTTCCCGCACGGTGTCGAGGTCGTAGCGGCACCTGATCAGTGCGGTGCGCAGAGCGGGGCAGAGAGACAGGAGAAGGTCGCGGTCCACCACGACATTCTCGCAAGCTCTCCGCTCGCCCTCCCCGTCAGCCGTCGATGACGCGGTGGGGCGACGACTCGATTGCCGGAGCGTCGTCGAAGCGACCGTCCCAGCGGCTCGGCTCGTCCTTCCGGCGCGGCGGCCGGTCGTTGGCGATGAGGACCGCGATCCACGGCAGAGGGATCGACACCCCGATGATCGCCATCGAGATCCAGGGATTCTCCCAGACGCCGTACGCGATCGCCGCCAGGAGCAGGGCGGGGATGCGGAACGACATGATCGTGAGGTACTTGCGAACCCGTGCTCGGTGCTGATCCTCGAGCGACGTCTCCGCCGCTGTGATCAGAACCGGGTTGTCGGGCGATCCGTTCTCGGGGGATCCGCCGAAACCGTGAGTTCTCGCCATGTCTTCCACCTTCCCACGACGAACCGTCGCACGCACATACGCATCCGGCCTCTCCGTGCGGCATCATGGACACGTGAGCACGGATATCAAGGAACGGCCGGATACCACCACCGACGAGACGACCGAGGACGACACCCCGAAATTCTTCCACTACGTGAAGAAGGACAAGATCGCCGAGAGTGCGGTCATGGGTACCCACGTGGTTGCGCTGTGCGGTGAGGTCTTTCCGGTGACCCGGTCGCCGAAGCCCGGCTCGCCGGTGTGCCCCGAATGCAAGAAAGTCTACGACGGTTTGCGCAAGGGCGACTGAGGCACCGGGTGGAACGACTCGTCGTCCACCGCGGCGTCGGGTGATTCCGGCGCCGGTCTCTCTACCGGCGGAAGATCGGTCTCGGCCGGGGGAACTTCGGATCCCCCGGCCTTGTCGTCGTGGGATGCACGGTCGGCGTGCGAGGCCGGCTCCGACTCGGCAGGTCTCCCGTCGATCGGCCACGACTCGGGTTCGCGTTCTCCGGGCCGGATCAGATCGGACAGCCGGATCGTCGTGGAGCCTGCCAGTCGGCGCGTGAGGTTCGTCATAGGCCCGCTGTCCGGCGACGGATCGCGCGCCGCCTGCTCCGCCAGCCACACCCGCCACTGCTCCAGACGCGTGGCGCGTGCGGGCCAGAACTGCTGCACCGTGGCGTTGAATTCGGCTCCGAGGACCACCGCGAATCCCAGGAAGAATGTGAACAGCAGGAACGCGATCGGAGCGGCGAGCGCACCGTAGGTATAGCCCGTGGCGGCGATCCAGGTCAGGTACCACCGCAGGATCACGCTCGACGCGAGGAAGAACACGCCTGCCAGCACCGCGCCGCCGAGCAGTCGGTGCCACGGCAGCGACTTGGGCAGCGCCACCTTGTACAGGGTTGTCAATCCGATCAGCAGCAGCAGACCCACGGCGGGGAAATAGAAGGTGTCGATGATCTGCGAGCCGACATCGAACCACGCATCGGGTAACAGTCGGCCGATCAGCGTGGGTCCGAGTGCGACGAGCGGCAGGGTGAACACCGCAAGGATCAGGAAGACCACGTAGAGCAACAGACCGAAGATCCGCTGCCACACCGGGTGGCGGTGGTCCTGCTGGTGGTGCGCTTCGACGATCGAGTCCACGAACGTCGAGATAGCCGACGAGCCGGCCCACAGCGACAACACGAAGCCGAGCGACATCACGTCGGCGCGGCCGCGGCCGAGGACATCCGCGACGGTGGGTTCGATGATCTGGTCGACCACGCTGTCGCTGAAGACCGAGCGGAGGAAGGTGACGGTCTTGGACGTGATGATCTCGACCGTGTCCGGACCGAACCAGCCACCGACGTAACCGAGGCTGCCGAGCAGGCCGAGCACCAGCGGTGGCAGCGACAGAGTTTGCCAGAAAGCCGCGGTCGCGGCCTTGCTGAAGATCGAATGGTCCCAGGCCGAGGACGCGGTGTGTGCGACCACCTCCCACCCTTTACCCACCGCGTGCCGTATGCGGCCGCGGGGCGCCGGTGCGTGGGGTCGTGGTGTGTCGTTCATCTACTTCCAGAATTCCTGATGACACGCTCGCGTGCGCGCTCAGGCAGGTGAGGGTGCATCGAATTCTGCCACGCAGCCCTCGTCGGACCCGCCGACGCCGCGACTTCGGCGGGTCCGCGGCTTCCGAGACGATAGGCTGCATGACGGTCGGGACCCGGACGAGTGCGGTGGGACCGGCCCGAGCGAAGCGGACAAGGAGCACGAGAAACCGGTGAGCACCGAAACCGTCGGACAAGCTACGACCTCCGCCCCTGTGGCCCAGCTGCGCGCCTGGCAGCGCCGCGCCCTCACCAAGTACCTCGCGACGAAACCGCGCGACTTCCTCGCGGTCGCGACCCCCGGCGCGGGTAAGACGACCTTCGCCCTCCGGGTGGCGTCGGAACTGCTGCGCGACCGGACGGTCGACCAGATCACCGTCGTCGCACCCACCGAACACCTCAAGCACCAGTGGGCGGGCGCGGCGGCCCGGATCGGTATCGCCCTCGACTCGAACTTCACGAACTCGACCGGACAGACGTCGAGCGACTATCAGGGCGTCGTGGTCACCTACGCGCAGATCGCCTCGCACCCGTTCAAGCACCGCGTACGCACGGAGGCGCGGCGCACCCTGGTGATACTCGACGAGATCCACCACGGCGGCGACGCGAAGAGCTGGGGTGAGGGCATCCTCGAGGCGTTCGGGGACGCGACCCGCCGTCTGGCGCTGACCGGTACGCCCTTCCGCAGCGACGACAGCGCGATCCCGTTCGTGACCTACGAGCCGAACGACGACGGTCTGATGCAGTCCAAGGCCGACCACGCCTACGGCTACGCCGACGCCCTCGCAGACGGCGTCGTGCGGCCCGTCGTGTTCCTCGCGTACTCGGGTGAGGCGCGCTGGCGCACCAGCGCGGGGGAGGAGTTCACGGCGCGGCTGGGCGAACCCCTCAGCGCCGAGCACACGGCCCGGGCGTGGCGGACGGCCCTCGATCCCGAGGGCGACTGGATTCCTGCGGTTCTGGGGGCAGCGAACACCCGGCTCCAGCAGCTACGCGCCGGCGGGATGCCGGATGCCGGTGGCCTCGTGATCGCGACCGACCAGACCACCGCCCGGGCCTACGCGAGGATCCTCGAGGCGGTCACCGGCGAGATGCCCACCGTCGTGCTCTCGGACGACCCCACGGCGTCCGAGCGGATCTCGCAGTTCAGCGAGGGAAACCAGCGGTGGATGGTCGCCGTGCGCATGGTGTCCGAAGGCGTCGACGTTCCTCGACTCGCGGTCGGCGTGTACGCGACCAGCGCCTCGACCCCGTTGTTTTTCGCGCAGGCGATCGGTCGCTTCGTGCGGTCGCGGCGCAAAGGGGAGACCGCCAGTGTCTTCCTGCCGTCCGTGCCGGTGCTGCTCGAGCTCGCCAGCCAGCTCGAGGCGCAACGCGACCACGTGCTCGGCAAGCCGCACCGGGTCAAGGAAGGTTTCGACGACGAGCTCCTCGCCGACGCGAACCGGCGTAAGGACGAGCCCGGCGAGGACGAGAAGGCCTTCCACTCGCTCGGTGCGGAAGCCGAACTCGATCAGGTCATCTACGACGGATCCTCGTTCGGCACCGCGACATTCGCCGGGTCCGACGAGGAGGCCGACTATCTGGGACTTCCGGGCCTGCTGGACGCCGACCAGATGCGGGCGCTGCTGCGTCAGCGTCAGGAACAGCAGCTGAACAAGCCCAAGACCGAGCCTGCGCCTACCCCGCCGCCCCAGGTGACCGAGCGCGTCGAGACCGCCGACACTCTGGCGCAGCTGCGTCGCGAACTCAACTCGCTCGTCGCGGTCGTCCACCATCGGACCAGGAAGCCGCACGGGGTGATCCACGGCGAGCTGCGTCGGCAGTGCGGCGGTCCGCCGACAGCGATGGCGACCGCCGAGCAGCTGCGCGACCGGATCGCCATCCTGCGCAGCTGGTGACGACGAGAACGGGCGACCACCTCGAAGGTGGTCGCCCGTTCATTCGGTCGGGTCTCGGAACCGAAGGTTCGCTCCTGTGACAGAACGTTGGTTCCGGACGGCGGATCACACGGTGGCGTCGGACTCGCTCGCGATCGTCGCTCCGAGTTCACGGAGGCGGTCGGTGTGCTCGTTGGCGTGGTGCCCGCAGAACAACAGTTCTCCGCCGGTCGGAAGGACGGCGCGGACACGAGCGGCAGCATTGCACCGATCGCAGCGATCTGCAGCGGTCAACTTCGGGCTGGTCAACGTACCGGGCATGACTCCTCCAAACTGGCCACCGCTCATATCGGGTGCCGGGGTCTGGTCCGCCGCACCGGCCGGCGCGGTGGATCTACTCTGACAGACGATTCGTATTCACGCGTTGTTCCCCTGGATGCCCAAAGGTGGCGCGTTTCACGCATCGAGCAGCAAAAACGCTGCGACATGCCGGTTTTCCGTGCAGTGTGTTCGCTCACAGCGCAGAGGGTCGGGTCGCTGCGGACGCCTCGGATCCGCTTTCCGACGCACAATGACGCCATGACCGAGACCCTGCTGCACATCATCTCCCGGGACGACTGGGAGCGCGCCCGACCCCTGGGGGCTGTCGTTCCGGCCTCTCTCGACTCCCAGGGTTTCGTCCACCTGTCCACGCCGCAGCAGGTCCATCTTCCTGCCGACCGGTTGTACTCCGGGCGCACGGATCTGGTGCTGCTGCATGTCGATCCGACGCGGCTCGCCGACCCTCTCCGCTTCGAACCCGGCGTACCGGAGGACCCCCAGTCGATGCGGTTCCCGCACCTCTACGGGCCGTTGCCCGTGGAGGCAGTGGTGGGGGTCACCCCCTTCCTCCCGGGGCCGGACGGCCGATTCGCACCCGTCGGACCTGGGCGGGCGGACGCCGTCGGTCCGGAGGACTAGTCTTTCGGCATGATCGTCGACGTGACGCCGCTCCCCGGGATCGGTGTACGCAAGGACTTCGAACTGGCGTCCGGCCGCCGCATCGGGGTGATCACGCATCGGGATGGTCACAGCGACCTCATCATCTCGAAGGCCGACGACCCCGATGCGTGTGCCGCCTCCCTTCCCCTCACCGTCGAGGAGGCAGCGACGCTCAGCAACCTGCTCGGTGCGCCTCAGCTCGTCGCCCAGTTGAGTGAGGACCACCGGGATATGCCCGGAATCCTCACCCGCCAGCTCCACGTCCACGAGGATTCCCGATTCGACGGAGCGGTGCTGGGCGATACCGCCCTGCGCACCCGCACCGGCGTGTCGGTCGTGGCCGTGATGCGTGCGGGCCAGGTCATGCCTTCTCCAGCACCGGACTTCGTCCTCACGGGTGGGGACATCCTGGTGGCGGTCGGCACGGCGGACGGTCTCGACGCTGCCGCCAGGATCCTGCGCAACGGCTGATCCGGCGGTATGGATACCACGACACTCGCACTCATCGAACTGGGTGCGGTGTTCTTCGGGCTCGGTATCCTCGGTCGGCTGGCGGCGCGGATCGGCATGTCGCCGATCCCGTTCTATCTGATCGGCGGCCTGTGCTTCGGCAATGGTGGCCTCATCCAGCTCGGTGACATCGGCGCGTTCAGTCATATCGCCAGCGAGATCGGCGTGGTCCTGCTGCTGTTGCTGCTCGGGCTCGAGTACACCGCGAACGAGTTGATCAGCGGATTGCGACGCTCCCGGATGGCGGGTCTGCTCGATCTCGCCCTGAACGCGGTACCCGGAGCCGCGGTCGCGTTGATCTTGGGTCTCGGACCTGTCGGCGCACTCGTGCTCGCAGGCGTGACCTACATCTCGTCGTCGGGGATCGTGGCAAAGGTCCTCGCGGATCTGGGGCGCCTCGGCAACCGTGAGACGCCGGTGGTCCTGTCGATTCTCGTCTTCGAGGACCTCACGATGGCTGTGTACCTCCCGATCCTCACCGCGATCCTGGGAGGCGTGAGTCTGCTCGGCGGCCTCGAAGCCGTCGCTATCTCGCTCGGTCTCGTCACCGTGGTACTGGTACTGGTAGTGCGATACGGACGTTACATCTCGGTCGTCCTCGACAGTCCCGACAGGGAAACGTTGTTGCTCAAGTTGCTCGGCGCGGCGCTGCTGGTGGCCGGGATCGCGTCCGCCCTCCAGGTGTCCGCGGCCGTCGGCGCCTTCCTGCTGGGTATCGCCATCTCCGGTTCCACGGCACACAACGCGGTACGCGTCCTCGAACCACTCCGTGATCTCTTCGCCGCCATCTTCTTCGTCTTCTTCGGACTGAACACCGACCCGACGGAGATACCGCCGGTGCTCGGCTGGGCGATCCTGCTGGCCGTGCTGACCACGCTGACGAAGCTCGCTACCGGATGGATCGCGGCGGCGCACCACGGCATCGCCGTGATGGGCCGGGCGCGCGCCGGTGCGGCATTGATCGCTCGGGGCGAATTCTCCATCGTGATCGCCGGACTGGCCGTCGCCTCGGGGCAGGTCGACAGTCGTCTCGCGGCGATCGCCTCCGCCTACGTGATGATCACCGCAGTCCTCGGTCCGGTGGCCGCGCGGGTCGTCGAACCCGTGATGCGGTTCGCATCCGCACGACTCCCGGGACGAGACGGTCGGCAGCGTCTTCCCGGGGACGAACCGGAGCTTCTCTAGCGGCCGCGGTCCGGAACGACGAACGAGGGCCACCCGGACGGGTGGCCCTCGTTGCCGTGACAGATATCAGTCGAGATAGTCGCGCAGCACCTGCGACCGCGACGGATGGCGCAGCTTCGACATGGTCTTCGACTCGATCTGGCGGATGCGTTCGCGCGTCACGCCGTAGACCTGACCGATCTCGTCGAGGGTGCGCGGCTGGCCGTCGGTGAGACCGAAGCGCAGACGCACGACGCCCGCTTCGCGCTCGGACAGGGTCTCGAGCACCGACTGCAGCTGATCCTGCAGCAGTGTGAAGGACACCGCGTCGACGGCGACGACCGCCTCGGAGTCCTCGATGAAGTCGCCGAGCTGGCTGTCGCCCTCGTCGCCGATCGTCTGGTCGAGGGAGATGGGCTCACGCGCGTACTGCTGGATCTCCAGCACCTTCTCCGGCGTGATGTCCATTTCCTTGGCGAGCTCTTCGGGCGTGGGCTCGCGGCCCAGGTCCTGGAGCAACTCTCGCTGGATACGACCGAGCTTGTTGATGACCTCGACCATGTGCACGGGGATACGGATGGTGCGGGCCTGGTCGGCCATGGCGCGGGTGATGGCCTGGCGAATCCACCACGTCGCGTAGGTGGAGAACTTGTAACCCTTGGTGTAGTCGAATTTCTCGACCGCGCGGATCAGACCGAGGTTGCCTTCCTGGATGAGGTCCAGGAACGCCATGCCGCGGCCGGTGTAGCGCTTCGCCAGCGACACGACGAGACGGAGGTTCGCCTCGAGCAGGTGGTTCTTGGCGCGATTGCCGTCGCGGCAGATCCAGTTCAGATCGCGGCGCTGGGCGACGGGAAGCTTCTCGCCCTTCTCTGCCAGCTGCTGCAGCATGTGCGTCGCGTAGAGACCGGCCTCGATGCGCTTGGCCAGCTCGACCTCTTCCTCCGCGTTGAGGAGGGCGACCTTACCGATCTGCTTGAGGTAGGCGCGCACGGAGTCGGCCGACGCGGTGAGCTCGGCGTCCTTGCGTGCCTGTCGCAGCGCTTCGGACTCCTCTTCGTCCCAGACGAAGTCGCCCGAGGCCTTGTCCTTCTCGCTGGGCTCGTCGTCGTCGACCACGACATCCTCGGCGCCGGCGAGATCACCCTCCGAGACCTCGAGGTCGGCGAGATCCGCTTCCTCGGCGCCGTCGAAGTCCTCTTCACCCGCACCCTTGGTGGCCTTCTTGGCCGTCTTCTTCGCAGTGGTCTTCTTGGCGGCTGCCTTCTTCGCAGGAGCCTTCTTGGCGGCTGCCTTCTTCGCGGGAGCCTTCTTCGCAGCGGTCTTCTTCGCCGGCGGCTTCGCACCGGGTGCGGTGCCCTCCGCGGGGTCCGCAGCGCCTGCGACGCTGGAAGCGTCCGCAACGGGTGCCGATTCGTTGGCGGAATCAGCGGTGTGGATGTCGGTGGCTGCCACGTACGCCCTTTCGTGACGAGGTAGTGCGGCGTCGCGCCAGAGGTGCTCCGGCGGAGAGGTCTGTCGGGATGAGGGCCGGTTCCGGCCTGCTGGGGACCATTGTAACGATCCCTCGGGCGGCCGATGCGCCGGACTCAGGGAGTGACACCTGTTTTCGCAGCATAAGCAGCCCCGACGATTCCTGCCGCGTTGCGCAGTTCGGCGGGGACCACCGGCGTGCGGTTGGTCAGGAGCGGGATCCACTTCTCGTGCTTGCGGCTGATCCCACCCCCTGCGATGAACAGATCGGGCCAGAGCAGATCCTCGAAGCGTACGAGGACGCGGGAGACCTCCTTGGCCCACTGCTTGTACGACAGGTCGTCGCGTTCCTTGACGGACGAGGCGGCGCGGTGCTCGGCCTCTTTGCCGTCGACCTCCATGTGCCCGAACTCGGTGTTGGGCAGAAGTACACCGTTGTGCAGGACGGCCGAACCGATCCCGGTTCCGAAGGTCAGGAGGATCACCACGCCGTCGGTGTCCTTGGCGGCACCGAAGCGGTCCTCGGCGATGCCGGCGGCGTCCGCGTCGTTGAGCACCGAGACGTCCCGGCCGTCGAGTACGTGGGAGAAGAGGGAACGAGCGTCGGTGCCGATCCACGACTTGTCGATGTTGGCGGCGGTCCGGGCCACACCCCCGGTGACCACGCTCGGCAGGGTCACGCCGACAGGGCCCGACCAGCCCGCCTGCTCGACGATCTGTGCCACCGTCTTCGCCACGGCCTCCGGAGTGGACGGTTGCGGAGTGAGAAGCTTGATCCGATCGCCGACCAGGCGACCCGTATCGAGGTCCACCACGGCACCCTTGACGCCACTTCCCCCGATGTCGACACCGAATCCGTGGTTGCCCGGATTCGATCGGTCCGTGGGGACGTCCTGTGCCATCGTGCACTTCCTCTCGCTGGGGGCCGGCTGCACCGCTCGTGTGGCAACGATAATGCCCGGTGCCGCCCGGTGCGGCGCTCGGTGGCAAAACCTTCGGCACTGTGTTCGGATCGGATCGTGCATGCCCAGAGAACGCTCTCCGAATCCGAGTCGTCCGCGTTGAGGGACGTCGCCGTGACCGTCGCACGTGAGGCCGCGAGCTATGTCCGTGCACGCAGAGCCGAGTTGTTCGGCCCTCCGGGATCGGGGGAAGCCGCCCGTGTCGGGACGAAGTCGACGGCGACCGATCCCGTCACAGCCGCCGACACCGAGAGTGAGGAGCTCATCCGGCGCAGACTCGCCGAACTGCGGCCCGAGGACGCCTTCCTGGGGGAGGAGACCAGCGGTGACGGTGTGACATCGACGACCGCGAGCGAGGTCGTGTGGGTTGTCGATCCCATCGACGGCACCGTGAACTTCGTGTACGGGCTCCCGGCGTCGGCGGTCTCGGTGGCCGCACAGGTCGACGGACGTTCGGTGGCCGGTGCCGTCGTCGACATTTCCTCCGGGGAGACGTTCTCCGCCTCGGAGGGCCTCGGTGCATACCTGGAGACGGGTGGCACACGGGTCCGGTTGCGCTGCAATCCGGTGACCGAGCCGCGGATGGCGCTCGTGGCGACAGGCTTCTCGTACTCCCCGCAACGGCGTGCGCGTCAGGGAGAGTTGGTGGCGGCGTTACTGCCCAGGGTGCGCGACATCCGGCGTGTCGGAGCGGCCGCGCTCGACCTGTGCATGGTGGCGGCCGGTCGGGTCGACGCCCACTACGAACACGGGCTCGGCCCGTGGGACTGGGCGGCGGGGGCTCTCGTCGCCGCGGAAGCCGGCGCGGTGGTGCGTGTCCCGACAGGCACCGGAGACGACGGCGAACTCACCGTTGCGGTCGCGCCGGGACTCGCCGCCGATTTCGAAACTCTCCTCGCCGAAATCGGAGCGTTCGACGCAATTCCGAATTGACCGTTTCGTCACGTCGGAAATTGTCGTAGGTCACCATTTACGGAGAGAGTGACGAAAAACAGGATGCACGGTCTGTGAAAACGGTTTCAGCATCGGGCATTGCGTGCGGCCGTGAGCAGATCGAGGTCGAGCGGAGCCGTCTGTTCGCCCGCCGGAACCTCGCGCAGCGCCCGCAGAACCTCCTCTGCATCCGCCCCGGGAGAGACCTCGCGGAAGTAGGTCCCGAGCGCGAGATCGACCGTGTCGTCCTCGCGTGTGTCCTGCACCAACTCGGCGCACGGAGCGAGCAACCACACCGATGACGCAGCTGCACGCCCGGCCTCACCGAACCGGATCTGCCCCTGGCACTGCATGTTCTGGTCGACATAGACCGGATCGTTGCCGGCCTGCACGTCGGGTGGGCTCGAGAAGCCGTAATCGCTCAACTGCGCGGCCACATGCGTCGCCTGACCGCGTTCGCCGTTGGCATTGAACACGCGCACCCGGGTGGCCGCCAGGGGAGCGGGTTCGACCTCGAGCAGCGCCGACCGGTCCACGACCTCGCCGAGCGGAGCAGGTTGCGGGCCTTCGGGATCGGTCGCCTCGGTCGGCGGAGCATTGCACGCCACGGTGGTCGTGACGGGTTCCGAGGAACTGATCACCGAGGTCCATACGACGATGGTGGCCGCAGCGAGAACGGCGCCGGCCACCGCGGCCGGGACCACCCGGCGCCGGCGGAACGGGCGGCCGCGGCGATCGGTTGCGCTTCCTTCGGTGATCAGGGAAACCACGCGGCCCTGCCTCTCGTCTACTGCCGGGATCGTCGCACTCACTGTAGAGGTCGGAGACTGCGTCGGCGGAACCACCGACCCGAGGAAATGTCACGGATCGTTGTGTTGTTGATGACGATTGCCGGACAATTTCGCGCGTTTCCACGCATCGATTGCATATTCGTGCGCAAGGTCGGCTATTGTTCGGCGGCCGAACCGTCCAAGAACGAGCGGTTCGGCGTGGAATCAGAGTGAATTCGGGTATGTCACCCCGGTGACACACCCGTCGGGAACTCCAACGGGCGGTCGTGCGTTGCCTTGGCCGGGAGCACCGTCCGTGTCCCGGCCGGCTACCGGTACGAGTACTAGAAGGTAAGAGGAAATGGCGACTGACTACGACGCACCCCGGCGGACCGACAGCGACGATGTGTCGGAGGATTCACTCGAGGAATTGAAGGCCCGGCGTAACGAGGCCCAGTCCGCAGTGGTGGACGTCGACGAATCGGACACCGCCGAGTCCTTCGAGCTGCCCGGGGCGGATCTGTCCGGAGAAGAACTGTCGGTGCGGGTCGTCCCGAAGCAGGCCGACGAGTTCACCTGCTCGAGCTGTTTCCTGGTGCACCACCGGAGCAGGCTCGCGAGCGAGGAGAACGGAGTCATGATCTGCCGGGACTGCGCGGCGTGAGGACATAGGTGCGATACGAGGCCGGGTGATGACGGTGCGCCGTGGTCACCCGTGTCTCCTCGGTACGACCCCGGCGCTGGGGCGGCTCCCGCTGCACTCTGCGTCCGGAGCTCTATTTCTGTGCCCCCGCTTCTGTGCCTCTACTTGCCGCCCGACTCGTCACAACCCAGTGCCGCGAGCAGTTCGGCCGGACGCCGCGTGCTGACCAGCCAGTACGGTGTCGGATCCTCCGGGTCGTCGAGCACGACGAGTGCCATGGTCCGCACCCAGGGACGGTGCTGGACGAACGCCGCCGGATCGAGCTGACGTCCCATCGCGGCGCTCTTGGCCGAGTGCGGAACCACCACCCCCCGCGAGATCACATCGACGGGCAGATGTGCGCGACCGACGACGAGTTCGCCGCCCACCACCTCGACCCTGCTGCGTGAGAGCCAGGTGAGGACCCAGATCGGCACCGGAAGCAGCAGAACGTAGGGCAGCCACGCGTACATCCCCGGTGCGCCCATGTGCAGCTCCGCCGCGAGCAGAGCGGCCACCCCGAGTCCGATAGGCCACCACCACCACGGCACCCACATCCGCTCGGAGAAGGTCGGAGCGTCGGCCGTCGGGGGTGTTGTCGCTGAGGTGCGCGAAGATCGGGACACACCGTAAGGATAGTCGCCTCGGGGGAGCGGCCCGGCACGCGAGTAGTCTCGGTCGACGTGACCGATCTTCCCCCGATACCGCTGCGCCGGCTCGATCCGGAGCTTCCCGTGCCCACTCGCGCCCATCCCGGTGACGCCGGCGTGGACCTGTGCACCTCGGTCGACGTGACCCTCGGTCCGGGGGAGCGAGCGCTCGTCGGCACCGGCATCGCCGTGGCACTGCCCGTGGGAACGGTCGGATTGATCCACCCGCGTTCCGGCCTCGCCGCCAAGTTCGGACTGTCCGTCGTGAACACACCCGGGACGGTCGACGCGGGCTACCGTGGAGAGATCAAGGTGTGCCTGATCAACCACGACACCGAGCGCGCCGTCGAACTCCGCCGAGGCGACCGCATCGCGCAGTTGCTCGTCCAGCGCGTCGAACTCGTCGACTTCGTCGAAGTGGACGAGCTCGACGACACGACGCGGGGCAGCGGCGGATACGGATCGAGCGGCGGACACGCCGGCCTCGTGAAGGAGGGTTCCTGACATGTTCGGACGACGCCGCAAGAACCGCGAGGCGACCGACGCCGCTGCACCCGGCGGCGATCTCGGCGCATACGACGAGCCTTCCGACGAGGCATACGACGAATACGCCACCGGCAGCGCAGCCGATTCCGGTCCGTACGACATCGACGAGGTCGACGAGGAGACGATGGCCGCCTCCCGTCTCGATCTCGGATCCGTGCTCGTCCCGCTGCCGGCCGGCGGCCAGATCCAGGTCGAGATGGCGCCGAACGGAACGCCTCAGAACGTCCACCTGGTGACCCAGTTCGGACGCATCACGGTTTCCGCGTACGCCGCGCCGAAGTCGCCGGGACAGTGGCGCGAGGTCGCCGCCGAACTCGCGGAGACCCTGCGTAACGACAACGCAGAGGTCAGCATCGAATCGGGCCCGTGGGGCCGTGAACTGCACGGCAGGGCCGCGAACGCCGATCTGCGATTCATCGGTGTCGACGGTTTCCGCTGGATGATCCGCTGTGTCGTGGCGGCGCCTCCCGGGAATGCGGGAGCCGATTCCGAACTCGTCGGGATCGCACGCTCGGTGATCTCCGGAACCGTCGTCCGGCGAGGAGCAGACCCCCATCCGGTCCGTACGCCGCTGCCGATCGTGCTCCCCGAGGCGCTCACCCGTCAGCTCGTCGCAGCGCAACAGCAACAACAGCAGCAGGCGGCGCAGCAGCAGCAGCAGCCCGGACCTGCTTCGGCACAGCCCGCCCCTCGGACGGCGCGGCCGGCCCCGCCCACCCAGCAGACTCAGCAGCCCCGACCCACCCAGCAGACCCCTCCGCCGCGCCGCGGCGAATCCGGTTCGGCGATGCAACAACTCGGCTTCTAGGGCGATACCGCAACGATCCGGTCGAGGGCTGTGAGACAGAGCGTGCCGAGCACTGCGGGATCGCTCCCGACCTGCGCGAGTTCCACCGTCGCGAGTTCCGCCCGCGGGATCTCGCGTGCCCATTGCCGCCCCACCTCCAGCGGATGAACCGCGTCGTCGACCGCCGCGGCGACACCGGCCGGCGCCCTCACGGCCCGGAGCTCGTCGACGTCGAGCGACCGATAGCGCGCGGCCTCGTCCAGCGCGGACGGAAGGTCGGGCCACTGGGCGCTCCACGAGCGGGTCAGCTCCCCTGCGAGCCAGGACGGACTCGAGGCCGCCATCGCCGCGGTGACCGCTTCGAGTCCGTGAGTGCGTAGCTCGGTCGCCGTCCACCGCGCGCTCGCAGCCGCCGGGGCCTCCAGTGGATCGCCGGTCCACGCCGGTAGGGCCGCGAGGACGCCGACGACACGGTCGGGATTGTCGAACGCCCACCTCAGCGCGACGGCCGCACCGATCGACACCCCACCGACGAGGATCGGTCCGTCCGCCGCGGCATCGTCGAGCGCCGCGACGTAGCTCGCCACGACACCGCGAGGGTCCGGATCGACGGTGATCGGCGTGATGCCGCGGCGTCGGAGTTCGGGGCCGAACGCCTTCTCGGCGAAGCATGCGTCCGAACCCGTGCCGGGAAGCACGACCGCGGTGCGGGCGACCGGCCGGGACGGACCGGCGTCCGGGGAGACCGGGGATTCGTTGCGGGACATGCGGACGATCCTGCACCATCGGTCCCCGGAAACCACGCTCACCTGCCCACACGGTCGTGCCGGCGGTGCCTGCACACCAGGTCGACGGTGCCTGCACGGTGGTGTGCACCGTGCAACTTGTATCCGGCGAGAATGCGTCTACAGTGGCGGTCGAAGAAGAGTCCGGTGGCACGTGATCCGTGCCCTTCCGTACAGGAGCGTGTTATGGCTTCCCCGGCCGGCTATCTGCGTCGGCTCACACGGCGGCTCACCGAGGACATCGAAGAACTCGATGCCGAGGAGATGGCCGAATCCTCGCACTCCACGGGCGCCCTACCCGTCGTCGAATGCGCCCGCGGTCAGGAAGTGACCATGTACGGACGCCTCCGCAGTGTCGAGTCGTGTTCGCGTGCCGCTGCCGCCGTCGTCGAGGCGGAGTTCTTCGACGGGACCGATTCGATCCAGCTCGTGTGGATCGGTCGTCGGCGCATCCCCGGGATCGAGCCCGGGCGTACGTTGACGGTACGCGGTCGCGTGGGAGAACGCGACGGACGCAAGGTGATCTACAACCCGTACTACGAGCTGCGCGAACCGGCTTGACCGGCGCGCGCCGGGGGTGACCGGCCCCTGCGTACGCGGAGTGGTTCCCCCGAATACGCGGGGTCGTACCGCTGTGCCCGATGTGGCACCCTCGTAGGAGTGAGCGACACCAACCAGCAGACGATGCTCGAACAACTCGGTGGGATCAGCGGGTTGATCTATTCGACGCTGCCGGTGCTGGTGTTCGTGCCGGTCAACAGCGTGTGGGGGCTCACGGCGGCCATCTGGACGGCCTTGGGCGTGGCACTGGCGGTGCTCGTGTGGCGCCTGATCCAGCGCACGCCGATCCAGCCCGCGATCTCCGGCTTCTTCGGAGTCGCCCTGTGCGCCTTCATCGCTCACCGCACCGGCGACGCGAAGGGATACTTCCTCTTCGGGATCTACGCGAGCCTGGTCTACGGGGGCGCCTTCCTTCTGTCGGTGCTCGTCCGTAGGCCGCTGGTGGGCGTGATCTGGGGGATGCTCAACGGCCAGGGTTCGCGGTGGCGGTCGCATCCCACCGCGGTGCGTGCCTACGATGTCGCCACCCTTGCATGGACCCTGGTCTTCCTCGGCCGCTATCTCGTGCAGAACCACCTCTACGACGAGGACCGCACCGGGTGGCTCGCGGTCGCACGGATCGGAATGGGCTGGCCGCTGACCGCGCTCGCCCTGCTGGTCACTCTCTGGGCGGTCCGGCGCGCGGACCGAATCGTCGAACCCCCGCCGGCCGAGGCCGAGACCCTCGAGGACCCTTCGACCGAGGGCTCCCACGAGACGTCGGGCTCCCACGACGAGTCGGGCACCGAGAACCGGCACGGACTCGACGGCCGGCACCGTCTCCGCGACCGGCACGGTTCGCGCGACTAGCGGTTCACCGCCTGCCGAAGATCGTCCTCGACGTCCTCCGCCGTGACGAACAGCAGTTCGTCCCCGCCTTCGAGCGGATCGTCCGGCTGCGGGACGATCACGCGTCCGCCGCGCAGGATCGCCACCAGCGCCGTATCGCGGGGCAGTTCCAGTTTCCGAACCGGTTTCCCGGCCAGGGCGGTGGTGTCCCGCAGGGTGACCTCCACCAGGTTCGCGCCCTTGCGGAGCGTCATCAACCGCACCAGATCGCCGACCGTGACGGCCTCCTCGACCAGCGCCGCGAGCATGCGCGGCGTGGACACCGCGACGTCCACGCCCCACGATTCGTCGAACAGCCACTCGTTGCGCGGATCGTTGACGCGCGCAACCACCCGCGGGACACCGAACTCGGTGGTCGCGAGCAGGCTGAGAACCAGGTTGGCCTTGTCGTCGCCCGTCGCCGCGATCACCACGTCGTACTGTTCGAGTCCGGTGGATTCGAGCGAGCTGAGTTCGCACGCGTCGGCGTGGACCCATGTCGCGTCCGGAACGGCGTCCGGCTCGACGTGCTCGAGCTTGCGTTCGATGAGCATCACCTCGTGGGCGTTGCGCAGCAGTTCGCGCGCTATCGAGCGTCCCACCGCGCCGGCACCGGCGATCGCCACCTTCATGTGAGCTTCCTCTCGGGTGGGCGGGTCAGTTCTCGTCGACCGGTGGGTTCTCGGCGTGTGTGATCGCCTCCGAGACGGAACCCGACACCGCCGCGATGTAGACGGAGTCGTCGGCCTGCAGCACCGTCCTGCGGTCGGGTAGCAGACCGCTGCCGAACCGGATCAGGAAAGCCACGCGCGATCCGGTGGCCTCCTCGAGGTCGGTGACGCGTCGCCCGACCCATCCCTCGTGCACGTTCACCTCGGCTATCGCGACGGATCCGGTGGGATCGCGCCACCGGGCGGTCTCACTGTCGTGCGTCAGCGCGTGGAGGAAGCGATCGGTGGTCCACGGCACGGTCGCCACGGTGGGGATGCCGAGCCGCTCGTACGCCGCCGCACGTTTGGCGTCGTAGATCCTCGCGACGACACGTTCGACGGCGAACGTCTCGCGGGCCACACGTGTCGAGATGATGTTCGAGTTGTCGCCGGAGGAGACCGCCGCGAAGGCGTCGGCGCGTTCGATACCGGCGGAGATCAGCACGTCCCGGTCGAAGCCCATACCGAGCACTGTATGTCCGGGGAAGTCGTCGCCGAGTCGCCCGAACGCAGTCTCGTCTCGGTCGATGACCGCGACCTCGTGACCGAGCCGGACGAGAGCGGTGGCCACCGCCGAACCGACTCGACCACACCCCATCACCACCACGTACACCCGTGGACTCCGTTCCGGTCGATCCTTCCGAGACGGACCGCAGCGGACCGCCGAACCGAACGGTACCGCGTGACGATCCTCGAGCGGTCGTGACCCGGCCGAGGGGTACTTCCGGGCCCGAACCGCATAGGCTTTGCGCGTGTCCAAGCTTTCCACCGCGGCGAAGCGGCTCGTGCTGGGTCGTCCGTTCCGCAGCGACACTCTCGGGCACGAGTTGATGCCCAAACGCACCGCGCTGCCGGTGTTCGCCTCCGATGCCCTGTCGTCGGTCGCCTACGCGCCCGAGGAGATCTTCCTCGTCCTCTCCGTCGCGGGACTGTCGGCCTACGCGTTCTCGCCGTGGATCGGTCTCGCGGTCGCCTTCGTGCTCGTGATCGTGATCGCCGGGTACCGCCAGACCGTGCGCGCCTACCCGTCGGGCGGCGGCGACTACGAGGTCGCCACGAAGAATCTCGGTCCCACCGCCGGACTGACCGTGGGCAGTGCACTGCTCGTCGACTACGTGCTGACGGTCGCGGTGTCGCTGTCGTCCGCGGCAGCGACGGTCGGATCGGCAGTCCCGTTCGTGGCCCGGCACAAGGTTCTCTTCGTCATCCTCGCGATCGTGTTGCTGACCGCGGTGAACCTGCGTGGTCTCCGGCGGGCCGGACGCGCCTTCGCCGTTCTCACCTATACCTTCGTGGGCTGCATGCTGGTGATGCTCGGGGCCGGACTGTTCCGGATCTTCGTCCTGGGCGACGAGCTGCGCGCCGAGTCGGCCGATCTCGAGCTCGTCGCCGAGCAGACCGACCTGACGGCCCTCGCCTTCGTCCTCCTGGTCGCGCGCGCATTCTCGTCCGGGTGCGCCGCGCTGACGGGTGTCGAGGCGATCAGCACGGGTGTGCCGTCCTTCCGGAAGCCGAAGGCGCGCAACGCCGCGACGACGTTGCTCGTGCTCGGAGGTATCGCCGTCACCCTGTTCCTCGGGGTGGTCTTCCTCGCCGAACGCCTCGGGGTCGTGGTGGCCGAGCACCCCGAGACCCAGTTGCGGGGTGCACCCGAGGGTTACGAGCAGAAGACGTTGCTCGCCCAGCTGGCCCATACCGTCTTCGACGGGATACCGGCCGCGTTCGTCCTGATCACGGTCGTCACCGCCGTGATCCTCGTGCTCGCCGCCAACACGGCGTTCAACGGATTCCCCGTGCTCGGCTCGGTTCTCGCGCAGAACCGCTACCTGCCGCGTCAGTTCCACACGCGTGGCGACCGGCTCGCCTTCAGCAACGGCATTCTCTTCCTCGCCGGTATCGCCGTCGTCTTCGTGTGGGTCTTCGAAGCCGAGGTCACCAGGCTCATCCAGCTGTACATCGTGGGTGTGTTCGTCGCGTTCAGCCTGGGACAGGCCGGCATGGTGCGTCACTGGACCCGGGAGCTGCGCGCCGAGGCGGATCCCGCCGTCCGGGGCCGCATGGCGCGGTCGCGGACGATCAACGGGGTCGGGTGCGTCTCCACCACGCTGGTGCTGCTGGTCGTGCTGACCGGCAAGTTCGCCGCCGGGGCGTGGATCGCGGTCGTGACCATGGTGGTGGCGTTCGTACTGATGAAGGCGATCCGGCGACACTACGACACGGTCGCCGCGGAACTCGAGAGCGCGGACTGGGACGGGGTGCTGCCCAGCCGCACGCATTCGATCGTGCTCGTCTCGACCCTGCACCTGCCCACCATGCGTGCGCTCGCCTATGCGCGGGCGACCCGTCCCGACACGCTCGAGGCGATCACCGTCAACGTCGACGACGAGAGCACCCGGCGTCTCGTAATCGAATGGGAGAAGAGCGATCTGACGGTTCCGTTGAAGGTCGTCGAGTCTCCCTACCGGGAGATCACGCGGCCCGTCCTCGACTACGTGCGCCGGGTCCGGCGCGATTCTCCCCGGGACGTCGTGACCGTGTTCATTCCCGAGTACGTGGTGGGTCACTGGTGGGAGCAACTGCTCCACAACCAGAGTGCGTTGAGACTCAAGAGCCGGCTCCTCTTCCAGCCGGGAGTGATGGTGACGAGTGTGCCCTGGCAGCTGCGCTCGTCCACGGAGGCGGGTGCGATGGGGCGGGCCGTCCCGGACGGACAGGAACGACAGTTCGACAACGAGGAGGAACCCCGGTGAATCGTCAGGCACACCCGCGTACGGAATGGTCCGGCCGGCGGATCGAGGTGATCCTCGGGAATCCCGCCCACGGCGGTGCGTGTGTCGCGCGGTTCGAGGGTCGGGTCGTCTTCGTGCGGCACGGACTGCCGGGGGAACGGGTCTTCGCTCGCGTCACCGAGGATCGAGGCGGGTCGTTCTGCTTCGCCGACGTGGAGGACGTGCTCGAGGCGTCCGAGGATCGCGTCGATCGGGTCTGTCCGATCTCCGGTCCGGGGGGAGCGGGCTGTTGCGATCTGTCGCACATGACCGTTGCGGCGCAGCGCCGTTTCACGGGCGCCGTGGTGGTCGAGCAGCTTCGCCGGCTGGGAGGCGTGGACCGCGAGGTGACCGTCGAGGAGGTGCCCGGCGGTGCCTCGAACGGGACTTTGTGGCGCACCCGGGTCCGGCTCGCGGTGGACGTGGCGGGGAACCCGGGATACCGGCGCTACCGCAGCAACGAGGTCGTCCCCGAGCTGGCCTGCCCGCAGATCGATCCGCATGCCTATGTCGGTCTCGCCGACCGGGTGTGGCAGCCGGGAGCCGAGTTGCAGGTGGTGCTCGACGCGGACGGTGGTCGGCACGTGGTGGAGATCGCGCCGCCCGTCGTCGCGAGTGGTGCGCGGCGGCAGGGTCGCCGCGGCGCGGCGTCACGGCGGGCGGCAGTGAACGCGCCCCGTCCGGAGAAGGTGATCGAGGGTCCCGGTCGTGTGCTCGAGAGGGTCGGTGAGCGTGAGTGGCGGTTGGCGCCGACAGGGTTCTGGCAGGCGCACCGCGGCGCTGCGACCACCTATTCGGCGGTGGTGGGCGAGTGGGCGCAGGCGTCCGCGGGTGCGACGGCGTGGGATCTCTACGGCGGGGTGGGGGTGTTCGCCGCGGTGCTCGCCGAGCAGGTGGGTCCGTCCGGGCAGGTGGTGTCGGTCGAGTCGTCGAAGACCGCCGTCGACGATGGGATGGAGGCACTTGCCGATCTCGGCCAGGTGTCCTTCCGTCACGGTCGGGTGGAGCGGATGATCCCCGACCTCCCGGCGCCCGAGGTGGTCGTGCTCGACCCGCCGCGGGCGGGGGCCGGTAGGGAAGTGGTGGCGGCCGTCGCCGAGGCGGGTCCGCGCCGGATCGTCCATGTGGGGTGCGATCCCGCCTCGTTCGGTCGTGATGTGGGTCTGTATCGCGATCACGGGTTCGAGTTGGCCGACGTGCGGGCGTTCGCAGCGTTCCCGTCGACCCATCATGTGGAGTGCATCGGTCTGTTCACCCGTTGATCCGGATTCCCGTCACACCTGTAGGAGACCGGGTGTGACGGGAATCGCGTCGTGGTGGGTCGTGTGACGTGAGAAAGAGATTGCTTGTAGTACGCAAGTAATCTGTATAGTTGCATGACGTAATCAATTAATTCACCCGACGGAGGTTCGCTGTGTCGGACAAGGCCCAGGCCCACGAACTCGCCGACGCGATCTTCCTCTTCGGTCGCACGCTGCGCGGTGCACTCGTTCACCACGACACCGACGTGCTTCCCCCCGCGCTCGTCGCGGTGCTGTTCGTGCTCGCACGGATGGGGGAGTGCCGTCCCAGCGAACTCGCCGTCGAGATGTGCGTCAGCCAGTCGTCGTTGAGCAGACAGATCGCCGAACTCGTCGAGCGTGGCCTCGTGGATCGACATCCCGATCCCGACGATCGTCGTGCTCACCGGGTGAGTTGTTCGGTCGCGGGAATCGAGATCCTCGAACTCGTGAAGAAGCGCCGGACCGAACGTCTCTCCGCAGAACTCGCGGACTGGCACGAGGACGAGATCGCGGGCGCCATCACGACGCTCGAGCGCCTCACCTCGTCCCTGGCTCCGCTCGTTATCGATACACGAAGGACCAATCCATGACCACAGTCTCCGGATCGGGAGCGCAACCGGCTGCTCCCGCAGCCGAGGAGCAGATGACGCACCGCGAGATTCTCGTCGTGCTGTCGGGCCTCCTTGCCGCTCTCTTCACAGCGCTGCTGAGCAGCACCATCGTCTCGACCGCCCTGCCGACGATCATCGCCGATCTGAACGGCACCCAGACCCAGTACGCCTGGGTCATCACCACGGCGCTGCTCGCCAACGCCGCGTCGACGCCCATCTGGGGCAAGTTCGCCGACCTGTTCAACAAGAAGTTGCTCGTCCAGCTCGGGATCCTGGTCTTCGTCGTCGGATCGGTGCTGGCCGGCCTCGCACACAATGTGCCGGTCCTGCTCGCCGCCCGCGTGATCCAGGGCATCGGCATGGGCGGTCTGACGGCTCTGGTCGTCGCGATCATCGGCAGCATCATCCCGCCCCGTGAACGCGGTCGGTATTCCGGCTACATGGGTGCCGTCATGGCCGTCGCCATGTCGGGTGGGCCCGTGCTCGGGGGCGTCATCGTCGACCTCCTCGGCTGGCGCTGGTGCTTCTACGTCTGCGTGCCGATCGCCGTCGTCGCACTGGTCCTGCTGCAGCGCACGCTGCACGTCACGACCGTCCGCAAGGAGAACGTGAGCATCGACTGGTTCGGCGCCACCCTCATCACCGCCGCCGTGAGCGTCCTGCTCATCTGGGTTTCCTTCGCCGGTAAGGCCGGCTACTACGAGTGGTTCTCGGTCGAGTCCGCCCTGTACGTCGGAGCCGGCATCGTCCTGCTCGCCGCGACGCTGATCGTCGAGTCGAAGGTGGCCGATCCGATCATCCCCCTGAAGATCGTCACCGAACGCACCACCGCCCTCGCGATCATCGCGTCGGTGGCAGTCGGTATCGGCCTGTTCGGTGCCACCACCTTCCTCGGCCAGTACTTCCAGACCTCGCGTGCCTACAGCCCGACGGTCGCCGGTCTGCTCACCATCCCGATGGTCGTGGGCACGCTCATCTCGTCGATGCTCTCGGGTCAGCTCATCACGCGCTTCGGCAAGTGGAAGGGCTTCCTGATCGGCGGTGCGCTTCTGCAGATGATCGGTTTCGGCCTGCTCGGGACCGTCGATCACCTCACGTCGCTGACGTTGATCAGCGTGTACATCGCCATCGTGGGCCTGGGCACGGGCATGCTGATGCAGAATCTCGTGCTCGCCGTGCAGAACACCGTCAGCGTGCGCAACATCGGTGCTGCGAGCAGCTCCGTGGCCTTCTTCCGCACCTTCGGTGGCGCGATCGGTGTGTCGGTGCTCGGTTCGATCCTCGCCTCCCGCGTCGCGACGCTCTCCGCCGACGGTCTCGCGAAGCTCGGTGTGGACACCTCCGGTGGCGGAACCGGCGGAAGTCTCGACTTCTCCCGGCTGCCCGGGCCTGTGGCGGAGGTCATCCGCGCCGCCTACGGCGACGCGACGGCGACGCTCTTCCTCGTGGCGGCGGCGTTCGCAGTCATTACTCTGGTATCCGTGGTGCTGATTCCGAACCGGGCGTTGCGCACCACCATCGACCTCGTCGAGGAGAAGTCGCCTGCCGATCGCGCCGACATCTCCTCGGGAGGGTGACCTCGATCACGGCCGGGCGATCCGCTCGCCGGTGACCAGGAGGTCATGCGGAACCGAGGCGGTAGCGGGAGACGCTCCGTTCCCGCGCTCCGTAGACTGAGGGAATCACTCGCGCGACGAGCGCGAGGCACGAGCCGGAGGGAGCTGTTCCAGTTGGGTGTTCTGTCCCGCATCCAGTCGCCCGACGATCTACGTCGACTCTCCCCTGTGGAGCTCACCGAGCTCGCGGGGGAGATTCGGGAATTCCTGGTCGAGAAGGTCGCGGCGACCGGCGGTCACCTCGGGCCCAATCTCGGCGTCGTCGAGCTGACCATCGCTCTGCACCGGGTGTTCGATTCGCCTCGCGACCCGATCCTCTTCGACACCGGTCACCAGGCCTACGTCCACAAGATCCTCACCGGTCGTCGCGGCGAGTTCGACAGCCTCCGGCAGAAGGGCGGGTTGTCCGGCTACCCGTGCCGCGCGGAGAGCGAACACGACTGGATCGAGTCGTCGCACGCATCGGCCGCGCTGTCCTACGCAGACGGGCTCGCCAAGGCCTATTCGCTGTCCGGACAGTCCGATCGGACCGTCGTCGCGGTCGTGGGCGACGGTGCCCTGACCGGCGGCATGTGCTGGGAAGCGCTCAACAACATCGCTGCCGGCCAGAACCGGTCGATGGTGATCGTCGTCAACGACAACGGCCGGTCCTACGCGCCCACCATCGGCGGTCTCGCCGATCATCTCGCGGCGCTGCGCCTCAAGCCGGGCTACGAGAAGGTGCTCGACAACAGCCGGCGCATGGTCAAGCGGATCCCGTGGATCGGCTCGGCGGCCTACTCCGTGCTGCACGGCATGAAGGCCGGTGTGAAGGACGCGGTCAGCCCGCAAGTGCTTTTCACCGACCTGGGGATCAAGTACCTCGGCCCGGTCGACGGGCACGACGAGCAGGCGATGGAATCCGCGTTGCGCCGCGCGAAGGCGTACGGCGGTCCGGTCCTCGTCCACGCCGTCACCCGCAAGGGCGCCGGTTACGCGCCTGCCGAGAACCACCTCGCCGATCAGATGCACGCCACGGGCGTCATGGATCCGCGCACGGGTCGGGCGAAGGCAGCCTCCGCACCCGACTGGACGTCGGTCTTCTCCGAAGAACTCATCGCGCTGGGGGAACAGCGAGAGGACGTCGTGGCCATCACCGCCGCGATGCCCGGACCGACGGGCCTCGCCAAGTTCGGCGAACGGTTCCCCGAGCGCACCTTCGACGTGGGGATCGCCGAACAGCACGCGCTGACGTCGGCGGCGGGTCTGGCGCTCGGCGGGATGCATCCCGTCGTCGCGGTGTACTCGACCTTCCTGAACCGGGCGTTCGACCAGCTGCTCATGGATGTCGCGCTGCTCCGGCAGCCGGTCACCGTGGTCCTCGACCGTGCGGGAGTGACGGGCTCGGACGGTGCCAGCCACAACGGCATGTGGGATCTGTCCCTGCTGGGCATCGTGCCGGGTATCCGGGTTGCCGCTCCGCGCGACGGGGCGACGCTGCGTGAGGAACTGGGCGAGGCGCTCGACGTCTCGGACGGCCCCACCGTCCTCCGATTCCCCAAAGGCTCCGTGGGAGAGGACATCCCCGCGATCGAACGGATCGACGGCACGGTCGACGTGCTGCGGATGCCGCCTTCGCGTCGCGGCGACGCACTGATCGTCGCGGTCGGAGCGTTCGCGGGTCTTGCGCTCGACGTCGCCGACCGTCTCTCCCGGCAGGGGATCGATGCCGCGGTCGTCGACCCGCGGTGGGTGTTTCCCGTGTCCGACGCGGTGGTCGACCTCGCGCGCGGTTTCCGGATCGTCGTCACGGTCGAGGACAGCGGCCTGCACGGCGGTGTCGGCTCGGCGGTCTCCGCTGCTCTGCGCCGCAGCGATGTCGACATGCCCACGCGCGATGTCGGGGTGCCGCAGAAGTTCCTCGATCACGCCTCCCGCAACGAGATCCATGCCGAGCTCGGTCTGACGGCCCAGGACGTGGCACGTCAGGTCACCGGCTGGGTCGCTGGCCTCGACAGCGAACCCGAGGAGCGGTCGCGCCCCTCGGCGGTCGAACAGTCCGATCGCGAAGCCGGCTGAGTCGGTCGACACGAGGCATACATGTCAGGGGGCGGTATCCGGATCACCGGATACCGCCCCTGACGTGTATCGACTAGCTCTGCATCTCCTCGAGTTCCATGCCCTTGGTCTCGGGGATCTTCGCCTTGACGAAGAAGAACGACAGCAGGGCGAAGAATGCGAACAGTCCGTACAGGAACCACAGGCCGACCGCGGAGGTGAGCGGCGGGAACGCCAGCGTGACTGTGAAGTTCGCGATCCAGTTGGCCGCGGTGCTGATGCCGAGGGCCACCGCGCGCATGCGGTTCGGGAACATCTCGCCGAGCATCACCCACATGATCGGACCCCAGGTGGCGGCGAAGAAGATCACGAAGGCGTTCGCTCCGACGAGCGCGAGCGCACCCCACGGTGCCGGCAGTTCGACATCCTCACCGCTGCCAACCGCCTGCGAGAAGGCGATCGCTGCCAGCAGCAGGCTGACGAACATGCCGATCGAACCGGTCATCAGCAGCGGCCGCCGACCGATCTTGTCGACGAACAGAATCGCGACGAACGTCATGAGCACGTTGATCACGGCCGTGATCACCGAGGTCGTGAACGACTGATTCTCCGTGAAACCCACGGACTTCCACAGCGTCGTCGAATAGTAGAAGATCGCGTTGATACCGACGAACTGCTGGAAGACCGCCATCGTGATGCCGACCCACACCAACGGCTGCAGACCGAAGACCGGGCCGCGGATGTCGCCGAAGGACGCCTTCGATTCCCGGCGCAGCGTGAGCCGGATCTCGCGGACACGTTCGTCGGGCCGAAGTTCACCCGTGACGTTCGCCAACACGGCCGCGGCCTCTTCGTCCATGTCCTTGCCGACGAGATATCGGGGCGACTCCGGGATCGTCATCGCCAGTACGCCGTAGAGGATTGCGGGCGCCACACCGACGAGGAACATCCACCGCCAGGCCTCGAGGTTCCACCACAACTCGTTCGACGCTCCGCCGGCGGCGTTCTGCAGGACCGCATCCGACAGAAGGGCGGCGAAGATGCCGAGGGTGATGGCGAGCTGCTGCAGCGACGCGAGCGCGCCGCGGTAGCGCGCGGGGGCGATCTCGGAGATGTAGGTCGGCGCGATGACGGACGCGATACCGATGCCGAGCCCGCCGAGGACGCGCCACAGCATCAGGTCGGGAACGCTGAAGGCCAGGCCGGATCCGATCGAGGAGATGACGAACAGGGCCGAGCCGAGGAGCATCACGCGCTTGCGGCCCCAGCTGTCGGCGAGGCGCCCGGCGAACCACGCACCGACGGCGCAGCCGAGCAGGGCGATGGCGACGGCGAAGCCGGTCACGAACGAACTGAGCGCGAAGTTGTCCTGGATGGAGTCGACGGCGCCGTTGATGACCGAGCTGTCGAAGCCGAACAGGAAACCGCCCACGGCCGCCGCGACGGTCACGGCGATGACTTTCGCGGCGTGTGCGGTCGATGGTTGGGTCACCGAGGAACTCCTGGATGAGACTGGCTGCATGGGCACGAAAGGGCTGGACACACTGTGTTTTCTTCAGGGGAACATTACGCCGCGCCGAACTGCCGACTCGACGTTTCCGGCGAGAACTCGACGACAGGCCGCGCCTCGCGCGGGCGATCCCCCGCCGGTGCGGACTTCTGGGCGGCGCCTCCAAGTTAGGAAGAATTCTCCGCGTTCTGCATGCCTGCCTGCGGCGCTCCTATCTGTGAGGGTTGTCGCTTGACATGGTGTGATCAGGGAATACAGTCTTCCTCCATGACTCGGCGACGACCGGACGCGACGGTACGAGGCGTGGTGGGTGAGGCGGCGTTCCTGCTGACCTCACCCCGGCGGTTTCTCATGGAGATCGCGCTGCCCCCGATAGGGCACGGTGTAGTGGAACACAGCAAGGCCCTCGTCGATCCCGTCACGCGATTCCGGAACACGAGCGCGTACATCTTCCTGGTGGCGTTCGGTGACGACGAGGAACGCCGCAGGGTCGTACGCTTCGTCAACCGTGCCCACGCGCCGGTCCGGGCCGACGGATACAACGCCTTCGATCCGAAGCTGCAGGTGTGGATCGCCGCGGTGATGTTCCACGGCGGCCGGGACGTGTACGAACGGTTCTTCGGCCGCCTCGACCGCGCCGAGGCCGAGCGGCTGTACCGCGAATTCGCGGTCTACGGCACGTCGCTGCAGGTGCCGGAGGACATGTGGCCCGCCGATCTCGACGCGTTCGATGCCTACTGGCACAGCGTCGTCGACGATCTGGAGATCGACGACACCGTCCGTTCCTATGCTCGCGCGCTACTCTCCGGCGGCGACCTGCCGATCGTCGCCCGTCCGGCGATGGCGCTCAACCGGTTCTTCACCCTGGGGATGCTCGACCGCCGTATCCGTGAGGCCTACGGCTTCACGTGGACCGACACTCACCAGCGATGGTTCGACCGCCTGATGCGGATCGCGGCGCCCGCCTATCGGGCACTGCCCGCGGCGGCGCGGCACCTACCGATGAAGCTCGTCCTGCGCGACGCGCGACGGCGGTTCTCCGCCGCGCCCGCGCACGCCGCAGCATAGGAGGAGCTGCGGAGATCAGTTCTCCGCAGTGAGTGCCTTCGCCAGTCGCGGTACGGTCAACGCGCGTTGCCACGGCCGTGCCCCACCCTCGGTGAAACGACCGTCGATGTACTCCTCGACGTCGTCCGCGGCCGCGACGTCCCAGTCCCAGCACAGGCGCCGCACGAGTTCCGGACTCACCAGATTCTCGACGGGAACGGCGACTTCCTCGCTCAGGGCGGCGAGTTCGCCGCGCGCTGCGGCGAGACGCTCGGCCTCCTCGGGGTGGTGGCGCGACCAGCGGCCGGCCGGGGGAGGCCCGGTCAGCGGCGGCGTGAGGGGTGGCAGCCGGTCCTCGGGCAGCGCACGGGCCCGCTCGATCGCGTTCAGCCAGGCACGCGAGGAACGACGCTGGCGTGGACCACCGAAGACCGGAAGTGCCTGCAGCTGTTCGACGGTGGTGGGGTTCGCCTCCGCGGCAGCGATGATCGCGGAGTCGGGCAGGATCCGCCCGGGGGCGATGTCGCGTCGGGCAGCGATCTCGTCGCGCGTGGTCCACAGTTCGCGGACGATCGCGAGGCGACGCCGGTCCTTGATCGCGTGGATCTTCGATGTACGTCGCCACCGATCGGGCTTCGGGGCCGGAGGTCCGGCGAGGCGGATGTGCTCGAATTCCTGGGCGGCCCACTCGGTCTTGTTCTGCCGCTCGAGTTCACGCGCCATCGCCTCACGGAGCTCGACCAGCGGTTCGACGTCGAGCGCGGCGTAGTTGAGCCACGACTCCGGCAGCGGCCGAGTCGACCAGTCCGCAGCGCCGTGGCCCTTGCGCAGTTCCAGGCCCAGGGTCTCGGCCACGATCGCGGCGAGACCGACGCGAGGAAAACCGGCGAGGCGACCGGCGAGTTCGGTGTCGTACAACGTGGCCGGCCGGAGACCGAGTTCGGCGAGGCCGGGGAGGTCCTGGTCGGCGGAGTGCAGAACCCACTCGAGGTCGTTGATCACCTCGGCCAGAGGTCCGAGGTCGTCCCGCGTCGGAATGGGATCGAGCAGCACCGTGCCGGCGCCTTCGCGGCGCAGCTGTACGAGATAGGCACGCGCGGAGTAGCGGTAGCCTGACGCGCGCTCGGCGTCGACGGCCAGCGGGCCGTGGCCCTGCGCGAGCATCGCTGCCGCATCGGCGACCCCGCGCGCCGTGGTGACGACCTCCGGGACGCCGTCGCGGGGTTCGAGGAGCGGCACCGTCGTCACGCTCGTGCTGTTCTGCTCGTCCTCGTCGTTCTGTGCCGGCATGGGCGTGACTCTAGCCGTGTCCTTCCCGTGCGCAATTCCGTTCTTCTCCTACGCGCGCGATCGGCGGGACCGCGGGCTCGCCCGGGCACCGCCTCACCCCTCCTGCGACACGGCCTCGTCGCTCTCCGCGCCGGCCGCGAGGATCAAGTCGTCGAGGGAGGGGGAGAAGTCGTCGACGAGCTCCCACAGGTCGGGAACGAGATCGGGACACGAGATCAGACCGATGTCGAGCCTGCTGTCGAGGGAGAGCACCGTCACGTTGAGAGCCGCGCCGTGGAAGATCGGGCCGAAGGGGTGCATGGCCGTCATGCGCGCACCCAGGAAGTACAGCGGGACGGGTGGTCCGGGCACGTTGGAGATCACGAGGTTGTGGATCACCGGATGCCGGTCGGCGAGGCGGAGCCCGGCGTAGGCGCGCATCGCGGGCGCGAACACCGCCGCGCCGAGGAACTGCGACCAGTCCTGCAGCAGGTTCGCGCCGAGGTCGGCATTGTGGTCCTTGGACACCGCATTCGCTTCCGCGAGGGCACGCAGTCGCTCGGCCGGATCCGCGATGTGGGTGTGGAGGTCGGCGAACATCGCCGAGACCTGGTTACGTCCCGCCCGATCCGACCTGCCGTGGACCGAGACCGGGATCATCCCGATGAGCGGGGAATCGGGAAGCTCCCCGCGCCGCTCCAGATACCGGCGCAGCGCACCGGCGCACACGGCCATCACCACGTCGTTGACGGTGACCTCGAAGACGTTCTTCACGAGCTTCACGTCGTCGAGGTTCAGTTCGGCGAAGGCGACGTTGCGGTGTCCGGTAATGGTGGAGTTGAACGGTGTGCGCGGCGCAGTGAACGGCGCGGGCATGGCGTCGCCGCGTCGTGCGCGGGCGATCCATGAGGCCACCGACGTCACGGCCGCCGGCAGGATCCGCAGCAGGTGGAGGGGCCGCCGGGCGACGTTGAGGGCCCCGGCGACGGCGATGGCGAGGTCGTTCGCGTCGCCCGCGCCCCACGGCACCGGTTCCGGGCGCGGGTCGGCCGGGTCGAGGCTGCACAACTGCGCGATGAGGGCCGCACCCGACACTCCGTCGACGCCGGCGTGGTGCATCTTCGCGATGACGGCGATCCGGCCGTCGTCGAGACCGTCGACGAACCACATCTCCCACAGGGGTCGGGAGCGATCCAGGGGCTGCGAGGCGATGTGGCCGCACAGTTCGGCGAGTTCGACCCGGCTTCCCGGTGCGGGCACGCCGACGTGGTGGACGTGCCGGTCGAGGTCGAAATCGTGGTCGTCGACCCAGACCGGATGGTCGAGGTTGAACTTGCTGTCGGCCAGTTTCATCCGAAATTGGGGTACGGCGGCGAGTCGTGCCTCGAGTTCGTTGCGGAGGCTCGGGTAGTCGTGGCGGCCCGGCACGGTGGATGGATCCAGCACGATCAGCCCGCAGATGTGGAGGAGCTGACTGGGGGTCTCGAGATAGAGGAAACCCGCGTCGAGCCCGCTGAGACGCTGCATGGAACCAGGGTAGAACAGGTTCTAGAACTCGGGCCGGATTGCGCCGATTCTCACCGCTGCAGTCGTGCGACCCCCGCAGGAGGCAGGCCGGCGGCATAGGCGAGGACGTCGCAGAACGCCTCGACGTGCGGGGCCAGCATGTCCGACTGCGGAGTCCACGAGGCGCGCAGTTCCAGTTGGTGTGCGCGGCCCGGGCCCGCGATGTCGCCGAACCTGACGGAGGTCGTCGAGGTCACCGTCCCGCCCAGGGCCGTGAGCGGTTCGCCGTGCGCGGCGAGTGCGTCGACGAGCCAACTCCACGCGACCTCCGGCAGCAACGAGTCGGCTGCCAGGCTTTCGTCGACGTCGGCCTGGATGTACGAGACGAGCCGGGTGGTCCCGTGCCAGGCCTCGTCGCCGTCGGGGTCGTAGAGCAGGATGAGGCGGCCGAACGCGTCGCCCTCGGACTGCTCGGGCACCCGGTCGGTCTCGTCGTGGAGGACCTCGGCGCCCAGTGCATAGCTGTAGGGAGCGAGTCGTTGCGGTGGTCGGATCGGCCCGACCTCGATCTCCGGGCGCACGGTAGCCGCGTTCATCGCATCGACTGCGGAACGGAAGCGGGCCGGCTCGGCGGGCGAGGTGGTCACCGAGCGGACGTTAGTGCCGGTGACGCACCGCACGCGGGAGGCGCGCCGATTCCGGTGGGTGGCGCGGTCGTGGCAGCATGGGGCAACGGGTCCGCACCACACGCGTCGGTCCGGGACCCGACAGACGCTGCCCTGCGCGACGACGCGCAGTGCCCGAAGAACGAGGATCGATGACCGGCTTGGAGAACACGAACGTCGGCTCTGCGGTGCCCGCGGAGTACCCCGCGCGGAGGATCCTGCCGCATGCGCCCCTGCTGGCGGCCGCGCGCGGCGAGCAGCCCGTCCACCGGCCCGTCTGGTTCATGCGCCAGGCCGGTCGCTCCCTGCCCGAGTACCGGGAGATCCGCGCCGGTGTCGGCATGCTCGAATCGTGCTTCGACCCCGAGCTCGTCTGCGAGATCACGATGCAGCCGGTGCGGCGCCACAAGGTCGACGCCGCCATCCTGTTCTCCGACATCGTCGTCCCGCTCAAGGCCGCCGGTATCGACCTCGACATCGTCGCCGGGACGGGCCCGGTCGTCGCGACCCCCGTCCGCACCCCCGCCGACGTCGCCGCGCTGCCGTCCCTCGAAGCCGAGGAGGTCGGAGCGGTCGCCCGCGCTGTCGGTCTGCTGACCCGCGAGCTCGGCGACACCCCGCTCATCGGATTCGCGGGTGCACCCTTCACGTTGGCGTCCTATCTCGTCGAGGGCGGTCCGAGCCGCAACCACGAGCGCACCAAGGCGCTCATGCATGCCGACCCGAAGACCTGGCACGCCCTCCTCGGCAAGCTCACCGATGTCGCCATCGCCTTCCTGCGCGCCCAGATCGGTGCCGGTGTCGACGCCGTCCAGCTTTTCGACTCGTGGGCCGGTGCCCTGTCGCTCGCCGACTACCGCGAGTACGTCCTGCCGCACTCCGAGCGCGTCTTCGCCGAGGTCGCCGATGCGGGTGTACCGCGCATCCACTTCGGCGTCGGCACCGGAGAACTCCTCGGTGCGATGGGTGAGGCCGGTGCGGACGTCGTCGGCGTCGACTGGCGTATTCCGCTCGACGTCGCCGCGACGCGCGTGGGGGCAGGCAAGGCCCTGCAGGGCAATCTCGACCCCGCGATCCTGTTCGCCGGGCCGGAGGTCGTCGAACGCGAGGTGCGCCGCATCGTCGCCGAGGCCGACCGTGCGCTCGCTGCCGGCGCCACCGGCCACATCTTCAACCTCGGTCACGGGGTCCTGCCCGACACCGATCCCGACGTCATCACCCGAGTGGTCGAGCTGGTGCATTCGCTGTGACCCCGCCGACGGTCGCGGTCGTCGGTGGTGGAATCAGCGGCCTCGTCGCCGCGTATCGGCTGCGTCGTTCGCTCGGCGCCGCCGCACGGATCGTCGTGCTCGAGCGATCCTCGCGGCTCGGTGGCAAGCTCCGCACGGTCCCACTCGCCGGCGACCCGGTCGACGTCGGAGCCGAGGCGTTCATCGCACGCCGGCCCGAGGTGCTCGCACTCGCCGAGGAACTGGGGCTGAGCGACCACATCGTTCACCCTTCGAGCGCGCGACCGCTCCTGTATGCCGGCGCGCGGCTGCATCAGCTGCCCGCGGGCACGCTGATGGGCATCCCGGCGTCCGCCCAGTCGGTCGAAGGACTCGTCGACGACGAGACTCTCGCCCGCATCGCCGCCGAACCGACCGTTCCTCTGCATTGGGATCGGGGATCGGACGTCTCCGTCGCGGAGCTCGTCCGATCACGCTTCGGCGAGCAGGTGGTACGGCGCAGTGTCGACCCGCTGCTCGGCGGGGTGTACTCGGGGCTGTCCGACACCGCCGGTGTGCGCGCCACCGTCCCGACCCTTGCCGCCGCCCTCGATGCCGGCGCGACGAGCCTGAGCGACGCCGTCTCCCGGGCCCTGCCCCCGCCGTCGGACGCGCCGGTCTTCGGGACGCTGCGTGAGGGCTACGGTGTCCTGCTCGAGTCCCTCGTGCGCGAGGCAGACGCGGAATTCCTGTACGGCACCGCGGCATCCGGATTGAAGCGGAACGGCGACGGGTGGGCGATCGATCCGCTCGGTGAGGTCGACGGCGTGGTACTCGCCGTGCCCGCGCCGGACGCCGCCCGGCTGCTCGCCGACAGCGTGAGGTCCGCCGCGCAGTGCGCCGCGCAGATCCCGCTCGCCTCGTCGGTGGTGGTCGCGCTCGCGTTCCCACACGACGCCGGGCTGCCGCAGAATTCCGGGATCCTCGTCGCGACGGGGGAGGAGCTGTCCGCGAAAGCGTTCACGCTGTCGAGCCGTAAGTGGCCGCACCTCGCGGAACGACCCGTCGCGCTCGCCCGCGCCTCGTTCGGCAGGTTCGGCGACGATGCGCTCGTCGACGCGTCGGACGCCGAGCTGATCGCACTGGCCCGTGCCGATCTCGCGACCGTCACCGGCGTCGACGCCGAACCGGTGGACACCTTCGTGCAGCGGTGGCACGGCGGGCTGCCGCAGTACCGCGAACACCACGGCGAGATCGTCGCCGCCTTCGAGGCCGAGATCGCAGGGCTCGACGGACTCGAGGTCGCAGGCGCGATGTTGCACGGAGTGGGCGTACCCGCATGTGTCGCGTCAGGCACGGCCGCGGCCGCACGACTGGCTGCACGAATGGCAGGATGAACGGCATGGCACGTCTCGACTACGACAAGCTCAATTCCACTCTTCGCTATGCGATGTGGTCGGTCTTCCAGGTCCGGCCCGGTGTTCTCGGCGACGACCGCACCGCCGCGATCGAGGACGCGAAGGCATTCTTCGCGCGATTCGACGACACCGACGTGATCGTGCGCGGTCTCTACGATGTGGCCGGCACCCGCGCCGACGCCGACTTCATGCTCTGGACCCACGCCGAGCACCTCGAGGACCTGCAGAAGCTGTACGCCGACTTCCGTCGCACCACGCTTCTCGGTCGCGCGAGCACCCCGGTCTGGTCCAACACCGCCCTGCACCGTCCGGCGGAGTTCAACAAGAGCCACGTCCCGGCATTCATCGCAGGTGAGGACCCGGGCAACTACATCTGCGTGTACCCCTTCGTGCGGTCCTACGAGTGGTACCTGCTTCCCGACGAGCAGCGTCGCAAGATGCTCGCCGATCACGGCAAGGCCGGCCGCGGTTATCCGGACGTGCGCGCCAACACGGTGCCGGCCTTCGCCCTCGGCGACTACGAGTGGATCCTGGCCTTCGAAGCGCCGGAGCTCGACCGCATCGTCGACCTCATGCGCGACCTGCGGGCCACCGATGCGCGTCTGCACGTCCGCGAGGAGACCCCCTTCTTCACCGGACCGCGTGTCGAGGTCGATGCGCTCGTCGCGTCGCTGCCCTGACGTGACCTCGACGAGCGCGGTGCCACCCGAGGGAAACGGTCCGCTGTTCTCCCAGATGGCGCACTGGGGGATGTTCTCGGCGCAGGCACGCGACGGTGAGGTCGTCGCCGTGCATCCCTACGCCGGGGACCGCGACCCCTCACCGATTCTGGGGAACATCCCCGGATCGGTGCGGCACCGTGCTCGCATCGCCGGACCGGCCGTTCGCCGCGGCTGGCTCGAGAACGGACCGGGACCGAGCACGCGACGCGGCGACGACGAGTACGTGGCCGTGTCGTGGGACGAGCTCACCGAGATCCTCGCGGGCGAACTGCAGCGCGTGAAGGACCGGCACGGCAACCGGGCGATCTTCGGCGGCTCCTACGGCTGGTCGGCGCCCGGCCGGTTCCACCACGCGCAGAGCCAGGTGCACCGCTTCCTGAAGATGTTCGGCGGCTACACCCGCTCGGTGCACTCCTACTCGCTCGGCGCGACCGGCGTGATCATGCCGCACGTGGTCGGCACCCACTGGAAGTTGTTCGCGCGCTCCACCTCCTGGGAGGTCATCGCCCGCGAGACCGACCTGATGGTGTGCTTCGGCGGCATCCCGCTCAAGAACACCGCCGTCAACGACGGCGGTACGAGCGATCACCCCACCCGCGACGCCCTCGACCGGATGCGGGCCCGCGGCGGCCGGATCGTCTCGTTCAGCCCGATCCGCAGCGACGTGCACGGCGAGCACGAGTGGCTCGCTCCCCGGCCGGGCACCGATGTCGCGATCATGCTCGCCCTTGCGTACGTCCTGGCCACCGAAGGCCTCATCGACCGCGAGTTCCTCGACCGCTACTGCACCGGCTACGACCGGTTCGAGCACTATCTGCTCGGCCGCACCGACGGCGTCCCCAAGACCCCCGAGTGGGCGGCCACGCTCTCGGGGCTGCCCGTCGAGACCTTCGTCGACCTCGCGCGGCGCATGGCCCGCGGTCGCACCCTGGTGTCCGTGACCTGGTCGCTGCAACGCGTCCGCCACGGCGAGCAGGCTCCCTGGGCGGGCGTGACCCTCGCCGCGATGCTCGGTCAACTCGGCGTTCCCGGCGGCGGATTCGGTCACGGTTACGGTTCGATGAACGAACCCGGCCTCGCGCCCGTCCCGTATCCGTTGCCCACCCTGTTCCAGGGCAACAACGACGTCGAGGACTTCATCCCCGTCGCCGCGATCTCCGACCTGCTGTTGCGGCCGGGGGAGCAGTTCGACTACGACGGTCGTCGCCTGACCTTCCCGGACATCCGGCTCGTGTACTGGGCAGGCGGCAATCCCTTCCATCACCACCAGGACATCGGCCGGCTCCGTCGCGCCCTGCAGCGACCGGACACGATCGTCGTCCACGACCCGTACTGGACGCCGATGGCCAAGCACGCCGACATCGTCGTGCCGTCGACCACGGCACTCGAGCGCGACGACCTCACGTGCACGCGCAACGATCCGCTGCTCGTCGCGATGCAGGCCGCCGTCCCGCGCTTCGCCGACGCCCGCGACGACTACGACACCTTCACCGCTCTGGCCCACCGTCTCGGATTCGGCGAGAAGTTCACCGAGGGCCGGACTTCCCGGCAGTGGCTGGAACACCTCTACGAGCAGTGGCGCGGTTTCGTCCTCGCCGACGCCCGGCGGGTGGAGGATCCACCGCCCTTCGAGGACTTCTGGTACGGCGGACCGGTACGGATGCGGACCGAGGACGATCTCACCCTGTTCGAGGACTTCCGGTCCGATCCCGATGGGAACCCGCTGCGGACCCCCAGCGGACGCCTCGAGATATTCTCCGCCGACATCGACTCGTTCGGGTACGACGACTGTGCCGGTCACCCCACCTGGTACGAGCCGGACGAATGGCTCGGTTCCCCACGGGTCGAACGGTTCCCGCTGCATCTGATCGCCAACCAGCCGGCGACGCGCCTGCACGGGCAACTCGACCACGGTTCCGTGAGCCAGGCGTCGAAGATCCGCGGCCGCGAACCGATCCGGATGCATCCCGACGACGCCGCCGCGCGAGGTCTGGAAGCCGGCGACATCGTCCGCGTGTTCAACGATCGGGGGTCCTGCCTCGCCGGGGTCGTCGTGGACGACGGGCTGCTGCCGAGCGTCGTCCAGCTCGCGACGGGTGCCTGGTACGACCCGCTGGACCCGTCCGATCCGGGATCGATGTGCGTGCACGGGAATGCGAACGTGCTCACCCCCGACGTCGGGACCTCGTCGCTGTCCCACGGATGCACGGGGCAACACGTGCTCGTCGACGTCGAGCTGTTCGACGGCGACCTGCCGCCCATCCGGGCCCACGACCCGCCTGTCGTCCGGCCACGCTGAGTTCTCCGCTGCGGGGCCGTCACAAGCCGAGGGACGACTGTACGTCGTGCAGGGTGGCCGCGGAGGCGGCCAGCCCCGATTTCTCCTCCGACGACAGCGGCACCTCGAGCACGGTGTGCGCGCCGCGCGCGTCGACGATGGTGGGGAGCGACAGGCAGACGTCCTGCAAGTCGTGCAGGCCGGTCTGCAGCGTCGAGACCGCCAGCACCCGGCGCTGGTTGCGCAGGACCGCCTCCACGATGCGGGCACTCGACAGGCCGATGGCGAGATTCGTGGCGCCCTTGCCGCGGATGATCTCGTAGGCGCTGCGCACCACCTCGTCGAAGAGTTCGGCGCGGGTGTCGGCACCGAAGACCGGTCGTCCGTCGAAGGTGAAGGAGTCCACCGGCACGCCGCCGATCGTCGCACCGGACCACAGAGCGACCTCCGAGTCGCCGTGCTCCCCGACGACGAACGCGTGGACGTTCTCGATCGCGACATCGGCGCGGTGCGCCAGCAGATATCGCAGCCGACCGGAATCGAGCACGGTTCCCGATCCGAAGATCCGACCGTCCGTGATGCCGGTTGCCGCGATCGCGGCACGGGTCACGATGTCGACGGGATTGCTGACGAATACGATCACCGCGTCGGGGGAGACGGACAGCAGGCGGGGCGTCAGATCCCGTGCCAGGGCGACGTTCGCGGCGGCGAGCTCGAGGCGCGACTGACCGGGATGCTGCTTGGCGCCCGCCGTGACGACGATCAGATCCGAACCCGCGGTGACGGCGACGTCGTCGCCGCCCTCGATCCGGCACGACGGCGCGAACTGGGTGCCGTGGTTCAGATCGAGGACCTCGGCGCGCACCTTCGCGGGATTCGTGTCGAACAATGCGATCGCGTCGGCCGACCCCCGCAACAGACACGCGTAGGCCACCGCAGTCCCGACGCTGCCGGCACCGACGACGGACAGTTTCGTACTGCTTCCGGCACTCGCACGAGTTGCGGCCATGGGCAGATTCTCGCCCACCCGACGGACGTGCGCGAGCGCAGGGCCGGCACGGGGCGCGGCAGTTGCCCGACCGGCGGGCGGTGCGGGCTCTAGCCTCGACTGCATGGCCACGACACTTTTCGACGCCGTCCTGTTCGATTTCTCCGGCACGTTGTTCCGGCTCGAGGAGGACGAGAGCTGGCTCGCCGACGTCACCGACGAGGCGGGTGAACCCTTCGACGTACACCGGCAGGCCGAACTCATGCGGCGGTTGACCGCGCCCACCGGCCAACCCGTCGAGATGGATGCCGACGAGCACCACGCATGGACCAACCGCGACCGCGAACCCCGATGGCACCGCGAGGCCTATCTGACGGTGCTGAGGAAGTCGGGACTCGCCGACCCCGAACAGGCTCAGGCGCTGTACCGGAAGGTGACCGACCCCGACTGCTGGACGGTCTATCCCGACACGGTCCCCGTGATCGAGGCGCTCACCGGCGACGGGATCGCCGTGGGAGTGGTGAGCAACATCGCGTTCGACCTGCGGCCCGCCTTCGCGCGGCTCGGCATCGACGACCTCGTGTCGGTGTTCGCGTTGTCCTTCGAGGTGGGCGCCGTCAAACCCGAGCCGGAGATCTTCCGCTACGCCGTCGACGCGCTGGGCGTCGACCCGCAGCGCACGCTGATGATCGGCGACAGCGAGAAGGCGGACGGCGCCGCACGGTCGATCGGATGCGCGTTCGAACTCGTCGAACCGTCACCGACCGCCGAGCGGCACGACGCGCTGTGGACCGCACTGGCCGCAGCCGGGATCACTCCGACGGAACCAGGCGCAGGGAGATCGAGTTGATGCAGTACCGCTTGTCGGTGGGGGTCGGGTATCCCTCGCCCTCGAAGACGTGCCCGAGATGGCTGTGGCACGTCGCGCACACCACCTCGACACGCCGCATCCCCAGCGAGTTGTCCTCGCGCAGGATCACGGCGTCGGAGGCGGAAGGATCGAAGAACGACGGCCACCCGCAGTGCGAGTGGAACTTCTCGGTACTGCGGAACAGTTCGGCACCGCACGCGCGGCATTCGTAGACGCCCTCGGTCTCGGTGTCGGTGTACTCGCCGACGAAGGGACGTTCGGTGCCGGCCTGCCGCAGCACGGCGAATTCGGCGGGAGTGAGCTTCGCGCGCCATTCCTCGTCGCTGTGGACGACCTTGGGTGCGGGTTCGGATCGAGGAGCAGACGTCATGATCTCCACGCTAACCGCGGTCGGCGCGCCCGTCACGTCTGCACCGGCACGGACGGATCACGTGCGTGCCGGTTGCTTCTCCTCGAGCAGGTGCGACGGCTCGATGCCGTCCGCCAAGCGTCCTTCGCGCTTCGCCGCGAGGTACCGGTCGAGCAGGACGGCGAAGACGACGATGAGCAACAGCGACCAGCCGAAAGTGGTCTTCATGTACTCCGCGGCCCGTCCGGCCTCCACCCAGCGGCTCGACAGCCACGAGTCGTAGCTCAGGAAACCGTAGACGGCGAGCCAGGCAGGCCAGTTCCGCATCACGGAGTTCGGCAGCAGCACCGTCATCAGCAGCGGGAACAGCATCATCGAGTAGTACATCTGACCGAGCGACGAGAGCAGGAACGACGCCGCGAGCAACACGCCCCCGGCGGTGCATACGAAGAACACCTCGTCGTGACGGCAGTAGCGGTAGAGCAGCCACACCGAAACCGCCACCATCACCGCGAGCACCGCCCGTAGACCGAAGATCAGCCATCCGGGAAGCCCGTAGTACATGCCGTTGCCGACGATCGCGCTGTTGAAGTAGTCGCGGGACTCGAGCAGATAGGGCACGGTGTGCTCCACGAACTGCCATGCGTCGACCGACAGGGGCCAGGCGATGATCGTCAGCGCGATCGGGACGCCGGCAGCGGTGACGAAGACCTTCCACTGGCCGCGGACAAGTGGCAACAACAGCAGGGGCGCGAGGATCGGTTTGACGGCGAAGGTCAGGCCGAGCGCCGCTCCGGCCCACAGGTCGCGCCGTTTGAGCAGCAGCGTCAGGAACGCTATCTCGCCGAGGAGGACGAGACCGTTGATGTTCGTGAAGACGAGTGTGTTGGTCACGGTCTCGGACGCGAACGCGGCGAAGACCAGCACCGGCGCGATCGGGGAATCGAGTCGCAGACCGAACATGCGCAGCAGCAGGTACAGCGCGATGAGGATCGCGATCGCATTGGCCAGGATGAACAGCCACCGCGAGCGTTCCGGGTCGATCACCGCGATCGGTGCGATCAGCAGGGTTCCGGAAGGTGGGTAGAGATAGTGGGGGTCGACCCACTGGAACTCGGCGGTGTACACCGGCCGGCGGTTGAGGAAGGCCAGCGCCGCGTTGTAGACCGGGGTGAAGTCGTCCGTTCGAAACCCGTTGACCGCTTTGATCACGACGCGGTGCAGAACCGTCAGTACGGCGAGGGGCCACACCACAGCCTTGACCACCTCGGCGGTCGTGCGTGCGGTACGGGGTTCGAGACTTCTGAGGAACACTACGGCACGGTACCCCGCGCAGATGCCGGCCTGTGCACACGCCCTGGTGTGCACGGCGCCCCGCGCATGCCCCGGGCCGGGGGACACCCGCCCGGCGACGTCATGCGGGGCACAGGCTCCCGTTGGGTGGGAGTTCCCCGTCGGAGAGGTAGCTCTCCACCCGGGCCTGCACGCATCCCGAGTGCAGGACCGCCGAATAGCCGGCGCCCTGCCACGACAGTGACGCCCAGGCGATGCCACCCGCCGTGAGGACACCGGTCACCGATTCCACCCCGGCGTTGCCGACGATCGGGTCGGCCGCGCCCGAGGAGACGAGCACGGGCACGTCGAGGGCCGCGGGCAGCGGCGGAGCAGGCAGGCTCGGCCAGGCCGCGCACGCGGTGAGGCCCGTCGCGAGATCCGCTCCGTACAGCGGGTACAGCGTCGACCAGCTCTTCGCGAGATCGCCCGCGTGGGTCGGGGTCGGCCACCGCTGCCCGTCGCTGCACCGCGCGACGAACTGGCCGTCCGTCGAGAGCGCTTCCTCGGCCGCGCCCACCAGGTCGATGAGCGGCATGACGTCACCGTCCCGCGCCGCCGCGAGGACGTCCGCCACATCGCGGACGCGGGCCTGCAGATCGGCACGCGGAGTGCCGAGGACTCCCGTCAGCGCGGTGAGCAAGGAGTTGGCCGAGACGGGCGCGAGCTCGCCCGCGGTCGCCTGCTCGTGCAGCTCCTCGATCGCCGCGCGGGGATCGTCTCCCAGAGCGCAGTCCAGGGCGGCGCACTGCCGGGCGAAGGCGTCGACGGCGGCCTCTGCGCCGCGGGCCTGCGACTCGGCCATGAGCTCAGCGTCCGCAGTGGCCGCGGCGGGGGAGTCGAGGACGAGACGGCCGACCGCGCCGGGATACGCGGCAGCGTAGGCGAGTGCGACGGTCGCACCGTTCCCCACTCCGAGCAGACCGATCCGGTCCACCCCCCACGCCTGGCGGAGACGCTCGATGTCGTCGGCGGCGTGCGAGGCGCCGAACATCAGTTGCTGGGGCTGCAGGTAGTCGGTGCACGAGACGGTCGCCTGACGGCCGAGCTCGGCGACGCGCTCGGGTGCATCACCGGTGCGGCCGAATTGGCCGAGGTCGCCGAGACCGCGGCGATCCGCAGGAAAGATGCAGTCGATCGCGAGCGAGCTGCCGATTCCGCGACGATCCACCGCGACGATCGGGCGCATCGCCAGTGCACCGGACATGGGGCCGGTCGCCATGCCGGTGAGTGCGCGTGTCGACGCCGTATCGGCACCGGTCGTGAGAACCAGGGGAGCCGCGTCGGGGGGAGTGTCCGCCAGCCGCGCGCGCATGACGGCCAAGGGGAAGGTGCCCGTCACGGTGCCGGCCACATCGATCGGTGCGACGACCTCCGCGCACTCGAGGACGAGACCTGCAGGACCCGGGGGTGCGTCGAAGGCGGACAGCGTCTCGCCCGTGCAATCCCGCCAGGCGGGTTCGGTCGACGGCACCGGAAGCTCGGGCACCGTCGTCTCGTCCTGCTGGGGCCGGTCCCCGGCGACGCCGGGATCGTCTCGCACGACGGCGACGTCGGGACGTATCGACGGTCCTGCTCCGCACGCGGTCGACACCGCGGCAACCGTGATCCACATCGCGGCGATCACTCCCGATCTGCGCATGCGCACAGCCTGCCAGGTTCGGTGACGACGGCGTGCAGCCGGTGGTGGGCGGGCCGACGGAAGTGTCCTCCCGCAGCGTGACAGCGGGGTGAACGCCGTGTGAAGTAGGTCGCATTCCGGATTCGGGTGAGGATTCGAGCATGATGCGGTCGTACCCTGGGCTGATGCACGAACGTCTCGTCGATCGCAATCCGGTGGTGCCTGCAGACCAGTTGGTGGCGCAGATGGTGCCCCCCGCGATGTTCGACGAGGTGAGCTTCGAGTCGTACATCCCCGATCCCAACGAACCGAGCCAGGCGGCCGCGGTGAAGACTGCGGCGGAATTCGTCGGCAGGATCGGGAAGATCCGTGGCGGCAAACGGGGGCTGTTCGGCCGCCGCTCCCAGCCGCAGGGTGCCGGTCTCTATCTCGACGGCGGCTTCGGTGTGGGCAAGACCCACCTGCTCGCCTCGATCTTCCACAGCGCACCCGCGCCCAAGGCTTTCGGCACCTTCGTCGAGCTCACCCACGTCGTCGGTGCTCTCGGGTTCAACAAGGCCGTCGAAGAACTGTCGAACCACAGCGTGCTGTGCATCGACGAGTTCGAACTCGACGATCCGGGCGACACCATGCTCGTCTCCCGTCTGCTGACCGAATTGTCGGCTCGTGGCGTCTCGATCGTCGCAACCTCGAACACGCTGCCCGGCCAGCTCGGCGAGGGCCGGTTCGCGGCCCAGGACTTTCTCCGCGAGATCAAGAAGCTCTCGTCCATCTTCGAGACGATCCGCGTCGACGGCCCCGATTACCGTCACCGCGACCTGCCGCCCGCGCCCGACCCGGTCGAGTCGGCCGAGCTCGTGGAGCGCGCCGACGCGATCCCGGGTGCCACGCTCGACGACTTCGACGAGCTGTGCGCGCATCTGAGCACCCTGCATCCGTCCCGCTACGGCAAGCTCGTCGAGGGTGTGCCCGCAGTCTTCCTCGAGGGCGTCCACCCCGCGAAGGACCAGTCGGTGGCTCTGCGCCTGGTGGTCCTCGCCGACCGGATGTACGACGCGAGCATCCCGGTGACGGTTTCCGGAGCCAAGCTCGACGAGATCTTCACGCCTGAGATGCTCGCCGGTGGCTACCGCAAGAAGTACCTGCGCGCGACGTCCCGCCTGCTGGCATTGTCCCGCTTCGAGGTCGCCGCAGGCTGATCGGGAATCCGGCGCGCACATGCCCGCCGGGTCCCCTCACCCGATCACAGGGTGCGCTGCATGACGAAATCGTCGTGTGTCTGTGCGCCCACCACGAACGTGCGCGTGCCGACCGCCACGAATCCCTGCTTCTCGTAGAAGCGACGGGCGCGCGTGTTCTCCTGATTGACTCCGAGCCACAGTCCGGCCCGACCGAGCGTGCGAGCCCGCGCAACGATCGCTTCCATGAGCGCCACGGACACTCCGGCACCGTGATGACCCGGCATCACGTACAGCTTGCTGATCTCGATCGCCGGCCGCGCCGTGATCACGGCGTCGATCTCGGGATCCTCGGGTGCGGCGTCCACTGCCATCAGATAACCGACGATCTCGCCGCCCGCACGCGCCTCGAGGACGATGCGTTCGGGCGACGACAGGTACTCGGCGAACTTCTCGGCACTGAGGGTTCGCTCGATGAACTCGGCGATGTCGTCCTCGGCGGCGTCCGGAGGGCAGGCGAGAGGGAAGGTGGCCGCGGCGACCTGGGCGATCGCTTCGGCATCCCAGATGCCCGCCTCGTCGACGGAGACCGCTTCTTCGAGTGGTGGCATGGACATGCACACCAGTGAAGCACTCGGACGACACGATTCGGCACACGCCCCCGAGTACCGATGCGATGCGGTGAAAAGGTCCGAAAATGGCTGAACCCCAGCCTTGGATGGGGGGTCATGGCTGGGGTTCGACACCATCGGGGGGATGGCAACATCCACGCTACATGAGGGATCCCTCAGGTTCCAGCCACCGCGGTCACGGTTGCGTCACACGGGTTCGTGCGTGCGACTTGCACGAAATGTCGGTGCGTTGTACCGTCGCGGCTATGAAGCGCGTACTCGTAGTTCACCGCCGTAGCGGGGTCTGATTCGGACCGACCCCTCGCTGCGGGTCGTTGAGCTACGCGTCGGTCCTCCCTCCTCGTGGAAGACCACTACGAACGATGAACGCCTTCACCTCTTTCTCCGGTTCTGCTCCGATGTTCCCCTTCGGCGCTGCGGGCGCCACCGATCCGTTCCTCGCCCGATACGGGCGTGCACTTCCTCGGGGATTGCGCGAGGAAGCCGCCGGCATGACCTGGGCGGAGTTCGAATCCGCCTACGGCGGCCGTCCCGGCCCCGTCCGGCTCGGTGGCTGGTCGGCAACCGCCCTGGGGGCGGGTCGCAGCGCATTCGAGGCGACCATCGCGATCGGCGACACGATCCACACCGCATCCGCCACGACCTGCGGACCGATGGCCGCGATGACCGCGATGCTGTACGACCTCGGGCTGAACATCGAGATCCTGTCGTTCCATCGGCACGACCTCGGTGAGATGTCTGCGACTTTCCTGCTGTGCCGTTCCGGCGAGCACACGGCATGGGTGATGGGCACGGGCGAGACCGGCATCGAGTCGTCGCTGCGGGCGATGATCGCGGGGATCAACAAGCTCGGCGCATGACGCGTCCGGTCCGGTGCGGGGAGTGCCTCCGCACCGGATCGCACGGATCCTGGAACGAACGAATGAAGGCCCCCTTCGAAATTCGAAGGGGGCCTTCATCTTCGGTGCGCGATACTGGGATTGAACCAGTGACCTCTTCCGTGTCAGGGAAGCGCTCTCCCGCTGAGCTAATCGCGCCGGCACGGTAATCGCCGGAGTGGAGCGGATGACGGGATTCGAACCCGCGACCCTCACCTTGGCAAGGTGATGCGCTACCAGCTGCGCTACATCCGCAAGTGCACGTTCTTTCGGTGAACCGATCCGACCCACGTGCTGGTCGAACCTGGTGCGCGATACTGGGATTGAACCAGTGACCTCTTCCGTGTCAGGGAAGCGCTCTCCCGCTGAGCTAATCGCGCGAGGTGGAGACGGGAATCGAACCCGTGTGCACGGCTTTGCAGGCCGTTGCCTCACCACTCGGCCACTCCACCGTAAAAGGTCGAGTCCAACCTCTCGAGCGGATGACGGGATTCGAACCCGCGACCCTCACCTTGGCAAGGTGATGCGCTACCAGCTGCGCTACATCCGCATTCGCACCGCTCGGCGTCTTGCTCTCCGTGGTGCGGTTCAAAACAGTAGCCGAGCATCTACGAAACGCACAAATCCGCAGGTCAACGGCAGAAAACCGGCAGATTTCGCGAAGGTGACCGGCTGATGTCCCCTCGGGAGGCGCCCCGCGGGGCCGTCGGGGAGGGCTGTCGGGCACTTGTGGTCTCCCGGTCCGGGGAGTGGTCCGTTCGGCCACCTCGGGTCTCCGAGGCCGACATCCCGCTCGCGTACACGCGCGCGAGGTTGCGGCCGGAAACGCTGCGACCAGGCGATTCGTCTTCATGGCGGGAGCGTGTTAGTGTTCCATCTCGTTCGAGCCGCTGCGATGCGGCCCGGTCCCGTGGCTCAGTGGAAGAGCGTCCCGTTCACACCGGGGAGGTCGCTGGTTCGATCCCAGCCGGGACCACCGAGAGAGACAGTGACGAAAGGCACCCCGGTCGGGGTGCCTTTTTTCGTACCGTGATGACATCGTTGAGCGCGTGCGCGGCGCCCGGTCGGGCGGGACGCCCGCGAGCGCATGTTTCCTTCGAACCGCAACCGGCCCGCGTCGGGCTCGTCCACAGGTGGCGTGTGGGCACAGCTGTGGTGCTTGTGGCCGAAGTGCGCGTAGTGATGGCAGGATCGTGGTCGTCGAGGAGGACACGTCCGGATGAGCGTTGCGGACAGCGAATGGCCGGTCGTGGGGGCGACCGGGGCGAGATTCGGATCCGGCCGGTCCCGTCGACGTCGGCGGCCGGCGGATCACGCCGTGCCGGTACGGGATCACCACGAGCCGGACCTCGTCGTCGACGAGGTCGCGGCCACCGAGGTGAACCGACCCGCAGCGCAGCCGGCCGACGCAGCGCAGCAGACCTACGCAGCGCAGCCGGCCGGCCGGGATGCGGGCACCGGGACCAGTGTGGGAATCGAGGACATGAACCAGCCAGAGACGTCGTCGTTCGTGCGCCCGTTCGTGCGGAGCGGGGGACGCACCCGAGCCGAGGTCGAGTTACCTCTCGAAGCGCTCGTGTCGGCCGTCCCCTCCGCGATGGGCAGTGAGTCCGGTCCGGCCATGGACGAGCACCGACTCGTCCTGGGGCTGTGTGCTCAACCCCGATCGATCATGGAAATCGCGGCACTCGCCCGGATCCCGCTCGGTGTCGCTCGGGTGCTGGTCGGCGACCTCGCGGCGACCGGTGAGATCACCGTGCACCGCACGGCCGACAAGGTGGGACCGAACGTCGAACTGCTCGAACGGGTGCTGACGGGTCTGAACCACCTCTGAGCTTCTCCGGTCGGCTCCCTGTGTTCGCCGCCCGGGCGGATGTCGATAGCATGATGAAGTTGCCGTGTGCTCGCGATCGTCGACCGCAGCACGTGCCCGGCGACGACCACGTATCAGGCATCGAGCCGAGGAGTCCGTCACAGTGACCACGCCCGCATCCGCGAAACCAGCCACGATCGTCCGGGTGCCCGCGGGGACCACTGCGGGCGCGGCGGTCCGTGACGCGGGTCTGCCCACCAAGGGACCCGACACGATCGTGGTCGTCCGCGACTCCGAAGGCGCGCTGCGCGATCTCTCCTGGACGCCGGAATCGGACGTCGAGGTCGAGGCCGTCGGCGCCGACACCGAGGACGGCCGCAGCGTCATCCGCCACTCGGCCGCCCACGTGCTCGCGCAGGCCGTCCAGCAGGAGTTCCCTGACGCCAAGCTCGGCATCGGCCCGCCGATCCGCGACGGTTTCTACTACGACTTCCAGGTCGAGCGTCCCTTCACGCCGGAGGATCTCGCGAAGCTCGAGAAGCGGATGAAGAAGATCGTCAAGGACGCCCAGCGCTTCTCGCGCCGTGTCGTCGACAGCCTCGAGGACGCCCGCGAGGAACTGAAGGACGAACCCTTCAAACTCGAACTCATCGACGACAAGTCGGGCATCGACGACCCCGAGGTGATGGAGGTCGGCGGCAAGGAACTGACCATCTACGACAATCTCAACCCCCGCACGGGTGAGCTCGTCTGGAAGGACCTGTGCCGCGGCCCGCACGTGCCCACCACCAAGTTCATCCCGGCGTTCAAGCTCACGCGCAGTTCCGCGGCGTACTGGCGCGGCGACCAGGACAACGCGGGCCTGCAGCGCATCTACGGCACGGCCTGGGAGTCCACCGAGGCGCTCGACGAGCACCTCGAACTCCTCGCCGAGGCCGAGCGCCGCGACCACCGCAAGCTCGGCACCGAACTCGACCTGTTCTCGTTTCCCGACGAGCTCGGCTCGGGATTGCCGGTCTTCCATCCGAAGGGCGGCATCATCCGCCAGGAGATGGAGAACTATTCGCGCCAGCGGCATGTCGAGGCCGGATACGACTTCGTGTACTCCCCGCACATCACCAAGGGCCACCTCTACGAGGTCTCCGGCCACCTCGACTGGTACCGCGACGGCATGTTCCCCGCGATGCACATCGACGAGGAGCTCGATGAGGACGGCACCGTGCGCAAGCCGGGGCAGGACTACTACCTCAAGCCCATGAACTGCCCGATGCACGACCTGATCTTCCGGTCGCGCGGGCGCTCCTATCGTGAACTGCCGCTGCGCATGTTCGAATTCGGCTCGGTCTACCGCTACGAGAAGTCCGGTGTCATCCACGGGCTCACCCGGGTGCGCGGCATGACGCAGGACGACGCGCACATCTTCTGCACCCCGGAGCAGATGCGCGACGAGCTCACCAGCGTCCTGAACTTCATCCTCGACCTGCTGAAGGACTACGGGCTCGACGACTACTACCTCGAACTGTCGACGAAGAACCCGAAGAAGTTCGTCGGCAGCGACGAGCTGTGGGACGTCGCGACCGACACCCTGCGCGAGGTCGCCGAGGCCTCCGGTCTGCACCTCGTCCCGGATCCGGGCGGCGCCGCCTTCTACGGTCCGAAGATCTCGGTGCAGGTCAAGGATGCTCTCGGCCGGAACTGGCAGATGTCGACCATCCAGCTCGACTTCAACCTGCCCGAGCGGTTCGAACTCGAGTACACCGGCACCGACGGGGCGAAGCACCGGCCCGTCATGATCCACCGCGCGCTCTTCGGATCGATCGAGCGGTTCTTCGGCGTGCTCACCGAGCACTACGCCGGTGCCTTCCCGGCGTGGCTCTCACCCGTACAGGTCGTGGGCATTCCCGTCGCCGCCGACTTCGAAGACCATTTGTTCGACGTCGTGGGCAAGCTGAAGGCGCAGGGGATCCGGGCCGACGTCGACGTCTCCGACGACCGCATGCAGAAGAAGATCCGCACCCACACCACGCAGAAGGTGCCGTTCATGCTGCTCGCCGGCGAGCGCGACGTCGCGGCCGGCGCGGTCAGCTTCCGCTTCCGCGACGGCACCCAGGTCAACGGCGTGCCGGTCGACGAGGCCGTGCGGATCGTGACCGAGTGGGTCCGTCGCCGCGAAAATGCCTCGCCCACCGCCGAGCTCGTCGGGTCCGGTGGGGAAGGCAGCTCGTCGTGACAGGCGACCGCACTCCGGGGCCGGCCGACATCCCCGCGACCGACGACAGTCCCGCTTCCATGGTCGATCGCGGTGTGGGGGAGTCCGACCACCTGCAGCGCCTGTGGTCGCCGCACCGGATGTCGTACATCACCGAGTCCCCGCGCGGTCGCGAAGAGCCGTACGAACCCTTCACCGACATCCCGAAGATGTCCGACGAGGAAGGCCTCGTCGTCGCTCGCGGCGAACTGGTGTACGCGGTGCTCAACCTGTACCCGTACAACCCCGGACACCTGATGGTGGTGCCGTACCGCCGGGTCGCCAATCTCGAGGACCTGACGCCCGACGAGAGCGCCGAGCTCATGCAGTTCGCCCAGCGTGCGCTTCGTGTCATCAAGCGGGTGTCGCGTCCGCACGGCTTCAATGTCGGCCTGAACCTCGGTGCCGCGGCAGGAGGCTCGCTGGCCGAGCATCTCCACCTGCACGTCGTGCCGCGCTGGGGCGGCGACGCCAACTTCATCACGGTCCTCGGCGGGTCGAAGGTGATGGTGCAGCTGCTGCGCGACACCCGTGCGCTGCTCGCCTCGGCATGGGACGAGTGAGAGCGCGTCCCGAGCCGACGAGATCGCAGCGCACGCCCGGTGCCGCCCGCAGATCTGCCGCGAGCCACCCGCGCATCTTCGGCCCGACTCGTGGCAGGATCGGATTCCGGACACAACGGTCGGACAGGAAGACAGGGGTCGCGGGATGCTGAGCTTCTTCGGGCGTGCGTCGGTGTCGAAGGTCACCGCGCCGCTCGGTAAGGCCCTGATCCGTACCGGCCTGACTCCGGATGCGGTCACCCTGGTCGGCACCGTCGCCACGGTTGCCGCCGCCGTGACCCTGTTCCCGATGGGATACCTGTTCTGGGGCGCGATGGTCATCTGGCTGTTCGTGATGTTCGACATGCTCGACGGCGCGATGGCACGGGCCCGCGGTGGTGGGACCCGGTTCGGCGCGGTCCTCGACGCGACCTGCGACCGGATCGCCGACGGCGCGATCTTCGCCGGTCTCGCGTGGTGGGCGGTCTATCACGAGCAGAGCCGTCCGCTGTTCGTCGCCACCCTGATCTGCTTGGTGACCTCGCAGGTCATCTCGTACGCGAAGGCGCGTGCCGAGGCGAGCGGACTGTCCGCCGACGGCGGTCTGATCGAGCGTCCCGACCGGCTCGTGATCGTGCTGGTGGGAGCCGGCCTCACCGGACTCGGCCTCGACTGGGCGATCCACATCGCGATGTGGCTGCTCGTCGTCGGATCGGTGATCACCGTCTTCCAGCGGGTTCTCGCCGTCCGCAACTCCGCAGGAGCGCGCGAACTACTCCCCATCACACCGGCCGGGAACAGTGGCACCGCACCCCAGGACAACGAGGGAGCGCAGTGAGCTTCACCGAGAACGCGTCCGATCTGGCGTACGCGGGCGGTTGGCGCCTGGTCCGGGCACTACCCGACGGCGTCGCGAGACGGTTGTTCGACGCCGGCGCCGACCTCGCGGCACGCCGCGGCGGCGGACCGCAGCAACTGCGACGCAATCTCGGACGGGTGCTCGGGGTACAACCGCACGAGGTGCCCGACGAGCTGATCCGGAGTTCGGTGCGGTCCTACGCGCGCTACTGGCGTGAGGCGTTCCGCCTGCCGTCGATGGATCTCGACGCGATGGCGGCGTCGATCGATGCGTCCATCGAGGGTCGCGAGCACATCGAGGCCGCGCTGGCCGCCGGTCGCGGCGTGATCCTCGCCCTGCCGCACAGCGGGAACTGGGACCTTGCCGGGGTGTGGTGCGTCCGCTACTTCGGCGGATTGACCACGGTCGCGGAACGCTTGCAGCCGGAATCCCTCTACCGGCGTTTCCTCGAGTACCGCGAGGGGCTCGGGTTCGAGATCTTCCCGTCGAGCGGCGGCGAGACACCCCCCTTCGGGGAGCTGGCCGCGCGGCTGCGCGACAACCGGATCGTGTGCCTGCTCGGAGAACGCGACCTCGCCCGCAAGGGAGTCCCGGTCACCTTCTTCGGCGAACCGACCCGGATGCCTGCCGGACCGGCGAAACTTGCCATCGACACCGGCGCGGCGTTGCTGCCGGTGCACTGCTGGTTCACCGAGGACGGCTGGGGGTTCCGTGTGGATCCGGAGATCGACGCGAGCGTCGGGATCGACGCGGCCACGCAGGTTCTCGCCGACCGGTTCGCCGCGAACATCACCGCACACCCCGAGGACTGGCACATGCTGCAACCGTTGTGGCTCGACGACCTGTCGGAAGCCCGCCGGGCCCGGATGGAGGCGTAGGTGAGGATCGGGATGGTCTGCCCGTACTCCTTCGACGTTCCCGGCGGAGTACAGGCACATGTCGTGGACCTCGCGGAGGTCCTCATCGGCCGCGGGCACGAGGTGAGCGTGCTGGCACCCGCGTCGGAGACGACGGCCCTGCCCGACTTCGTCGTCTCCGCGGGCCGCGCCGTCGCCATCCCCTACAACGGGTCCGTCGCGCGACTGAGCTTCGGGCCGGTCTCCTACGCGCGGGTCCGCCGCTGGATCAACGACAACGACTTCGACGTCCTCCACATCCACGAACCGAACGCGCCGAGCCTGTCGATGCTCGCGCTCAAGGTGGCGGAAGGACCGATCGTGGCGACCTTCCACACCTCCACGACGAAATCGCTCGTGCTCAGCACTTTCCAGGGTGTCCTGCAGCCCTATCTCGAGAAGATCAGCGGCCGGATCGCGGTGTCCGAACTGGCCAGGCGGTGGCAGGTCACATCCCTCGGTGCCGACGCGGTCGAGATCCCCAACGGCGTCGACGTGCCGTTCTTCCGACACGCCCCGCTGCTGCCGGGCTACCCGCGAGCGGGCCGCACCGTGCTGTTCCTCGGCCGGTACGACGAATCCCGCAAGGGCATGGATGTTCTGCTCGGCGCGCTGCCCGCACTCGTCGCGCGTCACCCCGACATCGAGATCCTCGTGGTCGGCCGGGGCGACGAGGACCGCTTGCGGAAGGAAGCCGGACGCTACTTCCGGCACCTGCGCCTCCTCGGGCAGGTCGACGACGACGACAAGGCGTCCGCGATGCGCAGCGCCGACGTGTACTGCGCGCCGAACCTCGGCGGTGAGAGCTTCGGCATCGTGCTCGTCGAGGCAATGGCTGCGGGGACGGCCGTCGTCGCCTCCCAGCTCGACGCCTTCCGCCGGGTGCTGCGCGACGGGCAGGCCGGTGTCCTCGTCCCGGTCGGCGACGCCGACGCACTCGCACGCGGCATCCTCGAGGTCCTCGACGACGACGACCGCCGGCAGGCACTGGTCGACTTCGGATCCATGGTGGTCGAGGCCTACGACTGGCCGGTGGTCGCGGAGCAGATCCTGCGGGTCTACGAGACCGTCACCGTCGGGGCCGGTCCGGTTCGGGAGGTCCGGTCGTGACCGTCAGCGCGGTGACGATCCTGGTCCTGTCGCTGGTGGCCGCTGTCGTCGTGGCGATCGGCGTGTGGGCCTATTCCACCGCCAACCGCCTCGACCGCCTCCACGTGCGCTCGGATCTGTCCTGGCACGCACTCGACGCCTCCCTGGCCCGGCGCGCGGTGGTCGTACGGAGCATCGCGGCGTCCATCCCGGTGCCGGAGGGACGCGCACTCGCACTGCTCGCAGACACCGCAGAGCGGGCCGACCGCACTCGGCGCGAGGAAGCCGAGAATGCGTTGTCGGCGGCCCTGGCACGGCTGGAGACCGGCCGGTTGCGGCCCCAGCTCGTAGCCGAACTCGCGGACGCGGAGGCACGGGTCCTCATCGCCCGCCGCTTCCACAACGACGCGGTGCGCGACACCTTGGCGTTGCGTGCCCGTAGGCCGGTCCGCTGGCTGCATCTCGGGGGCACGGCTCCGCTGCCCACCTACTTCGAGATCGCCGAGCGCGCGGGTGCGGTCGCGGCCGCACCTCCCGTCGCTCCCACTCCCGTTCCTGCTGCCCGCACCTCTCCGATTCCGGATCGGGCACGCACGTCGGCCAGGGTCGTGCTGCTCGACGAGGACGGTCGGGTCCTGCTCCTGCGCGGACACGACCCGGCGGAGCCCGAGCGGCACTTCTGGTTCACGGTCGGCGGCGCGGTCGAGGGTGGCGAGGACCTGGCGACGGCCGCGCTCCGGGAGATCGCGGAGGAGACGGGCCTCCGCGTCGATCGCGACCGCCTGTGCGGGCCGATGTGGCGGCGCGTGGCGGTCTTCCCGTTCAACGGTGAGGTCCTGCATTCGGAGGAGCTGTTCTTCGCGGTGCGGGTGCCGTCGTTCGAACCCGCGGCCGACGGTTTCACCGATCTCGAGCGCAGCATGCGCCTCGAACACCGCTGGTTCGACGACGAGGAACTGCAGGCGCTGGTGCGAGCCGGGAACGCGGTCTACCCACAGGATCTGCCGGAGCTACTCGACGAGGCGCGGCAGGTCGCGACGCGGCGACGCGAACCGGAGATCCGCGCGATCCACTGAGCCAGGCGCGTGCGAGTGCGGGCCAGTCCGCGGAACTGGACGGTTCGGATCGGCATGATCGGAACGTCCCGTGTTCCGGATGGGGGAGTGGACCGGCAGTATGCAGTCCAGTTGTTTTCAACTGGCTATGGGTACGGCCTGGATGCGGTCCTAGGCTGGGGACCGCTGTCCGTCGCTCGTGCGCCGGCGGCATTCGCCGATCCGTCCACCGAGGAGGAACCCCCATCGTGACCAGCCCCGACACCGCCCCCGTCACCGGCACCGCCCGCGTCAAGCGCGGCATGGCCGAAATGCTCAAGGGCGGGGTGATCATGGACGTGGTGACCGCCGATCAGGCGAAGATCGCCGAGGACGCCGGCGCGGTGGCGGTCATGGCCCTCGAACGCGTTCCCGCCGACATCCGCGCGCAGGGCGGCGTGTCGCGCATGAGCGATCCCGACATGATCGACGGCATCATCGAGGCCGTCTCGATCCCCGTCATGGCCAAGGCGCGCATCGGCCACTTCGTGGAGGCCCAGATCCTGCAGGCCCTCGGCGTCGACTACATCGACGAGTCGGAGGTGCTCACCCCCGCCGACTACGAGAACCACATCGACAAGTTCGCGTTCACCGTGCCGTTCGTGTGCGGTGCCACGAATCTCGGTGAAGCATTGCGCCGTATCAACGAGGGCGCGGCGATGATCCGTTCGAAGGGCGAGGCCGGTACAGGCGATGTCTCGAACGCCACGACCCACATGCGCCGGATCCGCCAGGAGATCCGGCGCCTGACCTCGCTTCCCGAGGACGAGCTCTACGTCGCCGCGAAGGAACTCCAGGCGCCGTACGATCTCGTCGTGGAGGTCGCGCGGGCGGGCAAATTGCCCGTCACGCTCTTCACCGCCGGTGGCATCGCCACCCCCGCCGACGCGGCGATGATGATGCAGCTCGGCGCCGAGGGCGTGTTCGTCGGATCCGGGATCTTCAAGTCGGGCAACCCCGCCCAGCGCGCGGCCGCGATCGTCAAGGCCACCACCTTCCACGACGATCCGGACGTGCTCGCGAAGGTCTCGCGTGGTCTCGGCGAGGCAATGGTCGGCATCAACGTCGACGAGATCCCGCAGCCCCACCGGCTCGCCGAACGCGGTTGGTGATCGTTCTACCGGGGTGCGTGCAGGGCGAGCAGGGCGACGTCGTCCTGCACGCCCTCCCCGAGCGTCGCGAGCACCTCGCGCACGGCCCCGACGGCCCCGGCGGCGGTTGTCGGCTTCGACGCGCGGACGTGGTCGAGCAGCCGTTCCTCCCCGAAGCGCTCACGGGTGCCGCCGGAGACGAGTGCCTCGCTCACGCCGTCGGTGTACAGCAGCAGCGTGTCGCCGGGGCACAACGCGAAGGCGTGCTCGACGAGCCGTGGGGCAGGCAGCATCCCGATCAGTTGTCCGCCGACCGTGGGCAGATAACCGACGCTGCCGTCCGCGCGCACGAGGATCGGCGGCGGATGCCCACCCGAAGCGAGGCGGATGGCGCTCCTTCCCGACGCCGGGTCGGGCGCGACCGTGCCGAAGGCGAGCGTGCAGAAGGGTGCTCGCGCGTCGCTGTTGCGTTCGTCGAGCAGGGTCGTGTTGAGCGTCCTGAGCGCCGCCGACGGGTCCGTCTCGTAGACCGCCGCGGCACGCAAGGTGTACCGGACGATCGACGTCACCGCTGCTGCGCGGGCGCCCTTTCCGCACACGTCGCCGAGGAACAGCCCCCATGTGCCGGTACGCGCGGGGAACAGGTCGTAGAAGTCGCCGCCGACCTCGTCGGCAGACGCGATGTGGTAGTACGCGTCGACCTCGAGTCCCGGTACCTCGGGCAGGTTCGGCGGAAGAAGCGTCGCCTGGAGAGTGGTGTTGACCGTGCGGAGCCGTTCGCGCTCGAGTTCCGCCTCCCGGCGGGCGCGCAGCAGCTCCGACTCGTAGGCCCGGCGCTCGCGGGCGTCGAAGAGCATGGTGCGGATCAGTGCCGGCCTGCCCTCGGCATCGGACTCCACGACGGACGCGGCCAGGACGGGCAGCCGGGTCCGGTCGGCTCGGACGAGTTCGAGAGCGATCCCGTTGATCTGCCCCTGCATGAGCAGGAGAGGAGCGTAGTGGGTCTCGTGGTAGATGCGGCCGCCCACGCTGAGCAGGTCGGAGAAGTACCGCCTGCCCACCAGCTCGTCGCTCGGGTATCCGAGCCAGTCCGTCAGCGTCCGGTTGACGTCGGTGATCCGGCCGTCGGGCAGCGTCGTCAGGAATCCGCACGGCGCGTTCTCGAAGAGCATGTCGCTGTGGCGCAGGCAGGGATCGAGAATCTGGTCGGTCGTCGCCGTCACCCCGATCTGCGTGCGAACGCCGCGATCACGGCGGCGGTCTCTTCGGGTGCGCTGAGCTGTGGGCAGTGGCCGGTCGCGTTCAGGGTCATGAGCTCGCTCCCGGGGATCTGCTCGTGAACGAATGTACCGACCGCGCGCGGAGCGATCGCATCGTGCGCGCACTGGGCGACGAGTGTGGGCACCGACACCGCCGCCAAGTCGGCACGGTTGTCGGACAGGAAGGTCACCCGGGCGAAGACCCGCGCCACCGCGGGATCGGTGCGGCAGAAGATCTCGGCGAGCTCGTCACCGAGCTCCGGCCGGTCCGGATTGCCCATGATGACCGGGGCCATCGACTCGGTCCAGCCCAGATAGTTCGCCTCGAGGGACTCGAGCAACTCGTCGATGTCGGCTGCGCTGAACCCGCCGCGGTAACCGGTGGCGGGATCGTCGATGAAACACGGGGACGGCGCGAGGAGCACGAGGCCGGCGAAGACGTCCGGGGCAGCAGCGGCGGCGAGGACGCCGATCGAGGCGCTCACCGAGTGGCCGACGAAGACCACCGGACCGAGGTCCAGACCCCGGCACAGGTCGACGACGTCCTCGGCGTAGGTGTCCATCTGCGAATAACGCCGGGGATCCCAGGCCGTCGCATCGGAACGGCCGGAACCGACATGGTCGAACCGCACCACGGTGAAGTCGGGTTCGAGACGCGGGATCACCAGGCGCCACAAATGCTGGTCGCAGCCGAAACCGTGGGCGAGGACGACGACCGGGCCCGATCGGTTTCCCGTGATGGTCACGTTGTTCCTGCGCACCACATCGATGACGTGTTGCATCGCACCCCCTCCGTTTTCCCGAGGGTGTCACATTCGGTACTCGAAGGCGATCCCGGTCGCTCCACGACTTCCCGGGGACGTGGCGTTCGGCACACGTCTGTGCAGCTAGCCTTCTTGCGTACAGTGCACAGAAGGAGACCGCATGGCGAAGATCGAGCAGATCCTGGCGCTCGAACAGATCGAGAACGACATCTTCCGGGGCATAGCGACGGAGACGCTGCTGCCGCGGACGTTCGGTGGCCAGGTCGCCGGGCAGGCACTCGTGTCGGCGGTACGCACCGTCGAACCCGACTATCTGGTGCATTCCCTGCACGGCTACTTTCTGCGCCCCGGCAATCCCACGATGCAGATCGTCTACCTCGTCGACCGGATCCGCGACGGCCGCTCCTTCTGCACCCGGCGTGTGACGGCCGTCCAGGACGGCAAGGCCATCTTCACCATGTCGGCGTCGTTCCACGTGCGCGACGAGGGGATCGGACACCAGGACACGATGCCTCGGGTGCCGGCTCCCGAGGAACTGCCCGATCCGGAGACCGTGATCGACGACGCGACCCTGCTGTGGGCCAAGAAGGAGTGGGCCGAGTGGGACTTCCGGTTCGTTCCCCGCGACCGGATGGATTCGTCGAGCAGGATGGCCGCGCAGCAGCAGGTGTGGTTCAAGTCCCGCGAGATCCTTCCCGACGACCCGGTCTTCCACGTGTGCACCCTCGCGTACATGAGCGACATGACGTTGCTCGGCTCGGCGAGTGTCGGTCACGACGACGAACGGACGCAGGGCGCGTCGCTGGACCACGCGATGTGGTTCCTGCGGCCGTTCCGCGCCGACGACTGGCTGCTCTACGACCAGACGTCACCCTCCGCCGGGCTGGGACGGGCACTGACCCAGGGGCGGATCTTCGATCGCAACGGCAACATGGTCGCGGCGGTGGTGCAGGAAGGACTCACGCGGTACCTGCGCGATTCCTGAACGGGACGTCCCGACGGGGCGCCGTTCGGATCCGTCGTGGGTCCGGCGTTCCGACGTTGCACACCGGCGACCCCGAACGGACAGGCAGGCAACGGTGACCACTTCTTCCCCCACGATCGGCGTCCTGGCACTGCAGGGCGACGTACGTGAACACCGCAGCGCCCTCGAGGCTGCGGGAGCGCGGACGATCGCGGTGCGTCGCGAGCGCGAACTCGACGAGATCGACGGCCTCGTCCTTCCGGGTGGTGAATCCACTACTGTCAGCCGTCTGCTGCGCGTGTTCGACCTGCTCGAGCCGCTGCGGGCCCGGTTGAAAGCCGGGCTGCCCGCCTACGGTTCGTGCGCCGGCATGATCCTGCTCGCCTCCCGCGTGCTCGACACCACCGACGATGCCGAGCACCTCGACGCACTCGACATCGTGGTGCGCCGCAACGCGTTCGGCCGCCAGGTGGCCTCGTTCGAGACCAACCTGCCCATGACGGGTCTCGACGACGGTCCGGTGCGCGCGGTGTTCATCCGCGCGCCCTGGGTGGAGGAGGTCGGTTCCGGCGTCGAGGTCCTCGCCACGGTGCCGGACGGACCGGCGATGGGACGGGTCGTGGCGGTACGTCAGGGCGCCGTGATCGCGACGTCCTTCCATCCCGAGATCACCGGTGACCATCGGGTGCACCGGCTGTTCGTGGAGACCGTGCGCTCGACGACCCAGCGGCCGTGCGGTATCCCACAGCCGGGGCGGGTAGAATCGACGCTCCGACCTGTCGGTTGACGCCGACCACACTTCGCCGGAAGGGGCTCGAAGCGAATGAGCGGCCACTCCAAATGGGCCACCACCAAGCACAAGAAGGCGGTCATCGACGCCAAGCGCGGCAAGATGTTCGCGAAGCTCATCAAGAACATCGAGGTGGCGGCCCGGACCGGCGGTGGCGACCCGGCGGGTAACCCGACCCTGTTCGACGCCATCCAGAAGGCGAAGAAGAGCTCGGTTCCGAACGACAACATCGAGCGTGCGCGCAAGCGTGGCGGCGGTGAGGAAGCCGGCGGTGCCGACTGGCAGACCATCACCTACGAGGGTTACGGCCCCAACGGTGTCGCGCTGCTCATCGAGTGCTTGACAGACAACCGCAACCGCGCCGCCGGCGAGGTCCGCACGGCAATGACCCGTAACGGCGGGAACATGGCCGACCCGGGCTCGGTCGCCTACCTGTTCACCCGCAAGGGCGTGGTGGTGCTCGAGAAGAACGACCGCTCCGAGGACGAGATCCTCGAGGTCGTTCTCGAAGCGGGCGCCGAGGAGATCAACGATCTCGGCGACTCCTTCGAGATCGTTTCCGAGGCGAGCGACCTGATCGCCGTGCGCACTGCACTCGTCGATGCCGGCATCGACTACGACTCGGCCGATCCGGATTTCCGGGCCTCGGTCGAGGTGCCCGTCGACGCCGAGGGCGCGCGCAAGGTCATGAAGCTGGTCGACGCGCTCGAGGATTGCGACGACGTGCAGAACGTCTACACGAACGTCGACATCTCCGACGACGTGCTCGCAGAACTCGACGCCTGAACGACGCTCGCGTCGTACTCGTCCGTAGCGGCCGGGGTCGCGTGTCGGTCTCCCGGCGCCCGGCCCCGGCCGCTATGCTCTCGAACAGGCGTTCGCAATCGTGCGGAGCGGGTCGGGATTCGTCGAGAGGCGTCGGAACCGGCCGTATTCGGGTGTCGAGAGGTGAGTCGGGTGCGCGTGATGGGTGTCGACCCCGGTCTGACCCGCTGCGGCCTCGGGATGGTCGACACCGGACGCGGACGCGACGTCATTCCCGTCGCCGTCGGTGTCATCCGCACGTCGCCCGACCTCGACCTGGAACATCGGCTGCTCAAGGTGTCCGATTCGGTCGAGGAGTGGATGGACCGCTACAAGCCCGACGTCGTTGCGATCGAGCGCGTGTTCTCCCAGCACAACGTGCGTAGCGCGATGGGCACCGCGCAGGCCGGTGGCGTCGTGGCCCTGGCCGCGGCGCGTCGCGCGATCCCGGTCATGTTCCACACGCCGAGCGAGGTGAAGGCCGCGGTCACCGGCAGCGGCACAGCCGACAAGAAGCAGGTGACCACGATGATCACCCGCATCCTCAAGCTCGATTCCGCGCCGAAGCCCGCAGATGCCGCCGATGCGCTCGCGCTGGCCGTCGCACACTGTTGGCGAGCTCCGCTGATCGCCAGACTCGCGGCCGCCGAAGCTGCGGCCGCCCAGCAGAAGAAACGCTACGAGGAGCGACTGCGCGAACAGTCGGCCTCACGGAAGGCAGGTAGCCGGTGATCGCCTCGGTACACGGCGAGGTACTCGACATAGCCCTCGACCACGTGGTGATCGAGGCGGGTGGGATCGGCTATCGGATCAACACCACACCTGCGACCCTCGCCGGGCTCCGGCGCGGCGAGCAGACCAGACTCGCCACCGCGATGATCGTCCGCGAGGATTCGATGACGCTGTACGGCTTCGTCGACTCGGAGGCGCGCGAGTTGTTCGGCCTGTTGCAGACGGTCAGCGGTGTGGGCCCCCGGCTCGCCATGGCCACCTTGGCCGTCCTCGAACCCGATGCGCTTCGTGCGGCCCTGGCCGACGGCAACACCGCAGCACTGACGCGGGTACCGGGGATCGGCAAGCGCGGTGCCGAGCGCATGATCGTCGAATTGCGCGACAAGGTCGCGGCATTCGGCGCGGCCGGATCGTCGTCCGTCGTGGCCGGTGCTTCGCCGCTGCGCGACCAGATCGTCGAGGCGTTGGTCGGGCTCGGCTTCACTCCGCGACAGGCGGAGCCGGCCGCCGACAAGGTGCTCACCGAGGATCCGGGCGCCGACGTCTCGACGGCACTCCGGTCGGCACTGAAGCTGCTGGGTAGGTCGCGGTGACCGACGAGTACCGCGAGTTCGACGCGGCTGCGGCCGACCGCGAACGGTCGCCGGTGACGGCCGAGCATCTGCCCTCCGACAACGACATCGAGACGAGTCTGCGACCGACCAGCCTCGACGACTTCATCGGGCAACCGCGGGTCCGCGAGCAGCTACAGCTCGTCCTGCGCGGTGCGAAGCTCCGCGGCGGCACCCCCGATCACATCCTCCTGTCGGGCCCGCCCGGTCTCGGCAAGACGTCGATGGCGATGATCATCGCCGCCGAACTCGGCACGTCGCTACGACTCACCTCCGGTCCCGCACTCGAACGCGCCGGCGATCTCGCCGCTATGCTGTCGAATCTCGCCGAGGGCGACGTGCTGTTCATCGACGAGATCCACCGCATCGCCCGTCCGGCCGAGGAGATGCTGTATCTCGCGATGGAGGACTTCCGCGTCGATGTCGTGGTGGGCAAGGGGCCGGGTGCGACGTCCATCCCGCTCGAGGTCGCTCCGTTCACCCTCGTCGGCGCGACCACCCGTTCCGGTGCCCTCACCGGCCCCCTGCGCGACCGATTCGGTTTCACCGCGCACATGGACTTCTACGAGCCTCCCGAACTGCAGCGGATCCTGCACCGGTCCGCGTCGATCCTCGGGATCGATCTGCGCGACGACGCCGCCGCGGAGATCGCCGGACGCTCGCGGGGCACCCCACGTATCGCGAACCGGTTGCTGCGGCGCGTCCGCGACTACGCCGAGGTGCGGGCCGACGGTGTCGTGACCCGTGCCGTCGCTCAGGCCGCGCTCGAGGTGTACGACGTCGATCCGATCGGCCTCGACCGTCTCGACCGCGCGGTGCTCGGCGCTCTCGTACGCAGTTTCGGCGGCGGCCCGGTCGGGGTGTCCACACTTGCCGTGGCCGTGGGGGAGGAGCCCGCCACGGTCGAGGAGGTGTGTGAACCGTTCCTGGTCCGTGCCGGAATGGTGGCCCGCACCCCGCGTGGACGTGTGGCCACGCAGGCCGCCTGGCTGCAACTCGGGCTCACCCCGCCGCCGGAGGCGGCCACCGGTGGCATCGAGGTGCGCGCACGCGAACCCCAGCTCGACCTGTTCGAGGACGGCTCCGGCACCGCCCTCGAAGGCGGCGCCGATCCGTCCGACCCGGACGATCCGGACGTACGGCGGTAGGACGCTCGGCCGGGGAATGGCACACTGGTCTACTGCGTCGGTCCGTGGAGGCCGATCCCGACGTCGTGGTGCCACCCGCGCCACCACGACACGCTGGTGTCGCCTGCGTCACCACCCACCGACAACGACCGAGGACTGACTTCAACGATGGAACTGCTCTTCCCTCTCCTGATCCTGGCACTGCTCGTCCCGACCTTCCTGGGCGTGCGGCGTCAGAAGAAGGAGATGCAGAAGGTGTCGGCGTTGCAGGACTCCCTGCGCATCGGCGACCGCGTCATGACCACTGCGGGCCTGCACGCCACGGTGGCGGCGCTCGCCGACGACACTGTCGATCTCGAGATCGCGCCGGGGGTCGTGACGACCTGGTCGCGCCTGGTCATCCGGGAACGCGTCGAGACCACGACCCCGCAGGATCCGGACCTGCTCCGCAAGGACGACGATGCGAACCCGCCGGAGGGACGTCCCACCGAGTACTGACGGCAGCGCCGCGCCCCACGGTGTCGGCACCGGATCTCCCGGTGTCGAGGCCGAGCGCCGCGCGACTGCATCCGACCACCACTCACTCGTATCGAGGAGACTGACAGACCGTGGCACCTTCCAACGGATCGGTGCATCCCGTGCGCGCTCTCGCCCTGTTCGGGGTGATTCTCGCCGCGTTGTATGCACTGGTCTTCTTCACCGGGGACAAGTCGCCCACCCCGAAGCTGGGCATCGACCTGCAGGGTGGCACCCGCGTCACCCTCACCGCGCGAACCCCCGACGGGAGCAGCCCGAGTCCGGAGAGCCTCAGCCAGGCCCAGCAGATCATCGAGACCCGCGTCAACGGTCTCGGTGTGTCGGGTTCGGAAGTGATCGTCGAAGGCGACAACCTCGTGATCACCGTTCCGGGTGAGGACAGCGCGCAGGCCAGGACACTGGGCCAGACCGCCCGTCTGTACATCAGGCCGGTGATCGGGGGACCGATCGACGCGAACATGACCGCAGAGGGTCTCACCGAGCAGCCCGGTGCCGGTGCCCCCGATGGCGGGCTGCCCGCCGAACCCGCTCCGGCCGAACCGGCTCCCGCCGACCAGGCCCCGCCGGCCGAAGCCCCCGAACCGCAGGGACGCCCGTTCCCGGCGCAGGATCCCACCGCGCCGACCGATGCCCCGGAACCGCCCGAGACTCCGGCCGAGGCACCCGAGACGCCCGCTCCCACCCAGCCGAACGACGGCTCGCTGACTCCGCAGGAACAGGCGGCCGCCGACATCGCCGCAGCCAAGGCCACCCGCCAGAGCGAGGACCCCGCCGTCCAGCAGGCGGCGGCTCTCGCCCTCGACTGCTCCGCGGCCGACCCGCTCGCCGGCAACGACGACCCGGCGCTTCCGCTCGTCGCGTGCTCGACCGACGGCACCGCGATCTACCTGCTCGGCCCGAGCATCATCGACGGCCAGCAGATCGAGGACGCGACGAGCGGTTTCAATCAGCAGCAGTCGCGCTACGAGGTCAGCCTGACCTTCGACAGCGAGGGCAGCAATACGTGGGCGCAGTTCACCGCCGCGAACATCGGTCAGCAGGCCGCGTTCGTGCTCGACTCGAAGGTCGTCAGCGCGCCCGTGATCCAGGGCGCCACCCCCGCCGGCAGCGCCACCTCGATCACCGGCCAGTTCACGAACACGCAGGCCGCAGAGCTGGCGAACACCCTCAAGTACGGGTCGTTGCCGCTGTCGTTCGTGGCATCCGAAGCCGAGACCGTCTCCGCCACTCTGGGTCTGGCTTCGCTCGAGGCCGGGCTGATCGCCGGTGCGGTGGGTCTGGCGCTGGTGCTCCTGTTCTGCCTCGCGTACTACCGGATGCTCGGACTGCTCACCGCGCTGTCGCTCGTTCTCTCGGGAATGGCGGTCTACGCGGTCATGGTGCTGCTCGGCAGATACATCGGGTTCACGCTCGACCTCGCCGGCGTCGCCGGTCTGATCATCGGTATCGGCATGACCGCCGACTCGTTCGTCGTGTTCTTCGAACGGATCAAGGACGAGATCCGCGAAGGGCGGAGTTTCCGTTCCGCGGTGCCGCGCGGCTGGGCACGGGCCCGCCGCACGATTCTCTCCGGTAACGCGGTCAGCTTCATCGCAGCCGCCGTGCTCTACGTCCTGGCCGTCGGTCAGGTCCGCGGCTTCGCGTTCACCCTCGGCCTGACCACGATCCTCGACGTCGTCGTGGTGTTCCTCGTGACGTGGCCGCTGGTGTTCCTGGCCTCGAAGTCGAAGTTCTGGTCCAAGCCGAGCGTGAACGGTCTGGGCGCAATCCAGCAGGTGGCCGACGAGCGTCGTCTCGTTGCCGCGACCGCTGCGAAGGAGGCGTGACGATGACCGACACGACCACGACGACGGCGGTACCGCAGCACAGCCTGCTGTCTCGTCTGTACACCGGAACGGGTGCCTTCGAGATCGTCGGCCGGCGCAAGCGGTGGTACATCGTCACCGCGGTGATCGTGCTGATCGCCCTGCTCAGCATGCTGCTGCGCGGATTCAGCTGGGGCATCGACTTCGAGGGCGGCACCCGTGTCCAGATGCCGGTCGTGGCGGGCGTCTCCGTCGACGAGGTCGAAACCGTCTTCAGCGACACCATCGGCTTCGAACCGGAAGCGGTGCAGACCGTCGGCGCCGGCGACGGCGCGACGGTGCAGATTCGGTCGGAGACCCTCGACGGGCAGCAGGTCGCCGAACTGCAGACCGCATTGTTCGAGGAGTTCCAGCCGGCCGGTCCGGACGGAGAGCCGTCCCGCAACTCGATCAGCGTCGCCGATGTCAGTGAGACGTGGGGAAGCCAGATCACCAGCAAGGCGCTCATCGCGCTGGTGGTCTTCCTCGTCATCGTGAGCATCTACATCACGATCCGATACCAGCGGAACATGGCGATGGCGGCGATCGCGGCGCTGTTCTTCGACATCATCGTGACGGCGGGCGTGTACGCGCTCGTCGGCTTCGAGGTCACCCCGGCGACCGTCATCGGTCTGCTCACGATCCTCGGTTTCTCGCTGTACGACACGGTCGTCGTCTTCGACAAGGTCGAGGAGAACACCCGGGGCATCCTGCACCTGCACCGCCGCACCTACGCGGAGCAGGCCAACCTGGCCGTCAACCAGACGCTCATGCGCTCGATCAACACCACCATCATCTCGGTGCTGCCGGTGCTCGCACTCATGGTGGTCGCGGTGTGGCTCCTCGGTGTGGGCACGCTCAAGGACCTCGCGCTCGTCCAGCTGGTCGGCATCGTCGTCGGTACCTTCTCCTCGATCTTCTTCGCGACCCCGTTGCTGGTTACCCTCGAGGAATGGCGTGGTCCGGTCGCGAAGCACACCCGCAAGGTGCTCGCCAAGCGGGAGGAGGCCGCCGCCCGCGCAGCGAATGCCCGGACGACGGCCGGGTCGCAGGCGGCCGGCACGCGCAACTCCGAGGTCGTTCCGTCGGTCCCGGTCTCCGGTTCGGTGCCCGACCGGGCGACGATCCGTCGCGGACCGGCCCCCGGAGCGCGCCCTACCGGAAAGCGCGCCAAGAGAAGGTCCTGACATGGCGGTGACCGAGCGGAACGATCCGACGACGAGCCGGCCGCCGAGGCGCCGCGGCACGCTGCTCGCGTGTGCTGCGGTGGCCTCGACGCTCGCGCTCTCCACCGTGGCGTGCGGCACGGAGGAGGAACCGCTGCACTCGATCGGGTACGCGATCGACAACACGGTGACGACCTACAACGCCAACACCGTCGACGGTGCCGCCTCCGGCGCTCGCCAGGCCTTCGCCCGGGTGCTGCCCGGCTTCGGCTACGTCGGCCCCTCCGGCCGGATGGTCGCGGACACCGACATCGGGACGGCGTCGGTCGTGCCGGGTGAGGGGCTCACCGTCCAGTACCGCTTGTCCCCGGACGCGGTCTACTCCGACGGCGTGCCCATGTCCTGCGACGATCTCGTCCTCGCCTGGGCGGCGTCGAGCGGCCGGTTCACCGCCCCGGACGAGGCGGGGGAGCAGGTCCCGCTCTTCGACGCCGCCCATCGCGGGGGCTACGCCGACATCGACCGGGTCGACTGCCAGTCCGGTTCGAAGGAGGCCACCGTCGTCTTCCGGCCGGGCCGCGAGGACACGAACTGGCGGTCGCTGTTCGCCGCCACAGAGCTGATGCCGGCCCACGTGGCGGCAGGCAGGTCGGGCGTGGCCGATCTGGTCGGGGCGATCACGACGAACAACACCGACGCCGTTCGGCGCATCGCGGAGTTCTGGAACACCGGCTGGTCTCTCACTCCGGGTGAGATCGACCCGGCCCTCTTCCCGTCCGCAGGCCCGTACCGAATCGAGTCGTACACGGCCGAGGAGGGCCTGACGCTCGTCGCGAACGAACGGTGGTGGGGGAATGCCCCGGGCACCGATCGCATCGTCGTGTGGCCGCGCGGCACCGACGCGTCCGCGGCGGCGGAGGACGGTCGCATCCACGTCGCCGACGTGGCCGAGGGATCCGTCGGCTACAGCACTCTCGGCGACGGTGCCGAGGTCTCCACGGTCGTCTCTCGCAATCTCGAACAGCTGGTGTTCGCCACGAGCGGGGTGTTCCAGAACCCGGCGGCTCGTCGCGCCGTCGCGCTGTGCGTGCCGCGAACGCAGTTGTTCGACGAACTCGGCGCCGCCGACGAGTCGAACGGCGTCACCGGTCCGATCACCTCGCGGCTCCTGGCGCCCGATTCGCCGTTGTACCCGCAGACCGCGCAGACGGCCGAACGCTACGCCGAGGTGGATATCGATGCTGCCCGTTCGGAGCGCGAGGCATCCGGTCAGGACCGGATGCAGGTCCGTATCGGATATCTCGGGCCGGACGACCGTCGCGCACGCACCCTCGAGCTGATCGGTGAGTCCTGCCGTGAGGCGGGCATCGACATCGTCGACGCCGGCTCCGACACCTTCGCCCCGTCACAGCTGACGGCCGGGGAGGTGGACGCGATCCTCGTGGGTACCGCCACCGCAGCGGGTGCCGGTGGCACCGCCGACATGGAGGACGCGCGCGATGCGCTGCACTCCGACGCCGGCAGCAACGTGGGCGGTTACTCGATCGGGCGCGTCGACGAACTCCTCGACGGGCTGCTCGTCGCCCGCGACAACGCTGCGGTCGCCGGGCTCGCGACCGAGGCCGAGCGCATCCTGTGGAGCGATGTCCCCACCCTGCCGCTGTTCGCGCAGCCCCGCACGATCGGGTTCGCGGCGGGAATGCACGCCGGGTTACCGAACCCGACGACCGCGGGTGCGGGCTGGAACATGGATCGGTGGATACTCAGAGGATGAACGCTCAACGGATCGGCGAACCGCAGCTCGTCGAGGAAGCTGCCGTAGCCGTCGTCGAACACACCCGATGGGTCGAGGATTTCCCGGCCGCGGGTGTCCGGTTCGCCGACCTGACGCCGGTCTTCGCCGACGGCCCGTCCTTCTCGGCGATCATCGCGGCCCTGTCGTCCGTGGCACCCGACGCCGAATTGGTCGCGGGGATCGATGCGCGTGGCTTCCTCCTCGGGGGTGGCATCGCCCGGACCCTCGGTGTGGGTGTTCTCGCCGTCCGGAAGGCCGGCAAGCTCCCGCCGCCCGTGCAGACCTGCGAATACCGTCTCGAATACGGCACGGCAGCAATCGAGATCCCGGGCGACTGGCTCGCTCTGCGAGGCCGGAAGGTTCTCGTGGTGGATGACGTGCTCGCGACCGGCGGAACCCTGTCCGCGACCGTCGAACTGCTCGAACGTGTCGGCGCGGAGGTCGTCGGTATCGCCGTCGTCACCGAGATCGAAGCTCTCGGTGGCCGGGCACGACTGCAGAAGTACCCGCTGACGTCGCTCGTGCGGATCTGAGAGTTAGAGTTGCCACAGGTGCCGGTGAACCCGCCGGGCCTGTACGGTCCGGACATGCGCATCGGTGACGAACCGGGTTCGCAGCCGCGACGGGAGGTGGAGGGATGACCCAGAATCTCGATCGGTCTCAGAATTCCGGTCAGAATCCGACGCCCACCGCGGCGTCGACCTCCGCGTCGAGACGGGTGCGTGCCCGCCTGGCCCGGCGCATCACCGGCCAGCGCGGCACCAGCCTCAAGCCGGTCCTCGAGCCGCTGGTCACCATTCATCGGGAGCTGTACCCGAAAGCCGACCTCTCGCAGCTTCAGCGGGCATACGACGTCGCCGAGGAGCGGCACGCCACCCAGAAGCGCAAGTCCGGCGATCCCTACATCACCCACCCCCTGGCGGTCGCGACGATCCTGGCCGAACTCGGTATGGACACCACGACCCTCGTCGCGGCGCTGCTCCACGACACCGTCGAGGACACCGGTTACACGCTCGAGCAGCTCACCGCCGAGTTCGGCGAGGAGGTCGCGCATCTCGTCGACGGCGTCACCAAACTGGACAAGGTCGTGCTCGGCTCGGCCGCCGAGGGCGAGACCATCCGCAAGATGATCATCGCGATGGCGCGCGATCCCCGCGTGCTCGTCATCAAGGTCGCCGATCGCCTGCACAACATGCGGACCATGCGCTTCCTGCCTCCCGAGAAGCAGGCCCGCAAGGCGCGCGAAACCCTCGAAGTGATCGCCCCGCTCGCGCATCGCCTCGGCATGGCGACGGTCAAGTGGGAACTCGAGGATCTGGCGTTCGCGATCCTCCACCCGAAGAAGTACGAGGAGATCGTCCGCCTCGTCGCAACCCGCGCGCCGTCGCGCGACACCTACCTGGCCACCGTCCGCGCCGAGATCGGTCGGACGCTCTCGGCGTCCCGGATCGACGCGGTCGTCGAGGGCAGACCCAAGCACTACTGGTCGATCTACCAGAAGATGATCGTCAAGGGCCGCGATTTCGACGATATCCACGACCTGGTGGGCGTGCGTATCCTGTGCAACGAGATCCGCGACTGCTACGCGGCCGTCGGGGTCGTGCATTCGTTGTGGCAGCCCATGGCGGGGCGTTTCAAGGACTACATCGCGCAGCCCCGTTACGGCGTCTACCAGTCGCTGCACACCACCGTCATCGGCCCCGAGGGCAAGCCGCTCGAGGTCCAGATCCGCACGCACGAGATGCACCGCACCGCCGAATTCGGGATCGCCGCGCACTGGCGTTACAAGGAGACGAAGGGACGCCACTCCGGCGATGTCGCCGAACTCGACGACATGGCCTGGATGCGTCAACTCCTCGACTGGCAGCGGGAAGCCGCGGACCCGGGCGAATTCCTCGAATCGCTCCGCTACGACCTGGCAGTCAAGGAGATCTTCGTCTTCACGCCCAAGGGCGATGTGATCACTCTGCCGTCGGGTTCGACCCCCGTGGACTTCGCGTACGCCGTGCACACCGAGGTCGGGCACCGCTGCATCGGCGCGCGGGTCAACGGGCGGCTCGTGGCACTCGAACGCAAGCTCGAGAACGGTGAGGTCGTGGAGGTGTTCACCTCCAAGGACCCCAACGCCGGCCCGAGCCGCGACTGGCAGTCGTTCGTCGTGTCCCCCCGCGCCAAGGCGAAGATCCGGCAGTGGTTCGCCAAGGAACGCCGCGAGGAAGCCCTCGAATCCGGCAAGGACGCCATCGCGAAGGAAGTGCGCCGCGTCGGTCTGCCGCTGCAGCGCCTGATGAACGCCGACCTGATGGTCGCGGTCGCCAAGGAATTGCGCTATACCGACGTCTCGGCGCTGTACACCGCGGTCGGTGAGCACCACGTCTCGGCGCACCACGTCGTGCAACGGCTGGTCGCGCTGCTCGGCGGCGTCGGTGGCGTCGAGGAGGAACTGGCCGAGCGGTCCACACCGTCGACCATCCCGACCCGCTCGCGGAACAGCGGCGACTCCGGTGTCCTCGTGCCGGGCGCGCCGGGCACGGTCTCGAAGCTCGCGAAGTGCTGCACGCCCGTCCCCGGCGACGAGATCATGGGCTTCGTGACCCGCACCGGTGCGGTGAGCGTGCACCGAACCGACTGCACGAATGCCGGGTCGCTGCGGGAACAGTCGGAGCGGATCATCGAGGTGCAGTGGGCGCCCTCGCCGTCGTCGGTGTTCCTCGTCGCGATCCAGATCGAGGCTCTCGACCGGCACCGCCTGCTGTCGGACGTGACGAAGGCACTCGCCGACGAGAAGGTCAACATCCTGTCGGCCTCGGTGACGACCACGGGCGACCGGGTTGCGGTGAGCCGCTTCACTTTCGAGATGGGCGACCCGAAACATCTCGGGCACGTGCTGAACGTCGTCCGCAATGTCGAAGGCGTCTACGACGTGTATCGGGTGACCTCGGCCGCCTGACCGGGTGCGGATCCGGGCGACGGGGGTCGCCCGGATCGGTCTGTCCCTGTTCGCTCCGTCACCGGACCGCCCCGATCACGACAGGTTTCGTGGGCACGCCGCCACCGAGAGGGCTCGAACCATCGTGTCCGTGCGCGGCGGCCGCCTCCAGCACCGACATCCCGGCATCGCCGATACGGCCGAAGGCCGTGAAATCCGGTCGCAGCAGGGAATCGCCGAGCAGGAGGAAGAACTGGCTCCCGTTGCTGTTCTCCACCCCGGTATTGGCCATCGCGATCGTGCCGCGCGGATAGAGCACCGCCGGTGGGAGATATGACGTCGCGGCTTCCGCCGTGAACTGCGGCACCGGGTACTCGTCGGCGAAGGTGTAGCCCGGCCCGCCGGATCCCGTCCCGGTCGGGTCGCCGCACTGGTACAGCTGACCGCCCGGATCCGTCGCGAGACGATGGCAGGACGTGCCGTCGTAGAAGCCACGATGCGCCAGATCGACGAAGCTGTTGACGGTGCACGGTGCCTGGGTGCGATCGAGCACCAGCGGAACCGGACCGATCGACGTGTCGAGGGTCGATTCGACGATACCTACCGTCGAGGCGCTGGACGGCGGAAGCGTTCCGCCCCGATCGACGTAGTCGCACGTGACGGTCGGTCCCGCCTGGGCCGGGACCTCGGGGAGTCCGCGGTAGATGGACAGGTCCCGTGGGGGAGCGGAGCGCGGCTGCGCGACCTCGGTGACCTTCGTGGTCGCGGAACCGGCATCCTGCGCACAGCCGCCGAGCAACGATGCGACGGCTACGAGACAGAGCGGAACAACGGTGCGGAGCCGGACCGCGAACCGTCGCCCAGTGGTGTGGATCACAGCATCGGGACGCTATCGGAACGAAGCACGGTCGGATAGAGGCGGAAGACGGATCGGTGAACAATCACCCCCGAGATCACCCCGTGACGTGGTGCCGTCCAGTCGATTTCGTCCCGTACGACGTCCCGCCCCGGAATATCCGGGGCGGGACGTTCGTGCGTTCCGTGTGAACAGGGGTGTCAGGACCCCACGGTCACCGACTCGATCTGCACCGCGCGGTTGGGCGCACCGCCGCCGGCCGCCATCGAGCCGTCGTCGCCTTCCGCCGCGACCTCCTCGATCACGGCGAGCCCGGCCTCGTCGACCGCCCCGAAGACCGTGTAGGTGGGGGGAAGCTGCGAATCCTCGTACACCAGGAAGAACTGGCTGCCGTTGCTGCCGGGACGACCGGTGTTCGCCATCGCGACCGTGCCGCGCGGGTAGATCACCGGCTGCCGCAGCTGGGCGTCGCCGGGCGCGTACACGTTCTCCGGGTACTCGGTGTCGAACCCGTAACCCGGCCCGCCCGTTCCGGTACCCGTCGGGTCGCCGCACTGCAGCACCTGTAGACCGGGGGAGGTCACGAGCCGGTGGCAGGGGGTGTCGTCGAAGTAGCCCTGCTCCGCGAGGGACACGAAGCTGTTGACCGTGCAGGGGGCTGCGGCCCGGTCGAGTTCGACGCCGATGGCGCCGACGTTGGTGGTGATCTGCGCGGCAGCAGCGCCGGTGGCGGAGACGTCGTCCGCGGCGGGTGCGGTCACGTCCCGCGCGGCGTCACCCGAGGCGTCGTAGGTGCACGAGACGGAGTCGCTGCCGACCGGTCGCTCCGGCAGTTCGCCCGTGTAGGCGGGGGACTGCCGGTCGGTGGCGGACGCCGGCGCCGACGAGGTCGCGGCGGTATCGGTGGACGAATCGTCGGAGCACCCCGTGAGGAGGAGTGCGAGCCCGACGCCGGCGGCGAGGGTGGTGCGCAATCGGATCATCAGTCCATCCTGACCGACGTGAGGGTGGTCTCCAGCGCGGGGGCGCCGTCGGCGGCCCCACCCGCGACACCGGCCGCGGCGATCTTGTCGAGGGTCGCGAGACCGGTCTCGTCGATCGTGCCGAACACGGTGTACTGCGGGGGCAGCACCGAATCGCCGTACACCAGGAAGAACTGGCTGCCGTTGGTGCCCGGACCGGCGTTGGCCATCGCGAGGGTGCCGCGCGGATAGGTCATCGGTTCCTGCGCGGCGGGATCGTCGGCGGCGAACTGGTCGGTGGGGAACTCGTTCGCGAACTGGTAGCCCGGTCCGCCGGAGCCGCTACCGGACGGGTCGCCGCACTGCAGGACCTGCAGGGACGGCGAGGTGGTCAGACGGTGGCAGGTCGTCTCGTCGAAGTAGTTCTGCGAGGCGAGCGACAGGAAGCTGTTGACCGTGCACGGCGAGTCGTCGTTGTGCAGGATCAGGCCGATGTTGCCCTGACTCGTCTCCACGCTGACGCTGACATCCGTGTTGCCCTCACCGGTGGTGCGGATGCCCTCGGTGCGCGGCGGCTGCGCCGGCTTCGACGGCTCGCGACCGTCGGCGGGGTACGAGCAGTTCACAGTCTCGGGCAACGGCTCGGACCGGCCCTCGGGCAGCGCCACGTACTCGGAAGCGGAAGTGTCGTTCGACGCTGCCTCGGTGGCCGTGTCGTCGCCCCGGTTCACCGCCCACAGTGCAACACCTGCGCCGACGACCACGATCACCCCGAGCGCGGACAGCGCGATCGTCGTGCGGCGCCGCTTGCGCTCGCGTTCGGCTCGTCGCTCGAGTTGCCGTTCGAGTTTGCGTTTCGCGGCCTGGCGCCGTTGTGCGTTGCTCGGCACTGCAGTAGTCCTCCCGTGAACGATCGATGTGCTCCAACCGACTTCGAAGCCGATTCGAGTCTGCCACCCGGGACCGGGAACCCGTGGACAGGGCGCAACGCATAGTCTGTAGGAGACCTCGAAGGCTTCCACCCGTAGGAGCGATGCTCGTGCTCGTGACCGGATTCCCTGCCGGGATGTTCCAGACCAACTGCTACATCCTCGCGCAGGACAACGCGAAGGAGTGCGTCGTCGTCGATCCCGGCCAGGACGCCGCCGAGCCGCTCGTGGAGTTCCTGACCGGATCCGATCTCACCCCCCGGGCGGTGCTGCTCACGCACGGTCACCTCGACCACATGTGGTCCGCGCAGCCCGTCGCCGACCGCTACGGAATCCCCGTCTACATCCATCCCGACGATCGAGCGATGCTCACCGACCCGCTGCAGGGCATGGGATCGAGTCTCGCTCCCTTCCTCGACGGAGTCGAATTCGTCGAGCCGCAGCAGGTCGTGGAGTTCGGCGACGGAGACGAGATCGAACACGCCGGAATCGAGTTCGTCGTCGACCACACACCCGGCCACACCCGCGGCTCGGTCGTCCTGCGCACGCGCACCACCACCCCCGACGGGGCCGCTCTGAACGTCGCGCTCACCGGCGACACCCTGTTCCAGGGCTCGATCGGCCGCACCGATCTGCCGGGCGGCGACCATGCGCAACTGCTCGACTCGATCACGCGCAAGCTGCTCGTGCTCGACGACGGAACCAACATCCTTCCCGGTCACGGCGGGTCGAGCACGATCGGGCAGGAACGGGTCTCGAATCCCTTCCTCACAGGCCTGGCAGAATCCCGCTGACGCACGAACACCGCGATCCGGCGGTGACCAATCGAGAGAATTCCGAGAGAAGGCAGTACCAGTGAGCAAGGCCTCCACGTTTTCGGCGCCGAAGGGTGTGCCCGATTACGTTCCCCCGCAGTCGGCGGAGTTCGTGGCGGTACGGGACGGTCTGACCCGTGCAGCACGCCTGGCGGGGTATGGGCACGTCGAACTGCCCATCTTCGAAGACACCGGCCTGTTCGCTCGGGGCGTCGGCGAATCCACCGACGTCGTGACGAAGGAGATGTACACCTTCGCCGATCGCGGTGAGCGCTCGGTCACGCTGCGTCCCGAGGGCACCGCGGGCGTGATGCGCGCGGTGATCGAGCACGGCCTCGATCGCGGTCAGCTTCCCGTGAAGCTGTCGTATTCCGGACCGTTCTTCCGCTACGAGCGCCCTCAGGCCGGTCGCTACCGTCAGCTGCAGCAGGTCGGTGTCGAGGCGATCGGCATCGACGATCCCGCACTCGATGCCGAGGTCATCGCGATCGCCGACGCCGGATTCCGGTCGCTCGGACTCGACGGCTTCCGACTCGAGATCACCTCGCTCGGCGACGACACCTGCCGCCCGCAGTACCGGGAGAAGTTGCAGCAGTTCCTGTTCGCGCTCCCGCTCGACGAGGAGACCCGCCGCCGCGCCGAGATCAACCCGCTGCGCGTGCTCGACGACAAGCGTCCCGAGGTCCGCGAGATGACCGCCGACGCACCGCTGATGCTGGACCACCTCTCGGACACCGCGCGTGCGCACTTCGACGAGGTCCTCGCCCACCTCGACGCGATCGGCGTCCCGTACGTCGTCAACCCGCGAATGGTGCGCGGCCTCGATTACTACACGAAGACCACCTTCGAATTCGTCCACGACGGACTCGGAGCCCAGTCCGGCATCGGAGGCGGCGGCCGCTACGACGGACTCATGGAACAGCTGGGCGGCCAGCCGCTCTCGGGCATCGGTTTCGGGATCGGCGTCGACCGCACGGTTCTCGCGCTCGCCGCCGAGGGCAAGTCGGCGGGCAGCCCCGCGCGATGCGAGGTGTACGGCGTTCCCATGGGTGATGCTGCCAAGGCCGCGCTCGTGCCCATCGCGCACAAGCTGCGCGCAGCAGGGGTTCGCGTCGACCTCGCCTACGGCGGACGTGGACTGAAGGGTGCGATGAAGGCGGCCGACAAGTCCGGCGCCGTCGTCGCGCTCGTCCTCGGCGACCGCGAACTCGAGGCGGGCGAGATCGTCGTCAAGGATCTACGCAACGGCGAACAGCACAGCGTTGCACTCACGGACGTCGTCGCCCGTGTCGGTGAGGTCGTTGCCGGCGCATGACGACCGGGACGGTGGCGCCGTCCCGCTCGATCTGATCCCGAGCCGACTGCTCCGTCCGCGAGCGCGCAGGATCGCGCTGCTCGCGCTCGCCGTCGGCGTCGTCCTCGGCGTCCTCGTCTGGATCGTCGCGCCCGGCTGGGTCGCCCTGCTCGTCGGTGCCGTCCTCGCGGTGCCACCGGCCCTCGGGGCATTCCTGGCCACGCGTCGGCACCTGCTACTGCGCGGCACCGTCGTCACCCTCTCGGGTGCGTTCCGGTCGCGCAGTGTCGATCTGGCACGGCTCGCCGGCGTCGAACTGCTGGTGCGGGTGGGCGGTGTGTCGCAGGCGGTCCTGCGCGTCAACGACGGTGAGCACAACCTCGTGTCGGTTCCGTTGGCGCTGTACGCGAACGGCGGAGGTCGCGAACTCGAGGTGCTCGCTCTGCGCAAGCTCGCAGATGCGCTGGCCACCAGCGAGATCGCACCGGCGGCGGCGATCTCGTCGGTGCTCGTCGAACAGTTGCGGGCCGAGGCCCGCGACGCCGCGCTCGGTGAACGCCCGCTCTACCGGGCGATCGAACTCGCGCGCGGCGCCGGACGGGTGCCGCAGACCACGTTGACCGACCACGAGGTGGCCTCCCTCGTCGACTGACGGCCGGTGCTCACCGGTCGTCGTACGAACCGATCACCGCGGGAACGACCAACGGCAACTCACCGACCACCTCGGTGCTCATCGCGGCGGCTCTCAGGAGACGAGGAGGGGAACGGTGCTCCTCGTCCTCGGACCCACGGCCGGACGTCGCGGGAACCATCCCGCCGGTGGCAGGAGTACGTCCGACCGGGGTCGTGCCGGTGGACGCCGGTGACCCTCCGCCCGTACCCGCCACGGTCGGGATCGGAGCGGAGGCAGGCACACCCGCAGTCCCGAACGCGGCCCCCGCGGTGCCGTGACCGGCGAGGACTCCCGCCGCCACCGTTCCGGCCGAACCCGTGACGGACGCACCGACGGTCGGGACCGCCGCGTGCGCGGTGGGCACCGTCGATGCGTAGGTGGTGGGGGCGGTCGCGGCGTGAGCGGCGGCCGCGCCGAACGGCGCAGCGGCACTCGATGCGACATCGGCTGCGGCGGTAGCGATCGTGCGCATCTCGTGAACCCCCGCCACCGCGACCGGCGCGGGCACCGGAATCGGCGCGGTCAACGCGGCCATCGTGGCGGTGTGAACCGCCAGTTCGCCTCGCGTACGCGCGACGACGGCCAGTGCCGCCTGGAGATGCTGTGCGGCCGACGCCAGCAAGGCGGCCTGGCCCGGCGGTGTCGCCAGAGCGGGGGCGGCCGCAACCGCCGTGGCCACGAACGACTGTGCGATGCCGGTCAATTCGATGTTGCCGCGTTCGACGCTCGCCGTGGCGGCGCGGGTGACGTCGCCGATCCGGTCGCCGCGGTCCGCCAGTTCGAGCGCGGACTGCTGAGCCCGAACGCCGTGACCGGCGGCCTCGTCGGCCGTCGCGCCCTCCCACGACTCGGGAAGCGCGTGCAGCGCACTGCGCCCGAGAGTGGTCGCGGTCTCGAGCAGGCGCGACCCCTGGTGCAGGATCGCCGTTGGATCGAGCGAGTCGAGGATGCCGGTGCCGAACGTCGACCCGAGTTCGGTGAGCGGCCGCACGATCGCCTCGAGATCGGGCAGCACGGGCACGGGAATCGATTCGAGCAGCTCGACGATCGAGTTCGCTTCGAGGAGGGGTAGACCCGGCTCCGGGAGAACGGGTTGCCGTAGCGCGGGAAGCGGGGCGTCGAGGACCGGTCCGATCGGTGATGCGCGGAGTGCGTCGAGGACGGTCGGTGACGTGACGGGTGCTGCTGCGGCGTCTGCGGCCGATCCCTGCATCACAGTCCTCCCGCGGCGTCGGAGAGGGCAGAAGCCGTTCCGGTGTCGGCGGTTTCGTAACCGGTGGCGGCCTCGTGCGCCGCGATGCCGTTGGACGCATAGGCCCACGACAGCTGTGCGACGGCGCGGGTGTGCTCGGACTGCGCTGCGGCGAACACGGCGAGGAACTCGCCTCCGATGAGTCCCAGGGCGGGACTCAACGCGGAGATGTTGGCCTGCAGATCGAACGCCCCTGCCTGCGCGACGTGCTCGGCCGCACGAAGACTCGTGGTCCCGAACGCTCGAATTCCGTCGGGCACCACCCGGATTTCGGCACCGGGAAACAGACCGCTCATCGAACCCCCCATCGAAGATCAGTGTGGCGAGCACTGTAACTCGAGGGAACCGGGGGAGCCACCGGGTCCTGGCCGGCCTGTGGATGAACCCACGTCATGGGCGATGAATTCGTTGCAGACCGGGTGCGCGACATTCGATCGCACCTGATGCCGGCGATCTGTTGACAGCGAATAGCACACATGTTCGACTGGAGTCATGCGGTGGGCGGGTCAGACTGTGGATGCGGACGACGGAGCTCTGCCGGGCCTCGAACGGGCCGGCCTCGTCCGCAGTGTCCGCACCCCGGAGTTCGAGGGCGTCACCTTCCACGAGGTGTTGTGCAAGAGTGCACTCAACAGGACCCCGGAAGCGACCCGGCTGCCGTTCCGGTACACCGTCAACACCTTCCGCGGGTGTACCCACGCCTGCCGGTACTGCTTCGCCCGGCCCACGCACGAGTACCTCGACCTCGATGCCGGGCACGATTTCGATTCGCAGGTGGTCGTCAAGACCAACGTCGCCGCCGTCCTGCGTCGCGAACTCGCGCGGAGATCCTGGAATCGGGAGCACGTGGCGCTCGGCACCAACACCGATCCCTATCAGCGTGCGGAAGGCCGGTATCGGCTCATGCCCGGTGTCATCCGGGCGTTCGCCGAATCCGGTACCCCCTTCTCCATCCTCACCGAGGGCACGCTGCTGCGCCGGGATCTCCCGCTGCTGTCGCTCACGGCGGGTCAGGTCGACGTGTCGGTCGCGGTGTCGCTCCCGATCGGAGATCCCGAACTCGCCGCGCGCATCGAACCGGGTACGCCGTCACCGAAGGCCCGTCTCGATCTCGTCGAGGCCATCGTCGACGCCGGGTTGTCGTGCCGTGTGATGGTCGCGCCGGTGCTGCCCTTCCTCACCGATTCGCGGCAGCACCTCGACACTCTGTTCGACTCCGTGGCTGCGGCCGGCGCGTCGGGCGTCACCGTGATTCCGTTGCATCTGCGCGGCTCGACGCGTGGGTGGTTCCTGTCGTGGCTCGCCCAGGAGCATCCCGCTCTGATGCGCCGCTATCGCCGCCTCTACGGCCGGGGCGCGTACGTCGCGCCCGAGTACTCGCAGTGGTTGGACGAACGGATCGCGCCCCTGCTCGAACGTCACCGTTTCGGGGCGCGGGAATCGGCTCGTCGCGGTGCGGGAGATGTGCTGCGCGCAGATACGCGCGTCCCCGAGTCCGAGGCAGCGCTCACCTTGTTCTGACACATCTCCCGCGAGGAATCGGTGTGTCAGTCGTCGTAGGCGAGCCGGAACTTCTCGAACGCGAGGCGCGATGCTTCGGGGATCGGTCGTGATCCGCCTTCGGCGGCGGTGCCGACGTCCACCGAATCGGCGAGCGCGACGCACCGGTCGTGCTGGAACAGTGCCGACCCGATCACGACCGACGATGTCCCGATGTGGTGTACGCCGGTGGCGATGACGATGTCGTGCGGATAGAAGACCTCGGCGAGGAAATTGATCTCGATCTTCGCGAGTACCGCCCGTTCGAAGGGGTGTGTGCCGCCCAGCGCCGACGAGACGGCTTCCATGACGAGGACCCGGGCCTGCTCGAAGTAGCGGGCGATGGAGACGTTGTTGATGTGCCCGAGCGCGTCGGTGTCGCCGAACAGCGGGGTGATCGTGCGCTGGACGGGATAGAGGTCGAGCGAGGTGCGTCGCGGGTCGTACCGCATCGGGGGTACCGCCTTCGGGGTCGTGACTGTGACCCGGTCAACATATCCGTGAGACGGTCGGTGTCGCTGTCCCGGCGGCAGGGGTGTGCCCGCTAGGAGGTGGCGGCCGACCGCTTACCGTCGATCATGCGATCACGCATTCGGGTGAAGGTCTCGGTCATGGACGTGATGTCGTCGGAGGAGAGCAGGTCGAACATGTTCTCGCGGACCGCGTCCACGTGGCCCGGCCCCGCTGCGGCGAGTCGCGCGTAGCCGGCGTCCGTGAGTTCCGCCCAGGCCCCCCGCCGGTCGGATTCGCACTCCACGCGCCGCACCCATCCTGCATTCTCCATGCGGGAGACCGCCCGGGTGATGCCACTGCGGGTCGTGGTGCTGGCATCCGCGATGTCGCGCATACGCATCCTCCGCTCGGGCGCCTCGGACAGCAGGACGAGGATCTCGAAATCGGTGAAGGAGATGTCGGAATCGCGCAGTAGTTGCCTGTCGAGACTCTGGAACAACAGGCGGGTCGCATCCAGATAGGCGCGCCACAATCGCTGTTCGTCGTCGTTGAGCCACGTCGTTTCTCCCATGAAGTCCAGTGTACCCGTGTTAGTTGACTGCGCAATCAAATGTGACACACTGGAAGGGTCGAGCGACAGACCACCGAGAGGAGTCGAGCGGCATGAGCAACACCGACACCCGCCCCGAGGAGATCCACTGCCGGACGGAGGATCTTCCGATCCGGGACGCACGCCGTCCCCGGGTGGAGATCATCACCTCGCGGGAGGTCCCGCTCGGCGGCCCCCGGGCGATGGCCGTCCGCCGCACCCTTCCGCAACGGCAGCGCTCGCTCATCGGCGCGTGGTGCTTCGTCGACCACTACGGCCCCGACGACGTCTCCCGCACCGGGGGCATGGACGTCGCACCACACCCTCATACCGGACTGCAGACGGTGTCGTGGCTGTTCACCGGAGAGATCGAACACCGCGACAGTCACGGCGTGCATGCGATGGTGAGGCCGGGGGAGATGAACCTCATGACCGGAGGCCACGGGATCTGCCACTCCGAGGTCTCCACAACCGCGACCACCATCCTGCACGGCGTGCAATTGTGGGTGGCCCTGCCCGATGCGCACCGCGACGCTCCCCGCGACTTCCAGCATCACGTGCCTCCGATCGTCCGGGCGCCCGGTGCCGCCGTGAAGGTCTTCCTCGGGTCGCTCGCCGGCCAGGAGTCGCCCGTGACGACGTTCACGCCGCTGCTCGGGGCCGAGATCGTTCTGGATCCCGCGGCGAGCATCACCCTCGACGTCGATCCGTCGTTCGAACACGGCGTGCTCGTCGACACCGGTACGGTCGCGCTGTTCGGCACCGTGCTCACGCGAGCCGCCCTCGGATACACCGGAACCGGCGTGCCTGCCCTCGAATTGACCAACACGACGGACGAACCTGCACGTGTCGTCCTCCTCGGAGGAACACCCCTCGGCGAGGAGATCGTGATGTGGTGGAACTTCGTCGGGCGCGACCACGACGAGATCGTCGCGTACCGGGAGGCGTGGGAGCGCGAATCCGATCGCTTCGGCAGCGTCTCCGGCTATACCGGCCGGGTCGATCGCCTTCCGGCGCCACCCTTGCCTCAGGCGCGTATCCGCCCCCGCCGCAATCCGCCCACCGCAGATCCGAACTGCCCGACACAGGACCCCGCATGAGCACCGCACCGATACTCGACGTCCGCCGCGCGGACGACCGCCTCCACACGAAGATCGACTGGCTCGATTCGAGACATTCCTTCTCGTTCGGCCACCACTACGACCCGGAGAACACCCATTTCGGCGTACTCATGGTCAACAACGACGACATCGTCCGTCCCGGAGCCGGTTTCGACACCCACCCGCACCGCGACATGGAAATCGTCACGTGGGTGCTTCGCGGGTCGCTCGTGCACCAGGATTCGACGGGACACTCCGGGGTGATCTACCCGGGGCTCGCGCAGCGCATGAGTGCAGGTTCCGGGATCCTCCACTCCGAGAAGAACGACTCGTGGCGTTATACCGGCGCCACCGGCTCCTACGCCGCCGAGCACGACGAGCCGGTGCGTTTCGTACAGATGTGGGTGCTGCCGGACGAAGCGGGCATCGAGCCCGGATACGAACAGCTCGAGATCGACGACGAACTGCTCTCCGGCGGTCTCGTGCCGGTCGCATCGGGAATGGAAGCCTACGCCGACCATTCCGCGATCCGCATCCGTAACAAGTACGCAGCCATGCACGTCGCGCGGATGCATCCGGACCGTCCCGTGATGCTCCCCGACGCGCCCCTCCTGCACGTGTTCGTCGCGCGAGGGGAAGCGGCGCTCGAAGGAGCCGGGCATCTCGCCGAAGGAGACGCCGTGCGGATCGCCGGCGGCGGTGGCCGCCAGCTCAGCACCGCGACCGGCGCGGAGGTCATCGTCTGGGAGATGCACGCCGCACTAGGACAATCCTGAACGGTCCCGATCGGGACAGGAACGACGACAGGCCCGTCCCGGAGATCCGGGACGGGCCTGTCGCGGCAGTACGTCAGTTCGTGGCGCCGCTCATCGGCAGCAGTCGGGCCAGCACGTCCGACAGGGTGATCAAACCGACGATCCGGCCGCTCTCGGTGACGGTGACCAGATGGTTCCTGGTCTCCCGCATCGTCGTCAGGGCCTCGTAGACCGGCGTCCCCGCGTCGATCGTCAGCGCCGGACGCATCAGTTCGGCCGCGGTGGTTCCGGGAGCGGCCTGGAGACTGTCGCGCACGTGCACCACACCGTCCACGTGACCGTTGGCCCGCACGAGCAGTCGAAGATGTCCTGTGCGATAGGCCGTCTCACGGATCTCGGCGCCGGTCGAGGTCGGCTTCACGCTGCTCGGCTGCGCTTGCGGCGTGACGATGTCGCCGAGTGTCAGCGTCTCGAGTTCGAGCGCGCTGCTCAGGTGTCCGTGATAACGCTCGTCGAGCGTGCCGACCGTGGCCGAATGCTCGACCAGGTGCCGCAGCGCATCGGGATCCTGTCCTTCGGCGACCTGATCCACCGGGTCCACACCGACCTTCCGCAGACACCAGTTCGCCATATGGTTCAACCGGACGATCAACGGCCGGGTCACCCACATGAACGCGCGCATCGGCAGTGCCAGCATCGTGGCGGACTTCTCCGGATGGGCGATCGCCCACGACTTCGGCGCCATCTCACCGACGACGAGGTGGAGGAACGTCACGATGATCAGGGCGAGGACGAAACCGGCCACGTCCGCGAGCCACAGCGGTGCGCCCCAGTTCTCGAACAACGGGGTGAGCCAGTGGTGCACGGCAGGCTTCGTCGTCGCGCCGAGCGCGAGCGTGCATACCGTGATGCCGAGCTGGGATCCTGCGAGCAGCACCGACAGCTCGGAGGCGCTGCGCAGAGCAGCCCGTGCCGAGCGACTCGACGCTGCTGCGTCCTCCAGTCGGTGTCGCCGCGCCGCAATGAGTGCGAACTCGACCGCGACGAAGAACGCGCTGGCGGCGATCAGGCCGATCGTCACCGCCGCGACGACCACAGGGTTACTCATCGCCGGTCACCTCGTCCGTCAGAACGGTCACGTGCACGGACGACGGCACGTGTTTGTCGATATCGCGTACCTCGGCCACGAGGGTCCGGTGAGTCGGACCCTCCTCGTGCACGAGTTCGGCCGGATCGGGATCGAGCGTGATCCGGACGGTGTCGCCGACCTCGGGAAGGCCGCCGAACTCGGTGATGACCAGACCCGCGAGTGTCTCGTAGTCGCCCTCGGGCAGATCGTGGTCGAGGGTGCGGGCCACCTCGTCGATGTGCGCGTCGCCTCGGACCAGCCAACCGTCGCCCTCGGGACGGATGACCTCGACGGCGACCGCGGGATCGTGCTCGTCGGCGATCTCGCCGACCAACTCCTCCGCGATGTCCTCGAGCGTGACGACGCCGGCGAAACCGCCGTACTCGTCGATCACCAGGGCCATCTCGTCCTCGGCCCGGGCCAGCTCGGTGAGAACCTCCGGAAGTGCCAGCGTCGCCGGCACGATCACCGGCGGTCGGCAGACCGTCGCGGCCGTGCCCGACGGAGTGTCGAGGCCGAGAAGGTCGTGGAGGTGCACGACACCGCGCAGATCGTCGGACGAGGTGCCCACCACGGGGTAGCGGGTGTGACCTTCGCTCATCTTGTCGAGGATCGTGGTCACCGGCTCCTCCAGGTCGACGACGTCGACACGCGAACGCGGGATCATCGCGTGTTCGGCTGTGCGCGTGGGGAACTCGAGGATCCGGTCGAGCAGGGTGGACAGTTCCGGAGGTAGCTCGCCGGTCTCCCGGGACGCGGCCACGATGTGTTCGAGGTCGCGCGGGGTGGCGGAGTGCTCGACATCGTGTACCGGCTCGATGCGCAGGGCTCGCAGCAGGAGGTTCGACGACGCGTCGAACAGTTTGATCAACCAGCCGAAGACGGCGAGATACGCACTCGTCGACAGGGCGAGTCGGCGGGCGACCGGTTCGGGGCGGGCGATGGCCAGGTTCTTCGGTACCAACTCTCCGAAGACCATCTGGACCACCGTCGAGAAGAGCACGGCCAGCACGGTGCCGACCGCGACACCCACGGCGGTGGGGATGCCCACACCGCCGAGCAACTCGCCGAGGCCGCTACCGATCAATGGTTCCGCGACATAGCCGACGAGCAGGCCGGTGACGGTGATGCCGAGCTGAGCGCCCGAGAGCATGAAGGAGGTGCGGCGGGTGACCGTCAGTGCGCGGGCCGCAGCCGTGTCACCGCCTTCGGCGCGGGCCTTCAGGCGGGAGCGGTCGACGGCCATATACGCGAATTCCTGCGCGACGAAATAGCCGGTCAGAGCAGTGATGGCGAGAACGACAAGAATGCCCGCCGCGATTCCGAGGGCGGTCAGCACTGCAGGGACCGGGCTCGGGTGACGAGGAGATCGTCACGTCTGGGCGGGACGGGTCTTCGAGGTTTTCGCTTGGGGCGTTTCATGACTCTCTCGGGGGTCGGACGGGCAGGTGCACTCACAGGATAGGACGAACGGACACCGGCGGAAGTTCCCACCGTCGGGTGGAGGTATGGTCACAAGGCGATCTTGTAATATGTGGATTCCCCCGAATAGACCGTATTGTCCCGACCGGAAATTCCCTGAGAAATACGACATATCAGGCCGATTTCCATCGGATTCTCGATGTTTTCCCTGCTAGGGCCGCTTTGTGTTCGGGATTACAATTCTTTGTGCTGCGCGGGTGTCGAATGCAGGTAACAATTGGATCGCGTGTCGACGCGAGTCGTCACAACTTCGATGTTGTTCCATTGATGGGAGAAGCCCGTGCCTGCACTCGAGTTCCTTGTCGACCTCTTCGGTAACCTTTCCGACCTGTTCGACGTGCTGAACTTCTTCACCGGTTCCGCTGACGCTGCCGGCGATGCGTTCGGCAGCAGCCAGGCCTGAGCCTCGCCGACCAGAAGGCCCGTGGGTACGCCCGCGGGCCTTCGTCGTGTCCGGGGGGAGACGACAGGGGCGGGCGGATATGGCGGCGGGCGACCTCGGGCTCGGCGGTCGCCCGCGGTGCGGTACGCGGAAAACCGACGTTTGGGTTCGATTCGGCAGGGCTACCCGGTGGGTGCAATTCGGACCACTCAGCGTAATTCGGACCACTCGACGCAGACGGACGTTCGGTGAGAGGACGCGAATCATGACATCCCAATCCCCACGACCCACCCGGGGCTCGATGACGGCAACCCCGGTGCAGACGGCCGCGCTCGTAGTAGGCGCGGTGTTCCTTCTGGTCGGCATCCTCGGTTTCATCCCGGGGGTCACGACGGACTACGACCAACTCTCGGGCGCAGGCCACCATTCCGAGGCAATGCTCCTGGGGATCTTCCAGGTCTCCATCCTGCACAACATCGTGCACCTCTTGTTCGGTGTCCTGGGACTTGCTGCGGCCCGCGCCGCAGCCACCGCTCGCAGTTTCCTGATCATCGGCGGTGCGATCTACCTGGTGCTCTGGATCTACGGCCTGATCATCGACAAGGACAGCAGCGCCAACTTCGTGCCCGTGAACTCGGCGGACGACTGGCTGCACTTCGTTCTGGGCGTGGGCATGATCGCCCTCGGTGTGCTCCTGACGCGGACGCGGACCACCCCGGGCACGGTTCGCCCCTGACCTGTACCCCGCCCGTCGTGATGACGGAAACCGAAGAACCCGTGGCTCATTCCACGGGTTCTTCGGTATGGGCAGGTCCGAATTCCGTGGGGACGTCGTCGTCGTCGACCGTGAGTACACCCGATTCGGCGACCGCCTCGAGCGACAGCGTCCGATAACCCTCGTCGTCGAACAGGACGGTGACACGATCGTGCTCGCCCGTCATGACCATTCCCGGTCCCCACTCGGCGTGCACGACGCGAGTGTTCGGTGCGAGCACGGAGGAGCATCCGCTGGTGGACGGAAGCGCAGTAACCGTCCCGGCCTCGTCGGCGGCGCCGTCCCGGCAGGTGTCGCACCGGCCGCACGGCTCGGGGAGCGCCTCGCCGAAGTATCCGAGCAGGAACCGGCGCCGGCACCCGCGGGTCTCGGCGTAGCCACGCATCATGTCGACGCGGGAGCGGTCCAGGCGCTCACCCGCCGCCGCCGTCTCCCGTGCGCGCTCGACAGCCTTCCGGCTCGAGATGTCGGTGGCGGAGAGCCCTCGTGGGCCGGAGACGAGAGCTCCGCACCGTTCGAGCAGGTTCACCGCGTTGGACAACCTGCGCCCCCGCACGTCGAGTTCGGCACGTAACTGTCCGAGCCGCATCGGTGACCCGGCTCGAACCGCCGAGAACACCCGGGCGATCAACTCCTCGTCGGGATTGTGGGTGGTGAAGAAGGTCGCGAGGGAAAGATCCTCGGGCCGGTAGAACATCAGGACGGTGGCCGGTTCCCCGTCCCGTCCCGCGCGCCCGATCTGCTGGTAGTAGGAATCGACCGAATCGGGTATCGAGGCGTGGACGACGAAACGCACGTCCGGCTTGTCGATGCCCATGCCGAAAGCGGAGGTCGCCACCACCACGTCGCAGCGGCCGTCGAGGAATCCGAGGTGGACGTCCTCGCGCTCACCGGCGCGCATCCCGGCGTGATAGGGGCACGCCTCGATCCCGCGTTCGCGCAGGGCATCGGCGTAGCGCTCGGTGTCCTTGCGGGTCGCGGCGTACACGATCCCCGGTCCGGGCATCGATGTCACGGCCTCGACGACGGCGCGCCGCTTCTCTCCGTCGTCGGTGTGCCTGCGCACCTCGATGTCGAGATTCGGCCGGTCGAATCGGCCGGCGACGACGAGTGGATCCCGCATGCCCAGCGCCGCGACGATGTCCTCGCGGACCGGCGGTGAAGCTGTGGCGGTGAGGGCCACGACGGGTGGTCGGCCGAGAGTCTCGACCACGTCGCCCAGGCGCAGGTATTCCGGTCTGAAGTCGTGACCCCACATCGAGACGCAGTGCGCCTCGTCGACGACGAGGAGCGAGACCTGCACGTCGCGCAGACGGTCCAGGACCTCGTCCTTGACGAGTTGTTCCGGGGCGAGGAAGACGTAGTCGGCGTCGTGTTCGAGCACGGCACGCCAGTTCGCCTCGTTCTCGGACTCCCGCTGGCGCGAATTGATGGCGACCGCGTCGGGCGCCTCCGAGTGGTCGAGACCGGCGATCTGATCGTTCTGCAGCGCGATCAAAGGGGAGACGACCACGGTCACCCCCGGTAGCAGCAACGAGGGCACCTGATAGATCGCGGATTTCCCGGATCCGGTGGCCATGACGGCAAGGACATCGCGTCCGTCGAGCAGCGGCACCATGGCGTCCAGCTGCTCGGGGCGCAGAGTGCTCCAGCCGAAGACCGTCTGCGCGGTCGCACAGAGTTCCTCGCGTGCGTCGTCCCACGCTCGTTCGGGCGAGGATTGATACGTCTTGTGCTGCAAGTGAACTCCAAATTCCGTATGGATTGCCCGAGGGGGGCGAGCGCAGGATGCCTGCCGCATACCCGGGGACGCGCCCCACCCAAACGACTCGCGGGTCCGGTGCCTGTCGTGTCGGCCCGGCAAGGTGTGGGTACCCGAGCTCCATGCGTGTCGAGGCTCGATACGTGCCGAGGAGGAGATATGAACGATGCCCGACCCCGTGCTCTGGTGACCGGAGCCTCGCGAGGCATCGGCCGGGAGTTGGCGGCCCTGTTCGCGGCCGACGGCTACGACCTCGTCCTGGGAGCGAGATCGGACGCGCTGGACTCGGTCGCGGCCGACCTGGAGAAGACGGGCGTGAATGTGGTGGTGGTCCACGCCGACCTGCGGACGCCGGACGGCGTAAGGGCGGTCCACGAAGCCGCCACGACCGACGGTCGCGTGCCGGCCGCTGCCGCGCTCAACGCCGGTGTCGGGACCGGCGGCGCATTCGTCGATGCAGAGCTCGAGGACGTGCTCTCGATCGTCGACGTCAACGTGCGCTCGACGGTGCATCTGGCGCACCTGCTGCTGAACGACATGCTGCGGTCGGGATCGGGCCGCATGCTGATCACGTCGTCGGTCGTGTCGAAGATGCCGGGCCCCTACCAAGCCGTGTACAACGCGTCCAAGGCCTTCGTGCAGTCCTTCGCCGACGGTGTCCGGAAGGAGTTGGACGGCAGCGGGGTCACGCTCACGTCGATGTTGCCCGGTGCCACCGACACTCATTTCTTCGCGCGTGCCGGGATGCTCGACACCCTGCTGGGGAAGTCCCCCAAGGACGACCCGGCTCATGTGGCCCGGGACGGATATGCCGCGTTGATGCGCGGCGAGCGGAACGTGGTGCCCGGTTCCCTCCTCGCCAAATCCATGGCGGCCTTCGGTACGGTGGCGCCCGACGTCGTGACCTCGGCCGTCCACCGGGTCCTGGCGAAGCCGCGATCGAGGAGTTGACCCCGCGACGAGAGCACCCGGTCAGGCGGATCTGGTCTGCGCTGCCGGGCGGGTGGGATGGTCGTAGCGCACCAGCACGTCCGCATCCGTCTCGCCGTGCTCGAGCAACGCGGTGATCGTCCAGTGATCCTCGGTGCGCGTTCGTCTTTCGAGCGCCCCACGGGACATCGTCAGGGAGACGGTGACGTCGAAGTCGAGGCCGCGGCCGAGGAGCATCGGACCGGCGACGACGAGAACCTGGTCGTGTGCCGCTCCCCGCGGGAGTTCGCGTGCCGAGCGGTCGGTGTCCTCGTCCCACAGCCGAGGAAGCCATCGGTGCTGTTCGCGAAGCGCTCGCACCACCTCCCGGTCGAGTGCTGTGTAGTCGAACCAGTCGTGCCGGTAGCTGTACGGATCGGTCCGCCCGTGCTCGAGCCGGAGCGACGCGGGCCGGACGAAGTCGTGGAGTTCGACGACGTCGGCGGCACGCCCCCGTGTTCGCAGTTCCGCCGCGATTCGCCGCGCGAGTTCCACCGGGTCCGCCGCGTCGGGCGCACTCACGGCGACGCACACGGTTCCGGTGAGCGCCTCGGCACGGTCGGCGACAGAGACCGCGAGGGCCTCGGGGGTCAGGGGCGTGAACGAGGGCATCGGTCGTTTACGCCCTTCCGTGTGCGGCGGTCACCAGGGTGGTGTGTCGTTCCCGTCCGGTACCGGTGTGTCGAGAAGCCGGTCGAGCCAGAGCACCGCCTCGACCAGTGCTTCCATCTGCGATGCCCAGTCCATCGCGAAGACCACTTCGTCGAGATCGCTGCGAGCCGCGACGGAGTCGCCGGCGAGTGCATCGACGACCGCCTTCATCACGGTGCTCTCCGGTTGCGGGAGTTCCTCCGGTCGGACGTGACGGCCGCTCTCGGTCCGGATGGTCAGTTCGAAGGATTCGTCGCCGCGTACCTGCGGGCCGATCTTGTCGACCACGACGTCGGCGATCGTCGAGACCGTCCACCTCAATACTCCGCCGTACAGCGGGGGAGTGATCTGTGACGGCGAGTCCGAACCGGCGCTCGACACCAGCGCCGCAACCTCTTCGGTCAGTTCGCTGTAACCGTTCTCATGGGCGAGAGCGAGAAGGCGCCCTCCCATCACCGCGTCGCTGCGTGTGATTCCGGCTCGTTCCTCGTGCATGGGCAACGGATGCCCCGTTCTGTGTCTCATCACACATCGGCGTGGCCGAGGGTGTGCGGCCCTCGCAGTCGCACTGGTGAGGAGAATCACATTCGAGAGCTATTCTGAGGTCATGAAGCACATCGCCACTGGTCCGAAGGACGTCACGGTCGGTGTCGGGGACACGATCGAGCTGCACCTTCCCGAGAACACCTCCCGGGACTACTGCTGGTCGACGTCGAGGATCGGAGAAGGACTCGTCCTGCGTGACATCCGATTCCTGCCGTCGAAGAACCCGCTGCCGGGAGGTGCCGGCGAACGGGTCTTCAGTTTCAAGGCGCGCCGCGCCGGTACCTGGCCCATCTCCCTGCGCATGCGGAAGCACACCGACCTCGTCGCCGATCGCGCGAACATGACAGTCACGGTCGCATGACGGAGCAGGACGGTCACGGTCACGGTCGCGTGACGGAGCAGGACGGTCACGGTCACGTGACGTAGGGATTCCTCGGTACGCCGACGGTGCCGCACCCGATGCGCGGGGTCAGCGCAGCGCCGGCGGGTTGTCGAGATCGCGCGCCGAGTAGGTGTCGCACGCGTCGACCCGGCCGGTGCGGTATCCCGCCAGGAACCAGGCCTGGCGCTGCTCCGACGAGCCGTGAGTCCAGCCCTCCGGGTTCACCCGACCGGTGGCGGCCCGTTGGATCCGGTCGTCGCCGACGGCGGATGCGGCCGACAGCGCGTCGCGGATGTCGGTGTCGGTGAGGGGTACGAGGAAAGGCTCGCCGGTGGTCGGTTCGGGCAACTTGTCGGCGTGGTAGGCCCACACTCCGGCGTAGCAGTCGGCCTGCAGTTCGGTACGGACGGCACCGGATTCGGGACCGCGCGGATCGGCCTGCGCGCGTCCGAGATCGCCGAGCTGGTTCTGCAGATGGTGGCCGAATTCGTGCGCGACGACATATTCCTGCGCGAGCGGACCGCCGCTGGCGCCGAACCGGGTCTCGAGTTCGTCGAAGAAGCTGGTGTCGAAGTAGGCGGTCTGATCCGCCGGGCAGTAGAACGGCCCGATGTCGCTGGTGGCGTTGCCGCAACCCGTCGACGTGGCCGACGTGAAGATCTCGACGCCCGGCTGGACGTAGGCCACTCCGGTCTGGGTCGCGAACTGCTGCTCCCACACCGAATCCAGCGACCCGACGGTGTAGAGGACCCGGCAGTCGACGTTCTCGTTGGCGGTGGCGCCACCGACCTCGCACTCCTCGAGGGCGCTCTCGGCCTGCGCATTGCCGGACGTGTCGGGCACTCCCGATCCGAGCAGCGAGGAAGGATCCCCACCGAACAGCAATGCCAGGATGATGACGATCAGGCCGCCGGCCCCGCCACCGAGAGCGAGCTTTCCGCCGCGCCCACCGCCGCCGGTACGGACGCGGCCCGCATCCATGCGCGCACCTTCTCTGAACGTCATCGCCGCCGCTTTCTCCTGTGTTCGTCGGATTCGGACAAGCTTGGCACGAACTATTCGGTACGGGGGCGCTCGGGCCGATCGTGTCTTTCGTAGGATTACAGCCGACGAACCCGTCGTTGATCGTTTCGAAAGGAATTCCGTGCTGCGCACCCATCTCGCCGGCTCGTTGCGAGCCGAGCACGCCGAGCAGACTGTCACCCTCACCGGTTGGGTTGCCCGGCGACGCGATCACGGCGGGGTCATCTTCATCGACCTGCGCGACGCCTCGGGTGTCTCGCAGGTGGTCTTCCGTAGTGCCGGGGTCCTCGAACAGGCGCACCGACTTCGCGCCGAGTACTGCGTCCGGATCACCGGCAAGGTGGAGGTCCGCCCCGAGGGCAACCAGAATTTCGAGATCCCGACCGGTGCGATCGAGGTCGACGCCTCCGAGCTCGTCGTTCTCAACGAGGCGGCCCCGCTGCCGTTCCAGCTCGACGACCAGGCCGGTGAGGAAGCCCGCCTGAAGTACCGCTATCTGGACCTGCGCCGTGAGAAGCCGGGCAAGACCATCCGGCTGCGCAGCAAGGTCAACGCAGCGGCCCGCGCCGTCCTCGCCCACCACGAGTTCGTCGAGGTCGAAACCCCGACCCTCACCCGCTCGACACCGGAAGGCGCCCGCGACTTCCTGGTGCCCGCACGCCTGCAGCCCGGCAACTTCTATGCCCTGCCGCAGTCCCCGCAGCTGTTCAAGCAGTTGCTCATGGTCGGAGGCATCGAGCGCTATTACCAGATCGCGCGCTGCTACCGCGACGAGGACTTCCGCGCCGACCGTCAGCCCGAGTTCACCCAGCTCGACATCGAGATGGCGTTCGTGAACCAGGACGACGTGATCCTTCTGGCCGAGGAGGTGCTGCACGCGCTGTGGCGTCTGGTGGGCTACGAACTCGAGACCCCGATCCCGCGCATGACCTACGCCGAGGCCATGCGCCGCTTCGGCACCGACAAGCCGGATCTGCGCTTCGGCGTCGAGCTCGTGGAGTGCAAGGAGTTCTTCAAGGACACCACCTTCCGCGTCTTCCAGGCCGAGTACGTCGGTGCCGTCGTCATGCCCGGTGGTGCGAGCCAGCCGCGCCGTCAGCTCGACGCGTGGCAGGAGTGGGCCAAGCAGCGCGGCGCCAAGGGCCTCGCGTACGTGCTCGTCGGCGAGGACGGCACGCTGAGCGGCCCGGTCGCCAAGAACCTCACCGACGCCGAACGCGACGGGCTCGCCGCGCACGTGGGTGCGAAGCCCGGCGACTGCATCTTCTTCGCCGCCGGCCCCACCAAGCCGATGCGTGCGCTGCTCGGCGCCGCGCGCGGCGAGATCGCCCGCAAGCTCGATCTGATCGATCCGAGCGCCTGGGCGTTCGTGTGGGTCGTCGACGCCCCGCTGTTCGAGCCCGCGGCCGACGCGACTGCCAGTGGCGACGTGGCCCTCGGCCACTCGGGGTGGACTGCGGTGCACCACGCGTTCACCTCGCCCAAGCCCGAGTATCTCGACACCTTCGACACCGATCCTGGTTCGGCGTTGGCATACGCCTACGACATCGTGTGCAACGGCAATGAGATCGGTGGCGGCTCGATCCGTATCCACCGCCCCGACATCCAGGAGCGGGTCTTCAAGGTGATGGGCATCCCGGAGGAGGAGGCGAACGAGAAGTTCGGCTTCCTGCTCGAGGCGTTCAAGTACGGTGCGCCGCCGCACGGCGGTATCGCCTTCGGCTGGGACCGCATCACCGCGCTGCTCGCCGGGGTCGACTCGATCCGCGAGGTCATCGCGTTCCCCAAGTCCGGCGGCGGTGTCGATCCGCTGACCGACGCTCCCGGACCGATCACGCCGGAGCAGCGCAAGGAGTCGGGCATCGACTTCGTGCCGGAGGCCGAGGGCGCCGACAACTCCTGATTTCGTGCACTTCCGATGGCGCGGTGCCGTTCGTCTCCGGGCGGCGACACCGCGCCATCGTGTGCGGGGTCCCCGGCGGGGTTCGTGGGTTCGATGAGGTTTGTGAGAATCCTGTCCGGGTACTCCGTCGGTCCGGCGCCAACGGGGGCGGCGGATCGAGGAGGTATCGATGGCCGACGCACGTGTGATCTTCTACAAGCCGCTCGCTCTCGCAGCAAGTGTGGGAGGCGGCATTCTCGCCGGCGCAGTGTTCAACCAGGTGTGGAAGAAAGTCGGCGACAGTGAAGAACGGCCCGAACCTCAGGATCTGTCGCAGCGCACCCGGGATGTGCTCGTCGCGGCCGCCCTCCAGGGTTTGATCTTCGGTGTCGTGAAGGCTGCCGTGGACCGCGGCACCGCCCGTGGATTTCAGAAGGTGACACACGTTTCACCGGAATAGTGGGGACGTGTCCCTATCGTGACCGACGCGTGCAGGTCCGCGTCGGGTGGCGGCGGACGTGGACACGCCCGGGTGATCAGCGAGTTCTGCCTCGCAAAACAGTCAAAAGCGACGTGGTGAAACGGACGTGCGTGAACAAGGTCCCGTTCGATCCGAGCCTTGTGGACGACCTCGTCGTGACCGAGAACCTGTAGATTGGGCAGTGATGACCGCAACATTGGCAGACCCCGTGTCCGAGGTGGTACACGCCGCCGAAGCGCTGCTCACGCGTCGTACCGGCGCCACGGTGACCCTCACCGATCCAGTGGATCTCGGTGGCAGTGGTCGTTCGGTGGTCGTTCGGGTACGAGTAGCCGCCAATCCCTTCTCGCTTCCGCGCACTCTGGTCCTCAAGCAGGTGCCGCCTTCCCGGGGCGCCGGTCACGTCGACTTCCGCGGTTCCGAGACCGACGAGCAGATCGCCTTCCTCCGCGAGGCGGTGTCCTACCAGTTCACGACGGCCCTCGCGAAGGATCATCGTCCGGGTGCCGAACTGCTCGCCTACGACTTCGACGCCCGTCTGCTCGTGCTCAGCGACCTCGGTGACGCGACCACCCTGGCGGAGGTGCTGCGCAACAGCTCCGAGACCGCCGGGAACACCCTGATGGCCCTGGCACAGGCGCTCGGGCGCATGCATGCTGCGACCGTCGGTCGTGAGGAGGACTTCGCGGCCCTGTTGCGCCGCGCCGACGTCGCGCGTGTCGCCGACGCGGTCTCCCAGCAGGCCCTCGACGCGGTGCGGGGTGTCCCCGAACTTCTCGAGGCGGATTTCGGTCTGGCCGTACCCGAGTCGGTGCGCGAGCGTGCCGAGCGTGCGTCCAAGTTGTTCACCGGCGGACGTTTCCGGGCCTTCAGCCCGTCCGATCTGTGCCCCGACAACATCGTGGTCGGCGACGAGGGCGTGCAGTTCCTGGACTATGAATGGGGTGGCTTCCGCGACGCGACGCTCGACATCGCGTATGCCCTCAGCTCCTTCCCGCTGTGCCTGTGCTCGGTGCCGCTCTCCGTCGACCGCATCCGAGCGATGGCCGACGCCTGGCGCGCCGAGGTCGTAGCCATGTGGCCGCAGCTGGCCTACGACGAGGTGCTCGAAGAACGCCTGCTCGACGCCTTGCTCGCGTGCATCTGGTTGAGCACGCATCTGTTCCTGCCCGAGGACCACGCGCGCATCGCATCGGTGCGCGAGCACGGACTGTCGGTACCCCGCATCCCCGCGCTCCGGGCTCGCTGGTCGCTGCTCGCGGAATTCGCCTCGGAGACGGGCCACGACGACGTCGCCGCGCACGCCCGCGACGTGCTCGCCCACCTCGACGACCGCGCCGCCGGTTAGACCGGTCACTCCGGGCCGGCGCCTAGAGCAGGGGAGGAGCCGGCTCGATCCTCGTCGCACCGTCGGCCACCCGGTATCCCGCGACGCGCCGCGCTGCGGTGTTCGGATCCGTTCGCTCGCCGATGAAGAACCACTCCATCTGCGTCGCATCGGGCGTTACGTCGAGTACTCCGTAGCCGTGCGAGTCGAGTTCGACGAACCGCACGTGACGGTTGGTCGCAGTTGCCGTCGCCTCCAGCGCGGGCGACGTGCTCCTCGGTGGCACACCGAGCAGCTCGTCGATGTTCGCCGACGTCACCGAAGGAACCACGAACTCCGTGGCGGCGGTGCCCGCCCCCGGATAGTCGGCGGCGTCGACGGGGACGTCCATCGCCCACGAGGTGTGGATGTCGCCCGTGAGGAAGACGACGTTCCGCAGACCCGCCGTCGTGATCGTGTCGAGCAGCCGTCGGCGGTCGGCCGTGTAACCGTCCCACTGGTCGGTGTTGAAGGGCACGCCTCCGGCCGGGGCTCCGATGAGCTCGGTCAGCGCGCCGGTGGTCCGTGGATCGAGGGGTGGCAGCAGGATCGGGGAGAACATCACCGAATTGCCGATCAGTTGCCACCGGGTGGGGGAGGTGGTCAGGCCGGCGGTGAGCCATTCCATCTGGTCCCGCCCGGTCATAGTGCGCGCCGGATCGTCGACCTGCCGTCCGCCGCCGCGAACCTGTTCGGATCGATAACTCCGCAGGTCCAGCATGGACAGTTCGGCGAGCCGCCCGAAGCGCAGACGGCGATACAGACGTCCGGCATTCGTGCGGACCGGCATCCACTCGTCGTAGGCCTGCACGGATGCCGCCTTGCGGGCCGCCCAGTCGCCCTCGACGAGCGGATCGTGGTTCTCCGCTCCCCCTGCCCACGCGTCGTTGGCGGATTCGTGGTCGTCCCACACCACGATCCACGGGACCTTCGCGTGCAGTGCCTGCAGGTCCGGATCGGTCTTGTACTGCGCGTGTCGTATCCGATAGTCGGCGAGGCTCACGATCTCGTGCGCCGGCAGGTGAGCGCGGACGGCCCGGCCGCCGGCGACGGGAAACTTCCCCGCCGCGTACTCGTACAGATAGTCGCCGAGGTGCACCACGGCGTCGAGATCCTCGCGTGCGGCGAGATGGCGGTAGGAGGAGAAGAACCCGCCTTCCCAATCCGAGCACGACACCACCCCGAGCCGGAGACGTCCGACTGCGGCGTCGTGAGCAGGTGCCGTGAACGTCCTGCCGATCGGGGAGACGGCTCCGGCGGCACGGAAACGGTAGAAGTAGGTCGAGCCGGGTGCGAGTCCGCGGACATCGACCTTCACGGTGTGGTCGGAGACCGCACTCGCCGTCACCGTGCCGCTCGAGACGACCGCATCGAAATTGCTGCTGCGGGCCAGTTCCCAGGTCACGGGGACGTCGGGCCCCGCACCCGAACCGGGTGCGGCCTCCGGCGACGGCGTCACCCGCGTCCACAGGATCACCGCGTCGGGCAGTGGATCTCCCGATGCCACACCGTGCGCGAAGACCGCCGGGGAGGCGTGCGCCGGCTGCGAGGTCGTCGCGAACGCCGCAGCACCGGCGGCGAGGATCGACGACCGGAGCACGGCGCGGCGGGACACATGATCGGCGAACGGTGTCGTGGCCACGGTCACGATCCGACCACACAGTCGGACATCCGTCCACGCGAACGTCACATACGGTCGTCGACCGGGCGTCGGCGCGAGCTTGTAGCGTCGGATGCGTGAGTGATCTTTTCGGGGCGAACGACCCGTCTGCCGAACCGGACGCCCTGTTCGAGGCGCCACGCGAACCGGAACCGGACATCGAACCGCAGGTCCGCCGGACCTCGGTCGCACCCAGCGGCGCGAATGCACCGCTCGCCGCGCGAATGCGGCCCGCGAGTCTCGACGAGGTGGTCGGACAACAGCACCTGCTCGAACCCGGGGCGCCGCTGCGGCGACTCGTCGAGGGATCGGGCGCCGCCTCCGTGGTGCTCTACGGTCCGCCCGGCACCGGCAAGACGACCCTGGCGTCGCTGATCTCCGGCGCCACGGGACGCCGGTTCGAAGCGCTGTCCGCACTGTCGGCGGGCGTCAAGGACGTGCGCGCCGTCATCGATCTGGCGCGCCGGCGGCTCACCCACGGTGAGCAGACGGTGCTGTTCATCGACGAAGTCCACCGCTTCTCGAAGACCCAGCAGGACGCACTGCTGGCCGCCGTCGAGAACCGCATCGTGCTGCTGGTCGCGGCGACCACCGAGAACCCGTCGTTCTCCGTGGTCGCCCCACTGCTGTCCCGGTCGCTCGTGCTGCAGTTGCAGCCACTCGGACCCGACGACATCCGGGCGCTGCTCGAACGTGCCCGCACCGACGCTCGCGGACTCGCCGGCGCGGTGGAGATCGCCGACGACGCGCTCGACCACCTCGTGCGGCTCGCCGGAGGCGACGCCCGGCGGGCCCTGACGGCGCTCGAGGCGTCCGCCGACACCGCCCTCGCCGTGGCCGGCGACGCCGGCGCCGTCATCGACCTCGCGACGGTGGAGTCGAGCATCGACGAGGCAGCCGTCCGCTACGACCGCGACGGCGATCAGCACTTCGACGTCGCGAGTGCCTTCATCAAGTCGCTGCGCGGCTCCGACGTCGACGCGGCTCTGCACTATCTGGCGCGCATGATCGTCGCGGGCGAGGACCCGCGCTTCATCGCCCGTCGCCTGATGATCCAGGCCAGCGAGGAGGTGGGTATGGCAGATCCCACCGCTCTGCAGACGGCGGTCGCCGCGGCGCAGGTCGTGCAGCAGGTCGGCATGCCCGAAGCCCAGCTCGCGCTCGCCCAGGCCACCATCCATATCGCGACCGCACCGAAATCCGGAGCCGTCACCGCCGCGCTCGGCGCCGCCATCGCCGACGTGAAAGCGGGCAAGGCGGGGCCGGTACCCGCGCATCTGCGCGACGGTCACTATCAGGGCGCGCAGAAGCTCGGCAACGCGATCGGCTACAAGTTCCCGCACGCCCATCCGGACGGTGTGCTCGCGCAGCAGTACACCCCGGACGAGCTGGTCGGTGTCGACTACTACGAGCCCACCGGCCGCGGCGTGGAGCGGGAACTGTCGGCCCGGCTGCCCAAGCTGCGCCGCATCGTGCGCGGCGAGCGGTGACCGCCTCTCGGAGGCAGTCACGGCGCCGCCGTACAGAAAGCACTTCGCGCGGCGCGATAAGCTGAAGAACGGCCGATCGACAGGATCGACCGCCCGTCCCGGGCAGTTCACACCATCGCCAGACCACAAAAGGACCATCGACGTGCAGACCCACGAGATCCGCAGGCGCTTTCTCGATCACTTCGTGAAGGCGGGACACACCGAGGTGCCCAGCGCGTCGCTGATCCTCGCCGATCCCAACCTGCTGTTCGTCAATGCCGGCATGGTCCCGTTCGTGCCCTACTTCCTCGGTCAGCAGACCCCGCCGTACACGCGCGCCACCTCGGTGCAGAAGTGCGTGCGCACCCTCGACATCGAGGAGGTCGGCAAGACCACCCGCCACAACACCTTCTTCCAGATGGCCGGAAACTTCTCCTTCGGCGACTACTTCAAGGAGGAGGCGATCACCTTCGCGTGGACGCTGCTCACCGGCTCCGTCGACGAGGGCGGTTATGGTATCGACCCCGAGAAGCTCTGGGCGACGGTCTATCTCGACGACGACGAGGCGTACGCGATTTGGCGCGACAAGGTCGGCGTGCCCGAGGAGCGCATCCAGCGTCGCGGCATGAAGGACAACTACTGGTCGATGGGCATCCCCGGCCCGTGCGGTCCGTGCTCCGAGATCTTCTACGACCGCGGACCCGACTACGGCGTCGAAGGTGGTCCCGAGGCCGACGAGGACCGCTACATCGAGATCTGGAATCTCGTGTTCATGCAGAACGAGCGCGGCGAGGGCGGCGCCAAGGACGACTACCCGATCCTCGGCCCGCTGCCGAAGAAGAACATCGACACCGGCATGGGTGTCGAGCGCGTCGCCTTCCTGCTGCAGGGCGTCGAGAACGTCTACGAAACCGACCTGCTGCGCCCGGTGATCGAGAAGGCCACCGAACTCACCGGCGCCGTCTACGGTGCGACGCACGACGACGACGTGCGCTTCCGCGTCATCGCCGACCACGCCCGCACCGCCGCGATGCTCATCGTCGACGGCGTCAATCCCGGCAACGACGGCCGCGGCTACGTGCTGCGCCGCCTGCTCCGCCGCATCGTGCGCTCGGCGCGCCTGCTCGGCGCCGACAAGCCCACGATGCGCGAGTTCATGGCGGTCGTGCGCGACACCATGGCCCCGTCCTATCCCGAACTCGCCACCGACTTCTCCCGCGTCGAGACCGTCGCGGTGGGGGAGGAGACCGCCTTCCTCAAGACCCTGGGCACCGGCAGCAAGCTCTTCGAAGGCGCCGTCGAGACCGTGAAGTCGCAGGGCAAGAACGTGCTCGGCGGCACCGAGGCGTTCACCCTCCACGACACCTACGGTTTCCCGATCGACCTCACCCTCGAGATGGCGTCCGAGGCCGGCCTCACCGTCGACGAGGAGGGCTTCCGCTCGCTCATGGCCGAGCAGCGGCAGCGCGCCAAGGACGATGCCCGCGCCCGCAAGCACGCCCACGCCGACCTGACGGTCTACAAGGAACTCCTCGACCGCGGTCCCACCGAGTTCACCGGCTTCAGCGAACTGGTGAGCGAGGCGCACGTGCTCGCCGTCATCACCGGCGGCGAGCGGTTGCACGCCGCGAGCGCGGGACAGCAGGTCGAGCTGATCCTCGACCGCAGCCCCCTCTACGCGGAGTCCGGCGGCCAGATCGCCGACATCGGCAGCATCACCGGCCCGGGTCTGAAGATCAAGGTCGACGACGTCCAGAAGATCGCCAAGCAGCTGTGGACACACAAGGTCACCGTGCTCGAGGGTCAGGTCGTCGAAGGCGACGCCGTCCTCGTGCAGGTCGATCCCGAGTGGCGCAAGGGCGCCACCCAGGGGCACTCCGGCACCCACCTCGTCCACGCCGCGCTGCGCGAGGTGCTCGGCCCCAACGCCGTGCAGGCGGGTTCGCTCAACAAGCCCGGCTACCTGCGGTTCGACTTCTCGTGGCCCGGCGCGCTGTCCGAGCAGCAGAAGCAGGACATCGAAGGTGTCACCAACGAGGCCGTTGCGGCGAACTACCCGGTCAACACGTTCGTCACCGACCTCGACAAAGCCAAGAAGATGGGCGCGATGGCCCTGTTCGGCGAGAACTACGGCGACGAGGTCCGCGTCGTCGAGATCGGCGGTCCGTTCTCGATGGAGCTGTGCGGTGGCACGCATGTGCAGCACTCCTCGCACGTCGGCACCGTGACCCTCCTCGGTGAGCAGTCCGTCGGCTCCGGCATCCGCCGAGTGGAGGCATACGTCGGTCTCGACTCCTACCGACACTTGGCGAAGGAACGCGCGCTTCTCGCGGGTCTGTCCTCGACCCTCAAGGTCCCTTCCGAGGAGGTGCCCGGACGCGTCGAGGCCCTGCTCGACCGGCTCAAGGCCGCGGAGAAGGAACTCGAGAAGACCCGCGCCGCGAACGTCGCCGCCGCAGCCGGAACGTATGCGGGCAAGGCGCAGCGCGTCGGCGACGTACTCGTCGTGGCCGAGGCCGCCCCGGAAGGTGTCGCCGGCAACGATCTGCGCACGCTCGCGGCGGACGTCCGCGGCCGCCTCGGCGCCGAGCCCGCCGTCGTGTTGCTGCTCGGCAATGCCGGCGGCAAGGTGCCGTTCGTCGTCGCTACCACGAAGGCCGCCCAGGAGAAGGGCGTCAAGGCCGGCGAACTCGTCGCGAGCTTCGGGCCCGCGATCGGAGGTCGCGGTGGCGGCAAGCCCGACATGGCCCAGGGCGCAGGGTCGGATCCGGCGGGCATCCCCGCCGCACTCGATGCCTTCCGTGTCCGCCTGAGCGAGCTGGCCGGCTGAGCGTGGCCGAACTGCCGCGCCCCGATCGCCCCGGCGCGGACGATCCCGGCCGTGGTCGCCGCATCGCTGTCGACGTCGGCAGCGTTCGGATCGGGGTGGCATCGAGCGACCCCGACGGCATCCTCGCCACTCCGGTCGAGACTGTGCCGCGTGCCAAGGATCGCGGCCCGGAAGCGCCCGATATCCGGCGCATTGTCCAGATCGTTAGGGAATACGAGGCAGTGGAGGTTATCGTCGGGCTGCCGCAGACACTGCGCGGTGAGCCCGGCAAGGCTGCGAAACTGGCGAGCGACTTCGCGCGTCGGCTTCGCCGTGCCCTACCCGACGTTCCCGTGCGCCTGGCCGACGAACGTTTCACGACGGTCACTGCGGCGCGCGCCCTCCGCGAGAGCGGAGTGAGCGCGCGAGGCGCGCGGCCGGTCATCGATCAGGCTGCCGCCGTGGCCATCTTGCAAGGTTGGTTGGACGAGCGGAGTTCGGTAGTGAACGAGTCGGGGCGTGACGCGGGGGGCAGTCGGTGAGCCGGCACGGACGACACGACGACCATTCGGAGAACGCGCGGGATGATCTGTTCGCAGATCCGTACGCCGGTGGGTACACGCAACCTCCGGTCGATCGCGCCGGGCCCGCTGATCCGCAGCGGTCCGACCCGGGTTACCGGTACGACGACCCGTACACACCCGACCCCTCTGCGAGCGGCGCGTACGGCAGAGATCCCTACGGCAGCGATCCGTACCGTGAGGGTTATCCCGGTGCGGCGCCGCACGCGGGTGGTCCCGCTCCGGACGATCACGAGACCACGGTCCTGAACTTCGGTCCCGGTGCATTCGACGGTCCCCCGCCGGGTGCATTCGCCGGCCCGCCGGCGGGAGCTCCCGGCTACGACTCCCATGACACGGCCGGTCGTCCCGAACAGGGATACGCCGAGGGGGGCTACGCGGACCAGGGTTACGGCGAGCAGGGTTACGGCGACGGCGGACACCTCGACGACGAGTATCCGGGCGGATACTCCTACGCCGCACGCGACGAGTACCGGGATGCCGACCGGCACGACGACTATGACGACTATGACGATTACGCCGACGATGCGGACGTGGCGGAGGACGACACCGCCGAACAGCGCGCGGTCCCTGCCGCGGTCGGCGGTTCGGATCACGCCGGGCGCCGCGACCCGAACGCGCGCAAGCGCAAGAGGCGTGGACGGGTCGTGGGGGCGCTCGCGGCGGCGATCCTCTTGCTCGTCGTCGTGGGCGGCGGTTACCTCGCCTACGATCGCCTTCTCGGTCCCGACCTCCCTCCGGACTTCACCGGACCTGCCGGACCCGCCGTCGTCGTCCAGGTCAACCCGGGCGACACCGCCGGGGAGATCGGCAGCGAATTCGTCGACAAGGGCGTCGTGGCGAGTTCCGCCGCCTTCTACGAAGCGGCCGTGCAGAACTCGGGGATGAACTCCCTGCACCCCGGCTTCTACCAGGTGCCCACCAACATTCCCGCCGTCGACGCCGTGGCGGCACTCGTCGACCCGGCCAGCCGGGTCGGGGCGCTCGTCATCTCCGAAGGACGTCAGCTGCACGACATCCGCGACGTCAACACGGGCGCCGTCCGCAAGGGCATCTACACACTCATCGCCGAGGCGAGCTGCCACGGCGACGCCGCCGCCGAGAACTGCGTCACCTACGAGGAACTCGACGCGGCCGGATCCACCCCGGATCTGCAGGCGCTCGGAGTTCCCGAGTGGGCGCGCGACGCGGTGGCGAACGTGCCCGACCGCCGACGCCAGCTCGAGGGTCTCATCGCCGCGGGCAGCTGGGATTTCGATCCCACTGCCGAACCCGTCGAGATCCTTGCCCGTCTGGTCTCGGAGAGTGCTGCGAGCTACGACTCCACCGGCATCACCGACGCGGCCGCGCGGGTGGGCCTGACCCCCTACGAGATGCTCATCTCCGCGTCGCTCGTCGAACGCGAGGCACTGCCACAGGATTTCGCGAAGGTCGCCCGCGTGATCCTCAACAGGCTCGAGATCGATCAGATGCTCCAGTTCGACTCGACGGTCAACTACGAACTCGACGAGACCGAACTCGCGACCACCGACGCCGACCGCGGCCGGGTGACCCCCTGGAACACCTACGCGAAGGTCGGTCTGCCGGCGACGCCCATCTCCTCACCGAGTATCGGCGCGCTGCAGGCGATGGAAAATCCGGAACCGGGGGAATGGATCTACTTCGTGACGATCGACGACAAGGGCACCACCCTGTTCGCGAACTCCTACGAAGAGCACCTGCAGAACACCGAACTGGCACTCGCGAGCGGAATACTCGACAGTGGCCGCTGATCCGACCCGGGGTGTCCGGAGGGCGGCGGTCCTCGGCAAACCCATCGCACATTCGAAGTCGCCCCTGTTGCACCTCGCGGCGTACCGGGCACTCGGGTTGACCGAGTGGACCTACGAGCGCATCGAGTGCACCGGCGAACAGTTGCCGGCGCTCGTCTCCGGACTCGGCGACGAGTGGGTCGGCCTGTCGGTGACCATGCCGGGCAAGTTCGCGGCACTCGGTTTCGCGACCGAACGCACCGACCGGGCCGTGACGATCGGTTCGGCGAACACCCTCGTCCGTATCGAGAACGGGTGGCGGGCCGACTGCACCGATGTCGACGGCGTGTCGGGGGCATTGCGGTCGGCCGGGGTCGGCGATCTGTCCGATGCGTCGGCGGTCGTCGTCGGATCGGGTGGCACCGCGCGACCGGCGCTGGTCGGTCTCACCGACCTCGGTGTGCGCTCGGTGACCGTGGTCGCGCGTTCCGAGGAGAAAGCCCGAGCGACGTTCGACTGCCTCGGGGGTGACGTCGAGACCCGGTGGCTGTCGTTCGACGCGCCGGAACTCGCGCGGGTCTGTGCCGAGGCCGGTGCGCTCGTGAGCACCGTGCCCGCGCCCGCGGCAGCACCGTACGCGGAGACCCTCGCGCACGCGCCCTGCATCCTCGATGCGATCTACGATCCCTGGCCCACACCCTTGGCGACAGCAGCCGAGGCGCGTGGGGGTCGCGTCGTCAGCGGTCTGCACATGCTCTTGAACCAGGCCTTCGGGCAGGTCGAACAGTTCACCGGACTGCCCGCCCCGCGCGCGGCGATGGCCCGTGCCGTCGGGCTGGACCTGAATTCGCCGCATCCGGCGTGAGGACCCGCGCGGCCCCACATGCGCCGTACCAATCTCCGGTACGGCCTGCAGACCATGTGTGAGTGCGGTGGACAGGCCGACGCCACCATCCTGGAACTCGTCGACGCGCAGTAGCCGCACCCGACACCTTCCGCTGCCCACCCGCGTCCCTGCGCGGGTGGGCAGTTGATTTTCCGTGCCGGGTGTCGAATCCGCGCTTTACCGTTCGTATAGAAGGTGAGAGGCCGGATCCGCCGGCCGTCGAGGGAAGGACGCCGACATGGCGCAGTACCTGCTGAGTATCTACCAACCGGACGGTGAGCCGCCGTCACCGGAGTTCCTCGAACCGATCATGAAGAAGGTACAGGCCTGGCAGAACGAGATCCGGGAGGCGGGCATCTGGGTGTTCTCCGGCGGATTGCACCCACCGGACACCGCCACGGTCGTTCGCACGGACGAGGGTCGTGCGGTGACGACCGACGGCCCGTACATCGAGGGGAAGGAGCACCTCGGGGGCTTCGACATCCTCGACGTGCCCGACCTCGACGAGGCATTGAAGTGGGCACGCGGTCTCGCCGAGGCCACCACGCTTCCCATCGAGGTGCGGCCGTTGGCTTTCGGTTCCTGCGCCGGATGAGTGTGCGTACCACGATGACGGATCCGTCCACGGCCGACATCGAGCGCGTCTTCCGCGACGAGTACGGTCGGGCGGTCGCCGTCCTCACTCGTGTCTTCGGTGACATCGATGTCGCCGAAGACGCGGTGCAGGATGCCTTCTCGAGCGCCGTCGAGCGGTGGCCGGCGGAGGGGATCCCACCGAGTCCGGCCGGATGGATCATCACCACCGCCCGTCGCCGGGCGATCGACAGGGCACGACGGGAGGCGGCACGTTCGGTCAAGTATGCCGAGGCGGACCTGCTCCACCCGGCGTCCGGCGCCGTGCTCGACCCCGAGGCCGTGGTCTCTCCCGAGATTCCCGACGACCGTCTCCGGCTGATCTTCACCTGCTGCCATCCGGCGCTCGCACCGGAGTCGCGTGTCGCCCTGACACTGCGCCTGCTCTGCGGATTGACCACGACGCAGATCGCCCGCGCCTTCATTGTTCCGGAATCTACTATGGGGCAACGGATATCACGTGCCAAGCGGAAGATTCGCGACGCGCGCATCCCGTTCCGCGTTCCGTCCCCGAACGACCTGCCCGAACGCCTCGACGCCGTCCGATCCGTGCTCTATCTCGTGTACACGGAAGGCCACACCACGAGCGGCGGGTCCGAACTCGCCGACGCGGACTTGTGTGCGGAGGCCGTCAGGCTGGGCCGATTGCTGGCCGGGCTGGTACCGGACGATCCCGAGACCACGGGGTTGCTCGCCCTCATGCTCCTCGGTGAGTCCCGGCGCGCGGCGCGGACGGGACCGGGTGGCGGGCTCGTGCTGCTTGCCGACCAGGACCGATCGCTGTGGGATCGAACGCTGATCGAGCAGGGGCAGGCGCTCGTGCGACGCACCCTGCGCTGGAACAGGCCGGGGCCCTATCAGATCCAGGCCGCCATCGCTGCCGTGCACGCCGACGCGGCCACGATCGCCGACACCGACTGGGCGCAGATCGTCGCGCTCTACGACCTGTTGTCGGCCTCGATACCCACCCCGGTCGTCGCGTTGCACCGGGCCGTGGCACTCGCCGAAGTGGACGGTCCCGCCGCGGCTCTCGACATCGTCGACCGTCTCGACCTCGACCGCTATCACGTCTTCCATGCGGCGAGGGCCGATCTGCTGAGACGCCTCGGAAGGACCAGCGAGGCGAGCGCCGCGTACGACACCGCTGCCGAGCGGACGGAGAACACCATCGAACGCGCACATCTGCTGCGGCGGCGCGACGAGCTCCGGGAGGAACTCAGCTGACAGGCGTCGTACCGGTCGCGCTCTCGCCGTCGGGCACCGAACGCTGCCATGGCCACCGGCCGTCGATCTCCAGTTGCAGCGACCAGCTCAGGAAGGTGCGGATGAGCACGATGACCGCCAGCACCCCCACCGACGTGAACGTCGGCGTGACGGCGACGGTCTTGATGATGTCGGCGGCGACCAGGAATTCGAGGCCGAGCAGGATCGATCGCCCGAGATTGCGCCGGTACGGTTCGTAGATCTCCGCCCCCGGGGTGCGCCGCCGCGCTGTCGCCGCGAGCCACGTCGCTGCCAGCGCGCCAATCACCATGACGCCGACTCCGACGACGTCGATGACCGTGCCCACGTGTTCGAGCAGCGACGAAATCTCCATTCGACCAGAACCTTCCGACCGGATCCGACAGACTCCGGCAATCCTCGCAGGACGATCGCCGTCCCGTGCGGCTTTGTCCACAGGGTCCTGTCGTATCCACAGGCGCAGGGCCGGACACTGCGCGAACCCACTGCAGGGTGGGCGCGTGAGGGACGCTCCGAAGCGTGACAGGGGAGGCGACAGGTGCGCTCGTGATGGTCCTCGGGTCGGGCGCGGGAGTGATCGTGCGGATCTCGGCAGGGCGGCTCGCCCGGCGTCGACCGCCACCGGCCCTGTGCGAGCTGGCCTGCGCGGGAGTCGCCCTCGTCGCGGTCTCGGCGACTGCTGGTGCCACGACGATCGGAGCCGCGGTGTTCGGATGGTGGTGTGTGTGCTTGAGCACGGTGGACGTGCTCGTGCGGCGACTGCCGAACGTGCTGACCCTCGGGGGAGCAGGAGCGATCCTCGGCGTGGCCGCGGCGACCGGACACGGCCGGGCGGCGTTCGCCGGCGCCCTTCTGCTCGCGGCGCCATTGCTGATCACTCACCTGGTCGTGCCCCGGTCGCTCGGCGCGGGAGACGTCAAACTCGCCCTCGGACTCGGTGCCGTCACCGGACTCGCCGGGCCTGGGGCGGTCATCCTCGTCGCCCTGCTCCCACCCGTCCTCACCGCAGGTGCGGCCTTGTTTCTGCGGCTCCGGGCGATCGTCCGCGGGGGAGGGGAGGCCACGCCGCAGGTGCTTCCGCACGGACCGTCGATGTGCGCTGCCGCAGTACTGGCGTCGATCCCGATGGGTTGACCAGGGGCGGCATGTCGAGGTGGCGGACGAACATGGAAGGATGGACCCGTGCTGCGTTGGATAACTGCTGGAGAATCCCATGGTCCCGCCCTCGTCGCGATGCTCGAGGGAATGGTCGCCGGAGTCGAGGTGACGTCGAACGACATCTCGGAGCAACTCGCGCGACGGCGACTGGGCTACGGCCGCGGCGCACGCATGAAGTTCGAGGCCGACAAGCTCACCATCCTCGGCGGCGTCCGGCACGGACACACCCTGGGCGGCCCGATCGCGATCGAGATCGGCAACACCGAATGGCCCAAGTGGGAGACCATCATGGCCTCCGACCCGGTCGATCCCGAACTGCTCGCGGGACAGGCGCGCAACGCGCCGCTGACCCGTCCGCGGCCCGGCCACGCCGACTTCGCGGGCATGCTCAAGTACGGCTTCGACGACGCCCGTCCCGTCCTGGAGCGCGCCAGTGCCCGGGAGACCGCAGCACGCGTGGCGGCCGGCACCGTCGCCCGGAACTTCCTGCGCCAGGCGTTCGGAGCGGAAGTCGTCTCGCACGTCATCTCCATCGGTGCATCCGAGCCCTACACCGGCCCCGAACCCGGCGCCGACGATCTCGCTGCGATCGACGCGAGCCCCGTGCGCGCCTACGACAAGGCCGCCGAGGAGTCCATGATCGCGGAGATCGAGGCCGCCAAGCGCGACGGCGACACCCTCGGCGGGATCGTCGAGGTTGTGGTGCACGGGCTGCCCGTGGGCCTCGGCTCGTTCGTCAGTGGCGCCGATCGTCTCGACGCGCGGCTGGCCGCCGCCCTCATGGGGATCCAGGCCATCAAGGGTGTCGAGGTCGGCGACGGCTTCGAGACAGCACGCCGACGCGGCAGTGCCGCCCACGACGAGATGAAGCCCGGCCCCGACGGCGTGCTCCGCTCGAGCAACCGCGCCGGTGGCCTCGAAGGCGGCATGACCAACGGCGAGGCCCTGCGCGTGCGCGCGGCGATGAAGCCGATCTCCACGGTGCCGCGTGCCCTGTCGACGATCGACATGACCACCGGCGACGAGGCCGTCGCGATCCACCAGCGCTCCGACGTGTGCGCGGTGCCCGCGGCGGGTGTCGTCGCCGAGGCGATGGTCGCGCTCGTCGTCGCGCAGGCCGCTCTCGAGAAGTTCGGCGGCGACTCGCTCGCCGAGACCGTGAGCAACATCGACCACTACCTGAAGGGCATTGCGGCGCGGCCGCCGCGGTGATCTCATGTCGCCTCGCCTGGTACTCATCGGCCCGCCGGGAGCGGGCAAGTCGACGATCGGCCGTCGGGTCGCGAACGCACTCGACCTGCCGTTGCTCGACACCGACGCCGAGATCGAGCGTGTGACCGGCCGGACGATCCCCGAGATCTTCTCGCAAGACGGCGAACCCGCCTTCCGGGAGATCGAGGAAGAGGTGGTCGCCCGGGCCATCGACAGCCATGACGGGGTGGTGTCCCTCGGCGGTGGAGCGATCCTGTCGGAACGCACCCGTGCGCGACTCGCCGGACACACCGTCGTCTATCTCGAGATCAGCGTGTCGGAAGGATTGCGTCGCACCGGCGCGGTCGGAGCCGCCGGAACCCGGCCGTTGCTGGCCGGCGGCGACCCGGCCCAGAAGTACCGCGACCTCATGCGTCGTCGTCGTCCGTTGTACCGGCAGGCGTCGACCATCCGGGTACGCACCGACGGCCGCAGCCCAGGGCGGGTCGTCCAGCAGGTGCTTGCCAAACTCGAAGCCGCGGACACCGCTACCAGCCAGACCATCAGCGAGGATCGGAGCCCCACACCGTGACCGAACCGGTACGCATCGACGTCGAGACCGCCCAGCCCTATCCGGTGATCATCGGCCGGGGACTGCTCGGCGACGTCGTCGAAGAACTGTCCGGCACGCGGACCGTCGCGATCTTCCACCAGCCGACGCTCACCGCAACGGCGGAGGCCGTGCGGGAGGCGCTGGCCGAGACCGGAATCGACGCGCACCGCATCGAGATTCCCGACGCCGAGGACGGCAAGGAACTCGCCGTCGCCGGCTTCTGCTGGGAGGTTCTCGGCCGCATCGGGCTGACCCGCTCGGACGCCGTCGTCAGCCTCGGTGGCGGCGCCGCCACCGACCTGGCCGGATTCGTCGCCGCGACGTGGATGCGCGGTGTTCGCGTCTACCACATCCCCACCACCCTGCTGGCGATGGTCGACGCCGCCGTGGGCGGCAAGACCGGCATCAACACCGAGGCGGGGAAGAACCTCGTCGGATCGTTCCACGAACCGTCCGCGGTGTTCGTCGATCTCGCCACCCTCGAGACGGTTCCGCGCAACGAGATCGTGGCCGGTCTGGCCGAGGTCATCAAGACCGGGTTCATCGCCGATCCGGTCATCCTCGACCTGATCGAGGAGAACCCCGAGGCCGCGCTCGATCCCGCCGGTACGGTGCTGCCCGAGCTGATCCGGCGTTCGGTCGAGGTCAAGGCGAAGGTGGTCGCGGCCGACCTCAAGGAGTCGAGCCTGCGCGAGATCCTCAACTACGGCCACACACTCGGCCACGCCATCGAGCGTCGCGAGCGGTACCGCTGGCGTCACGGCGCCGCCGTGTCGGTGGGCCTGGTGTTCGCAGCCGAACTCGGCCGGCTTGCCGGGCGCCTCGACGACGCCACCGCCGACCGGCACCGCGCGATCCTCGAATCCGTCGGCCTGCCCACGACCTACGATCCCGATGCCTTCGGCGATCTGCTCGAGGGTATGCAGACCGACAAGAAGAACCGTGCCGGCATGTTGCGATTCGTCGTCCTCGACGGACTCGCGAAGCCCGGCAGGCTCGAAGGACCCGATCCCACCCTGCTCGCGGCGGCCTACTCCGAGGTCGCGCGACAGGGCAAGGCCGACGCGGGAACCGTGCTGCTCTAGCAGTCAGCTCGTCGACTCGGGCGGACTCCACGACGGGTCGCGTCCGGTGAGTCCGATCAGGCGGTCCAGTGGCGACGCGTCGTCACCCACCCGGACGGCAGGACCGAACAGACCGCCCCCGTCGCCGACGCGTTCCTCCTCGGCGATGCTCTCCGCGAAGGCGGTGCACGCTGCGATCTCGTCGGGCTCGCAGATGTACGGCTGTCCCGTGGCGACGGCGAGATCCCAGCCGTGGACGACGAGTTCGTCGAGAGCGACGAGTCCGGCGACCGGCGCCGGAAGGTCGAGTCCGCCCGCTCGGGTCATGCCCTCCCAGGCCGTGGGCTCCTTCCACGCCCGGCCGAGGTCGGCGAGCCGATCGGGCGCGAGGCGACGCCAGTCCGGCGGCAGTTCGCTCGTGAGCTGCGGTGGGGTGTCGGTGTACGGGCCGTGGTCCTTGCGCGCTGCCGCCGTGAACGCGAGCGACAGTCCGAGCACGTGGTCGACGAGCACGCCGACGGAGGTGCCGGAACACGGTGTCGGTCCCGGCAGCTGCGCGTCGTCGATGCCCGCGAGGATGCGCTCCATGCGGCGGGTGGCGGGAATCAGGTCGAGCATCTCGGTGGTGTCGGTCATGGGAAGCTCCTCGAGGTCGGCTGTCCGTACTGACTGTCACCACCCGAAAAACTGAGCACCCGCCCGCCTGCCGAGAGGCCTACTGCTTCGGATCGACCCTCGGGAACACCTCGGTGGGGGAGTCGTCGTTGCGCCAGGCAGGGTCGGCCTGCGCCGAACCCGCGGGTGCCGCCGCGCCTACACCTGCGGGCGCGTGATGCTCCCGGTGGACCGACCAGTCGTCGTCACGCGCGGCCTTGCGCTCGCTCCGGCGCGCGAAGAACCGGCCCACGGTGACCGCGGCCATCGCCGGCAGGAACACCAGCAGCACGGTGAACGCGGCCCCGGAGGTGATCTCGAAGAACAGGGACGTCACACCCACCGGTACCGGGGTGACCGTATCGACGAGCCAGGTGAGGACTCCACCGACGATGCCGGTGACCGCGCCGACGGCGAGCCAGCGCATCGTCAGGTCGGCGCCCTCGTCGGGATCGGGATGCGCGCGGTGGTCGCGAATGCCGTCGAGGCCGGCCCAGACGAACGCTGCGATCACCACGACGGTGAAGCCCAGCCAGCGCAGTACCGATCCCTGCAACGGCCACTGGATGAGAGCGGCACCGAGCAGGACGCGCACGACAACGTGGACGAGGGCGAGCCCGAGTCCGCGAAGCAACCAGGGTTTCATGTACCTCAGCGTAACGGGTGGCGAAGTCGACAGTGTGTCCCGTCCCACAACCGTGATGGCGGTAGGTTGAGCGACATGCCTGCCGACCACGCTTCCCGCCGCCGCGCGCTGCGTGCGCTGCTCGCCGAACGTGAATTCGATGCGCTGCTGGTGACGGATCTGCTGAACATCCGCTATCTCACGGGCTTCACGGGTTCCAACGCGGCGCTCGTCGTCTCCGCCGACGACGACGAGGAGCGCACGGTGATCTGCACCGACGGCCGTTATGTGACACAGGTGGGGGAGCAGGTCCCCGATCTGCGGGCCGTGATCGCCCGATCATCGGCCACTCAGCTCATCCTCGAATTCGGAACCACTTCTGCACGTTGGGGTTTCGAAAGTCATATCGTCACGGTCGACGAGCGGGCGCGGTGGGGCGGCCTCGACGTCTCCGTCCGGTTCGTGCCCACCCCGGGGTTGATCGAGCAGCTACGCGCCGTCAAGGACGAACACGAGATCGGGTTGCTGCGCGAGGCGTGCGGCGTGGCCGACCGCGCCTTGGCGGATCTGATCGCGGCGGGCGGTCTGCGTCCCGGACGTACCGAGAAGGAGGTCGCCCGCGACCTCGAGTGGCGGATGTTCGGTCACGGGGCGGACGGCATCTCCTTCGAGACGATCGTCGCTGCGGGTGCCAACTCCGCCGTGCCCCACCACCGGCCCACTTCCGCGGTTCTCGCGGAGGGCGACTTCGTCAAACTCGACTTCGGCGCCCAGATCGGGGGGTATCACTCCGACATGACGCGAACCTACGTGCTCGGCCGGGTGACGGACTGGCAGCGCGACCTGTACGAGCTGGTCCTACGGGCGCAGCAAGCCGGACGCGAGGCGCTCGCCCCCGGTGCCGACTGTTCCGCGGTGGACGCCGCCGCGCGCACGGTGATCGCCGAGGCCGGTTACGGCGAGCTGTTTCTGCACGGCCTCGGCCACGGAGTCGGGCTCGAGATCCACGAAGCGCCCGGAATCGGTGCGGCGGCGACCGGTACACTTGTCGCCGGTGCGGCGGTGACCGTCGAGCCGGGTGTGTACTTCTCGGGGCGCGGAGGCGTGCGGATCGAAGACACGCTCGTGGTGCGGGAGCATACTCCGGAGTTGCTCACGCTCACCGACAAGACATTGACCGTCGTTTGAGGGCGGTTCCTCGACCCTAGGAGACACGAACCAAGTGGCTGATACCAGTGACTTCAAGAACGGCCTCGTTCTGAAAATCGACGGACAGCTCTGGCAGATCATCGAGTTCCAGCACGTCAAGCCGGGCAAGGGCCCTGCCTTCGTGCGTACGAAGCTCAAGAATGTGACGTCGGGAAAGACTGTCGACAAGACCTGGAATGCCGGTGTCAAGGTCGAGACCGCCACCGTCGATCGCCGCGATATGACCTACCTCTACAACGACGGTACCGACTACGTCTTCATGGACGGCGAGACCTACGACCAGATCACCATCTCGCCCGAGCTGCTCGGTAACAGCGCCGACTTCCTGCTCGAGAACATGCCCGTCCAGGTCGCGACGCACGAGGACGTCCCGCTGTTCGTGGAGCTCCCGGTCACGGTCGAGCTCGTCGTCCAGCACACCGATCCCGGCCTGCAGGGCGACCGCTCCACCGGCGGCACCAAGCCCGCCACCCTCGAAACCGGCGCCGAGATCCAGGTCCCGCTGTTCATCAACACCGGCGACAAGCTCAAGGTCGATTCCCGCGACGGCAACTACCTCGGGCGAGTGAATTCCTGAGTGTCCGGTAACCAGAAGAAGCTCGGGGCCCGCCACAAGGCCCGCAAGCGCGCCGTGGATCTGCTCTTCGAGGCCGAGGCCCGCGACGTGCACCCCGTCGACCTCGCCGCCGATCGCGTCGAACTCGCGATCGACGACGACCAGGTCGCACCGGTGCCGGCATACGCGCAGACCATCATCCGCGGTGTCGCCGAGAACCTCGACGAGACCGATCGGGTGATCGCCGACCACTTGCACGAATGGACCCTGGACCGGCTTCCCGCCGTCGACCGCGCGATCCTGCGCATCGCGGTCTGGGAGCTCTTCCACGCGACCGACGTGCCGCCCGTGGTGGCGGTCGACGAGGCGGTCGAGCTGGCCAAGCAGCTGTCCACCGACGACTCGCCCGCCTTCGTCAACGGAGTGCTCGGGCAGATCGTCGCCGTCGCCGACCAGGTGCGCGCAGCTGCCGCTGCCACCCTCGTCCGGCCGGCGCAGGTGACGCAGGACCGGGAGTCGGACGAGCCCTGAGTTCGTCACCCTTTCGGGGCGAGCGGCGACACGAGGCACCGTGAGTGGGCCCGGCGGGAATGTTCCCGCCGGGCCCATTCCGGTGTCCGGGAGTTCTGTGTTGCGCTTCACCCGCCATCCGTGCCGAGTCGGACGTCGACGCTGATAGGCTCGACAACCGTCAGGCATCCTTTAACGATCCGTCCAGTGAGGCGGAGAAGGAGGTCGCTGCATGGCCGTGTCCGAGGACGGGTCCACAGCTTCTACCCCCACCGAATCTTCCTCCACTTCTGCTGCGTCGTCCGGTACCGCCGTGCCGGCCCGCGAGCTGCTCTCCGCCGCCGACGTCCATCGGACGATCGCCCGGATCGCACACCAGATCATCGAGAAGACCGCGCTCGACACTCCCGACGACGCGCCGCGTGTCGTGCTCCTCGGAATCCCCACCCGCGGGATCACCCTCGCCCAGCGACTCGCCGAGCGTATCGAGGAATTCGCCGGTGTCCGGGTCCCGGTGGGTTCGCTCGACATCACGCTCTATCGCGACGACCTCCGCACGAAGCCGCATCGACCGCTCGAGCGCACCTCGGTCCCCGAGGGTGGGGTCGACAACACCCTCGTCGTGCTCGTCGACGACGTCCTGTTCTCGGGACGCTCCGTCCGCGCCGCGCTCGATGCCCTGCGCGATCTCGGACGCCCCCGCGCCGTCCAGCTCGCGGTGCTCGTCGACCGCGGCCATCGCGAACTTCCGTTGCGGGCCGATTACGTCGGGAAGAACGTGCCTACCGCACGCACCGAGGACGTCCGCGTACTGCTCACCGAACACGACGGGCGCGACGCCGTCGAGATCTCCGGAGGCAAGGCTCAGTGAAACACCTGCTCACCATCGCGGATCTGACGAAGGACTCCGCGACGGGGCTTCTCGACGAAGCCGAGCGGTTCGAGCAGGCACTGCTCGGGCGTGAGGTCCGCAAGCTCCCCACGCTGCGCGGCCGCACCATCATGACCGTCTTCTACGAGAACTCCACCCGCACCCGTGTGTCCTTCGAGGTCGCCGGCAAGTGGATGAGCGCCGACGTCATCAACGTCTCGGCGTCGAGTTCGTCGGTGAAGAAGGGCGAATCTCTGCGCGACACCGCGCTGACCCTGCACGCCGCCGGCGCCGACGCCCTCGTGGTCCGCCACTCCGCTTCCGGTGCCGCACACCGGATCGCGCAGTGGACCAACGAATCCGGCTCCGGTCCGGCCGTGGTCAACGCCGGTGACGGCACCCACGAACATCCCACGCAGGCGCTGCTCGACGCGCTCACCCTGCGTCAGCGCCTCGGATCGATCGAGGGCCGCCGCATCGGCATCGTCGGCGACGTGCTGCACAGCCGGGTGGCCCGGTCGAATGCGCTGCTGCTGAGCATGCTCGGCGCCGAGGTCGTTCTCGTCGCGCCCCGCACCCTGCTTCCGGTGGGCGTGGAGACCTGGCCGGTGACGGTCGCCGATTCGCTCGAGGCGGAACTCCCCACCCTCGACGCAGTGATGATGCTGCGGGTGCAGGCCGAACGGATGAACGGCGGGTTCTTCCCGTCCGCACGCGAGTACTCGATCCGGTACGGGCTCAACGCCACGCGCGCGGCCCTGCTGCCGGACCATGCCGTGATCCTGCATCCCGGCCCGATGCTCCGGGGCATGGAGATCGGTTTCCCCGTCGCCGACGCCCCGCAGAGCGCGGTGCTGCAACAGGTGAGCAACGGTGTCCACGTGCGGATGGCGGTGCTCTTCCGCCTGCTCGTGGGGACGGAAGGGAACCTGTCGTGACCCACACTTCCCGCCCGGGAGATACAAGAACAGGAGACACACAGGTGACGCCGCAGGTGCTCATCCGCAACGTCCGCCTCTACGGCGAGGGCGACCCGGTCGACGTGCTGCTCGGCGACGAGCAGATCCTCGCCGTCGGAACCGACCTCGATGCCGTCGACGACGCGGAGATCGTCGACGGCACGGGGCAGATCATGCTCCCGGGCTTCGTCGACCTGCACACGCACCTGCGAGAACCCGGCCGCGAGGACACCGAGACCGTCGACTCCGGCTCGGCCGCCGCAGCGCGCGGCGGGTACACCGCGGTCTTCGCCATGGCCAACACCGATCCGGTGGCCGACTCGGTGGTCGTCACCGATCACGTGTGGCGCCGCGGCCGCGAGGTCGGGCTCGTCGACGTCCACCCCGTGGGTGCCGTCACCGTCGGGCTCGAGGGCAAGCAGCTCGCCGAGATGGGCACCATGGCCGCCGGTGTCGGCGGAGTGCGGATGTTCTCCGACGACGGCAAGTGCGTCTACGACCCGCTGCTCATGCGTCGCGCGCTCGAGTACTCCGCCTCGCTCGGGGTGCTCATCGCCCAGCACGCCGAGGAACCGCGTCTGACCGTCGGTGCCGTCGCCCACGAGGGACCGACCGCGGCACGACTCGGCCTGGCCGGCTGGCCGCGCGCCGCCGAGGAGTCCATCGTCGCCCGCGACGCGCTGCTCGCCCGCGACGCCGGGGCGCGCGTGCACATCTGCCACGCCTCCACGGCCGGGACGGTCGAGCTCGTCCGCTGGGCACGTTCGCAGGGCATCGCGATCAGCGCCGAGGTCACGCCTCATCACCTGCTTCTCGACGACTCGCGTCTCGAGAGCTACGACGGCATCAACCGGGTCAACCCGCCCCTGCGGGAGCGGAGCGACGTCGAGGCATTGCGACGCGGACTGGCCGACGGGACCATCGATTGTGTGGCCACCGACCACGCCCCGCACGCCGAGCAGGACAAGTGCTGCGAGTTCTCGCAGGCACGTCCGGGAATGCTCGGACTGGAGACGGCGTTGTCCGTCGTGATCGAGACGATGGTCCGGCCCGGGCTGCTGGACTGGCGCGGCGTCGCGAAGGTGATGAGCGAGCGTCCCGCGGAGATCGTGGGTCTCGACGATCAGGGCCGGCCCCTCGACGTGGGCGAGCCCGCGAACGTCGTGCTCGTCGATCCGGACTCCGAGTGGACGGTGCGCGGCCCCGACCTCGCGAGCATCTCCCACAACACGCCCTACGAAGACATGACCCTTCCGGGCCGGGTCACCACCACCGTGTTGCGCGGGCGGATCACCGCCCGCGACGGTGAGGTGTTCCCGCGCACGGGCGAAAGGTAGGACCCGACATGGATCGCTTTCTTCTCACCGTCGGTTTCCTCGCGCTGTGGGTCGTGCTCGTCCTGCTGATGTGGAAGGGATGGAAGGGACGCGTCCGACGGCAGCAGGACGTCGTCGGCGAACTGCCGACCGTGCCCGCGGAGCTGGGGGAGCGGCTCGTCGAGCCGAGCACGGGCCTGTACGTCGGCAGCACCCTCGCCCCGAGCTGGCAGGACCGCGTCGCGGTCGGCGATCTCGGACACCGCGCGAACGCGGAACTGTCGCGCTACCGATCCGGTGCCCTGCTCGAACGCGACGGTGCATCCCCGATCTGGATCCCGCAGGACTCGATCCGGGCGATCCGCACCGAGCGCGGGCTGGCAGGCAAAGTCATGTCCAAGGACGGGGTGCTGGTCATCCGCTGGGAGCTGCCCTCGGGGACCGAGATCGACACGGGCTTCCGCGGCGACGACAAGTCGATCTACCCGCTCTGGACGAACGGGAACGACGAAAAATCTTGAGACGGTGACGATCACAACGACGATGACGATCACGACGAACAACACGACGATCACGACACGCGAGATCTCAGCCTGTGCGGCCGGCTCTGGTGCGGTCGATAAGAACGGAGACAACGCATGAGCGGCAGAACATTCGGCGGCGGCACCGCGGTGCTGGTCCTCGAGGACGGGCGTGCCTTCCGCGGCACCACTTTCGGCGCGGTCGGCCAGACGCTCGGCGAGGCCGTGTTCACCACAGCGATGACCGGCTACCAGGAAACCCTCACCGATCCGAGCTACCACCGCCAGATCGTGGTTGCCACCGCACCGCAGATCGGCAACACCGGCTGGAACGACGAGGACAACGAATCGGTCGGCCCCGACGGCAACGCGGCCGACTCGAAGATCTGGGTGGCCGGCTACGTGGTGCGCGATCCGTCGCGCACCACCTCGAGTTGGCGCGCCACCGGTTCCCTGCAGGACGAACTCGAACGGCAGAAGGTCGTCGGGATCGCGGGCATCGACACCCGCGCGCTCGTGCGGCACCTGCGCACCCTCGGCTCGATGCGCGCGGGAATCTTCTCGGGCGATGCACTCGCCTGGAAGGGCGACGACCTCGACCTCGACGCACTCCTCGACCGCGTCAAGGCGCAGCCTCCGATGCTCGGCGCGAACCTCGCACGCGAGGTCACGACCACCAGCGGCTACGTCGTCGAACCCGAGGGTGAGGCGCGCTTCGACGTCGCAGCCCTCGACCTGGGGATCAAGAGCAACACCCCGCGACTGCTGGCTGCGCGCGGGATCCGCGTCCACGTGCTGCCCGCCACCACGACCCTGCACGACATCCTCGACCTGAAGGCCGACGGCGTGTTCCTGTCCAACGGTCCCGGCGACCCCGCCGCCGTCGGCGACGTGGTGCACCTGACGAAGGAGATCCTCGGCCAGGGTCTGCCGTTGTTCGGTATCTGCTTCGGCAACCAGATCCTCGGCCGCGCGCTCGGCTTGAACACCTACAAGATGAAGTTCGGCCACCGCGGCCTGAACATCCCGGTCATCGACCACGAGACCGGGCAGATCGCGATCACCTCCCAGAACCACGGCTTCGCGCTCGAAGGTGAGGCGGGCCAGGAGTTCGACACCCCGTTCGGCCGTGCGAAGGTCACCCACACCTGCGCCAACGACGGTGTCGTCGAGGGCGTCCGACTGCTCGACGGTTCGGCGTTCTCCGTGCAGTACCACCCCGAGGCGGCGGCCGGTCCCCACGACGCCGTCGACCTGTTCGATCGTTTCACCCGCCTGCTCGAGGGAGAGAAGAACTAAATGCCACGCCGTACCGATCTCTCCCACGTCCTGGTCATCGGCTCCGGTCCGATCGTCATCGGGCAGGCCTGCGAGTTCGACTACTCGGGCACCCAGGCGTGCCGGGTGCTCCGCGAGGAGGGCCTGCGGGTCTCCCTCGTGAACTCGAACCCGGCCACGATCATGACCGATCCCGAGTTCGCCGATGCGACCTACATCGAACCGATCACCGCCGACTACGTCGAGAAGGTCATCGCGACCGAGCAGGCCAACGGCACGCCCATCGACGCGGTGCTCGCGACGCTCGGCGGCCAGACCGCGCTCAACACCGCCGTCGCGCTGTCCGAGCGCGGCATCCTCGACAAGTACGGCGTCGAACTGATCGGCGCCGACTTCGACGCCATCCAGCGCGGCGAGGACCGGCAGAAGTTCAAGGACATCGTCACCAAGTGCGGCGGCGAATCCGCCCGCTCGGCCGTCTGCTACACGATGGACGAGGTCCGTGCGACCGTCGCCGAGCTCGGCTTCCCCGTCGTGGTGCGTCCGTCCTTCACGATGGGCGGCCTCGGCTCCGGCATGGCCTACGACGACGCCGACCTCGAGCGCATCGCCGGCGGTGGCCTCGCGGCCTCGCCCACCGCGAACGTACTCATCGAGGAATCCATCCTCGGCTGGAAGGAATACGAGCTCGAGCTCATGCGCGACGGCGCCGACAACGTCGTCATCGTCTGCTCGATCGAGAACGTCGACCCGGTCGGTGTGCATACCGGCGACTCGGTGACCGTCGCCCCCGCGATGACGCTCACCGACCGTGAGTACCAGCAGATGCGCGACCTCTCGATCGCCATCCTGCGCGAGGTCGGTGTCGACACCGGCGGCTGCAACATCCAGTTCGCGATGGATCCGCGCGACGGCCGGCTCGTCGTCATCGAGATGAACCCGCGCGTGTCGCGGTCGTCGGCGCTCGCATCGAAGGCCACCGGCTACCCGATCGCGAAGATGGCCGCCAAGCTCGCAATCGGCTACACGCTCGACGAGATCGTCAACGACATCACCAAGGAGACCCCGGCCTGCTTCGAACCCAGCCTCGACTACGTCGTGGTCAAGGCCCCGCGGTTCGCGTTCGAGAAGTTCCCCGGTGCCGACGGCACTCTCACCACCACCATGAAGTCGGTCGGTGAGGCCATGTCGATCGGCCGCAACTTCACCGAGGCCTTCGGCAAGGTGCTGCGCTCGCTCGAGACCAAGTCCGCCGGTTTCTGGACCGGTCCCGAGGTCGAGGGCACGCTCGAACAGATCCTCGAGGAGATCCGTACCCCCACGGACGGCCGGTTCTACCGGATCGCCCGGGCGCTCGAGCTCGGTGCGACCGTCGAGCAGCTCTTCGACGCCACGAAGATCGACCCGTGGTTCCTCGAGCAGTTCGCGTACATCGTCGAGCTGGGCGAGGATGTCCGCACGGCCGAGCAGTTCGGTGCCACCGAGTTGCGCTTCGCCAAGCACCACGGCTTCTCCGACCGCCAGATCGCGGCGCTGCGTCCGGGGCAGTTCGCCTCCGAGGACGACGTCCGCGCCCTGCGTCGGGAGCTGGGCATCCACCCGGTCTACAAGACCGTGGACACCTGCGCGGCCGAGTTCGAGGCGAAGACGCCGTACCACTACTCGACCTACGAGCTCGACCCCGCGGCCGAGACGGAGGTCGTCGAGCAGCGCGACAAGCCCAAGGTGCTCATCCTCGGCTCCGGTCCGAACCGCATCGGCCAGGGCATCGAGTTCGACTACTCGTGCGTCCACGCCGCGCTGACGCTGTCCGAGGCGGGCTACGAGACCGTGATGGTCAACTGCAACCCCGAGACGGTCTCCACCGACTACGACACCGCCGATCGCCTGTATTTCGAGCCACTGACCTTCGAGGATGTCCTCGAGGTCTACCGCGCCGAGTGCGAGTCCGGCACCGTCGCGGGCGTCATCGTCCAGCTCGGCGGTCAGACCCCGCTCGGCCTGGCGCGCCGCCTGAAGGCCGCCGGTGTGCCGATCGTCGGTACCTCGCCCGAGGCGATCGACCTCGCGGAGGATCGCGGCGAGTTCGGTCGCGTGCTCGACGAGGCCGACCTGCCGGCCGCGAAGTACGGCACCGCCACCACTTTCGAGGGTGCGCGCGAGATCGCCGCAGGCATCGGCTACCCCGTGCTGGTGCGCCCGTCCTACGTCCTCGGTGGTCGCGGCATGGAGATCGTGTACGACGAGAAGGCTCTCGAGACGTACATCTCCAATGCGACCGAGATCTCCGACGATCGCCCGGTGCTCGTCGACCGCTTCCTCGACGACGCGGTCGAGATCGACGTCGACGCGCTGTGCGACGGCACCGACGTGTACATCGGCGGGATCATGGAGCACATCGAGGAGGCCGGTATCCACTCCGGCGACTCGGCGTGCGCGCTGCCGCCGATCACCCTCGGCCGTGCCGACATCGAGAACGTGCGCCGTTCGACGGCGGCGCTCGCGAAGGGTATCGGCGTCAAGGGCCTGCTCAACGTCCAGTACGCGCTCAAGGACGACATCCTGTACGTCCTCGAGGCGAACCCCCGCGCCTCGCGCACGGTGCCGTTCGTCTCCAAGGCCACGGCGGTGCAGCTCGCCAAGGCCTGCGCCCGGGTGATGCTCGGCGAGTCCATCGCGGATCTGCGTGCCGCGGGCATCCTCCCTGCCGAGGGTGACGGCAGCGACATCCCGCTCGACGCGCCGGTCGCGGTGAAGGAAGCGGTGCTGCCGTTCAACCGGTTCCGGCGTGCCGACGGCACGGGCATCGACACCCTGCTCAGCCCGGAGATGAAGTCCACCGGCGAGGTCATGGGACTCGACGACGACTTCGGCACCGCCTTCGCGAAGAGCCAGACCGCCGCCTACGGTTCGCTGCCCACCTCGGGCACGGTCTTCGTCTCGCTCGCGAACAAGGACAAGCGGTCGATGATCTTCCCGGTCAAGCACCTCGCCGACCTTGGCTTCCATATCATGGCGACCGTCGGTACGGCAGAAGTGCTGCGCCGCAACGGTGTTCCGTGCGAGCAGGTCTTCAAGGTCTCGGGCGAGGACAAGCCCGAGGGTGCTCTCGACATCGTCGATCGCATCCGTGCCGGCGACGTCGACATGGTCATCAACACCCCGTGGGGCAACGCCGGTCCGCGCGTGGACGGCTACGAGATCCGCAGCGCTGCGGTCGCTGCGAACATCCCGTGCGTCACCACGGTGCAGGGTGCCTCCGCCGCGGTGCAGGGCATCGAGGCGGCGTTGCGCGGCGAGATCGGCGTCAGCTCGATCCAGCGGATGCACGCGCGACTGCGCGGCGTACCCGCCGAACAGGCGTGAGGCCCTTCGGGCAGCGACTCGCGGACGCTCTCGGGCGCCGCGGGCCGCTGTGCGTGGGCATCGATCCGCACCCGGGTCTCCTCGCGGCATGGGGTCTCGGCGACGACGTCGACGGCCTGGCCCGGTTCAGTGAACTGTGCGTCGAGGCCTTCGCCGACACCGTCGCGGTCGTCAAGCCCCAGGTGGCGTTCTTCGAGGCCTACGGCTCCGCCGGTCTCGCGGTGCTCGAACGGTCCATCGCCGAGCTGGGGGAGGCGGGCGTGCTCGTGCTCGCCGACGCCAAGCGCGGCGACATCGGCTCCACGATGGACGCCTACGCCCGTACCTGGCTGTCGGACGGCTCTCCGCTGTGTTCGGATGCCGTGACCGTCTCTCCGTACCTGGGTTTCGGTTCGCTCGCCCCGGCGTTGGATCTGGCCGCCGGAACGGGCCGCGGGGTGTTCGTGCTCGCGGCCACCTCCAATCCCGAGGGTGCGCAGGTCCAGCGGGCCCGGGTCGCCGACGGACGCACCGTCGCGCAGGTCGTGGTGGACGAGTGCGCCGCCCGCAACTGCGCTGTCCCGGACGGCGGGGCCGCAGAGCTCGGATCCGTGGGTGTCGTGGTCGGGGCGACCCTCACCGAGGCTCCCGACCTGTCCGCCCTCCACGGGCCCATCCTGATGCCCGGAGTGGGCGCCCAGGGTGGCACCGCCGACGACGTGCGCCGACTTGCGGGCGACCACCTGCGGGCCGTCGTGCCCAACGTCTCGCGGGACGTGCTGCGGGCGGGTCCGTCCGTAGCGGAGCTGCGGGCCGCCGTGGCCCGCACCCTGGACGGCTTCGCCTTCCTGACGAACTGAGACGTTCGACTCTCGTGCCCGGATCGCCACGCGCGGTCCGGGCACGAGTCGTACATACCGCTGGTATGCACTCTGACCTGCGCTCGAAGCGGCGCGACACGCGGAATGGGAAGAAAAATTTCTCGGGCCGCCGAAGTGCCCGAACAGCAGGTCGCCGGCCACGGGAGTCGCGCTGCGCGCTGCGGAACTCTCAGATGCGCCGGATGCCCGTTCACCTGCGGTTTTCCGATGTTCGAGCAGGTCGGGACCGTTCATGGACGGCCGTCGGAACGCGCAGAATCCGCTGCGGAATCGGCGTGCACTACCGCACGGATTTTCGAGCGGATCGCCGGGGGGTGGGTTCGCATTCGTCGGTGGTCGTGAGTACGGTCGCTATCGCCGCTGGTTGCAGCGGTGAAGACTCGAAAGCCAACGATGAGACGGAGGAACCGTGGCCCTTCCCCAGCTGACCGATGAGCAGCGCGCCGCTGCTCTGGAGAAGGCGGCTGCTGCCCGTCGTGCCCGGGCTGAGCTCAAGGAGCGCCTCAAGCGCGGCGGCACCGACCTCAAGCAGGTGCTCAAGGACGCCGAGAACGACGAGATCCTCGGCAAGATGAAGGTGTCGGCTCTGCTCGAGGCCCTGCCGAAGGTCGGCAAGGTCAAGGCGCAGGAAATCATGACCGAGCTGGAGATCGCCCCGACCCGCCGTCTGCGCGGCCTCGGCGACCGTCAGCGCAAGGCCCTGCTCGCCAGGTTCGATTTCGACGCCTGAGCACGTGGTAGCTGACGCACGAACCGTGACGGACAGCGCACCCGCGACGCGGAGGGGCCGGCTGGTGGTACTGGCCGGGCCCTCCGCGGTGGGTAAGTCGACCGTCGTACGCCTGCTGCGGAGCCGGATCCCGGATCTGCACTTCAGCGTCTCGGCCACCACCCGGGAGCCGCGACCGGGCGAGGTGGACGGGGTGGACTACCACTTCGTCGGCCGCGCCGAGTTCGACCGGATGATCGACGCCGGTGAACTGCTCGAATGGGCCGACATCCATGGCGGTCTGCAGAGATCGGGCACCCCGGCCGAACCGGTGCGCGACGCACTCGCCGAGGGGCATCCGGTGCTCGTGGAGGTCGACCTCGCGGGAGCACGGGCCGTCCGGGCCGCGATGCCGGACGCAGTACTGGCATTTCTCGCCCCGCCCAGTTGGGAGGTGCTCGTCGAGCGCCTCACCGGCCGAGGCACCGAAACCGACGAGGTCGTTGCTCGCAGGCTCGATACCGCCCGCAGCGAACTGGCCGCGCAGGACGAGTTCGATGTCGTGATCGTCAACGACGATGTCGACCGGGCCTGCGATGAATTGGTATCCTTGTTGGTTGGACCCGGAACCGACTGACCGTCCGCGCCTCGTGCGCGTTCGGCTGCCGGTTTCGGCGCCCTCCCATCCCGCGACATCTCAGGAGAACACCGAGTGAGCAGCATCCAGGCAGCCGCGACCGACCTCGAGGGCAACGCCCTCCCGGTCTACGACACCCCCTCGGGTATCACCAACCCGCCTATCGACGAGCTGCTCGAGCGCGCCTCCTCGAAGTACGCGCTGGTGATCTACGCCGCCAAGCGCGCACGCCAGATCAACGATTACTACAACCAGCTCGGCGACGGCATCCTCGAGTACGTCGGCCCCCTCGTGGAGCCGGGTCTGCAGGAGAAGCCGCTGTCGATCGCCATGCGCGAGATCCACTCGGATCTGCTCGAGCACACCGAAGGCGAGTGAACAACCCCGCTTCGAGCGGCGAGGCCGGATCCGTGCAGCGCCGCCGCATCGTCGTCGGTGTCGCCGGCGGCATCGCCGCCTACAAGTCGTGCGCACTGATCCGCGCCTTCGCCGAGAGCGGACATCACGTGCGGGTCGTCCCGACGGAGTCCGCTCTCGAATTCGTCGGGCGCGCCACCTTCGAGGCGTTGTCCGGCAATCCCGTGCAGACCGGTGTGTTCGCGGACGTGCCGCAGGTTCCGCACGTGCGGCTCGGTCAGGAAGCCGACCTCGTCGTCATTGCGCCGGCGACCGCCGACCTGATGGCGCGGGCGGTTGCAGGTCGCGCCGACGACCTGCTCACGGCGACCCTGCTCACCGCGCGGTGCCCCGTGATGTTCGTGCCTGCGATGCACACCGAGATGTGGGAGCATCCCGCCACCGTCGACAACGTCGCGACCCTGCGTCGCCGCGGTGTGGTCGTCGTCGAGCCCGCGTCCGGTCGACTGACCGGTAAGGACACCGGCGCCGGGCGGATGCCCGAACCCGACGAGATCTTCACTCTGGCTTCGTTGGTGCTCGAACGCGCCGACGCACTGCCCCGCGACCTGGCCGGACGCCGCATCGTCGTGTCCGCCGGAGGTACCCGCGAGCCCCTCGATCCGGTGCGCTTCCTCGGCAACCGGTCGTCCGGCAAGCAGGGCTACGCACTCGCACGCCTCGCCGCGCAACGCGGCGCCGACGTGACCCTCGTCGCCGGCAGTGTCGCGGGTCTCGACGATCCGGCCGCGGTCGACGTCGTCCGGGTGCAGACGGCCGCGCAGATGCAGGACGCCGTCGCCAAGCACGCCTCCGGCGCCGACGCGGTGATCATGTCCGCGGCCGTCGCCGATTTCCGGCCGTCCACCTTCGTGACCAGCAAGATCAAGAAGGGGGCGGGCGAACCCGACTCCATCGCGCTGACGAAGAACGACGACATCCTCGCCGGGCTCGTCCGGGCACGTACCGAAGGGGGCCTCTCCGCGGAGACGGTCATCGTCGGGTTCGCGGCGGAGACCGGCGACGAACACGGTGACGTGCTCACATACGCCCGGGAGAAGCTCGCCCGCAAGGGATGCGATCTTCTCGTCGTCAACGCCGTCGGAGAAGGCAAGGCGTTCGAGGTCGACGACAACAACGGCTGGTTGCTGTCCGCGGATGGTTCGGAGACCGCCCTCGCTCACGGATCGAAGGCTCTCATGGCCAGTCGCGTACTCGACGCGCTCGGACCTCTGCTGGCGGAACGCAGCAGAATCGGGTGATTTCAATACTCGCGCCGACGCCTGCGCGGGATGTAGCGTCGGCACTGCGATCGGGTCTTTTCGACCCGTTCGGGGAGCGCACGCTCCACACGGTTTGTCCGTCCAGCGCCTGGCGCACAGTCGAGAGGGAGTTTCGTGAGCAAGACCGGCGGTCGTCTTTTCACCAGTGAGTCCGTGACGGAAGGGCATCCGGACAAGATCTGTGACGCGATCAGCGACTCGGTTCTCGACGCGCTCCTCACCGAGGATCCTCGTGCCCGGGTAGCGGTGGAAACCCTTGTGACCACGGGACAGGTGCACGTGGTGGGTGAGGTCACCACCTCTGCGTACGCCGACATCCCCAAGATCGTGCGCGATCGCGTGCTCGAGATCGGCTACGACTCGTCGTCGAAGGGCTTCGACGGCAACTCCTGCGGCGTCAACATCGCCATCGGCGCCCAGTCCCCGGAGATCGCCGGTGGCGTCGACGTCGCCCTCGAAGCGCGCAGCGGTGTACTCACCGACGACGAGGTCGCGCTGCAGGGCGCCGGCGACCAGGGACTGATGTTCGGATACGCGTGCTCCGACACGCCCGAGCTGATGCCGCTGCCGATCTCCCTCGCCCACCGCCTGTCGCGGCGCCTCACCGAGGTCCGCAAGTCGGCGGTCCTGCCGTACCTGCGCCCCGACGGCAAGACCCAGGTCACGATCGAGTACGAGGGCGACAAGCCCGTCCGCCTCGACACGATCGTCATCTCGACGCAGCACGCTGCCGATATCGACCTGAACAACCTGCTCACGCCGGATCTGCGCACCCACGTCGTCGACGCGGTGCTCGCCGATCCGAATCTGGCCGATCTCGACACCGCTGACGTGCGCCTGCTGGTCAACCCGTCCGGATCGTTCGTCCTCGGCGGTCCCATGGGCGATGCCGGCCTGACCGGCCGCAAGATCATCGTCGATACCTACGGCGGTATGGCCCGTCACGGTGGCGGTGCGTTCTCCGGCAAGGACCCGTCGAAGGTCGACCGTTCGGCCGCCTATGCGATGCGCTGGGTCGCCAAGACTGCCGTCGCCGCCGGCCTCGCCGAGCGCATCGAGGTACAGGTCGCCTACGCGATCGGCAAGGCCGCCCCGGTCGGTCTGTTCGTCGAGACCTTCGGCACCGAGAAGACCGATCCGGCCCGTATCCAGCAGGCGATCGGCGAGGTCTTCGACCTGCGTCCGGGCGCGATCATTCGCGACCTCGACCTGCTGCGCCCGATCTACGCGCAGACCGCTGCGTACGGTCACTTCGGCCGTAGCGACATCGACCTGCCGTGGGAGAACACCGACCGCGCCGACAAGCTGCGCGCGGCCGCCGGTCTGTAGATTCCGATCGGGCCCGGGTGGCTGCTGATTTCGACGCCGCCGAGGTCGATCCGGTCGCGCGGGTTCTCCCGTTGCTGCCGGTTCCGCACCTCGACCGGGAGTTCGACTACCTGATCCCGCGCGACCTGGACGCGGATGCCCGCCCGGGCGTCCGTGTCCGCGTCCGCTTCGCCGGACGTCTCGTCGACGGTTTCCTGCTCGCGCGTGCAGCGTCGAGCGATCACACCGGCAAGCTGGGCCGCCTCGACCGGGTGGTCTCGTCCGAGCAGGTCCTCACGCCCGAGATTGCTGCCCTGGCAGAGGAAGTGGCGACCCGTTACGCCGGGACCAGGGCGGACGTGCTGCGTCTCGCGGTGCCGCCACGACACGCACGCGTCGAGGCCGAGGCGCCGCGCACGTCGCAACCCGCGCCGGTGCCGGAGATCGATCATGCGGCGTGGGGCCGGTACCGGCACGGCGAGAACTTCCTCGAAGCGCTCGGGGGCGGCCGCGCCCCGCGTGCGGCCTGGCAGGCGCTGCCCGGCGAGGACTGGCCACGCCGGCTCGCCGAACTCGCCGCACTGACCCTCGGCTCGCAGAAGGCGGCCGTGCTCGTCGTCCCCGACCAGCGCGACCTCGATCGCCTCGTGTCGGCATGCGTCGACGTCGCCGGGGCCGATCACGTCGTCGGTCTCGCCGCGGGTCTCGGGCCGGCCGAACGCTATCGGCGGTGGCTCGCGGCATTGAGAGGATCCGCGCGCATCGTGGTCGGAACCCGTGCCGCGGTCTTCGCACCGACACCCGACCTCGGGCTCCTCGTGGTGTGGGACGACGGCGACGACCTGCACTGCGAGCCGCGGTCGCCGTATCCACACGCCCGCGAAGTGGCCGCTCTGCGGGCCCACGCGGTCGGTGCCGCGATCGTGATCGCCGGGCACGCGCGCACCGCGGAGACCCAGGCGCTCGTCGACGCCGGATGGGCACACGATCTCGTGGCACCCCGCGAGGTTGTGAGGGCGTGCGCTCCCAAGGTCACGGCCCTCGCCGACAGCGAGCAGGCACTCGCGCGGGACCCGGCGGCGCGTGCCGCGAGGCTGCCGGCCATCGCATTCGCCGCCGCGCGGTCCGCTCTCGCGGCAGAACGCCCGGTCCTCGTGCAGGTACCGCGGCGCGGTTACGTCCCCGCGCTGGCGTGCGGCAAGTGCCGGGCACCCGCTCGGTGCCGGCACTGCAACGGTCCGCTCGCGCTGCCCACCGCGGCCGGTCCCGACGGGGCCGCGATCCCGGCGTGCCGGTGGTGCGGTGTCGCCGACGCGCGGCACCGGTGCCACGCGTGCGGTGCACGTTCGTTGCGGGCCGTGGTCGTCGGGGCGGCTCGCACCGCAGAAGAACTGGGGCGGGCCTTTCCCGGTGTGCCCGTCGTGACCTCGGGCGGAAACGAGGTCAAACACGCGGTGCCCGGTGCGGCAGCGCTCGTTGTCTCCACCGTGGGAGCCGAACCGGTCGCCGAGGGTGGTTACGGAGCGGCGCTCCTCCTCGACGGGTGGGCGTTGCTCGGTAGGGCCGACCTGCGTGCTGCCGAGGAGACGATGCGGCGCTGGCTCACGGCGTCCGCGCTCGTGCGCTCGTTCGCCGACGGAGGACAGGTCGTGGTCGTCGCGGATTCCGGGATCCCCACCGTGCAGGCACTGGTGCGCTGGGATCCCGTGGGACACGCGCAATCCGAGGTCTCCGAACGAGCCGAGGTCGGATTCCCGCCCGCGGTTCACATGGCCGCGATCGACGGGTCGTCGGCGGCGGTCGCCGAACTGCTCGAGGCGACACACCTGCCCGAGGGGGCCGAAGTACTCGGACCCGTGCCGCTACCGCCGGGACAGCGACTGCCGTTCGGATCCGACGGACCCGAACCGGAAGACGTGCACCGGATGATCGTGCGGGTCGCACGGGAGCGCGGTCGCGCACTCGGCCGGTCCCTGCGCGACGCGCAGGCCACCCGCACGGCACGTCGCGCGGACGGACCGTTGCGGGTGCAGGTGGATCCGCCGCGCATCGGCTGACACGCCGTGCGGGAGATACTATTCGTCACAGTAACGAAGCTGGTGATTGTGACCGATCTCTTTCGTAGGTGCCGGGGAGGCGCACAGAAGGAGAGGGCGGACGAATGGGAGCCGGGCGGAGTTTCGGCGGCGTCGTCGGCGCATGCGTCGTCGCGCTGCTGACTGCGGGTACAGCGGCGGCGCAGCCGCTCTCGCCCGGTGACGGGCCGATCCTCGGTCTCGGGGAGGGTTCCGTCAGCAGCGTGCCGGTCCCGGCGGGACCGGTGGCCACCGGCCATGCCGAAGCGGCGGAGTACGCCGAGAACAATCCCGATATCGCACCTGCGGGCAGTAACGACTTCTCGTGCGTGCCTTCCGAGGAACACCCGCGTCCGGTGGTGCTCGCGCACGGCACCGATTCCAACGCGTACTCCGACTTCGCCGCGCTCTCACCGCTGCTCGCCGCATCCGGCTGGTGCGTGTTCGTCCTGAACTACGGATTCGCCGAGGGCGCCGACGACTACGGAACGGGCGACATCCGGGTCTCCGCAGCACAATTCGGCGACTTCGTCACCGAGGTGCAGGACGCCACCGGCGCGGAGGAGGTGGACGTCGTCGGCTATTCGCAGGGAGCCACCGTCGCCCGGTACTACATCAACGAACTCGGTGGTGCCGAGGTCGTCGACCGATGGGTGGGGATCGCATCCCCGAGCTACGGGGGCACCTTCTACGGAATCGGTGCCGCCGTCGCCGCACTGCCCGGAGCGACCGACATCGTCGAGGGTGAATTCTCCGTCGCGCTCGTGCAGCAGCTCGAGGGATCGGAACTGCTCACCGAACTCAACACGCCCACCGACACCGTTCCCGGCGTGCGTTACACGACCATCGGTACCGAGGTCGACGAAGTCATCCAGCCCGCCGGCAACGTCGCACTGCGGGGGGAGGGGGCCGTCGACTACGTGATCCAGGACCTGTGCCCGCAGGATCTGACCGGTCACTTCAACATGGTCTACGACCCGTTCTCGCTGCAACTTGCCCGGCACGTGCTCGATCCGGACCGGTACGCGCTCGGTGAGTGCAACCCCGTCGCGCTCGGTACCGGTATCCCCGAACTGATCCTCCAGTCCAACACCTGACCGCCGTGAGGCCTCACCGGCGCGGTGATGCAGGTCGCACGACGACGACTCCCTAGACTGTGGGAGGTCATCGCCATCGAAAACTGGAGCAACATCCGTGACATCCCCCCACAGTCCACACGCAGCGCACCCCATGTCCTCCCTGGCGGTGCTCTGACATGCGCGTGGTCTTCGCGGGAACACCGGAACCCGCCGTCCCGTCGTTGCTCCGCCTCATCGAGTCGTCGCGCCACGAAGTCGTCGCGGTGGTCACCCGCCCCGACACGACCGCCGGTCGCGGCCGGAAGGTCGTGCGATCGGCCGTGGGACAGATCGCCGACGAGCACGGTATCGAGGTGCTCACTCCGCGCACGCCGCGCGACCCCGAGTTCGTCGCTCGGCTGACCGAGCTCGCGCCCGACTGTTGCCCTGTGGTCGCCTACGGCGCCCTGATTCCGCAGCCGGTCCTGGACATCCCTGCACACGGATGGGTGAACCTGCACTTCTCGCTGCTGCCCGCCTGGCGTGGCGCAGCGCCGGTACAAGCGGCGATCGCCGCCGGCGACGAGATCACCGGTGCGAGCACTTTCCGGCTCGAAGCCGGACTCGACACCGGACCGGTCTACGGCGTCGTCACGGAGACGGTCCGTCCCACCGACACCGCCGGAGACCTGCTCGGCCGACTCGCCGAGGCGGGGGCCACGCTGCTCGAGTCCACCCTCGACGGACTCGAGGACGGCATCCTCACGCCCGCACCCCAGCCGACCGACGGTATCTCGCACGCTCCGAAGGTCACCGTCGAGGCGGCCCAGGTGCAGTGGACCCTTCCCGCGCACGTCGTCGACCGGCGGATCCGCGCGGTCACCCCCGCGCCGGGCGCGTGGACGATGATCGGCGACCTGCGAGTGAAGATCGGACCTGTGACGGTGACGGACGAGTCCCTCGAACCCGGTGAGCTCGAGATCCGCAAGGACGGTGTGCTCGTCGGAACCGCTACCACGGCTGTGCGGCTCGGGACGGTACAGCCGCCCGGAAAGAAGACGATGGCAGCCACGGACTGGGCGCGCGGCGCCCGTCTCGACCCGAAGGTGCGTGCGCGATGAGCGAGTCCGGTAGACCCCCGCGGGGCAAGCGCAATCCGGGGGGACGCACTCCCGCCGGGCGCGGTGGGCGCAACAGTGGAGGCAAGCCGGGTCGCCACCCGGGGTCCGAGCACACCCGCCGACCGTCGAAGCCGCTCGCCGACCCCGCCCGCGTCGCCGCGCGGGACGTGCTGCGCGCGGTGCGTGAACGCGACGCGTACGCGAATCTCGTTCTCCCCGCGCTGCTGCGCGAGCGGCATCTGGATGCGCGCGACGCCGCCCTGGCCACCGAACTCACCTACGGCGCGGCTCGTGCACGGGGTCTGCTCGACGCAGTGATCGCCGACGCCGCCAACCGTCCCGTCGACGAGATCGACGGTGCGCTGCTCGACGTGTTGCGGCTGGGCGCTTACCAGCTACTGCGCACGCGCGTCGCGCCGCACGCTGCCGTCGCCACGAGCGTCGACCTGGTGCGAGCGGAATTCGGTTCCGGCCGTGCCGGATTCGTCAACGCCGTGTTGCGTCGTGTGGGGGAGCGTTCCGAGGACGAGTGGATCGCACTGCTTGCTCCCGATCAGGAGCGGGACCCGGTGGGGCACTTGGCATTCCGATACGCCCACCCCCTGTGGATCGCCCAGGCGTTCGCCCACGCGCTCGGCGCGGACGCGTCCGAGCTCGCCGACGTCCTCGCCGCCGACGACGCGCGCCCGATCGTCCATCTCGTCGCCCGACCCGGTGTCATCACCGCCGAGGAACTCGCACTCGTCACCGGCGGTGAGATCGGTCCGTGGTCGCCGTACGCGGTGCACCTCGACCACGGCGACCCCGGCCGCCTCGAACCCGTTCGGGAAGGAATGGCCGCCGTCCAGGACGAGGGAAGCCAGCTCGTCGCTCGCGCCCTCACCCTCGCTCCTCTCGAAGGCGAGGATCGGGGCCGCTGGCTCGACCTGTGCGCGGGGCCGGGTGGAAAGGCGGCTCTGCTCGGCGCCGTCGCGGCGATCGACGGATTCGCCGTCGATGCCGTCGAACCGGTCGAGCACCGCGCCGAACTGGTCCGCAAGACCGCCCGCGACCTGCCGGTCAGGGTGCATGTCGCCGATGGGCGCGAGCCCGGCCTCGAACCGGGATACGACCGCATCCTCGTCGACGCTCCCTGCACGGGTCTCGGTGCCCTGCGGCGGCGTCCCGAGGCGCGATGGCGGCGGCAACCCGGCGATGTCGCCGAACTCGTGCGGCTGCAGAAGGAGTTGCTCGCGTCGGCGATCGGGCTGTTGCGCCCCGGCGGCGTGGTGCTCTACTCGACGTGCTCACCACACGTGTCGGAGACGGTCGCCGTCGTGTCCGACGCGGTGCGCCGCCACGGCGTCGAACAGCTCGACACACGCGAACTCGTCCCCGGCGTGCCACGGATCGGGGAGGGGCCGGGGGTCCAGCTGTGGCCGCATCGGCACGGCACCGACGCCATGTTCATGGCGGCGTTGCGTAAACCCGGGCGCTGATCGTGGAGGCCGGACACGGGCCGTCGTGTCCGGCTCCGGAAGAATGAAAGTCTTCTCATCTCGTCTTCACGATCGATTCACTCCGGTGCAGGATGCTGTTCTCCATGCCGGTGATGAAACGGATGCTCGTGATCGCAGCGCTTCTGCTGATCCCGGCGACCCTCGCGTGGGGGAGTCAGGTCCTGACGCGACCCGCGGGCTCGCCCGACGTCGGTGACGCGGCGGTCACCGTCTCCGTCGTGCCGACCACGACGCCGTCTCTCGAGACGGGGCCGGAACCCCGGCCCGCACCGGAGCAGGAACCTGCGCCTGTCCCGTCGGTCCCCGACATGGCGGCACCAGAGGTGTCGGCACCGCAGTCCGTCGTTCCGGCGCCGGCACCGGATCCTGGCTGGTCGGATGTCCAGCGTCAGCCCTTGCCGACCCCGCAGGTCGAGTGGGACGACGATGACGACTGGGACGGGGACGACGACTGGGACGGGGACGACGATGACGACTGAGCCCCGTGAGCCGGCCGGGAAGTATCCCGCCGGCGAGGCCCGCGTCGCTCGACTCGGCCGGGGATCCGCCCTTCCCGCCCGGTGGCGCATCCTCAGCTGGATCCTGCTCACGACGGCCGTGGCGCTCGTCGCGGTGGTCGTCACCGCGCGCGTACTGCTCCTGAACCACGTCGACCGCGATGCGAACGCCGACATCGCTCAGGAGATCGACGAGTTCCGCGCGTTCGCCGCCGAGGGCGTCGATCCCACCACCACGTACCCGTTCACCTCGGTGGAACGGATGCTCGAGGTATATCTCAACCGTCAGCACACCTCCGAGGGCGAGGTGATCGTCGGTGTCGTCGACGGTTCGCTGCTGTTCGACCGCCGCATCGCGGTGGATCGACCCGACCTGCCCGCGAACCTCACCGAGGACGGTGTGTTTTTCGAGCGCATCCTGACCGCCCCCACCGGCTCGGGGGTATACGAGGTGGAAGGCGGACAGATGCGCTGGGCCCGCGCCGACGTCACCTCCGGCGACGACCGGGGCGCGCTCATCGTCGCCGTATTCACCGCCGAACAGCGCGCGAAGGTGGCCGACACCGCGCGCACCATCGGACTGGTCGCGATCGGCGGACTCGGGCTCACCGCGATCATCGGCTGGTTGGTCGCAGGACAGATCCTGGCCCCGATCCGCCAGGTACGCGAGGTGGCCGCCGCGATCGGGGAGAAGGATCTGGCGAGCCGTGTGCCTGTGCACGGACGCGACGATATCGCCGCCCTCGCCGAGACCTTCAACTCGATGCTGGACCGCCTGGAACAGGCCTACACCACCCAGCAGCAGTTCGTGGACGACGCCGGCCACGAACTGCGGACGCCGATCACGGTGATCCGCGGGCACCTCGAACTCATGGATCTCGGTTACGACGCCGACAGTGCGACGCGAGAGGAGACGATCCGGCTCGTCGAGGACGAACTCGACCGAATGGCGAGGATCGTCACCGACCTGCTCGTTCTCGCCAAGGCCGAACGTCCCGACTTCGTGCAGCGCCGACCCGTGGACGTCACCGACCTCATGCTCGACGTCGAGGCCAAGGCGCAGATGCTCGGCAACCGTGTCTGGCAGCTCATGGAGATCGCCGAAGGTACGGCCGACATCGATGCCCAACGCGTCACCCAGGCGGTGCTGCAGTACGCGACCAACGCCGTCAGCCATACCCGCCCCGGGGACGTCGTCCAACTCGGATCCGCGTTCGTCGAACACGGCGGTGCCGAGTATCTCCGGCTCTGGGTTCGCGACACCGGGCCCGGTGTCGCGCCGGACGACGCCGCACGCATCTTCGAACGTTTCCGCCGTGGACGCACCATTCCCGGCGACCGCCACGGACCCGTCGCCGAACGCGGAGGGGCAGGTCTCGGGCTTGCCATCGTCCGCGCGATCGCCGATGCGCACCACGGCTCGGCCTGGGTCGAGAGCACGGTCGGGCACGGCGCGACCTTCGGCATCGACCTCCCCGTACGAGATCCCGCCGGCCCCGCCGACAGGGTCGGCACCGCCGGCCCCGCCCGCAGGGTCGTCACCGCCGACACAGTCGACACCCGAAGGACACCATCGCAGTGAGCCGAATCCTCATCGCCGAAGACGACACCCGCATCATCGCCTTCCTCGAGAAGGGACTGCGCGCAGTGGGATACACGACCACCGACGCCACCGACGGCGAGACCGCTTTGATGCTCGCCCGCAGCGGTGCCTTCGACCTGGTGATCCTGGACATCGGGTTGCCCCGCATGGACGGCTTCACCGTACTCGAGCGGCTGCGAGGAGAAGGGGTGCGGACGCCGGTGATCGTCCTGACCGCGCGGGACAGCGTCACCGACACCGTCGCAGGGCTCGAAGGTGGCGCCAACGACTACGTGAGCAAGCCGTTCCAGTTCGCCGAACTGCTCGCCCGCATCCGGTTGCGCATCGGCGACAACAGTTCGGCGGCCGATCCGGCCGCAGTGATCCGCGACGGCGACATGGCCCTCGACCTGCGGGCCAGGCGCGCCGAGATCGCCGGGGAAAGCATCGATCTCACCAGTCGCGAATTCGCCCTGTTCGAGGTGTTCCTGCGTCACCGCGGTCAGGTGCTCTCCCGCGAACAGATCCTCGGGCACGTGTGGGGATACGACTTCGACCCCGCGTCCAACGTGGTGGACGTCTACGTGCGCGCGCTGCGCAACAAGATCGGTGGTGACCGGGTCGAGACGATCCGCGGGGCGGGATACCGATTGCGATGACCTTCCATGCCACCGTCCCGCCGATCTCCGCTGCGCCACAGGCCCGTCCGCCTCGCAGATACTCGGCCCCGGGCCCCGGCCGGATCGCGGCCGTCGGGGTGCTCCTGGGCACGATCGGTCTGCTCGCGTATCTCACCCGCACCGATCCCGACCTGGCGCCCCCGGCCGCCGTCACCATGATCGTCTTCGCCATGGCCGTCTGGCTGTGGGTGTTCACCAAGATCGACGACACCTATGTGGCGCTCGGCGCAGCAGCGGCCCTCACGGTCGTCGGTGTGATCGACGCCGAGGCGCTCTTCGCGACGCTCGGTGACGACGTCGTGTGGCTTCTGTTGTCCGCCTTCGTGATCGCCTCGGGGGTGGCGTCGTCGGGTCTGGCGACGCGTGGTGCGGCCTTCCTGGTCACGGGAGCGCGCAGCCCGCGGGCGCTCGTGCACCTGGTGACGGCGGCGCTGATCGTCACCGCCTTTGCCGTTCCGTCGACCTCCGGTCGTGCAGCGCTGGTGCTCCCGGTGTTCGTCGCGCTCGCGACGGTCCTGGCCGACCGGCCACGCCTCGTGCGTGCATTGGCCCTGCTCTTTCCCACAGTGATCCTGCTGTCGGCGGTGGCGTCGTTACTCGGCGCCGGCGCACACCTGATCACCTCGCAGATCCTCCTCACTGCGACCGGCACCGGATTCGACTTCGCGACCTGGATGATCCTCGGGCTCCCGCTCGCGATCGCCTCGTCGCACGCCGCAGCCGAGCTGGTGCTGCTGTTGTTCACCTCGGCCGACGACCGGCGCGGACGCCTCGCGGTCACCGCCGCCGACATCGGCGCGCAGACCGAGACCCCGGTCTCCGGACCGTTCTCCGCCGCCGAATCCCGCGCCGCCCTACTGCTGGTCGTGGTGATGGTGCTGTGGTGCACCGAACCTGTGCACGGCATCCATCCGGCGGTGGTCGCCCTGCTCGGTGCGCTCGTCGCCACCTCACCGCGCTACGGTTCGGTGCGCCTCGCGCCCGCTCTGAAGACCGTCCCGTGGCCCCTGCTGCTGTTCATGGCGGCGACACTGTCGATCGGTACCGCGCTGACGACGAGCGGTGCGGCCGACTGGCTGGCATCGACGGCCTTCGGTCCGCTCACCTCGCGGGGAGAAGGCGCCGGCCCGCTGTTCGTGATCGTCGTGGTCGTGATCTCGACCGCGGCGCACCTGGTGATCCAGTCGCGCTCTGCCCGCTCGGCCGTCCTCGTTCCCGTCGTGGTGGCACTGGCACCGTCCGTCGGCGTCGATCCGCTCGCCGCAGCGTTCGTCTCGACGGCCGCGGCGGGCTTCTGTCATACCCTGCCGTCGTCGGCCAAACCGGTGACGTTGTTCGCGACGGTGCCCGGAACACCCACCTATTCGACTGCGGACCTGCTGCGCCTGGCGGTATGGCTCGGTCCGCTCATCGCCACGCTGGTTCTGCTGTTCGCGTGGTTCGTCTGGCCGTTACTCGGTCTGTCGCTGTTCCGCTGATCCATCTCCCGTCCCTGTTGTTCCCTCCCACGATCGGAGTCGTCATGGCCTTGAAGGTTCCCCATCGCGTGCTCGTCGCACCCAGTGGATTCAAGGAGAGTCTCGACGCACCCGGCGTCGCCGCCGCGATCGCTGCGGGCGTCCGCCGGGCCCTGCCGTGCGCGGTCGTCGATCTCGTGCCCGTTCCCGACGGCGGGGAGGGCACCGCCGAGATCCTCGCGCACGCGACGGGCGGCACCCTCGTCCCGGTCACCGTGACCGGTCCGGTCGGCGAGCCGGTACGGGCGAGCTGGGCACGGCTCGGCGGTTCCACCAGGGGTACGGCAGTCGTCGAGATGGCCTCGGCCGCCGGTCTTCGTCTCGTGCCCGCCGATCGTCGCGATCCCGGTGCCACCACGACCCGAGGAGTCGGTGAGCTCATCGCTGCTGCGCTCGACGACGGCATCCGCCGCATCGTGATCGGCTGCGGCGACTCGGGAACCAGCGACGGCGGAGCCGGGGCCCTGCGAGCACTCGGCGCCCGGATCCTCGATGAGGACGGCGTCGAGCTACCCGACGGGGGTCGACACCTCGCGCGCGCCGCGCGACTCGATCTCGACGGTCTCCACCCCGCGCTCGCCGACACCGAGATCGTCCTCGCCTGCAACGTCCACAACGTTCTGTGCGGGCCGGTCGGCGTCGCGCGGGTCTTCGGTCCGCAGAAGGGCGCGACGCCTGCGCAGGTGGAGGAGCTGTCCGCCTCGCTCGAGCGCTGGGCGGAGGTCCTCGAGCGGGACGGACGGGCTCATGACCTGGACGTGCGGCTCGGGGCGGGTACCGGTGCCTCCGGCGGACTCGGTGCCGGTCTGGCCGCCGGCATCGGCGCCCGGATCGCCTCCCGGTTCGACGTGCTGCTCGACAGCGGTTTGTCCGGTATCGATCTCGATTCGCTGATCGCGCGCGCCGACCTCATCATCACCGCCGAGGGCAGCATCGACTTCCAGACTCCGCGCGGGAAGGTGCCGGCGGAGATCGCCCGCCGTGCGCAGCGCGCGGGAGTGCCGGTCCTCGCCATCGCCGGGTCGCTCGGCGAGGGCGCACCCGACGTGCACGACGTCGGAATCGGAGCGATCGCGTCGATCATCCCTGTCCCGATGCGACTCGAGGACGCCGTCGCCAATGGTCACGACCTGCTCGTCGACGCCGCGGCGCGGTCCATGCGCTTGCTGATGCTCGGCTCCGCCGTTGCGAGTCGCAGCAAGGGCCGCGCGAAAAAGCGCAAGCACCGGGCCTCGGCGGCGTGACCAGCAGTTCCGCCCGCCGGCGGGCGGGGCCGAATAGGGTTCCGCTCATGCCCGAGATCGTCACCCTGACCATGAACCCGGCACTCGACGTCACGACCTTCACCGACGCGGTGGTGCCCACCCGCAAACTCCGCTGCGACGAGCCGTTCTACGACGCCGGCGGGGGAGGAGTGAACGTCGCGAAGGTCGCGCGCGTGCTCGGTGCCTCGGCCGCCGCCGTCTATCCGGCCGGCGGTGCGCGGGGTGAACAGATGAGTGGTCTGCTCGACGACGACGATGTCGAGGAGCACATCGTCCCCATCGCCGGGTCCACCCGCGAGTGCTTCACGGCGATCGACCGCCGCAGCGGTCAGGAATACCGTTTCGTCACTCCCGGTCCCGAGCTGACGGACGAGGAACAGGAACGCTGCCTCGCGACGCTGGAAAAGGCCGCCGAAGGCGCGAGGTACGTGGTGGCGAGCGGCAGCTTCCCACCCGGTGTACCCGGCACCTTCGTCCGACACATCGCCGCGGCGGCGCACGAGGCCGGCGCGCGGTTCGTCCTCGACTCGTCGGGCGATGCGCTGACCAGCATCGATTCGGGTGTCTACCTCGTCAAACCAAGTCTGGACGAGTTGTGCGAGTGGACCGGGCGGGAGTTGGCCACCGACGACGAGCAGATCGCGGCCGCGCGCGAACTCGTCACCTCCGGTGTCACGGAGATCGTGGTCGTCTCGCTCGGCGCAGACGGGGCGATCATGGTGACCGCCGACGAGGCTGTGCGGGTGCCGGCCCTGGCGGCCAAGGTGCGCAGCGCCGTCGGAGCCGGTGACAGCATGGTCGCCGGACTCGTCGTCGGACTGTTGCAGGAACGATCGCTGCGGGATGCGCTCGCCCTCGGGATCGCTTGCGGCACAGCGGCCTTGCTCACCGCTGGAAGTCACGTCTGCCGCCGTGAGGACATCGACCGCTTCGATGCCCTCGCCCGTGCGGTCTGACGACCCGCCGGTCGCACCGGTTCGACGACCGCCGTCCACACCGCGCGTGAGTGTGGGTCCCGCAGGGTGCGAACGGCTTCGGTAAGCGTCGAGTGGATGTACTCGAGCTCCGGGCTCGCAACGTCCGACCAATCCGCCGACTCGTCTGCCGCTGCGTCGTCCGTCCACGCCGATGTGTCGGCGCCGGGATCGTACCGCTGGATCCACCAGAGATTGCCGGACGGATCCGAGAACCGGGCGAGGACATCGCCGAAGAAGTCCGTCGGCCGTGTGACGATCTCCGCGCCGTGCTGCGTTGCGCGTTCGAGGACGGCATCGACGTCGTGCACGTGGACCCGCACGAAGGCGGGTGTGAACGGCCAGTCCGGTTTCCGGTCGGCGACCACGAGCACGGAGTCGCCGACCCGCACCTCGGCGTGGAGGAGCAGTCCGTCGTGGTCGAGGGTGCGCGCTTCGGGCACTTCCTCGGACTCGAAGACGGCGACGAGGAAGTCGACGAGTGCGGCTGCGCGGTCGGAGATCAGGAAAGTGTCGACGGTGTTCGATCCATCCGGCCGGGGAGGGAGGGATTCGCGGTGATGGAGAGCGGTCACGATGATCCTTTCGGTCGGGTGACTGCCAGCCTTCCGGGCATAACGGCCACGCGATGGCACCAATACGCCCGAGAGCGGAGATTCCCGGTGGGTTCGGCTGCGGGCGGCGGGTCCGACGCAGGTCCGATCCGGCGGAACGCGCCGATTAGACTCGTCGGTTGTGGCCCACCCGATGATCGCTCCGTCCATCCTGTCCGCGGATTTCGCTCGTCTCGCCGACGAGGCGCAGGCCGTCGCCGGTGCCGACTGGCTCCACGTCGACGTCATGGACGCTCATTTCGTTCCGAACCTCACACTCGGTCTCCCGGTCGTCGAGTCGCTGCTGAAGGCGACCGACATCCCGCTCGACTGTCACCTGATGATCGAGAACCCCGGGCGGTGGGCGCCGCCCTACGCCGAAGCGGGTGCGCACAACGTCACCTTCCACGCCGAGGCCACCGACGATCCGGTCGCCGTGGCCCGCGACATCCGCGCGGCCGGCGGCAAGGCCGGACTGTCGGTCAAGCCCGGTACCCCGATCGAGCCGTATCTCGAGATCCTGAAGGAATTCGACACGCTGCTCGTGATGAGCGTCGAACCGGGCTTCGGTGGTCAATCCTTCATTCCCGACGTCCTCGACAAGGCCCGTCAGGTCCGTCGTCTCGTCGATTCGGGTGAGCTCCGTCTGCTCGTGGAGATCGACGGAGGCATCAACGCCGACACCATCGAAGCCGCCGCCGAAGCCGGTGTGGACTGCTTCGTCGCCGGGTCCGCCGTCTACGGCGCCGCCGATCCCGGCGAGGCGGTCCGCAAGTTGCGGGCGCAGGCCGGGGCTTCGTCCCCGCACCTGACGCTCGCGCCGTGACCGCACCCGAGATCGCCGAAGCCTTCCAGTTCGCGCTCGACGCCTCGGAGGCCGTACGGGGCACGACCAGCCCCAACCCGCCGGTCGGTGCGGTGATCCTCGACGCGGACGGTGCGGTGGCGGGTATCGGCGCCACCGCCCCTCCCGGCGGCCCGCACGCCGAGGTGCGGGCACTCGTTGCAGCGGGGGAGCGTGCCCGCGGTGGCACCGCGGTGGTCACTCTCGAGCCGTGCAATCACACCGGCCGCACCGGCCCGTGCGCGCAGGCTCTCATCGATGCGGGGATCGCCACGGTCTACTACTCGGTCGCCGACCCGAATCCCGTCGCCGGTGGGGGTGCCGGCACTCTCCGTGCCGCGGGTCTCACCGTGCATCCCGGTCTCGGTGCCGAGGCCGTCACCCGCGGACCGTTGCGGGCGTGGCTGCATCGGCAGCACACCGGCCGGCCGCACGTGACGTGGAAGTACGCCGCCTCGATGGACGGCCGCAGCGCAGCCGCCGACGGCACGAGCAAGTGGATCTCCGGCCCCGAATCGCGGGCCCGGGTGCACGATCAGCGCAGCCGGCTCGACGCCATCATCGTCGGCACCGGCACCGTGCTCGCCGACGATCCGTGGCTCACCGCCCGTCTACCCGACGGGGAACTCGCGCCGCACCAGCCCCTGCGAGTGGTCGTCGGTATGCGTGAGATCCCAACATCTGCAAGGGTTCTCGACGACTCCGCGCCGACGCTGGTGCTGCGTACCCACGATCTCGGTGAGGTACTCGCCGCGCTCGACGACCGGCCCGACGTGCTGGTCGAGGGCGGACCCCGACTCGCGGGTGCGTTCCTCGCGGCGGGTTGTGTCGACCGCATCCAGGCGTACCTGGCACCCGTCGTGCTCGGGGCCGGCGAAGCCGCCGTCGAGGACGCCGGAGTGGGCACGATCGCGGACGCGCTACGGTTTCGCCGAGAACGCGTCGAGACGGTCGGCTCGGACATTCTCTTGACACTCGTCCCGGACCGGGACAACTGAATCGGACCCGGTCACGGATCGGGAGCTAAGGAGCGGAACATGTTCACGGGCATCGTCGAGGAACTCGGTGAGATCGTGGCGAAGGAGGACCTCGCCGACGCGGCGCGCTTCACCGTGCGCGGACCGTTGGTGACCTCCGACGCCAAGCACGGCGATTCGATCGCGGTCAACGGTGTGTGCCTGACGGTCGTCGACGTCCTCGACGGAGACTCCTTCACCGCAGATGTGATGCAGGAGACGCTCGACCGTTCGTCGCTCGGGCAGCTCACACTCGGCAGCTCCGTCAACCTCGAACGCGCCGCCGCTCTGAACAGCCGGCTCGGCGGTCACCTGGTGCAAGGCCACGTCGACGCCACGGGTGCCGTCGTCTCCCGGGCGCCTTCGGAGAACTGGACGGTCGTGCGCATCTCCCTCCCGGCCGAGATCTCCCGCTACGTCGTCGAAAAGGGCTCGATCACCGTCGACGGCGTCTCGCTGACGGTCTCGGGTCTCGGTGGGAAACGGGGCGAGGAGTGGTTCGAGATCTCGCTCATCCCCACCACCCTGTCGCTGACCACCCTCGGCGCCGCGGAACCGGGCACCCTCGTCAACCTCGAGGTCGACGTGATCGCCAAGTACGTGGAGCGCCTGCAGAACGCGCGCTGACGGGTCGTAGTGTGGAGATCGACAATGGACGCGGAGCACGAGTCGTCCGGATACGAGAGTTGGAGTCCAGGGAAGTGACGAGGTTCGACACCATCGAGCGCGCGGTCGCCGACATCGCCGCCGGTAAGGCGGTCGTCGTGGTCGACGACGAGGACCGTGAAAACGAGGGCGACCTCATCTTCGCTGCGGAGAAGGCGACGCCCGAACTCGTGGCGTTCATGGTCCGGTACACATCCGGGTACCTGTGCGTGCCTCTGGACGGAGAGGACTGCGACCGTCTCGGTCTTCCTCCCATGTACAGCGTCAACCAGGACAAGCACGGCACCGCCTACACGGTCACCGTCGACGCGAAGGAAGGCATCGGCACGGGCATCTCCGCGTCCGACCGCGCCGCCACCATGCGGCTGCTCGCCGACCCGAACACCACCGCCCAGGACTTCACGCGTCCCGGCCACGTGGTGCCGCTGCGGGCCAAGGAGGGCGGCGTCCTGCGCCGGCCCGGCCACACCGAGGCGGCCGTCGACCTCGCCCGCATGGCAGACCTGCGACCGGCCGGCGTCATCTGCGAGATCGTCTCGCAGAAAGACGAAGGCGAGATGGCCCGCACCGACGAGCTGCGGGTCTTCGCCGACGAACACGAGCTCGCGCTGATCTCGATCGCCGATCTCATCGCGTGGCGCCGCAAGCACGAGAAGCACGTCGTGCGCGTCGCGGAGGCCCGCATCCCCACCCGGCACGGCGATTTCACTGCTGTCGGCTACCAGAGCATCTACGACGAGGTCGAACACGTCGCGCTCGTCCGCGGCGATATCGCCGGTCCGGACGGCGACGGCTCCGACGTGCTCGTCCGCGTGCACTCCGAATGCCTGACCGGCGACGTCTTCGGGTCGCTGCGTTGCGACTGCGGTCCGCAGCTCGACGCCGCCCTCGAGATGGTCGCCGAGGAAGGCCGTGGCGTCGTCCTCTACATGCGCGGCCACGAGGGACGCGGCATCGGCCTGATGCACAAGCTGCAGGCCTACCAGCTGCAGGACTCCGGCTCCGACACCGTCGACGCCAACCTGCAGCTCGGCCTGCCCGCCGACGCCCGCGACTACGGCATCGGTGCACAGATTCTCGTCGACCTCGGCATCTCGTCGATGCGGCTGCTGACCAACAACCCGGCCAAGCGTGTCGGTCTCGACGGCTACGGCCTGCAGATCACCGAACGTGTCCCGATGCCGCTGCGCGCGAACCGCGAGAACATCTCGTACCTGCGCACCAAGCGCGACCGTATGGGCCACGACCTGATCGGTCTCGACGAATTCGACGAGGGAGACGCCTGATGAGCGGCGAGGGCCTGCCCGACCTGCAGCTCGCCGACGCCGCGGGCCTGAGCCTCGCGATCGTCGCGGGTCGCTGGCACACCGAGATCTCCGACGCCCTCATCGCCGGCGCACAGCGGGTCGCCGAGCAGGCAGGCGTCACCGACGTCACGCTCGAGCGCGTCGCGGGAGCGATCGAGCTCCCTGTCGTCGCACAGCAACTGGCGCGCACCCACGACGCGGTCGTCGCGCTCGGCGTGGTGATCCGCGGCGGCACGCCGCACTTCGAGTACGTGTGCGACGCCGTGACCTACGGCCTGACCCGGATCGCGCTCGACGAGGGCACCCCGGTGGGCAACGGTGTTCTCACCACCGACACCGAACAACAGGCTCGCGACCGCTCCGGTCTGCCCGGCTCCGTGGAGGACAAGGGCGGACAGGCCTGCGCGGCTGCGCTCGACACCGCCGTGACGCTGCGGCGGCTGCGGAAGGCGACGCGTTGACCCGCGACGAGACCGGCTGGGATCTCGAGGTACGCCCGGAGAAGATGCGGCGCTGGGTCGTCGTGGCGGCCGTCGTCGTCCTGGCCGTGCACATCTTCGCCGCGCTCGTACTCCGCGGGGGCGGTGACACCGGGGTGAACCTGCGGTTCGTCGACCAGATCGCGATCCTCGCCATCGGCATCGTGCTCACCGGGGGCGTCCTGCTGTTCACCCGGCCGCGGTTGCGTGCCGGGGCGGGTGGAGTGACCGTCCGCAACGTCGTGGCGGAACGACACATCCCGTGGACCGACGTGCGCGGACTGTTCTTCGACCACGGTGCGCCCTGGGCACGGCTCGAGTTGCCGTTCGACGAGTACGTGCCCGTCGTCGCCATCCAGGCGCGCGACGGGGAACTCGCCGTGAACGCGCTCGAGCGTTTCCGCGAACTCGAGTCCCGCTACACCGGCGGAGCCGTCAGCGACAACAACGACGGCGGAGCCGTCAGCGACAACAACGACGGCGGAGCCGTCAGGGGTGACGACTAGCCTGGACCTGTGCCCGACCCCTCGACATATCGCCCTGCCCCCGGCTCCATTCCCACGGAGCCGGGGGTCTACAAGTTCCGCGACCCGCACGGCCGGGTCGTCTACGTCGGCAAGGCGAAGAACCTTCGCTCGCGCCTGAACTCGTACTTCGCCGACATCGCTTCGTTGCATCCGCGCACCCGCCAGATGGTGACCACCGCGGGCCGGGTCGAGTGGACGGTGGTGCGCACCGAGGTCGAGGCACTCCAGCTCGAATACAACTGGATCAAGGAGTTCGACCCGCGCTTCAACGTCCGCTACCGCGACGACAAGACCTATCCGATGCTCGCGGTCACGTTGAACGAGGAATATCCTCGGCTGTTCGTCTACCGCGGGCCGCGCCGCAAGGGTGTGCGCTATTTCGGTCCCTACTCGCATGCCTGGGCAATCCGCGAGACCCTCGATCTGCTGCTGCGGGTGTTCCCGTCGCGCACGTGCTCGGCGGGGGTCTTCAAGCGGCATGCGCAGATCGGCCGTCCGTGCCTGCTCGGCTACATAGACAAGTGCTCCGCGCCCTGCGTCGGGCGCGTGTCCGCAGACGAGCACCGTCGCATCGTCGAGGACTTCTGCGACTTTCTCGCCGGACGCACCGACAAACTCGTGCGCGATGTCGAGAAGCGGATGCAGGCTGCGGCGGAGGAGCTCGACTTCGAGACCGCCGCCCGCCTGCGCGACGATCTCGGTGCGCTGCGCAAGGCGCTCGAGAAGCAGGCGGTCGTGCTCGGCGACGGCACCGACGCCGACCTCGTGGCCTTCGCGGGCGACGACCTTGAGGTGGCCGTGCAGGTCTTCCACGTGCGTGGCGGTCGCGTACGGGGTCAGCGTGGCTGGGTCGTCGAGAAGTCCGGTGACGTGCTCGACCGTCCCGAGGACCGCGACGTCACCGGCGTCGAGGCCGCCGAGGGAACGGACGACGCCGAAGAACTCTCCCTGCTCGTCGAGCAGTTCCTCACCCAGTTCTACGGTGAGGAGGCCGCGCTCGACAGCGGCGACACCGACACGACCAGCGCCGTGCCGCGCGAGGTGCTCGTCCCCGCCCTGCCGCCGGATCCGGACGAGATGAGCCGCTGGCTCGGACGCCTGCGGGGCGGCCCCGTGCGCCTGCGCATCCCGCAGCGCGGCGACAAGAAGGCCCTGGCCGATACAGTCGAGCGCAACGCCAAGGAAGCACTGGCCCAGCACAAGCTGCGGCGCGCGGGCGACTTCAACGCGCGCTCGGCGGCCTTGCAGGGCATCCAGGACGCCCTCGACCTCGACTCGGCGCCGCTGCGCATCGAATGTGTCGACATCAGCCACGTGCAAGGCACCGACGTCGTCGCATCGCTCGTGGTGTTCGAGGACGGGCTGCCGCGCAAGTCCGACTACCGGCACTACGCGATCAAGGAGGCCGCCGGAGACGGACGCAGCGACGACGTCGCCTCGATCGCGGAGGTGACGCGTCGACGCTTCCTCCGGCACAACCGCGACGTGGCGCGGCAGACGGATGCGGCCGAACCGGGGTCCGACGGAGGTGACGGCGGGGATCTTGCGCCCGAGGCGGCATTGGACCCGGCGACGGGCCGACCGCGCCGGTTCGCGTACCCACCGAACCTGTTCGTCGTCGACGGCGGTGCACCGCAGGTCGCGGCCGCGGCGGAGGTCCTCGACGAACTCGGCATCACGGATGTCGCTGTCGTCGGACTCGCGAAGCGCCTCGAGGAGGTGTGGGTGCCGGGGGAGGAGGATCCGGTGATCCTTCCGCGCACCAGCGAGTCGCTGTTCCTGTTGCAGCGCATCCGCGACGAAGCGCACCGTTTCGCCATCGGTTACCACCGGAGCAAGCGGTCCAAGCGGATGACGGCGTCCGCTCTCGACGGGGTCCGCGGTCTCGGCGACACCCGGCGCAAGGCGCTCGTCACCCATTTCGGGTCGGTCGCACGGTTGCGGGAGGCGAGCGTCGAGGAGATCACCGCGGTGCCCGGGATCGGGCAGGCCACCGCACGTGCCGTGCTCGAGGCGTTGCGGGACGACACGTCGCCACCGGCCGCCCCACCGCAGGACGGTACCGACGCGCCGGCGGTCGCGGATGCGGGCGACACGCCGGTAGGCGATGATGGCTCCGTCGGCGTGTCGGGAGTACGAGCGGAGTCGGAACAGTGACCGAAGTGGGTCGGATCCCGGGAACGGCGGACGGTGCGGAGTCGGGAGTCGACGGTGAGCGGCCGGCACAGGCCGAAGTCATCGTCGTCACCGGCCTGTCCGGGGCAGGGCTGAGTACGGCGGCGACCGCCCTCGAGGATCTCGGATGGTACGTGGCGGAGAACCTTCCGCCCCAGTTGATGCTGTCCATGATCGATCTCGCGGTGCAGGCCGAGCCTCCACTGCAACGTCTCGCCGTGGTGATGGATGTGCGCAGCCGGCTGTTCACCGGCGACCTCGAACGCGTCGTCACCGACCTCGCCGCCCGCCCGGTCAACACCCGTGTGCTGTTCCTCGAAGCGGCCGACTCGGTGCTCGTCCGGCGATTCGAACAGGTGCGCCGCAGTCATCCGCTGCAGTCCGATACGGCCGACCGCACACTCACCGACGGCATCGCCGTCGAACGCGAGCAGCTCGCTCCCGTCAAGGCCGCCGCCGACCTCGTGATCGACACCTCCGCGCTGTCGGGGCCCGATCTGCGCCGCAAGATCGAGGCGGCCTTCGGCGACGCCGCATCCGACACCATTCGAGTGACGGTGGAGTCGTTCGGCTTCAAGTACGGCCTGCCCATGGACTCCGATGTCGTGTGCGACGTGCGGTTCCTGCCGAACCCCCACTGGATCGCCGAACTGCGTCCGCACACCGGGCAGGACGCGGCGGTGCGCGACTATGTACTCTCCCGCGACGGTGCCGAGGATTATCTCGCCACCTACCACCGGCTGCTCGATCTGACGACGGCCGGTTACCGTCGGGAGGGGAAGCGCTACATGACGATTGCAGTGGGCTGCACGGGAGGGAAACACCGGAGCGTGGCGATGGCCGAGGCCCTCGCCGCACGCCTGGAGCAGGCACCGGATCTCACGGTGAACGTGGTGCACCGGGATCTGGGGCGCGAGTGAACTCCGACGAGGCGCCGAATTCCCAGGAGGCGATGCCCGGACCTGCGATCACGGCTCTCGGTGGCGGCCACGGCCTGTACGCCACCCTCAGCGCCGTACGGCGCCTCACCGAGCGGGTCACCGCCGTGGTGACCGTCGCCGACGACGGGGGCTCCTCCGGGCGGCTGCGCGCCGAACTCGGCGTCGTCCCACCCGGTGATCTGCGCATGGCCCTCGCCGCCCTCGCCGGCCCGGACGACGAGGTCCGGGTGTGGACCGAGACCGTGCAGCACCGTTTCGGGGGGACGGGTGCACTCGCCGGGCACTCCGTCGGCAACCTGATCCTCGCCGGGCTCGCCGAGGTGGCGGGCGACACCGTCACCGCGCTCGAGATGCTCGCCCGCGTCCTCGACGTGCGCGGCCGTGTCCTGCCCATGTCACCGATACCGCTCGACATCGAGGCCGACGTGTCGGGACTCGAATCCGATCCCCGGGTGAGCCGGTGCATCCGCGGGCAGGTCGCGGTGGCGACCACCCCGGGCAAGGTGCGCAGGGTCCGCCTGATCCCCGCCGACCCGCCGGCCTGCGCTCCTGCGCTCGACGCGGTGTGCGAGGCCGACCTCGTGGTGCTCGGCCCCGGATCCTGGTTCTCGAGCGTCATCCCGCATGTGCTCGTCCCGGATCTGCACGAGGCGCTCGTCCACACGAAGGCGCTCAAGGTCCTCGTGCTCAACCTCGCGGCGGAACCGGGGGAGACCGCGGGATTCTCGGCCGAGCGTCACCTGCACGTTCTCGCCCAGCACGCACCCGATTTCCGTGTCGACCACGTCGTCGTGGATGCTGCCTCGGTACCGGAAGGACGCGAGCGCGAGCACCTGAGCCGGTCCGCGGCCCGATTCGGAGCGGACGTCTCGTTCGTCGAGGTCGCGGAGACCGGTACGCATCGACACGACCCCGCCAAGTTGGCCGGGGCACTGGAAACATGTCTGTCCTCGCGCGGTGGAAACCGCGCCGCACGCGGGGACGGGAGGGAGAGCGTCTCGTGGCAATGACAGCGGAGGTCAAGGACGAGCTGAGCAGGTTGTCGGTCACCAGGATCAGCAACCGCAAGGCCGAGGTGTCCGCCCTTCTGCGTTTCGCCGGGGGATTGCACATCGTCGCCGGACGGGTGGTCGTCGAGGCCGAAGTGGACCTCGGATCGATCGCCCGCCGTCTCCGCCGCGAGATCTTCGAGCTCTACAGCTATCCCGCCGAGATCCAGGTGCTCGGTGCGGGTGGACTTCGCAAGAGCTCCCGGTACGTCGTCCGGGTCGGCAAGGACGGCGAGGCGCTGGCCCGCCGCACCGGCCTGCTCGACGGCCGGGGACGACCCGTACGTGGCCTGCCGGCACAGGTGGTCGGTGGCAGCGTCTCCGACTCTGCCGCGGCCTGGCGAGGGGCCTTCCTTGCGCACGGGTCGCTCACCGAACCGGGCCGGTCCTCGGCACTCGAAGTCAGCTGCCCCGGCCCGGAGGCCGCCCTCGCGCTCGTCGGTGCGGCCCGCCGGCTCGGCGTCACCGCCAAGGCCCGCGAGGTGCGCGGCGCCGACCGCGTCGTGATCCGCGACGGCGAGGCCATCGGCGCGTTGCTCACCCACATGGGCGCGCAGGACACCCGGCTGGTCTGGGAGGAACGCCGCATGCGCCGGGAGGTGCGCGCGACCGCGAACCGCCTCGCCAACTTCGACGACGCGAATCTGCGCCGGTCCGCACGCGCCGCAGTGGCGGCCGCCGCGCGGGTCGAACGGGCGCTGGCGATCTTGGGAGAGGACGTGCCCGACCACCTCGCGGCCGCCGGGTCGCTGCGCGTGCAGCACCGCCAGGCGTCCCTCGAGGAACTCGGTCAGCTCGCCGATCCCCCGATGACCAAGGACGCCGTGGCAGGGCGGATCCGCCGCCTGCTGTCGATGGCGGATCGTCGCGCGAAGGAACTCGGGATACCAGACACGGAGTCGGCCGTCACCGCTGAGTTGCTGGACGAGGCATAGCGGGGCAGGCTTGCAACGGAGTTCGCGCCACGACAGGGCGGCTCCCCTCGGACGACCACGGCCCACTAGGGTAGGGGTCACACCAGCACAATCATCGAAATTTCTGGGCAAAGGAGCTTCACTGTGACTGTCCGCGTAGGCGTGAACGGCTTCGGACGCATCGGGCGTAACTTCTTCCGTGCGGTCGAGGCGCAGAAGGCGCTCGGCACCACCGACATCGAGATCGTCGCCGTCAACGACCTCACCGACAACGACACTCTCGCGACGCTCCTGAAGTACGACTCGATCCTGGGTCGCCTCGACAAGGACGTGCGTGTCGAGGGCGACTTCATCATCGTCGGCGACCAGAAGATCAAGGCACTCGAGATCAAGGAAGGCCCCTCCGCGCTTCCGTGGGGCGACCTGGGTGTCGATGTCGTCGTCGAGTCCACCGGTATCTTCACCGACGCCGCCAAGGCCAAGGGCCACATCGACGCCGGCGCCAAGAAGGTCATCATCTCCGCGCCGGCCAAGGGCGAGGACATCACCATCGTGATGGGCGTCAACGACGACAAGTACGACGGCAGCCAGAACATCATCTCCAACGCCTCGTGCACCACGAACTGCCTCGGTCCGATCGCCAAGGTCCTCGACGACAGCTTCGGCATCGAGAAGGGCCTGATGACGACGGTGCACGCCTACACGCAGGACCAGAACCTGCAGGACGGCCCGCACTCCGATCTGCGTCGCGCCCGCGCCGCCGCCCTGAACGTCGTCCCCACCGGCACGGGTGCCGCCAAGGCTATCGGCCTGGTTCTCCCGCAGCTGCTGGGCAAGCTCGACGGTTACGCGCTGCGTGTGCCGATCCCGACGGGCTCGGTCACCGACCTCACCGCCAACCTGCGCACCAAGGCGTCGGTCGAGGAGATCAACGCCGCCATGAAGGCCGCCGCCGAGGGACCGCTGAAGGGCATCCTGAAGTACAACACCGACCCGATCGTGTCCTCGGACATCGTCACCGACCCGCACTCGTCGATCTTCGACGCGCCGCTGACCAAGGTCATCGACGACCAGGTCAAGATCGTGTCCTGGTACGACAACGAGTGGGGCTACTCCAACCGCCTGGCCGACCTCATCGGTCTCGTCGGCAAGTCCCTCTGATACTCGCAGAACAGGACACCCGAACAGTGGCAGTTCAGACCCTGAAGGATCTGCTCGACGCCGGTGTCGAGGGCCGGGGCGTGCTCGTGCGCTCCGACCTCAACGTCCCGCTCGACGGCGAGACGATCACCGACGCCGGCCGCATCCTCGCGTCCGCGCCCACCATCCGCACGCTGGCGGAGGCCGGGGCGAAGGTCGTCGTGACCGCGCACCTCGGCCGCCCCAAGGGCGAGCCGGATCCGAAGTATTCGCTCGCGCCTGTCGCAGCGAAGCTCGGCGAGGTGCTCGGGCGCAACGTCCAGCTCGCCGGCGACGTCGTCGGGCAGGATGCGCTCGCGCGCTCCGAAGGCCTGACCGACGGCGACATCCTCCTGCTCGAGAACGTCCGGTTCGACGCTCGCGAGACCAGCAAGGACGACGCCGAGCGCCTCGCCTTCGCCCGTGAGCTCGTCGAGCTCGTCGGCGACGACGGCGCGTTCGTCTCCGACGGCTTCGGTGTCGTACACCGCAAGCAGGCGTCGGTCTACGACGTCGCGACGCTGCTCCCGCACTACGCGGGTGGTCTCGTCGCAGCCGAGGTCGAGGTGCTCGCCAAGCTCACCACCGACACCGAGCGTCCTTACGCCGTGGTGCTCGGCGGCTCGAAGGTCTCCGACAAGCTCGGGGTCATCGAGGCACTTGCACCCAAGGTCGACACGCTCGTCATCGGTGGCGGCATGTGCTTCACCTTCCTTGCGGCACAGGGGTATCCGGTCGGTACGTCGCTTCTCGAGGAGTCGATGATCGACACCTGCAAGCAGCTGCTCGAGCGGTTCGGCGACGTCATCCACATCCCGCAGGACGTGGTGGTGGCCGACAAGTTCGCGGCCGATGCACAATCGCAGACCGTCGCGGCCGACTCCATCCCCGAGGGATGGATGGGCCTCGACATCGGACCCGAATCCGTGCAGCGCTTCGCCTCGCTCCTCGGCTCCGCGAAGACGGTGTTCTGGAACGGCCCGATGGGCGTGTTCGAGTTCGAGAACTTCGCGGCCGGCACGAAGGGTGTCGCGGAGGCGATCATCGAGGCCACCGGCAAGGGCGCGTTCAGTGTCGTCGGCGGCGGCGACTCCGCTGCGGCCGTGCGGTCGCTCGGACTCGGTGAGGAGCGCTTCTCGCACATCTCCACCGGTGGCGGCGCCTCCCTCGAATACCTCGAGGGCAAGGAACTGCCCGGCATCTCGGTTCTGGAGGGCTGACGGGAATGGCACGGACACCGCTCATCGCGGGCAACTGGAAGATGAACCTCAACCACCTCGAGGCCATCGCTCTGGTACAGAAGATCGCGTTCACCCTTCCCGAGAAGTACCTCGAGAAGGTCGACGTGACGGTCATCCCGCCGTTCACCGACATCCGCTCGGTGCAGACCCTCGTCGAGGGCGACAAGCTCGGCATCACCTACGGGGCGCAGGACCTGTCGGTCCACGACTCCGGCGCCTTTACCGGCGAGATCTCCGGAGCGATGCTCGCGAAGCTCGGCTGCACCTACGTGGTGGTCGGGCACTCGGAGCGTCGCACTCTGCACGGTGAGACCGACGAGATCGTCCGCGACAAGACCAAGGCCGCGCTTCGGCACGGCCTCACGCCGATCGTCTGCATCGGCGAAGGTCTCGACGTCCGCGAAGCGGGCAACCACGTCGAGTACAACGTCGAGCAGTTGAAGAACTCGCTCGCCGGTCTGTCCGCCGACGAGATCGCGAAGATCGTCGTCGCGTACGAGCCGGTCTGGGCCATCGGCACGGGCAAGGTCGCTTCGGCGGCCGACGCCCAAGAGGTGTGTGCCGCGGTGCGCACCACCCTCGCCGAATCGGCCTCGTCCGAGGTCGCGGCATCGGTCCGTGTCCTGTACGGCGGGTCGGTCAACGCCAAGAACGTCGGTGAGCTCATCGCTCAATCCGATGTCGACGGTGGTCTCGTGGGAGGCGCCTCCCTCAAGGCCGACGAGTTCGCCCAGTTGTCGGCGATCGCTGCAGGCGGTCCGCTGCTCTAGGAGCGACGAGCACTGCGGTGGGGTGCAGGATCTCGACGAGATCCTGCACCCCACCGCTTTTCGCCTCTGTGCACCGATTTCCCGCGCGGCATCGTGCTCGCAGCGACCCTCACCGGCACACCCACGCCGTCCTCCCACGACGAGCGGGTAAGCTGACGCCGACGTCGCCCACCATCCGAAGGACATCGAACACCGACATGGAACTGTTCCTGGACATCCTCCTGATCGTCACGAGCCTGCTGCTCATCCTGCTGGTGCTGCTGCACCGCGGTAAGGGCGGTGGTCTGTCCAGCCTGTTCGGTGGCGGAGTCCAGTCCAATCTCTCGGGCTCGACGGTGGCGGAGAAGAATCTCGATCGTCTCACCGTCTTCACCGGCATCATCTGGGTGATCTCGATCCTCGGCATCGGACTGCAGATCAAGTTCAGCTGATCCCGGCGGCCGCACGGCCGCGGTCGCGCCCCGGCCCCCGGCCGCAGATACTGTCCGTATGACGGACACAGTGCCTGCCTCTGCGACCGAACCCCTCCGCGAGGACATCCGCCTGCTCGGCGGCATCCTCGGCAACGTCATCCGTGAGCAGGCGGGACCCGGCACCTTCGACCTGGTCGAATCCGCTCGGGTGGAGAGTTTCCGGATCCGGCGCTCCGAGATCGACCGCACCGAACTCGCCGACCGTTTCGCCGGTGTCGCCACCGACGACCTGCTTCCCGTCGCCCGCGCGTTCAGCCATTTCGGTCTGCTCGCCAATCTCGCCGAGGATCTGCACCGCGAACGACGACGCGCCCTGCACGTGCGGGCAGGTGACCCTCCGCAGGACAGCAGTCTCGCCGCCACCTACGCCAAACTCGATGCGGTCGGCCCGAGCCTGGACGCCGACACCGTGACCGAGGCGCTGGCCTCCGCCCTCGTCGCTCCCGTCATCACCGCTCATCCCACCGAGACCCGCCGACGGACCGTCTTCGACGTGCAGACCGCCGTCACCGAGCTCATGCGGCGCCGGGAGAAGACCGATGATCCCGGCGCGCTCGAGGAGATCGACCGTGCGCTCTACCGGCACATCCTCACCCTCTGGGACACCGCGCTCATCAGGCTCGCGCGGCTGCGGATCAGCGACGAGGTCGACAACGGTCTGCGCTACTACGACCTCGCGCTGTTCGACGTCGTTCCCGCTCTCAACGCCGAAGTGCGCCGCGAACTCCGGCGACGCTGGCCCGACGCCGCGGTGCTCACCGAGCCACTGGTGAGGCCCGGCACCTGGATCGGTGGCGACCGCGACGGCAACCCCAACGTCGATGGGCAGGTCGTCACCACCGCCGCGAATCGCGCCTGCGAGACCGCACTGCGTCATCACCTCACCGAACTCGCGGCGCTCGAACGCGAACTGTCGATGTCCGAACGCACCGCGACGATCAGCAGCGCCCTGAGGAAACTCGCCGACGACTCGGGTGACGACGATCCCGCGCACAGTGACGAGCCGTACCGGCGCGCCGTGCACGGCATCCGCGCTCGTCTCACCGCTACCGCGGACCGGTTGCTGCCCGGCGTCGACCTGCCCCACGTCGTCGACCTGCCCCACGTCGTCGGCCTGCCGTGCGAGCCGTATCCCTCACCGGCCCGGCTCCACGCCGATCTGAACATCGTCGATGCCTCCTTGCGCGCGGGCGGTGCCGCGGTGATCGCCGACGACCGGCTCGCCCACCTGCGCAGCGCCGTCGAGGTCTTCGGGTTCCACCTCGCCCCGCTCGACCTGCGGCAGAACTCCGAGGTCCACGAGAACGTCGTCGCCGAACTGCTCTCCTGGGCGGGGGTCACCGACCGCTACCGCGACCTCCCGGAGGACGACAAGGTCGCGCTCCTCACTGCGGAACTGCGGATCCGCCGCCCGCTCACCGCCGCCGACGCGCACCTGTCGGACGAGACGGCGAAGGAACTCGGCATCCTGCGTGCCGCCGCCGAAGTGGTCCGTCGCATCGGACCGGCCGCCATCGAGCACTACATCATCAGCATGTGCACCTCGGTGTCCGACCTGCTCGAGGTCGAGGTGCTGCTCAAGGAGGTCGGGCTCCTCGACCTCGACCGCGGCTATCCGCGCAGCACCGTCCAGGTCATCCCGCTCTTCGAAACCATCGACGACCTGCGCGGCGGAGCGGCCACGTTGACCGCTGCACTCGCCGTACCCGAGTTCCGCAGTCTCGTCGACGGGCACGACGGACTGCAGGAGATCATGCTCGGATACTCCGACTCCAACAAGGACGGCGGCTATCTCGCCGCCAACTGGGCCCTCTACCGCGCGGAACTGGACCTCGTCGAGAGCGCCCGCACCGCCGGGATCCGGCTGCGTCTGTTCCACGGACGAGGCGGCACCGTCGGCCGCGGCGGCGGACCGAGTTACGACGCGATCCTCGCGCAGCCGCCCGGGGCCGTACAGGGATCGCTGCGCCTGACCGAACAAGGAGAGATCATCGCCGCGAAGTACCGCGAACCGGTGCTCGCCCGCCGCAACCTGGAAGCGCTCGTCTCGGCGACCCTCGAGTCGAGCCTGCTGGACGTGGAAGGGCTCGGGAAGGACGCGCCGGAGGCCTATGGGGTCCTCGACGATCTCGCCGAGCGGGCCCGCGTCGCGTACAGCCGCCTCGTGCACGAGACCCCGGGCTTCGTCGAGTACTTCACCACGGCGACCCCGGTCTCGGAGATCGGTGCCCTCAACATCGGCAGCCGCCCCGCCTCCCGCAAGCAGACGAAGGCGATCAGCGACCTCCGGGCCATCCCGTGGGTGCTCTCGTGGACGCAGAGCCGGGTGATGCTTCCGGGCTGGTACGGCACCGGAACGGCCGTGCACGACTGGGTGGCCGGCGATCCGGACCGGTGGGCGATCCTGCAGGATCTCTACCGTCGCTGGCCGTTCTTCCGCTCGGTGCTGTCGAACATGGCGCAGGTGCTCGCCAAGTCCGATCTCGGCCTTGCTGCCCGCTATTCCGAACTCGTCGACGACGTCGAACTGCGCGAGCGGGTGTTCGGCAGCATCGTCGACGAACACGCCCGCACGGTCGACGCCTACAAGCAGATCACCGGGTACGACTCGCTCGTCGCCGACAATCCCGCCCTCGAACGGTCGCTGCACAACCGGTTCCCGTACCTCGAACCGCTCAACCACCTGCAGGTCGAGCTGCTGCGCCGGTTCCGCGCCGGCGAGGACACCGAGCGGGTCCGGCGGGGCATCCAGATCACCATGAACGGTCTCGCCACAGCGTTGCGCAACAGCGGTTAGAGAATTTTCTCGCCGGGCTGTCGATCCGGCCCCTGCCCGTTCGTCGTGATGGTGTAGGACGAAGACCACACCGACAGGAGCGACCGCCATGAAGTACATGCTGCTGATCTACGCATCCACGACCGACGAACCCACATGCACATTCGAGGACTGGCAGGACTACGAGAAGTCGATGCGCGATGCGGGAGTCCTCGTGTCGGGCCACGCCCTGCAGGACCTCGTCACCGCGACGTCCGTGCAGGTCGACGCGGACGGGCGCCGCACGGTGACCGACGGACCGTTCGGCGAGAGCCGCGAGGTGCTCGGCGGATACGACGTGATCGACGTCGGCAGCCTCGACGAGGCACTCGACTGGGCGGCTCGCTGCCCTGGTTCGAGGGACGGCGGCACAGTCGTCGTGCGCCCGATCGCCGACTTCGGGGACTGAGCGATGGGGGAGCCGGCCGCGGCCGTCGAGGCGGTGTTCCGGGAGGAACACGGCCGGCTCCTCGCGGCGCTCGTCCATCGATTCGGCGATCTCGACCTCGCGGAGGAGGTCGCATCGGACGCGCTGGAGGCGGCACTCGTGCGTTGGCCCGTCGACGGCGTACCCGAGCGCCCGGGCGCCTGGCTGCTCACCACCGCCAGGCGCCGAGCGCTGGACCGGGTACGCCGCGACCGCGTGTATGCGACGCGGCTCGCCGAACTCGCCATCGACACCGAACGTCGTGCGTCGCAGGAGATACCCGAGACCGGTGAGCTACCGGACGACCGCCTCGAATTGTTCTTCACGTGCGCCCACCCCGCCCTCGCCGCCGACGACCGCGTCGCGCTGATCCTGCGCTGTCTCGGCGGGCTCACGACGAACGAGGTGGCCCGCGCCTTTCTCGTTCCGCCGCCGACGATGGCGCAGCGAATCGTGCGGGCCAAGAAGAAGATTCGAGGTGCTCGGATACCGTTCCGAGTGCCGCGTCCCGACGAACTGCCCGAGCGGCTACCCGTGGTGCTCGCCGCGTTGTACTCGATATTCACCGAGGGCTATGCCGCCAGCAGCGGCGAAGATCTCCAACGCATCGATCTCGCCGACGAAGCGCTCCGCCTCACGCGCATCCTGCATCGGCTGATGCCGTCGGAACGGGAGGTGAGCGGCCTGCTCGCGCTCATGTTGCTCGTCCATGCCCGCCGGGACGCGCGCACCGACCCATCCGGCGCCGTGATGCTGCTCGACGTGCAGGACCGCACCCGCTGGGACCGCGCGATGATCGACGAGGGCAGTGCACTGGTGGTCACCGCTCTTACCGGGGGACCACCCGGCCCGTACGGAGTGCAGGCCGCGATCGCCGCGCTGCACGACGAGGCGAGCGATGTCGAGAGCACCGATTGGCCGCAGATCGTCGCGCTCTACGACGTGCTGATCGCGCTGAGCCCGTCGCCGGTGGTTGCGCTGAATAGGGCCGTGGCGGTCGCGATGCGCGATGGACCCGCGGCCGGGCTCGAACTCCTCGACGGTCTCGTCGAGGAACCGAGTCTGCGCGACTACGGGCCGTACATGGTGGCGCGGGCCGAGCTGCTGGGCCGGGTCGGACGGAAAGGCGAAGCGGCCGAAGCGTATCGGCGCGCACTCGAACTCGCCGGTACCGAACCCGAGCTGCGGCACCTCCGAATGCGGTTGGCAGAGTTGGTGAATCGACAGGACCGGTGAACGATTTCGGGGCATCGCGGTCTTCGGCTGTGCGACTTCGAATCGCACGTGCCGGTTGCACGGCGCCCGAAGTGCCCGTCTGTACTCAGCGATATTCGTCCACCAGGTCCAGGTAGTCGTCCCACAGCGGAGTGGGGGTGTCGGTCAGCGCCGCGTCCAGGCGATCGAGGTAGTACTGCCATCCCGGCCCGATCTCACCGGCTTCCGAGCGGGGGACATGACGGTGCGTGAACTCCAGGGTGGTGACCCGGCCGACCTGACGCAGCGCCACCTCGAGCAGCCACCCATCCACCTCGACGGCGAATCCGTTCGGAGGAGAACACCGGAGTATGTCCACATAGGTGGTGGCCGAGTCGTGGTCGTCGGTCATCGTCAGCCGGATACGCCCTGACGCCGGGTCGCCCGTATACGTGCCGTACCAGCGACCCAGCTTCTCGGAGTCGGTGAGTGCAGCCCAGACCTCACCGATCGGAAGCAGAAAATTGCGGTGGTAGGTCAGCCGGACCAACGACGAATCGTTCGGGCAATCACGTTCCGGGCTCACTTCACCGGTGACCGTCCTCGGCGTGCTCATCACCACTCCTCTCGATTCGCGCTCGCCCTTACCGGAATTGTCCTGCATCCGATTGCCGGCACGATCCGGTTTCACCGGGATGGTTCCTCCACCGCGTCGAAGGAGGTACGCAACCGTTGGTTCGGTAGCAGCGCAACTGTGACGAGCCCGACGACGGACAGCACCGACAACAGGAGAAAGACCCGGCCGATGCCCTCGCCGTGAGGCGGCACCGTCGCGGCGAGGAGGGGAAGGCCCACCGCCGCACCGATCAGGCGGAAGAAGAACACCGCGGCCCCGGCCGCTCCGAAACGCTCCGGGGCCACAGCGTTCTGAACCAGCGATACGAGGTTCTGCAGCAGAACTCCGATTCCCAGACCGAGAAGCAGGACGGCGAGTTCGATCCACCAGATCGGCGCACTTCGGTCGGTGAACACGAGCATCGTGCATCCGGCGAGTTGGAGGAGGGCCCCGGCCACGAGCAATGCCTTCCACTTGCCGAAGCGCGTGATGAGACGACCCGATGCGAAGGACGACAGGGCGAGTCCGAAAACCAGTGGGGTCAGCAGGATCCCTGTGGCAGTGGCTGAGTGATGGCGCGCCGCCTGGAAGAACTCGCTGAGGAAGGACAGCGCCGCGTAGAAGGCGAACCCGGACGACATCGACGCGACGAGGGTGCATGCGACGGTGCGCTGCCCGAACAGGTCGATCGGCACCACCGGTGTAGGAGCGCGACGTTCGACGGCGATCGCACCAACGAGCAGGCCGGCCCCCACGGCCGGATATCCGATCTGTGGCCAGGACAGCAGGCCGTCGTCGAACTCGCCGCTGCCGGTGACCCACACCAGCACCAGCGTCACTCCTGCGGTGAGCAGGACGGCGCCGAGCCAATCTGTCCGCGTGTCCGACGAGCGACGCGGTCGAGGCGTCAACCTGCGTCGCAGCGCGACCAGTGCGAGCACGGCCGGTGCCGCAGGGAGGAGGAAGCAGGCACGCCAGCTCAGAGGAGTATCGACGAGTGCTCCGCCGAGGAGCGGACCGCCTGCCATCGACACAGCCATGACCACGGCGCCGTATCCGGAATAACGGCCCTGCTCCCGCGGTGGGATGAGTGCGCCGAGCACCGCGACGGTGACGGCCACGACGCCGCCGAGGCCGACCCCTTGCACCACACGGCCGGCGAGAAGGACGGGCAGCGTCGGAGCACAGGCCGAGATCACGGACCCGACCGTCAGCGTCAGCAGTGCGATCTGGACGAGGATCTTGGTGTCGTAGCGGTCGGAGATCGATCCCCAGACCGGGGTGGACGACGCGTTGGCCAACAGTGCAACCGTGATGATCCAGGTCAGGCCTACGGAGCCGCCACCGAGTTCTGCCGTGACGGCGGGCAGGGCGGGGATCGCCACGGTGCCCGAGAGCAACGCGGCGAACAGTGCGGCGAGCAGGGGCAGCAGCACCGCGAGAATGTCGTGATGTGTGGGTGGTGGAACCACGGACGTCGGTGACGAGGGCTGCGGATTCGCAGCATTGTGCGAGGACATGACGGGGTCCTTGGAAGAAGTCGGCGCTCGACAGCGTCGAGTACGCGGGTGGGAAGCGAAGGCAACATGATGCGAAGGCACGCCGGGATCGGACCGCCGGAAGGCGGGATCACCACTGCGATACTCGTCGCTCCATGTTCTGCATTCGCATGACATCTCCTCGGGCGGGTGGACGCTTCCGTGTCCACCGAATAGGTATTCCCAGTGTGCGCCATCGGCGGGCGGGAACACGAGTAGTGCGCTACTCGATCTCCTCCGGACCGGATCGGTCGAGAACGTAGATGCCGAGTACCAGCCTCACCGGGGGGACGTAGGTGGCAGTGGTGCAGCTCCCTCGCTCCACGTCGTGCTGTCGTCGTACACGATGTCGGTCAGGTCTGCGTCGTGAAACTCGATACCGATCAACGTCGCGCCTGTGAGGTCGGCACCGTAGAGGTCGACGCCGGTCAGGTGAGCGTCGGTGAAATCGGTTCCTCGGAGATCGGCGTACGCCAGCACACTCTCGGTCAGATCGGCGCCGTAGAGGTCTGCGTCGGTCAGGGAGGCGCCGGCAAGGCAGGACGACGAGAGATCTATCGCGTTGGCCCCATCGTGAGCGGCGTCCCGTCGTCCGATGGCGGTGAGGGCTGCTTGCACATCGACAGGGGGGCGGGGCTCGGTGAGAGGAGCCGGTGATTCGGTGCACTCCGGCGTGACCGGGGCATGGGTTCGGATGAAGGCACCCAGGATCTCGAATATCGTCGGATGGTCGGGGATCGAGTCCCTGGACAAGCGTTCGAGGGAGTAGACCGCGCCCAAGCGGACGTCGAGCGTCGACGAGCCGAGCTGTTCGATGGCTTTGCTGAAACGCTCGGTGAGGAGGCCTTGTTCGGAGAGCTTGTACTGGTTTTCGTTGGCGCGTAACGACTGGCCGGAGAACCAGAGGGCACCGACGGCTGCAACAGTGGTGGCAAGCGACGCCACCTTGGGCCATCCGTGCCAACCGAGGATACGACTGCCGCGATGTCTGATCCGCAGCCACCACGGTTGTGGTGACGACGAAGGTGCCGGATGCCGTGTCGTGGGTTGCAACCGTACCGTCTGTTGTCGTCGGCGTGGTTCGGGGGAACGACGCGGAATGTTGCGCGCGGGGTGCATGCGTCTTCCTGTCTCGGATCAGGTCGGGTCCGTCCCGCATCGGATTCGAGAATCGATGCTTCGAGCGGGGTGATCGTCTCCTTCGCAAGGGGTACCGTTCCGGTTGCGGCGCCGTTTCCGAATCGTCGTGAACCGACTGCTTTCCCGCTTCTGCAACATGATTCCCACCCCGCTGCCTCGATCGGCTGTGATGTGCATCCTGCGCGTCCTGTGTGCGAGCGGCACGGGTAGTGCGCTACCTGCTTCCCTTGCGCTCACCGTCGGGCCATGCAGTCGAGGGGTGATTCGGACGAAACGCCGCGACCGTTTCGTTACATCTCGTACGCTGCACCACGGAAGCGACGAGGGGGCGACGTGGACGATGCGCAGCAAGGGTATTGGAACAGGCGGCGTTTTCTCGCCGGGATGGCCACGACCATGGCGGCGCTCGTCGGCACCGCAGGGGTGTTCGCACGGGAGTCGAACGCGAGTCCGCTGAGCGAGACGCCTGCGGTGCGCGACACGATCAACGGGGTGCTCGCGTTCGTCGTGCCCGGCAACGACCCGTATTCGCACCAGCAGGGCATGTGGACCGACCGTCCCGGTGGCGTCACCGCCGGCACGGCGGAATCTCTGGAACGCACCCTGGATCAGGCGTCTCCGATGCCTCTGCTCGGGCCCGCGGCGGGCAATCTGCCCGGTGCCGCGGCGATCGCTCTGCTGCTCAACACCTTCGGTGTCACCGCGGACCCGCGTGCGGTGAGCGGACCGTTCGCGGCGCCGTTCGCGAACCTGAGTCATGCAGCCAAGGCACAGGTCTTCGAATGGCTCGACACCGACCCGCGTTTCGAGGGGCTGGTGCTGAAGTTCGTGGTCAACGCGATCCCCACGCTGGCTGCCTTCGCGGCATTCTCGGAGGTCTCCGCCTACGACCGCACGCGGCGGGAGATCGCGGGGCGTCCGGTCGGCTGGGAGTTGAGCCGCTACGCCGGGCCGAGCGACGGATGGGACGAGTTCCTGGGCTACTACGGCGGAATCGACGAGGTGGAGGGATAGATGACCGACGTCATCGTGATCGGGGCAGGCGGCGGCGGACCTGTCGTGGCCAAGGAGCTCGCAGCACGCGGTCTCGACGTGCTCGTCCTCGAAGCGGGACCTCGGTTCGCCGATCCCGAGAACGAATGGACCCACTTCGAGGACGACGTCAACAATCCGATCACCGGGCTGTTCCGCCACGGACCGGGAGACCGATCGCGCCCTCCGTGGCTGCGCGATCTGCCCCAGAATTCGTTCGTGTGGCAGGTGTCCGGCGTCGGTGGCACCACGCTGCACTTCTTCGGGAACTCGCCCCGGGCGGCACCCGGGGCATTCTCCGGATACGACGGTGCCGATCGCGACATGTACGATACGGCGCACCTGTTCCCCTTCGGCTACGACGAGCTGCGTCCCTACTACGAGTGGGTAGAGGCCACTCTTCCGGTGCAGACCGCGCCGATGGGCGCCAAGGAACAACTGTTCCTGCGCGGTGCAGCCGCGATGGGTCTTCCGCACCAGACCTCGCTCGATACCACGCGGGCCGCTCACCGCGCCCAGCAGAACGCGATCCTGCAACCCGCCGGCACTGCCGGTCGCACCCACGACCGCTCGCGTCTGCACCATCCCGAAGCCCGGGGATGCACGATGTGCGGGCACTGCTATCAGGGATGTTTCCTCCCGCTGGGCGCGCCGCGGAATCTGAAGGCCAAGCGTTCCACCGACAACTCGTACGTCCCGATGATGCTCACCGCCGACGCGTGGTCCCCGCAGGGACGACCCGTCACGCTGATCGCCGACGCGGTGGTCTCCGAAATCCTCGTCGAGCAGGTCCACGGGGAGACCACCGCGCGCGGGGTGCGGCTCACGACGGCAGGGGAGGAGCACGAGGCGACCGCCCCGGTGGTGGTGCTCGCGGCCGGGTGCATCGAGAGCCCGCGGCTGTGGCTGAACTCGACGCTGCCGAATCCGAACGGATGGGTCGGCCGCGGCCTCACCGATCACCACATGGACGCGGTCTTCGGCGTCTTCGACGAGTACACGGGGCAGACGCGCGGACCCGGATCCAATGCGCGTGTCGACCTGCCGGGATACGGCGGTATCGAACAGGTCGGCCTGCCTCCGGCGTTGATCGCGTACGCACTGAACTTCAGCGACTCCGGGATTCACGGATACGGACGCGCCGGGAGCGTCGTCGACTCCGCGGGTGCCGACAGTGTGGGGCGACTTGTCGGCCGCGACCTGCTCGACACGATGTCGGATGCCGACCGGGTTCTCGCGGCGCTGGTCATCTCCGACGACGACGTCGAACCGGACAACCGGGTGACGCTGTCACCGATCCTCTATCCGGACGAGGGAGGTCCGGCACCGCGGGTGACCGTGCACCATCGCCGTCGTTCCGCCCGCACCCGCCGCAATCGCGATCATGCGACTCGTAAGGCCGTCGAATTGATGCGGGCCGCGGGGGCGAAGAGGGTGCATCGCTGCGACTGGCCCCCGCTGATCCTGCATTCCCAGTCCAGCATGAGGATGGGCGTGAGCGATCAGGATTCGGTGCTCGACGCCGACGCCGAAGCCCGATGGGTGAAAAGGCTGTTCATCGCCGACAATTCGGCGCTGGCCAACAGCCTCGGAGGTCCGAACCCGACGTTGACGACGCAGGCGATCGCCACCCGGACTGCCGAGCGGATCTTCGCGAAGTATTTCGGCGGCAGTGCGTGGGTGACGCACGAGAACCCCGTTTCGTCGATCGCCGACCGCGTCACGGCGGCGGTGATCGAGCGCGGTATCTGACCGCGAGTCCCCGTGCGAGCAGGTGATTTCGTCCCGAATGGAACCATCGGGCGTTCCGGCGCGTCGAACGAGACAGAGGGCCGTGACGACAACGGTCCACGACGGGAGGAGTTCACCGGCATGGACCCACGAACGGTGCGATGTGTCCCGGGCCGATCACGACTACGTACCCTCCGGTCGACGGCAGGTCCGCGTTCGGCTCTCCGGATACGTTGCGTACGAATCAGTCTCGACGACTGTGACGGAAGCGAGCAGGGAAGATCCTCAGGAGAACCCCGCACGACGGACGAGGCCGACGATCCCGACTTCGACGGCGCCGGCACGTGACCGTCGGGGCGCCGGTCACGATTGCGGGAGTTGCGCGGCGGCCGCCGGATCGAGGAACCACACGGTGCGTTCGGTGCCACGGGCGCCCGCCGAGGGGAAGTCCTCGGGCGCGGCACCGCCCACGGCCGCCGCGACGGCCTCGGCCTTGGCAGCGCCGGTGACCAGCAGCCACACCTGCCGCGCCCGCTGCACGGCGGGCAGCGTCAGCGTCACCCGCGCCGACGGGGGCTTCGGGGAATCGTCGACACCCACCACGAACCGTTCCGACTCACGCACCGCGTCGGTGTGGGGGAACAGCGAATTGATGTGTCCCTCACCGCCCATGCCGAGCAGGTGCACGTCGAACACCGGCGCGGTGCCGTCGGGGGAGTGCGCTGCGAGGAGTTCGGCGTACCGCTGCGCCGATGCCTGCGGCGTGCTGCACCCGTCCTCGCCGAGCGCCGGCATGGTGTGGATGCGGGCCGGGTCGATCGGCACGTGGTCGAGCAGCGCTTCCCGGGCCTGCACCTCGTTACGCTCCGGGTCTCCGGGCGGGAGGAAACGTTCGTCGCCGAAGTAGACGTTCACTGCCGACCAGTCGATACCACCCTGGTCTCGGCGCACATGTTCGAGCATCGCGATACCGGTGCCGCCGCCGGTGAGCACGACATGGGCCTGCACCCGCTCGCGCTGCGCGGCGACGACCGCGTCGACGAAGGCGGACGCCGCGGCGCGCGCGACCTCGTCGGCATCGGCGAAACGCAGGATTTCGGATGGGTTCCGGGCGGGGTCAGACATATTCCACCTTCGGCAGGGCCGACAATGCGGCTTCGTAGACTTCGTCGGGATCGAGTCGGCGCAGTTCCTCGGCCAGACATTCCGCCGAGTTCCGGCGTGCCAGACTGATCAGCGAATCGGGCTTGTGGGTGCGCTCGAGGGTCGCCACGCGACCTTCCTGCGGCCGTTCCAGCGCGATCGTCTGCGAGGTCGTGCGCAGTTCCACCCGCAGTTCGCCGATCGATCGCTCGACGGGACAGTCGAGACGGCTCGCGAGCCAGCCTGCGATCAGGTCGACCGCGGGCTCGGTCCGCAGCCCCGAGACGCGGGCCGAGAGCACCGGTTCGTGCGGTGGCTGGTCGAGCGCCGAGACCAGCAGCGCCCGCCAGTAGGTGATCCGTGCCCAGGCCAGATCCGTGTCGCCCGGTCGGTAACCGGACAGGCGGGTCGCGAGATCGGAGCGTGGATCGTCCGAGTTGGTCACGTCCGTGATACGGCGGACGGCCAGACGCCCCACCGGATCCTCGGCAGGTACCGCGGGGGCCTGGTTGGGCCACCACGCGACGACCGGTGTGTCCGGCAACAGGAACGGCACCACGACCGATTCCTGGTGCTCACCGAGTTCTCCGTGCAGGGCGAGGATCAACGCCTCGGAGGCGCCGGCCTCACCGGCGACCCGGATCTCCGCATCGAGCCGCGACGGGCCGTCCTGGCGACCACGACCGACGACGATCACGCGACAGGGATGTTCCTTCGACGCCTCGGTGGCCGCGGTGATCGCGGCGTCGAGACCCCGGGCGTCGCCGGCACACACGATGAACGTGAGAACACGGCCCTGCGTGACCATTCCGCTCGACCGTCGCAACTCCACCAGCTTGCGGCTGATCGCGTTGGCGGAGGTGTTGCGCAACTGCAGCCTCACGGACGCCTCCATTCCCGGCCCGTACGCCGCAGCATCTCGTCGGCCGAATGCGGACCCCAGGTACCGGATTCGTAGGGCTCCGGTCGTCCGTTCGCCGCCCAGTGCTCGAGCACCGGATCGAGGATCTTCCAGGACAACTCGACTTCCTCGTCCACCGGGAACAACGACGGGACACCGAGAAGAACGTCCAGGATCAGCCGCTCGTACGCCTCCGGGGAGGAGACCGTGAACGCCTGGCCGTAACTGAAGTCCATGTTCACGTCCCGGACCTCCATCTCGGAGCCGGGCACCTTCGAACCGAATCGCATCGTGACACCCTCGTCGGGCTGCACCCTGACGACCAGCGCGTTCTGACCGAGTTCCTCGGTCATGGTCTTGTCGAACGGCAGGTGCGGAGCCCGTTTGAAGACCACCGCGATCTCGGTGACCCGGCGTCCGAGCCGCTTGCCGGTGCGCAGATAGAACGGCACACCCGCCCAGCGGCGGGTGTCGACCTCGAGGGTGATGGCCGCGTACGTCTCGGTGGTCGAGTCCGCCGCGAAACCCTTCTCCTCGAGCAGGCCGACGACCTTCTCGCCGCCCTGCCAGCCGGATGCGTACTGGCCGCGCGCGGTGGTCTCGTCGAACGGCTCCGCCGGCCGCGTCGCCGAGAGCACCTTGATCTTCTCGGCGTGCAGCTCCGACGCCGCGAAGCTCACCGGCTCCTCCATCGCGGTGAAGGCGAGGAGTTGAAGCAGGTGGTTCTGGATGACGTCGCGGGCTGCTCCGATTCCGTCGTAGTAGCCCGCCCGTCCACCGAGACCGATGTCCTCGGCCATCGTGATCTGCACGTGGTCGACGTAGTGGGCGTTCCACACCGGCTCGAACATCTGGTTCGCGAAACGCAAGGCGAGGATGTTCTGCACCGTCTCCTTGCCGAGATAGTGATCGATGCGGAAGACGGATTCCTCGGAGAACACCTCACCGACAACGGAATTGAGCGTGCGTGCGCTTTCGAGATCGTGCCCGAAAGGCTTCTCGATCACGACGCGACTCCACGACCCGTCGCGTGCCGCGGCCAGACCCGAACGCGACAGCTGCCCGCACACCACGGGGAAGGCATCCGGCGGGACCGACAGATAGAAGGCGTGGTTGCCGCCCGTACCCCGTTCGCGGTCGAGCTTCTCGAGGGTCGTCGCGAGTTCCGCGAATGCCGCGTCGTCGTCGAAGGTGCCCTGCACGAAGCGGATCCCTTCCGCGAGGCGCTGCCAGACCTCCTCACGGAAGGGGGTACGCGAATGCTCACGCACCGCGTCGTGAACCACCTGACCGAAATCCTCGTCGGCCCAGTCCCTCCGGGCGAAACCGACGAGCGCGAATCCGGGCGGCAGGAGGCCGCGATTGGCGAGATCGTAGACGGCGGGCATCAACTTGCGCCGGGCGAGATCACCGGTCACGCCGAAGATCACCAGCGCACACGGGCCGGCGATACGGGGCAGTCTGCGATCTCTGTTGTCCCGGAGCGGATTCACCCACTCCGCCGCACCGGATTCGGGCACGTTCAGCCCTCCGCGCCCGGCGCGTGAGCCGCGAGCTGTTCCGCCGTCGCCCCGAGCAGGTCCTTCCAGGACACGACGAACTTCTCCACGCCCTCGTCCTCGAGCTTGCGGAAGACGTCGGGAAGATCCACACCGACCGACGTCAGCGCGTCGAACACCTGCTGGGAGGCGGTGATGGTGCGGGTCACGGTGTCGCCCGTGACCTCGCCGTGGTCGGCGACGGCCTCGAGGGTCTTCTCCGGCATCGTGTTGACGGTGTTCGGCGCGACCAGCTCGGTGACGTAGAGGGTGTCGGGGTAATCGGGGTTCTTCACACCCGTCGACGCCCACAGCGCACGCTGGGGAACGGCACCCGCCTCGGCGAGCTGCTCGAAGCGCGTTCCGCCCTCGAACGCCCGCTGGTAGGCGGCGTACGCGAGTCGCGCGTTGGCCAGGCCGGCCTTGCCGCGCAGGGCCAGCGCCTGATCGGTGCCGATCTCCTCGAGGCGCGGGTCGATCTCGGTGTCGACACGCGAGACGAAGAACGATGCCACCGAGCGGATCGTCGACAGGTCGTGACCGGCGGCCTTCGCCGCGGTGAGACCGTCGAGGTAGGCCTCGATGACCCGCTCGTAACGCTCGACCGAGAAGATCAGGGTGACGTTGACGCTGACGCCCTCACCGATCACCCGGGCGATGGCCGGCAAACCCGCCACCGTCGCGGGGATCTTGATGAACAGGTTCGGGCGGTCGACGATGCGCCACAGATCGAGGGCCTGCTGGACGGTGTCGTCCGTCTTGTGCGCCAGACGCGGGTCGACCTCGATCGACACCCGTCCGTCGAGGCCGTTCGTCGCCTCGAACACCGGCGCGAGGACATCGCAGGCCGACCGGACGTCGTCGGTGGTGACGGTGCGGATCGCCTCGGTGGCGTCGGCGCCGGCTCCGGCGAGGTCGCGGATCTGCGAGTCGTAGGCGTGGCCCTTCGACAGGGCGGCCTGGAAGATCGACGGGTTGGTCGTCACACCCACGACACTGCGGGTTGCGACGAGCTCGGCGAGCTTGCCGGAGTCGATGAGGTCGCGGGACAGGTCGTCCAGCCACACCGACACACCCTGGGCGGACAGTTCGGCCAGTGCAGCGTTCTGCGTGGAAGTCTGCTGGGTCATCGGATCATCCCTTCACTCGGGTCAGCGAGCGGCGCGCAGCGTCGACGACGGCCTCGGCGGTGATGCCGAACTCGCGGTACAGGGTCTTGTAGTCGGCGGAGGCGCCGTAGTGCTCGAGCGAGACCGGCTCACCGGCGTCGCCGATCAGGCGGTACCAGGGCATGGCGAGCCCGGCCTCGACGGACACCCGGGCACGCACCGACGGGGGCAGGACCTCGTCGCGGTAGGCCTGGTCCTGCTCGAGGAAGCGGTCGAGCACCGGCACGGAGACGACGCGGGTGGGCACACCGTCGGCCTCGAGGGTCTCGCGCGCAGCGACGGCGAGCTGGACCTCGGAGCCGGTCGCGAGGATCACGACCTCCGGGGTGTCCGAGGACGCCTCGGCCAGGACGTAGGCACCGCGGGCGACACCTTCGGCAGCCTTCTCCCGCGTGCCCTCGAGCACGGGGACGTTCTGGCGGGTCAGCGCGAGCGCGGTCGGGCCGGTGCGGTTCTCCAGCGCGGCCTTCCACGCGAACGACGTCTCGTTGGCGTCGGCCGGACGGATCACGGCGAGATTCGGGATCGCGCGCAGCGCCGCGAGGTGCTCGATCGGCTGGTGCGTCGGACCGTCCTCGCCGAGACCGATCGAATCGTGCGTCCACACGTAGATCGACGGCGTCTGCATGAGAGCCGCGAGACGCACTGCGGGCCGCATGTAGTCGGAGAAGACGAGGAAGGTGCCGCCGTAGGGGCGGGTCGGGCCGTGCAGGGCGATGCCGTTGAGGATCGACCCCATGGCATGCTCGCGCACACCGAAGTGCAGGGTGCGTCCGTAGGGCTGTGCGTTCCAGTCCTTCGTCGAGATCGACTCGGGACCGAAGGAGTCGGAACCGGGGATCGTGGTGTTGTTGCTGCCGGCGAGGTCGGCGGATCCGCCCCACAGCTCGGGCAGCATCGGTCCGAGCGCGGCGAGGGCCTTGCCGGACGCCGAGCGGGTCGCGGGACCGCTCTCGGTGGGCTCGTAGGTCGGCAGGGCGTCGACCCAGCCTTCCGGGAACTCACCGGCGTGCAGGCGATCGAACAGTTCCTTGCGCTGCGGTTCCCGGGTGGCCCACGCGTCGAAGTCGGCCTGCCACGCGGCGCGCGCCTCGGCGCCCCGCGCCACGACCTGCCGGGTGTGCTCGATCACCGCCGGATCGACGTCGAAGTTCTTCTCGGGGTCGAAGCCGAGGATCTTCTTGATCTCGGCGACCTCGTCGGCGCCGAGCGCGGCACCGTGCGCATCGCCGCTGTTCATCTTCGTCGGGGCCGGGTAGCCGATGATCGTGCGGACGGAGATGAAGGACGGACGGTCGGTGACGGCCTTGGCTGCCTCGACGGCCTCGAGCAGTGCGGTGACGTTCTCGCCGCCCTCGACGGTCTGCACATGCCAGCCGTACGCCTCGTAACGCTTGGCGACGTCTTCACCGAGAGCGATCGCTGTGTCGTGCTCGATGGAAATCTTGTTGTCGTCGTAGAAGACGATGAGGTTGCCGAGCTGCTGGACGCCGGCGAGCGACGACGCCTCGGAGGTCACACCCTCTTCGATGTCGCCGTCGGAGGCGATGACGTAGACGTAGTGGTCGAACGGGCTCTTGCCTGCGGGAGCCTCGGGATCGAACAGGCCGCGCTCGCGGCGGGCGGCCATCGCCATGCCGACCGCGGAGGCGAGACCCTGGCCGAGCGGACCGGTGGTCATCTCGACCCCGGCGGTGTGCCCGTACTCGGGGTGGCCCGGGGTGAGCGAACCCCACGTGCGCAGTGCCTCCAGGTCGGCGAGCTCGAGGCCGTAGCCGGACAGGTACAGCTGGACGTACAGCGTCAGGCTCGAATGTCCGCACGAGAGCACGAAGCGGTCGCGACCGACCCACTCGTGGTCGGTGGGATCGTGGCGCATCACACGCTGGTAGAGGGTGTACGCGAGGGGAGCGAGGCTCATCGCGGTACCGGGATGCCCGTTTCCGACCTTCTGCACGGCGTCGGCGGCGAGCACGCGCGCGGTGTCGACCGCCTTGGTGTCCAGGTCGGTCCAGTCGGCAGGATGCGCAGGCTGGGTGAGGGTGCGGATCTCGTCTGTGATCGACACGAGCGTGAAGTCTCCTGACATGGGTGTACGGGGTCCCGGCGGGTGGAAGTCGGCCCGCGCGCTACTTCAGACTAGTGCGCTGCTCCGAACGGGTCGATTCGGTCCGGGCAACGGTCCGGTCTACCATCGTTCGTAGTAGAGGGAGCGTCCGGAACCGGGCGACCGTGAACGGGCGAAACGAAGGTGCGGATCCGCGTGGGACAAGGAGACAGTGTGCGGGCAGGGCGACGGCCGGGAGGACACGGCTTCGGCGCCCCCGAAGCGCCGAGCACCCCGCGCCCCGACACCGCGTGGGGCCGGATCTCCGGCACCGTCCTCGCCTACATCGCGTTGACCAAGCCGCGCGTGATCGAACTTCTGCTGGTCGCGACCATCCCCGCGATGCTGTTCGCCGACCGCGGGAACGTCGACATCGTGCTCATCCTGAGCACACTGTTCGGCGGATGGATGGGCGCGGCGAGCGCCAACTCGCTCAACTGTGTCGTCGACGCCGACATCGACAAGGTGATGAAACGCACGGCGTTGCGTCCGCTCGCCCGGCAGACGGTGCCGACGCGCAACGCCTTCGTCTTCGGCATGGTGCTCGGTGTCGCGTCGTTCGCGTGGCTGTGGTGGCGGGCCAACCTGCTGGCCGGGTTGCTGGTCGTGGCGACCATCGCGTTCTACGTCCTCGTGTACACGATGGTGCTGAAGCGCCGGACCTGGCAGAACGTCGTCTGGGGCGGTGCAGCCGGGTGTATGCCCGTGATGGTCGGCTGGGCCGCCGTGACGGGTTCGCTGAGCTGGGAACCGATCGTGCTGTTCCTGGTCATCTTCTTCTGGACGCCGCCGCACACCTGGGCGCTCGCGATGCGCTACAAGGAGGACTACAAGGCCGCGGGTGTGCCGATGCTGCCGGTGATCGCCACCGAACAGCACGTCACCAAGCAGATCCTGATCTACACCTGGGCGACGGTGATCGCGACGCTGGTGATCGTCCCCGCTGCCGGTGTGGTCTACGCGGCGGTCGCGCTGCTCGCGGGCGCCTGGTTCCTGATCGTCGCCCACCAGCTGTACAACAGCGTGCGCGGAGGAGCGTCGGTCAAGCCGCTCAAGCTGTTTCTGCAGTCCAACAACTACCTCGCAGTGGTGTGTCTGGGGCTGGCGATCGACTCCGTGCTCGCGCTGCCCACGATCGGCTCGTATTTCTGATCGTCGCTCCACACGACGACTGCTCCCACGACGACGCCCCGGCCGAACGGCCGGGGCGTCGTCGTCCGTGGACTCGGGCGATCATGGGATCAGGACGATCGATCCGGTTGTCCGGCGCCCCTCGAGATCGGTGTGGGCCCGGGCGGCCTCGGCCAGGGGGTAGCGCGCACCGACACGGAGTTTCAGTGACCCGTCGGCGAGCGCCGCGAGCACGTCGCCCGCACGCCACAGCAGCTCGTCACGGTCGCGGGTGTAGTGCACGAGGGTCGGGCGGGTGACGAACAGCGATCCCGCCGGGTTGAGGCGCTGCAGGTCGAAGGGCGGGACGGGCCCGCTCGCGGCACCGAACAGGGCGACCGTGCCGCGCACCCGGACGGACGCCAGCGAGGCCTCGAAGGTCGCGGCACCGACACCGTCGTACGCCGCGGCCACGCCTTCGCCGCCGGTCAGTTCGCGCACGCGTTCGGCGAGGTCGTCGCCGTAGCGCAGCACGTGGGCGGCACCTGCGTCGCGGGAAAGGGCCTCTTTCTCGTCGGACGACACGGTGGTGATCACCCGCACACCCTTGGCGACGGCGAGCTGAGTGAGGATCAGCCCCACACCGCCCGCGCCGGCGTGGACGAGCACCGTCTCACCGGGCTGTGCCGCATAGACGGAGTTCAGCAGGTAGTGCGCCGTCATCCCCTGCAGCAGGACCGAGGCGGCCTGGTCTGCGGGGACGGACTCCGGGACCGGAACCGCGACTGCCTCGCGGACGCGGACCAGCTCGGCGTACGAACCGGGCGCCTCGGACCAGGACACCCGGTCGCCGACCGCGGTGTCCCGCACACCCTCGCCGACGGCGACGACCGTGCCGGTGCCCTCGGAACCCGGAATGTAGGGGAGTTCCGTCCTGTAGAGCCCGCTGCGGAAGTAGGTGTCGATGAAGTTGACGCCGATCGCGTCGGTGCGGACCAGCAGCTCACCCGGGCCGGGTGAGGGGTCGGGTCGTTCGACGGGAACGAGGACGTCGGGGCCTCCGTGCTGTGCCACTTCGATTGCGTGCATAGCGCTCACAGTATTCTGCAGACATGAGCGTCGAAACACAGGTCGTGGCCGCGCCGGCCGACATCGTCTCGTCCATCCGCAGCTTCGTCGCCGACCACGGCGGTTCCGGCAAGGCCGTGCTGCAGCCCATCGGTCTGTCGGGCGTCCGGATCACCGTCGTCGCCGCCGACGGCACTCTCGGCGACCGTGTCGCGAAGGATCTGCCGACGGCGCGCGCCATCGTCGAGGAGATCCCCGACGTCACCGTCTCGGAGTGGGACCGCGAGGTCACCAGCATCGCGAACCCGCAGAAGGGTCATTGGGCGAAGATGGCCGGCTGGGTGGCGCGTCAGACCAAGTTCCCGAAGGCTCGCAACGAGCGCTGACCGGCCCGACCCGTACGACGATCGTCGGCCCCCTTCCCGGATCCGGGAAGGGGGCCGCGTCCACTATCGATCAGACCGGAACGGGCTCGCGGTCCGGTGTGGTCGTGCGTGTTCGTCCGGCGGCCCAGACCGCGGCGGTGGCCGCCGTGCACAGTCCGGCCCCGGCGACGTGGAAGACGACCAGCACGGCGGGCACGTCCGTCCAGAATTGGACGAGGCCGATGCCGGCCTGCGCGACCACCAGGGCGAGCACGACCTTCAGGCGGAGCGTGACGGCACGCGGGGCGTGGACCGCGTAGACGGCGAAGGTCAGACCGATCAGCAGCGCGAGATAGCCGACGAGCGCTTCCGCGTGCAGATGGACGAGATTCGTGATGTCGAGTGCGAGACGCGGGACAGGATCGTCGATGCTCTTGTCGCCGGCGTGCGGGCCGGCGCCGGTGACCATCGTGCCGAGAGTGAGGACCACGCCGAGGGCGACGCCCGACAGTGCGGTGAGCCATCGCAGCGGCTGGGGCAGCACCTGCACCACCGTGCCGTCGTCGGGTTCGCTCACCTTCGCGTAGAGCACCGTTGCCAGCCACACCATGAGCATCGACACGAGCAGGTGGATCGCGACCGTCCACCATGCGAGCCCGGCCAGCACGGTGATCCCGCCGATGATCGCCTGCAGCACGGTGCCCGCGGGCATCACCCATGCCCAGGCGATGACCTCCTTGCGGCGACGGGCCCGGGTGACGGCCAGCACGATCGCTGCGGCCACGGCCACGACCACGAAGGTAAGCAGCCGGTTGCCGAACTCGACGACCTGGTGCAGCGTGTCCACTCCGCTCGACACACCCACCGGGACCATCGAGCCGGGGAAGCACTGCGGCCAGGTGGGGCAGCCCAGTCCGGAGGCGGTGACGCGGACGACCGAGCCGGTCACGGCGATGCCACCCTGGGTGAGAATCGTGAGGAACGCGATGATCTTCTGCGTCCGCAACGAAGGCAGGGGGAGACGGTCCACAAGGCTCAGGTAGCCGCGATACAACACGATTCGATGGTACGGCGTGAACCACTACACGCTGTAGTTGGGTCGCGCCGGAGCGGGTAGTCCACGGCTCAGGTGAACCGGAACCATCGGGCCGCGGCGGTGCCGCCGATCACCGCCCACACCACGAGTGCGACGATCGACAGCCAGTCGAACACACCTGTCGTGGCGCTCTCGAGCGCGAGGGTCAGCGCCCCGGACGGGACGATCCGCAGCAGGTGGGCCACCGCTTCCGGGATCACGTCGCCGAGCACCACGACGCTGCCGATCCCGAGCAGCACGAACCACACGATGTTCGCGAGGGCGAGCACGATCTCGGCGCGCAGCGTTCCACCGAGGAGCAGACCCAGTGTCGCGAACATCACCGTGCCGAGGGCGATGACGACCGCTCCGATGAGCAGGTCGACGGGGGAGGGGCGCCAGCCCAGCGCAAGTCCGATCGCTCCGAGCAGCACGGACTGCAGGACGACGACGAGCCCCACCGCCGCGCTCTTCCCGGCGATGATTCCCCACTTGGGAAGCGCTGTCGCGCCGATCCGCTTGAGGGCGCCGTAGCGCCGGTCGAAGCCCACGGCGATCGCCTGACCGGTGAACGCCGTCGACATCACCGCCACCATCATCACCGCAGGCAACACGCGATCGACCCGCGAGTCGCCGAGATCGCCGATCGGCAGCAGGGACAGTCCGATCAGCAGCGTGATGGGGATGAACATGGTCAGCAGGAGCTGCTCGCCGTTGCGCAGCAACAACTTGAGTTCCATGACTGTCTGCGCCGCGAGCATTTTCGCCGGCGCGTTGGGCTGCGGTCGCGGGGTGAAGGTCCCCTCCGCGAACCGGTTGTTCGCCAGACGATCGTGGGTCACGCTCACCCTCTCAACTCCCGTCCGGTCAACTCGAGGAAGACGTCCTCGAGGCTGCGCTGATCCACCCGGATCTCGGTTGCCAGTGCTCCCAGGCTCGCGCACCAGGTCGCTGCCGCCGCCACGACCGACGGTTCGATCGTGCCCTCGACGAGATACCGACCTGGATTGTCCTCGCGGACCCGGTGGGTGCCGGCGAGGCTCGATTGCAGTGCGCTCAGGTCGAGGCCGGGAGGCGCGGTCAGCCACAGCTGACCCTCGGCGCCGTCGCGGGTGACCTCGTCGGGCGTGCCCGCGGCGACCACCCGTCCGTGATCGATGATGACGATCTCGTCGGCGAGTTCTTCGGCCTCGTCCATGAGATGGGTGGTGAGCAGCACACTCACACCGTCGCGGCGCAATGCGTCGATCAGTTCCCAGACGAGCAGCCGCGCCTGAGCGTCGAGGCCGGCCGTCGGTTCGTCGAGAAACACGAGTTCGGGGCGCCCGACCAGAGCGCACGCGAGCGCGAGACGCTGCTGTTGCCCGCCCGACAACCGGCGGTACGGGGTGCGGCGGGCGTCCGTGAGTCCGAGCCGCTGGAGCAGCCAGTCCGGATCGAGGGGGTCGGCCGAGTACGCCGCGACCAGATCGAGCATCTCGCCGGCCCGTGAACCCGGATAGGCACCTCCGCCCTGCAGCATCACCCCGATCCGGGGGCGGAGGGCGTCGGAATCGGCGACGGGGTCGAGCCCCAGGACGCGGACGGTACCGGCGTCAGGGGTGACGAACCCCTCACACATTTCCACGGTGGTGGTCTTACCGGCGCCGTTCGGACCGAGAAGGGCGAGCACCTGGGCGCGTTCGACGGTCAGGTCGAGACCGTTCACGGCGGTGACGCCCCCGTAGGTCTTGACGACGCCGTCCAGGCGCACGGCCGGTACCGCACCGGCGGGAGAACTCGGGATCACAGGGTTCCAGCCTAGGCGTCCGTTGTTTCCGCCGGACGCGGTGGTGTGCGCTCCTGCAGGCGCCACGGCAACCGGGAGCGTGTCGCGACGATGATCAGACCGACCACGACGATGGTCGCTATCGAGGCCTGGACGATGATGAACGGTTGGTACTCGCTGCCGTTGGGCATGAGGATCATGCCGACCACCGAGGAGAACGCGATGGTGGGGATCCGGAACACCGGCCGGGTCGCCCAGGCCGCGAGCGGGATCACTGCCCACAGCAGGTACCAGGGCTGCACGACTGGGAAGAGCAGCACGATCGCGCCCAGCGACACGCCCAGCGCACCCACGGGATGGATCCGGCCGGTGAGCACCGCGAGCAGCATGCGCACGGTGATGAAGGCGGCCACCAGCGCGGCGATGGGACGCGTGATGGACAGCACGGCCGTGGTGTGGTCGCCGAGGCCGAGCAGCACACCCCCGAGACCCGTGCCCATACCGAGGAGGGTCGGAATCGACATCCAGCTGCGGACCTCCGTGGCGGTCCCCAAAGTCTTCGTCCAGCCGAATCCCAGGCCGCTGCCCCAGCTGACGGCCGCGATGACGACGCCGGTCCCGACGCCGAGGATCGCGGCGGCGACGATCACGGCGCGGAGCGTGGCACCCCACTTGCGGGCCAGGGCCATGCCCACGAATCCGAGCGCGAGCAGCGAGGGCACCTTGATCATCGACGACAGGGCGATCAGCGCCGTGCCGGCAGCGAGCCATCCCGCGAGACGCAGATGCGACGCGGACTCGTCGGCCGGGTGGACCGCCCGCAGGGCGAGCTCCACACCGGCGAGCATGAGACCGAGCATCAGGGCTTCGTTGTGGATGCCCGCGACCAGGTGGAACAGCAACAGCGGGTTGGCCGCGCCCAGCCACAACGCGCTCACCGACGCCACGCCGCACCGACGGGCCAGCCGCGGCAGCGCCCACACGATCAGGGCCACACCGACGAGCGCGAGCAACCGGTGGACGAAGATGCCGGCCACGATGTTCTCGCCTGTGACGTAGGTGATCTTCTCACCCAGCCACAGGAAGGCCGGACCGTAGGGGGCCGAGGTGTCGCGCCAGATGTTCGGCACCGTCCGGGTCAGGACGTGGTCCACGCCCAGCGCTCCCGCCGGCCCGATCGCGTAGGGATCGAGCCCGCGTGCCGCGATCTCGCTCTGCGCGAGATACGAGTACACGTCCTTGCTGAACATCGGCGGCGCAACGACGAGCGGAAGGATCCACAGCAGCAGGGTGCGGTCGAGTTGCGACCGGGACAGCCGGCGCACGGGACCGTCCGGCGCGCTCCGGCCGATAGCGAATCGTCCGAGCAGCAGCCAGGCGAGGATCACCAGCGCCGTGCCGATCATGGTTGTGGTGAGGGCGGCGCTCGGCATGCGCGCTGCCAACCCGAGAGCGCGTACGCCCTGCACGGGGTTCTGCAGGACCGGTTGCGCCCCGGCGCCGAGCGCCCCGACCGCCATGAGGACGGCACCGGTGGCGCCGAGCAGCCGGATCCGGTGCAGATATGTGTTCTCCGCCGCGTCGAGTCCGCGACCTTCGGCCTCGTCGCCGTGCAACACAACGGAGACATCGGCCCGGGGGCCGGGAGCGTCGAGGCCCAGGGCGCGTCGGACCCACGTGCGCAGACGGTGGCGGACTCCGGATCGCCCCGACGACGGAGGCGTCGTGCGCGGGGCGGACAGGGAAGGAGTCGACGGCACGTCAGAAGCGTAACGGGAGGGAGAATGCGGTCTCTGTGGGCTCCGTGATGAGGTGTAACAAAGGGCACCCTTGGTGGACCGTACTTCCGAATTCCGTCACACTGGTGTTGTGAAATACCCGTCCGACACCACCGACACCGCAGAACGCGCAGGTCACGTACCTGCCGCGGCGGCGTCGCACGTCGAGGACGCACGCAGGAATCCCGCCTCGACGGGTCGCGAGGTCCCGGAGGGACAGACGCGCGCCGCGGTCGTGCAGCTGTTGCTCGAAGAAGGCCCGATCACCGCGCCGGAGATCGGCGACCGCCTCGGGCTGAGCGCCGCCGGTGTGCGACGCCATCTCGACGCGCTCATCGAGTCCGGCGAGGCGCAGGCCGCGGCACCTCCTCGGAGGCAGGGCCGCGGTCGCGGCCGACCCGCCCGCCGCTTCCAGCTCACGGCCGTCGGGCGCGCTCGCCTCGGGCATTCCTACGACGATCTCGCCACCGCCGCGATGCGTCACCTCCGCGAACTCGGTGGCGAGGCCGCCATCGAGGATTTCGCTCGTCGGCGCGTCGATTCCATCCTCGGCAACATCGCCGCCGCCGATCCCGACGAGGAACCGGACGTCGAAGAACTCGCGGAAGAGATCGCCGATGCATTCACCTCGTCCGGATTTGCCGCGTCCACGCGCAAGGTCGGCGCGGGTGTCCAGATCTGTCAGCATCATTGCCCCGTCTCGCACGTCGCCGAACAGTTCCCGGAGCTGTGCGAAGCGGAGCAGGACGCATTCGTGAAGATCCTCGGCACGCACGTCCAGCGGCTCGCCACGATCGCGAACGGCGACGCGTTCTGCACCACACACGTGCCGGTCCTGCCCCGTCAGGACAAACCTCAGCGGGAGCCGCCGTCACGGTGAGCCGCCCCGCCCGCCGTTGTTCGGCCTCGAAACATCCACTTGTTGACCGTCGGCGTACAGCCCCCGCCGACCCCACCAGACTCCGGAAGGAGCTCGCATGACCGTCGCATCGGATCAGACGTCCGGCACCGCGCCGCTGACGCAGGAAGAGACGATCGATTCTCTCGGACACTACGAATACGGCTGGGCGGACCCCGACACCGCCGGCGCCACGGCGCAGCGCGGCCTGTCCGAAGACGTCGTGCGGGACATCTCGTCCAAGAAGAACGAACCCGAGTGGATGCTCGACATCCGCCTCAAGGCGCTGCGCACCTTCGACAAGAAGCCGATGCCGGTGTGGGGTTCGAACCTCGACGGGATCGACTTCGACAACATCAAGTACTTCGTGCGCTCGACGGAGAAGCAGGCCGCGAGCTGGGACGAGCTCCCCGAGGACATCAAGAACACCTACGACAGGCTGGGCATTCCGGAAGCGGAGAAGCAGCGCCTGATCGCCGGTGTCGCCGCCCAGTACGAGTCCGAGGTGGTCTACCACCAGATCCGCGAGGACCTCGAGAGCCAGGGCGTGATCTTCCTCGACACCGACTCCGGTCTGCGTGAGCACCCCGAGCTGTTCAAGGAGTACTTCGGCACGGTCATCCCGGCCGGCGACAACAAGTTCTCCGCCCTGAATACCGCGGTGTGGTCGGGTGGCTCGTTCATCTACGTCCCGCCGGGTGTGCACGTCGACATTCCGCTGCAGGCCTATTTCCGCATCAACACCGAGAACATGGGCCAGTTCGAGCGGACCCTGATCATCGTCGACGAGGGCGCCTCGGTGCACTACGTCGAGGGCTGCACCGCGCCGATCTACAAGTCCGACTCGCTGCACTCCGCGGTCGTCGAGATCATCGTCAAGAAGGGCGGTCACTGCCGCTACACGACGATCCAGAACTGGTCGAACAACGTCTACAACCTGGTGACCAAGCGCACCAAGGTCGAGGCCGGCGGCTCGATGGAATGGATCGACGGCAACATCGGTTCCAAGGTGACGATGAAGTACCCGGCCGTGTGGATGATGGGCGAGCACGCTCGCGGTGAGGTGCTCTCCGTGGCCTTCGCCGGCGAGGGCCAGCACCAGGACACCGGCGCGAAAATGTTGCACCTGGCTCCGCACACCTCCTCGACCATCGTGTCGAAGTCGGTGGCGCGCGGCGGTGGACGTGCCTCCTACCGCGGTCTCGTGCAGGTCAACAAGGGAGCCCACGGCTCGAAGTCGACGGTCAAGTGCGACGCGCTGCTCGTCGACCAGATCAGCCGTTCCGACACCTACCCGTACGTCGACATCCGCGAGGACGACGTCACGATGGGTCACGAGGCGACTGTCTCGAAGGTCAGCGACGACCAGCTGTTCTACCTCATGAGCCGCGGACTCGACGAGGACGAGGCCATGGCGATGGTGGTGCGTGGATTCGTCGAGCCCATCGCCAAGGAACTGCCGATGGAGTACGCCCTCGAACTCAACCGCCTGATCGAACTGCAGATGGAAGGGGCAGTCGGCTAAATGACTGCGGAAGCGAAGAACACTCCGGCTACCGGAGTGCAGGAAGCCGTGCGTGCCGAGAACCGTGCCCCGGCCGTCAACACCGCCGGCAAGCCGGCCGTCAACAAGGGTGAGGTCTTCACGTCGTTCGACGTGAACGCCTTCGAGATCCCCTCGGGACGCGACGAGGCGTGGCGGTTCACCCCGCTGCGCCGCCTGCGCGGTCTGCACGACGGCACCGCCACCGCGACCGGCACCGCGACCATCGAGGTCACTCCGGTCGACGGCGTGCAGGTCGAGACCGTCGGGCGCGACGACGCGCGGCTCGGACAGGCCGGTGTGCCGTTCGACCGGATCGCGGCGCAGGCCTACTCGTCGTTCGGGAGCGCGACCGTCCTCACCGTCGGCCGCGAGGTCGAGGTCGCCGACCCCGTCACCGTGACGATCACGGGACCGGGTGAGGGCGACGTCGCCTACGGCCACGTGCAGATCCGGCTCGAGGCGTTCGCCAACCTCACGCTCGTCATCGACCAGCGCGGTAGCGGCACCTACGCCGAGAACATCGAGTTCGTGCTCGGCGACAGTGCGCAGCTGAAGGTCGTCGCGGTCCAGGACTGGGCCGACGACGCCGTGCACGTCGCCGCGCACCACGTCCGTCTCGGCCGCGATGCCGTGCTGCGCCACTTCACGGTGGCGCTCGGCGGCGATCTCGTGCGTGTATCGGCGACCACCAAGTACGACGGCCCCGGCGGCGACGCCGAACTGCTCGGCCTGTACTTCGCCGACGCCGGCCAGCACTTCGAACAGCGCCTGCTCGTCGATCACTCGCAGCCGAACTGCAAGTCGAACGTGGTGTACAAGGGTGCGCTGCAGGGCGATCCGGCCTCCGGCAAGCCCGACGCGCACACCGTGTGGATCGGCGACGTGCTCATCCGCGCCGAGGCCGAGGGCACCGACACCTTCGAGCTCAACCGCAACCTGGTGCTCACCGACGGGGCGCGCGCCGACTCGGTACCGAACCTCGAGATCGAGACCGGCGAGATCGTCGGTGCCGGTCACGCGTCGGCGACCGGCCGCTTCGACGACGAGCAGCTGTTCTACCTGCGTGCTCGCGGCATTCCCGAGGAGGAAGCGCGTCGCCTCGTCGTCCGCGGCTTCTTCCACGAACTGCTCGAGCGCATCACGGTGACCGAGGTCCGCGAACGGCTCGAGGCCGCCATCGAAGCGGAACTCGCCGCCGTCGGGGCCTGACCGGCCGCCTCCCTGTACTCCCGATACTTCTCCACTAAGGAAACGCATTTCGATGTCCACACCTTCGAACGTCCTCGAGATCAAGGACCTGCACGTCCGCGTCGCACAGACCGACGAGAACGCCGAACCCATCGACATCCTCAAGGGCGTCGACCTCACGGTCCGCTCGGGTGAGACGCACGCCATCATGGGTCCCAACGGCTCCGGCAAGTCCACCCTGTCGTACGCGATCGCCGGCCACCCCAAGTACGAGATCACCTCGGGCAGCATCACCCTCAACGGTGAGGACGTGCTCGAGATGAGCGTCGACGAGCGTGCCCGCGCCGGCCTGTTCCTCGCCATGCAGTACCCGGTCGAGGTGCCCGGCGTGTCGATGTCGAACTTCCTCCGCACCGCCGCGACCGCCGTGCGCGGCGAGGCCCCCAAGCTGCGTCACTGGGTCAAGGAGGTCAAGCAGGCGATGTCCGAGCTGGACATCGATCCGGCCTTCGGCGAGCGCAGCGTCAACGAGGGCTTCTCCGGTGGCGAGAAGAAGCGCCACGAGATCCTGCAGCTCGGCCTGCTGAAGCCGAAGATCGCCATCCTCGACGAGACCGACTCGGGCCTCGACGTGGACGCACTGCGCGTCGTCTCGGAGGGCGTGAACCGCTACCAGGAGAACGAGCACGGCGGCGTCCTGCTCATCACCCACTACACCCGCATCCTGCGCTACATCAAGCCGCAGTTCGTACATGTCTTCGTGGGTGGCCGCGTCGTCGAGTCCGGTGGTCCCGAGCTCGCCGACGAGCTCGAGACCAACGGCTACGTTCGTTTCACCCAGGCAGCAACGCAAGGAGCGTGATCGGATGACGGTGCCGGTGCGGACCTTGGACATCGCCCGGATCAGGGCCGATTTCCCGATCCTCGCGCGCACGGTGCGCGACGGCAAACCCCTGGTCTACCTCGACTCGGGAGCAACCTCCCAGCGCCCGGTACAGGTGCTGGACGCCGAGCGCGAGTTCCTCGCGACGCGGAACGCGGCCGTGCACCGCGGTGCGCATGCGTTGTCGGAGGAGGCGACCGACTCGTACGAGGACGCCCGCGCCGTCATCGCGGCCTTCGTCGGGGTCGACGTCGACGAGGTGGTGTTCACCAAGAACGCCACCGAGTCGCTCAACCTCGTCTCGTACGCCTTCGCCGACGACCGGTTCCCGCACCGGCTCGGACCCGGTGACGAGATCGTCGTCACCGAACTCGAGCACCACGCGAATCTCGTTCCGTGGCAGGAGCTCGCGCGGCGCACGGGTGCCACACTGCGTTGGTACGGCGTCACCGACGACGGCCGCATCGACCTCGACTCGCTGACGCTGACCGAGGCCGTCAAGGTCGTGGCGTTCACGCACCAGTCGAACGTGACCGGCGCGGTCGCCCCCGTCGAGGAGATCGTGCGGCGCGCGAAGGAGGTCGGCGCGATCGTCGTGCTCGACGCCTGCCAGTCGGTGCCGCACATGGCGGTCGACTTCCGTTCCCTCGGTGTGGACTTCGCGGCGTTCTCCGGACACAAGATGTTCGGGCCGTCCGGCGTCGGTGTCCTCTACGGTCGTCGCGACCTGCTCGCCGACGTGCCGCCGTTCATCACCGGTGGCTCGATGATCGAGACGGTCACGATGGAGGCGACGACCTTCGCCGCCCCGCCGCAGCGCTTCGAGGCCGGTTCGCCGATGACCTCGCAGGCCGTCGGTCTCGGTGCGGCCGTGCGGTATCTGCAGGACATCGGGATGGACGCGGTGGCCGCGCACGAACACGAACTCACCGCCGCAGCGCTCGCCGAACTGGCCGGCATCGACGGGGTGCGCATCATCGGACCCACCACCGCCGAACAGCGCGGCGGGGCCGTGTCGTTCGTCGTGGACGGCATCCACGCCCACGATCTCGGTCAGATCCTCGACGACGAGGGTGTGGAGATCCGGGTCGGACACCACTGCGCCTGGCCGCTGCACCGTCGCTTCGGGGTGGCCGCGACCGCCCGCGCATCGTTCGCCGTGTACAACACGCCGGACGAGGTGCAGGCACTCGGCGCGGCGATCCGGCGCGCCCAGAAGTTCTTCGGGGAGGCGTGATCCGATGCGGATGGAGCAGATGTACCAGGAAGTGATCCTGGACCACTACAAGCACCCGCATCATCGCGGGCTGCGCGAACCGTTCGGCGCCGAAGTGCACCACGTCAACCCCACCTGCGGCGACGAGGTGACGCTGCGTGTGCATCTCGACGGCGACACCGTCGCCGACGTCTCCTACGACGGGCAGGGCTGCTCGATCAGCCAGGCGTCGACGTCCGTGCTCACCGACCAGGTGATCGGGGTTCCGCTGGGCGACGCACTGAAGATGGTCGACGGGTTCGTCGAGATGGTGAGCAGTCGCGGCACCGTCGACGGCGACGAGGAGTTGATCGGCGACGGCATCGCGTTCGCCGGCGTGGCGAAGTACCCGGCGCGCGTGAAATGTGCGCTGCTGGGCTGGATGGCTTTCAAGGATGCGGTCGCACAGACCGTCGACAGTGCGTCCGCCGGCGAGGCGGACGCCACCCACACCGTTTCGAGCGGAGGACAGAACTGATGACCGAACCCGCACCGGGCACCGGCAACACCGACGAGGCAGTCGTCGACGGGTCGGACGAGACTGCCACGCTGGTCGCGGCCACGGCCCCGCCGCTGGACCCCGGCCGCCTCGACGAACTCGAGGAGGCGCTCCGCGACGTCGTCGACCCCGAACTCGGCATCAACGTCGTCGATCTCGGCCTCGTCTACGGCATCTCCGAATCGGACGAGACGGTGACCGTCGACATGACGCTCACCTCCGCTGCATGCCCGCTCACCGACGTCATCGAGGACCAGGCCCAGGGCGCGCTCGTGCGCAGCGGCCTGTGCGACGAACTGCGCATCAACTGGGTGTGGATGCCGCCGTGGGGTCCCGACAAGATCACCGACGACGGACGCGAGCAGCTGCGCGCACTCGGATTCACCGTCTGAGCCCTATCTTCGGCCTCGGCGCCTGATCTCCGACTTCTGGTCGGAGATCAGGCGCCTTTGCGTTCGCCGGAGGTCTTCTTGGCGGCGGTCTTCTTCGCGGGACTCTTCTTGGTTGCCGAGCTCTTCGACGCGGTCTTCTTCGCCGTGCTCTTCTTTGCGGGACTCTTCTTGGTTGCCGAGCTCTTCGACGCGGTCTTCTTCGCCGGGGCCTTCTTCTTCGCGTCCTCGTCCTCGTCCTCGTTCGAGGACTTCTTCCCACCCGAGGACGAACCGGACGGGACCTTCTTGCCCGCCGCGTCGACGCTGCGCTGCAGGGCCGCGACGAGGTCGAGCACCTCGGCGTCCTCCTCGCCGGTGTCGGGTTCGGCGACCTGGAATACCTTCTCGCCTCCGCGCGCAAGGGCCTCGTCGATCAGCGTGCGCAGCTCCACCTGGTACTCGTCGGTGAACTCGGTGGGGTCGAAATCGTCGGACATGGATTCGACGAGGGTCTCGGCCATCGCGAGTTCGCGTTGCTTCGGCTTCTCGATGTCGTCGAGCGATTCGAACTCGGCCGCGCGCACCTCGTCGGGCCACAACAGGGTCTGCAGGATGAGCAGCCCGTCGCGGGTGCGCAGCGCCGCCAGTCGCGTGCGCTGGCGAAGTGTGAAGTGCACCAGCGCAGTCCGGTCGCTCTGCTCGAGGGTCGCGGCGAGCAGGCCGTAGGCCTTCGGCGACGACGAATCGGGCTCGAGATAATAGGACTTCTCGAACAGGATCGGATCGATCTGCTCTGTGGGCACGAACTGCAGGACCGGGATCTCGTGCTTCTCGGCCGCAGGAAGCTTCTCGAAGTCCTCGTCGGTGAGCACGACCCGCTCGCCGTCCTCGGAGTCGTAGGCCTTGTCGATCTCCTGGTAGGGGACGACCTCACCGCACTCGGTGCACACGCGCTGGTACTTGATCCGCCCGCCGTCCTTCGCGTGCACCTGGTGGAAGGTGATGTCGTGCGACTCGGTGGCCGAGTACACCTTCACCGGCACGTTGACGAGGCCGAACGCGAGTGAGCCTTTCCAGATCGACCGCATGTGTCCATCATGATCGACACCGCGGGAGCACGCTGGAAAGCTGCGAAACTCAACGGGGCGGGTGGTCGAGACCTTCGCCACACCGCTGTAGTCGGGAGATCAGCGGAGCGAACGCAGGATCGTGACGCGCTGGGACGGGGGCAGCGCCCGGAACAGGCTCCACATCGTGGCCGCCACGCCTGACGCGTCGTCGCGACCCGATAGATACGCGCGTTGCTGCGCGACCGGCAGAGCGAAGAACGCGTCGAAGAACTCGGTCGCTCCGTGCGCGTCGAGCCGCAGCAGGACCCGCAGTCCCATCTGCCGCATCGCCGCCACCGAACGGGCGCGGACCGGCCACAGGACCCGTCGCGGGTCGTCGCCGCGGCGCATCGCGTCGACCGCCGCGTCCGCAGTCGACAGCGCCGTGGCCACCGCGTATCCCGTGGCCGGATGCATGAGACCACCGCGGGCACCGAAACCGATCACCCCGGGCGACGTCGGTGAGCCCTCCACCGCGAATCGCACCCGTTCGACCCGCTCGTCGCCGGTCGTGCGAACCCCTCGTGCCGCGAGCCGGACACGGAGGCGCCGTTCGAGTTCGCCGAGGCCGAGTGCCGGGCGCCCGACGAGACAGGTCTCCTCGAGGATCGTGCGGCCGTCACCGACCGGCACCGCGTACAGGAAGGACGGGACATCGTCGGGGGCGGTCCCGTTGTCGCGACGCCAGTCCATGAACCAGGCGTCGTGCCCGTCGAGGACCGGCGCGGCGGTCGCGTCGTCCACGATCACGCCGAACGCCGTCTGCTGGGCGCGCTGCGGATCGGCGGGAACCCCGCGGGCGTCGACGACAGTGCGCGCACGTACTCGGCGCCCGTCCTCGAGGACGACGCCCTCCGCGTCGACGTCGCGCACGCGACCCGTGACCACCGTGACCGCGCCGAGGTCGAGGACGTCCTGCAGCCGCGCCGTGTCCAGCACCCGGTAGGCGCGATCGACGAGGCGGGGTCGGGTCGTCCACGCAGCGGGCCTGCCTATGTGCGACGCCACCACCTCGTGGGGGAGCCAGGCCGGCAACTCGTCGGCCCATGCGGCGTAGGTCGCGGTCCACCGGCGCTGCGGGCGTACATCGACGGCCGTCACGGACAGCCCGGCCGCGGCCGCACGGAACGCCAGCGCCCGGCCGGCGGGCCCGAGTCCGGCCACGACGAGGTCGGTGGGGGGAAGGTGGCTCACGGGCGCCAGCCTAGGTCGCCCGGCGGGGGGAGCCGGGTGGTGCGCATCGAGGGGTAGCGCATCTCACCGTGGGAACGGCGCCGTTCCACGGTAAAATGAGTGGTTCGTGTGCCCGGCATTTGTCACCATGACACCCATCCCGTCGTCTTTCTGTCTAGGAGCCCGTGCGTGATCACCGCTACCGACCTCGAAGTCCGCGCCGGCGTGCGGACGCTGCTCACCGCCCCCGGCTCGGGGCTGCGGGTGCAGGCCGGGGACCGGATCGGCCTCGTGGGACGCAACGGTGCCGGCAAGACCACGACCCTGCGGATCCTCGCGGGTGAGGGCGAACCCTACGCCGGCACCGTGATCCGCTCCGGAGACATCGGCTACCTTCCGCAGGATCCCAAGGAGGGCAATCTCGACGTCCTCGCGAAGGACCGGGTGCTGTCGGCGCGAGGACTCGACGAGATCCTGCGCAGCATGGAGAAGCAGCAGGCGCTCATGGCGGAATCAGTGGACGAGAAGATCCGCGACCGCGCCGTGCGCAAGTACGGCACTCTCGAAGAGCGTTTCGCGATGCTCGGCGGGTATGTCGCCGAATCGGAGGCCGCCAGTATCTGCCACAGCCTCGGTCTGCCGGACCGTGTGCTCGCTCAGCCCCTGCACACCCTCTCCGGTGGTCAGCGCCGACGCGTGGAGCTCGCGCGCATCCTGTTCGCCGCCTCCGACGGTTCGGGCGGCAAGTCCGACACCACCTTGCTGCTCGACGAACCGACCAACCACCTCGACGCCGACTCCATCACGTGGCTCCGCGGGTTCCTGCAGAACCACGACGGTGGCCTGATCGTGATCAGCCACGACGTCGACCTGCTCGCCGATGTCGTCAACAAGGTGTGGTTCCTCGACGCGGTGCGCGGTGAGGCCGACGTCTACAACATGGGCTGGAAGAAGTATCTCGACGCGCGTGCCACCGACGAGCAGCGTCGTCGCCGCGAGCGTGCGAACGCGGAGAAGAAGGCGTCGGCGTTGCAGAAGCAGGCCGCGAAGCTCGGGGCCAAGGCGACGAAGGCAACCGCGGCACAGAACATGGCCAAGCGCGCCGAGAAGCTTCTCGACGATCTCGACGACGTGCGGGTGGCCGACAAGGTCGCCAAGATCCGATTCCCGACGCCTGCTGCATGCGGCAAGACGCCGCTGATGGCGAAGGAACTGACCAAGGTCTACGGTTCGCTCGAGATCTTCACAGGTGTCGACCTCGCGATCGACCGTGGCAGTCGAGTGGTCATCCTCGGCCTCAACGGTGCCGGCAAGACGACACTGTTGCGTCTTCTCGCCGGAGTGGAAACACCCGATCTCGGCGAGCTCGTCCCGGGTCACGGTCTGAAGATCGGGTACTTCGCCCAGGAACACGACACCATCGACGACTCGGCCTCGGTGTGGGAGAACATCCGGCACGCCGCGCCCGACGCCGGCGAACAGGATCTTCGGGGACTGCTCGGCGCGTTCATGTTCACCGGTCCGCAGCTCGAACAGCCCGCGGGAACGCTCTCCGGCGGTGAGAAGACCCGGCTGGCGCTGGCCGGGCTCGTGTCGTCGGCGGCGAACGTGCTCCTCCTCGACGAACCGACCAACAACCTCGATCCGGTCTCGCGCGAGCAGGTGCTCGACGCGCTGCGCAGCTACGAGGGTGCCGTCGTGCTGGTCACCCACGATCCGGGCGCGGCGGAGGCCCTCGATCCGGAACGCGTGATCCTGCTTCCCGACGGAACCGAGGATCACTGGTCCCAGGAATATCTCGAGCTCATCCAGCTCGCCTGACGGGATCTGCACCCCGATCGGCTCCGCTGACCCGATCTTCGTCCGCGCAACCGGGCGGTCCTCTAGCCTGGGAAAGGGACCTTTGGCGAGGGCGCAGGGAGGATCCGATGGCGCGAAATTCCGGTGGTGGAGAGACGACCTACGCGAAGGGAGCCCGGGTTACGGGGGAATCTCGGGACCGTTTGCAGGAAAGTCTGAAGCGCCGCTACGAGGAGGGTGCGAGCATTCGGACGCTCGCGCAGGAAACCGGTCGATCCTACGGTTTCGTGCACAACGTTCTCGTGGAGTCGCAGGTACGGCTGCGGGGCCGCGGCGGGCCGAACCGTCGAAGGGCGGCGGCGAGCGACGAGAAGGCCTGAGGAGGGGCAGCGCGCGTCAGTCGCGTCGGCGCACCGACTCCTCGACGAGGTCGAGCACCGCGACAAGATCCTGTTCGGCGTGCCCCGAGGCAAGGCGGGCGACGAGTCCGTCGAGGACGAGGTCGAGATAGCCGAGGAGAACTTCGGTCGGCACGTCGTCGCGGAGCCGGCCCGCTTCGCGCTGCCGTTCGAGACGACCCACGGTGGCCTCGGTCAATTCCGCGGAGTGCTGTGTCCATGCCTTCGCGAACTCGGGGTCGGTACGCAGGCGGCGGGTGATCTCGAGTCGGGTCCCGAGCCAGTCGAACTGATCGGGCGTGGACAGCATGTCGCGCATGACCTGCACGAGACCCTCGTTGGCGGCGACGTCCGCCATGCGCCGCGCGTCCTCCTGCGCGAGCGCGAGGAACAGGCCGTCCTTGTCCTTGAAATGGTGGAAGATCGCGCCCCGGGACAGGCCCGTGGCCTCTTCGAGCAGTCGCACGGTCGCGCCTTCGTAGCCGTATTCGGCGAAGCACCGACGGGCACCGTCGAGGATCTGCCTGCGCCGCGCGGCGAGATGGTCCTCACTGACCTTGGGCACGCGCCACTTCCTTTCCGCTCGAGGGAGACGGCGGGCCCGAGACGAGTCTCGTCCCGGGCCCGCCGCTTCACACAGATGTGACCGTTCGAGTCACGTGCAGTGCTCTCAGCCGCGGATCATGTTCCGCAGCACGTACTGCAGGATGCCGCCGTTGCGGTAGTAATCCGCCTCACCGGGGGTATCGATACGGACCACGGCGTCGAAGGTGACCTTCTCGCCGTCTTCCTTGGTCGCCGTGACCTTGACGGTCTTCGGCGTGACACCCTCGTTGAGCTTCTCGATGCCCTCGATGTCGAAGACCTCGGTGCCGGTCAGGCCGAGCGACCGGGCCGACTCGCCCGCGGGGAACTGCAGCGGGATGACGCCCATGCCGATGAGGTTCGAGCGGTGGATGCGCTCGAACGACTCGGTGATGACGGCCTTGACGCCGAGCAGGCGGGTGCCCTTGGCGGCCCAGTCACGCGAGGAGCCCGAACCGTACTCCTTGCCACCGAGGACGACCAGCGGGATTCCGGCCTCCTGGTAGTTCTGCGAGGCGTCGTAGATGAACGCCTGCGGAGCACCGTCCTGGGTGAAGTCGCGGGTGTAGCCACCGGAGACACCGTCGAGCAGCTGGTTCTGCAGACGGATGTTCGCGAAGGTACCGCGGACCATCACCTCGTGGTTGCCGCGACGCGAACCGAGCGAGTTGTAGTCCTTGCGCTCGACACCGTGGGCGTCGAGGTACTGCGCGGCGGGGGTACCCGGCTTGATGGGGCCGGCCGGGCTGATGTGGTCGGTGGTCACCGAATCGCCGAGCAGCGCGAGCACACGCGCACCCTTGATGTCGGAGACCGCATCCGGATCCATCGTCATGCCGTCGAAGTACGGAGCCTTGCGGACGTACGTCGAGTTCTCGTCCCAGGCGAAGGTGTCGCCCTCCGGGGTGGAGAGGTTCTGCCAGCGCTCGTCGCCCTTGAAGACGTCGGCGTAGGACTTGCGGAACATGTCCTGGCTGATCGCCGACTTGATGGTGTCGTCGATCTCCTGGGCGGAGGGCCAGATGTCCTTCAGGAAGACGTCGTTGCCGTCGGTGTCCTTGCCCAGCGCGTCGGTCTCGAAATCGAAGTCCATCGTGCCCGCGAGCGCGTACGCGATGACCAGCGGCGGCGAGGCCAGGTAGTTCATCTTCACGTCGGGGGAGATGCGACCCTCGAAGTTGCGGTTGCCCGAGAGCACCGCGGTGACCGACAGGTCGTTGTCGTTGACGGCCTTCGAGATCTCCTCGGGCAGCGGGCCGGTGTTACCGATGCAGGTGGTGCAACCGAAGCCACCGAGGTAGAAGCCGAGCTTCTCGAGGTACGGCCACAGGCCGGCCTTCTCGTAGTAGTCGTTGACGACCTGCGAACCCGGAGCCATGTTGGTCTTGACCCACGGCTTGGTGGACAGGCCCTTCTCGACGGCGTTGCGGGCGAGCAGCGCGGCGCCGAGCATGACCGACGGGTTGGAGGTATTGGTGCAGGAGGTGATGCCTGCGACCACGACGGCGCCGTGGTCGAGGACGAACTCGCCGCGCTCTTCCGAGACGACCTTGACCGGCTTCGACGGACGGCCGTGGGAGCCGTTGGCAGCCGAATGGACGTCGACGGCACCGTCGTCCGCGAAGGACAGCACGGCCGGGTCGGACGCCGGGAAGGTCTCCTCGACGGCCTCGTCGAGCTTGGTGTGCTCGGCCGGAAGGTTCTCCTCCACGTAGTTGTGGATGTCCTTGCGGAACGCGACCTTCGACTCCGACAGCAGGATGCGGTCCTGCGGGCGCTTCGGGCCGGCGATCGACGGGACGACCGTCGACAGGTCGAGCTCGAGGTACTCGGAGAACTCGGGCTCGCGGCTCGGGTCGTGCCACAGGCCCTGCTCCTTGGCGTACGCCTCGACGAGAGCGAGCTGCTCGTCGCTGCGGCCGGTCAGGCGCAGGTAGTTGATGGTCTCGCCGTCGATCGGGAAGATCGCTGCGGTGGAACCGAATTCGGGGCTCATGTTGCCGAGGGTCGCGCGGTTGGCGAGGGGAACCTCGGCCACGCCGGCGCCGTAGAACTCGACGAACTTGCCGACGACGCCGTGCTTGCGCAGCATGTCGGTCACGGTGAGCACGACGTCCGTGGCGGTCACGCCCGGATTGATCTCACCGGTGAGCTTGAAGCCCACCACGCGCGGGATGAGCATCGAGACGGGCTGGCCGAGCATCGCGGCCTCTGCCTCGATGCCGCCGACGCCCCAGCCCAGCACACCGAGGCCGTTGACCATGGTGGTGTGCGAGTCGGTGCCGACGCAGGTGTCCGGGTACGCCTGACCGTTACGGACCATGACGGTCGGGGCGAGGTACTCGATGTTGACCTGGTGGACGATGCCCATTCCGGGCGGGACGACGCGGAAGTCGTCGAAGGCGCCCTGGCCCCAGCGGAGGAACTGGTAGCGCTCGCCGTTGCGCTCGTACTCGAGGTCGACGTTGCGCTCGAGGGCGTCGGCGCGACCGAAGTAGTCGAGGATCACCGAGTGGTCGATGACCATGTCGGCGGGGGAGAGGGGGTTGACCTTGTTGGGGTCGCCGCCCAGGGTGGTGACGGCCTCACGCATGGTGGCGAGGTCGACGACGCAGGGGACGCCCGTGAAGTCCTGCATGATCACGCGGGCAGGCGTGAACTGGATCTCGATGCTCGGGTCGGCGGAGGGATCCCAGTCGGCGATGGCCCGGATGTGATCGGCCGTGATGTTGGCACCGTCCTCGGTGCGCAGCAGGTTCTCGGCCAGGACCTTCAAAGAGTAAGGAAGTTTCTCGGTGCCGGGGACGGCCGACAGGCGGAAGATCTCGTACGAGTTGTCTCCGACCTGCAGCGAACCCTTGGCGCCGAACGAATCACTACTGGTGCTCACGTCAGCTCCACTCGTCGTTTCGGCTGGCCGCCGACGGGGCTGTGTCGACGGCTGAAGCGAGGCACACGACGTTCACCCGCGGCCCGTGGCCCGGATGCAGAATGTCGTGGCGTCTCGCACTCGATTCTAACAGTACGCTTGTCCTGTATTGAACCGAAGTCGGGGTTGTCGTCCCGATGCGAGGCGGCGCGGGTATCGATGCTGTTCGCGACGAGTGCTGCGAGCCCCCGTCGCGCGATCGCGTAGTGTTCTGCACTGCCGCACGGGTGTGGCGCTTCGTGTCGTTTCCGAGCGGCCGGACCGCCGGATCGCCCGGATTTTGTTCAGCACCACCGGAGAGAGATGTCTGCGCCACTGCTTCGCATACCGGGCCCTGCGCTCACGGATCTGCCTGCCGGGGTCTCGATCGACAAGGTGCTCGTCGATCTCGCCGACGATCAGGTGGCGGCGCCGTCGCAGTACGTCGACGATCTCGTCGCCGAGGTGCAGCGCGCCCAGGAGAACGGGATCGATCTGAGTGTGGTCGTGCTCGACCGGGACCCCCGTATCGATTCGCAGCTGCGCGACCTCGCGACGGAGGTGGGAGCCGAGGACGGCGGGACCGTACTGGTCCTGAGCCCAGGATGGGTCGGGACGTTCAGCGCGGATCTCGACCGGGTTACTCTCGAGGCGGCCCAGGACCGCACGTACACCGGAGATCCGGTGGTGTCCACGCGCAACTTCGTCGATTCGGTGCTCGAGCCGTCGCCCCCCTGGACGCTGATGACGTTGCTCATCATCGCGGTCGTCGCCCTTGCAGCCGGCGCGACCTTCCTGGCGAAGCGGCGCCGGGTGGACGGTGACCCAACCGTTGCCGGCGGTAACGGACCGTCATCGTCCGAGGCTTCCTGAGGTCTCTTTCCCGTCACTGCCGAAGCGTTTTCCGGGCCGTCCCTGCGACGGTCCCGTTGCGACCCCGCGGGTGAAGCCGTTCGGTGTCCTCACGGTGTTCTTCGAGCGATCTTCGTGACTGTCATGCGACATACCCCTGTGGTGTCGTACGGTTCTCATGACGCTCTTGGGGAAGGTGTGTCACAACCCGGCTCGTGGGGGCGCTGCCCACAGCCGGTGTACGACTGCAGCGTGTGAGCCGTGGGGTACCCACGGCCGGCGGATGCTGCTTGCCTTCCTCGGATCGTCCGGCCGGATGTCTCGGCCACCAGGTGCGACCGAGGGAGACGCAAGTGAGACGGTTCGGTATCCACGGAGGGATTCCGCGACGGTCGGGGCCGGACGGCGCCGGCACGACGCTCACTGCAGGTCGCCGACCCGACAGTCCGACGCCCCGTCGTGCCCCGCGGGCGCGCACCGGCACGCTGCTCGCCGGTTTGGGACTGGTCACAGCCGTACTCCTCACCGTCTCCACGACGGCCTCCGCGGCGCCGCCCCCGCCGCCGAATCCCTCCGACGCGGAGATCGACCGCGCAGGTGCCACCGTCGCGGCCACTATCGATCGGGTCGGGCAACTGATCGTCCGGATCGCCGACGCCGATCAGCAACTCGCCGAGCTCGACGCGCAGGTCGCGATCCGACGTGAGGACGTCAACCGGGCTCTCGTCGACCTGCAGAGCGCGCGCGATGCGGCGGATCTCGCCGAGCGGGTGGTCGCGGATTCCCGTCGTGCACTCGACGACGCCGCCGATCGGATCGCCGCCGCGCAGCAGAACTTCGACGCGTTCGTCCGCGACAGCTACACGCGCGGCGCCAATTCTGTGTCCCTCGCCGCCTTCCTCGATGTCGACGGTCCGGACGACCTGCTCGACCGTGCCCAGGTGATGCGGGTGCTCTCCGCCGGGCGCACCGCGGTGCTCGACGCGCTCCAGCGCGCCCGGGCCACGGAGGCCAACTCCCACTCGCGGGCGCGGGCGGCCAAGCTCGAGGCCGACGCGGCTGCGGACGCGGCCGAACAACGCAAGGCCGAAGCGGAGGCCGCGATCGCCGTCGCGCGTGTGGAACTCGGCCGGCAGGCCGCCGAGAAGTCGCGGATCGAGCAGGAACGCGCGGGCGCACAGAGCGAGCTGGACAAGGCCCGTGTGAACGTCGCCGGACTCGAGGGGCAACGCGCGCAGTATCTCGACTGGGATCGTCGCCGGGCAGCCGAGGAAGCTGCTGCGGCGGCGGCGGCCGAGGCAGCGCGGGTCGCGGCTGCGGAGGCGACCGAGCGTGTCGCGGCCGACGCCGCAGCCCGGGCACGTGCGGCGGAACTCGCCAACGGTCGCCGCCCCCACACCCTGATCGAGGACTCACCCGCCGCGACCGACGGCGACGTCGCATCACCAGGAGAGGTCACCACCGAGTCCGGGGCCCCGCAGGACGACGGAACCGATACGGGTACGCCGGGCTACACCGATGGTGGAACCGTCCCGGACGGCACCGACGGGGGAACCGTCCCGGACGACACCGACGGTGGCACCGTCCCGGACGACACCGACGGTGGCACCGTCCCGGACGACACCGACGGTGGCACCGTCCCGGACTACACGGACGAGGACACCGACAGCGGAACCGTCCCGGACGAGACGGACGGCGGGACCGTTCCCGACGAGGGCGACGACGCCGGTAGTGACGACGGTGGGATCGACTGGGAGAACCCGGATCCGAGCGATCCCGTCGTGGAGACTCCGGGATCCGGCACCGGCGGAACGGGCTCCCGCCCCTCCGCGCCGAACTCGACGCCTCGCACTCCGTCCCGTCCGAGCGTCACCGGTCCTGCGGCGGTGGAGGTCGTCATCGACCGCGCGATGTCCCAGATCGGGGTGCCCTACGCGTGGGGCGGCGGAAACGAGAACGGCCCGACCCGTGGCATCCGCGACGGCGGTGTCGCCGATGTCCACGGTGACTACGCCAAGGTCGGCTTCGACTGTTCCGGACTGATGATCTACGCGTTCGCGGGTATCGGCATCTCGCTCCCGCATTACACCGGATATCAGTACACGGCAGGCTCACAGATCCCGTCGTCGCAGATGAGACGGGGCGACATGATCTTCTACGGACCCAACGCCAGTCAGCACGTCGCGCTGTACCTCGGTGACGGGCAGATGCTCGAGGCGCCGCAGTCGGGGTCGTACGTGAAGATCTCGCCGGTACGCTGGGGCGGCATGACACCGTACGTGGTGCGCATGGTGTCGTGAGGGCGAGGTTTGCCGCGGCCCTCGTACCGCTCAGGAGTGGTGCTCATCCGGTCGATCCCGGGTGCTTTCTCCCGGTCGGTGCAGGGGTGACGACACACCGAGCCGGCACCTGCAATAGTGGTGCAGCAGGTGTTTCCAGCGGAGCGACGTAGGCGAAAGCGGTGGATTGTTGGTGACCTCACGCGAGGGTGGAACGTCCGGTTCGGCAACGCCGGGCAACCAGGGCGGCAACGACGGACGGAAGAACAACCAGGCTGCGGCGAGTGCTGCGCCGGCGCCGGCGCCGAAGACTGCCGGCGTGAACACCTCACCGGCTCCGCAGGCATCCGGCGTGAATACCCGTAAGCCCGGCGGCGACGCCCCTGCGAAGGCGTACGATCCGGCCGACGACGTCCGCCTCCTCGAACGGGCCGTCTACGAGGTCAAGCGTGTGATCGTGGGCCAGGACCTGCTGGTCGAGCGGATGCTCGTCGGTGTCCTCGCCCGCGGACACGTGCTGCTCGAAGGTGTGCCGGGCGTGGCGAAGACGCTGGCCGTCGAGACCTTCGCGAAGGTCGTCGGCGGGTCCTTCTCCCGCGTGCAGTTCACTCCGGACCTCGTTCCGACCGATCTTGTCGGTACTCGTATCTACCGCCAGGGACGCGAGGAGTTCGACACCGAACTCGGCCCTGTCGTCGCGAACTTCGTGCTCGCGGACGAGATCAACCGCGCCCCGGCGAAGGTGCAGTCGGCCCTGCTCGAGGTGATGGCCGAACGGCACGTCACCATCGGCGGGAAGACCTTCCCCATGCCCGAGCCGTTCCTCGTGATGGCGACACAGAACCCCATCGAGAACGAGGGTGTCTATCCGCTGCCGGAAGCGCAGCGCGACCGCTTCCTGTTCAAGGTCCTCGTCGACTATCCGACGGTGGAGGAGGAGCGCGAGATCGTCTACCGGATGGGCGTCGCCGCTCCGGAGCCGAAGCAGGTGCTCGACAACGAGCAGCTCCTGCGCCTGCAGAAGATCGCCGGACGCGTCTTCGTGCATCACGCGCTGGTCGACTACGTCGTGCGTGTCATCTTCGCGACGCGGCAGCCCGCCGAACTCGGACTGCACGACGTGCAGGGTTGGATCGCCTACGGCGCATCGCCCCGAGCGACGCTGGGCATCATCTCCTCGGCCCGTGCCCTCGCACTCGTGCGGGGCCGCGATTATGTGGTGCCGCAGGACATCGTCGACGTCATCCCCGATGTGCTCCGCCACCGCCTGGTGCTGTCCTACGACGCGCTCGCGGACGATGTCTCCGCGGATCAGATCATCACCCGCATCCTGCAGACGGTCGGCCTTCCGCAGGTCGCGCCGCAGGCGAACGCACCCGTGCCGTCGGCGACACCGGCGCCCGTCGATCCGCGGCCCGCGCCCGACCCGCAGGCACCCGTCGGTGCGCCCGGTCCGCAGGGAGGTGCGGGCGCGCGGTGAGCACACGTCCTCACGACGGGTCGCCACCGCGGTTCCGGTCCGGTGAACTGCGCGATCCCGCGCTCACCGCCGCGCTCCGCACCCTCGAGCTGACTGTGCGACGCCGTCTCGACGGTGTCCTGCACGGCGACCACCTCGGTCTGATCCCGGGGCCGGGTTCCGAACCGGGCGACGCCCGGGAGTACCAGCCGGGCGACGACGTCCGGCAGATGGACTGGTCGGTCACCGCGCGCACCACGCATCCACACGTGCGTCAGACCGTCGCCGACCGCGAACTCGAGACGTGGCTCGCGATCGACCTGTCGGCCAGCCTGGACTTCGGTACCGGCATGTGCGAGAAGCGCGATCTGGTGGTCGCGGCGGTGGCCGCGCTGGCGCACCTCACCACCGGCGGCGGAAACCGGATCGGGGCCGTGGTCTCCACCGGCAGCGAGACGGTCCGCGTCCCCGCGCGCGGTGGACGGCTGCACGCCCAGTCGCTGCTGCGGACGGTCGCGACCACCCCGCACCCGCCGGACGGGACCCGCGGTGATCTCCGGGGCGTCGTCGAGGCACTGCGACGCCCTCAGCGCCGCCGGGGTCTCGCCGTGGTGGTGAGCGACTTCCTCGGTCCGCTCGACTGGGAGAGGTCCCTGCGGGCACTGTCCGGCCGTCACGAACTGCTGGCCGTGGAAATCCTCGACCGCCGCGACCTCGAACTGCCCGATCTGGGCGACGTGGTCCTCCATGATCCGGAGACGGGCCGCACCCGCGAATTCACGACCACTCCGGAACTGCGGGCCGACTACGCGCAGGCGGCCGCCGAGCATCGGGCGGCCGTGCACCAGGCGCTGCGCAGTTGTGGTGCGCCCGTCCTGACTCTGCACACCGACCGCGACTGGATCGGCGATGTCGTGCGGTTCGTCGCGGCGCGTCGGCACAGTTACGGCGCACCCGCACGGCAGGGGGGACGATGAGCCTGTCCGGTTTCACGTCACCGTGGTGGTTGCTGCTGTTGTTCGTCGTCGCCGCCCTCGGCGGCGCGTACGTGCTGGTCCAGCGTCGACGCCAGACGAACACGCTGCGTTTCACGAATCTCGAACTGCTCGAGAAGGTCGCTCCCGCCCGTCCGGGACGCGCCCGCCACATTCCCGTCGCGTTGTTGCTCGTCGGCCTCGTCTTCCTCACGGTGGCACTCGCCGGCCCGACCGCCGAGCAGCGGGTGCCCCGCAACCGGGCCACGGTCGTGCTCGTCATCGATGTGTCGCTGTCGATGGAGGCCACGGACGTCGCGCCCACCCGCCTCGCTGCGGCCCAGGAAGCCGCCAAACAGTTCGCCGACGACCTGACGCCCGGCATCAACCTCGGGCTCGTCGCGTTCTCGGGCACCGCCTCGGTCCTGGTCTCACCGACCACCAACCGGGAGGCGACCAAGTCCGCGATCGACAACCTGCAGCTGAGCGAACGCACCGCGACCGGCGAGGCGATCTTCACGGCGATGCAGTCCATCGACACGCTCGCCGCGGTACTCGGCGGCAGCGACCAGGCGCCGCCCGCGCGGATCGTGTTGCTGTCCGACGGCAAGCAGACCGTCCCCGAGAGTCCCGACGATCCACGCGGCGGGTTCACCGCGGCGCGGCAGGCGGCGGAGAAGGGCATCCCGGTCTCGACGATCTCGTTCGGTACGCAGACGGGAACCGTCACCATCGAGGACGACCGGATCCCCGTGCCCGTCGACGACCCGTCGCTCAAGGAGATCGCCACTCTCTCGGGCGGCAGCTTCTTCACCGCGGCGAGCCTCGAGGAACTCGAGGACGCCTACAACACGCTCGAAGAGCAGATCGGCTTCGAGACGACCCGCGGCGACGCCAGTCGTCCCTGGCTCATGCTCGGAGCTCTGGCGGTGATCGCGGGGCTCGGCGCGGCGATGGTGTTGCGCCAGCGGCTGCCCTGATCCGGCTTGTGCCCCCTCACGGAGCGTTTTCCGTCCTGGACCGGCCACCAGATAGGTTGGAACGCATGACTGACGCAGAAAGTGCCGCAGCGTCCACGCGCGCGGGTGCCACCCCCCGATCCGTGCTCGTCACGGGTGGAAACCGCGGGATCGGCCTCGCCGTCGCCCGTCGACTGCAGGCGGACGGCCACAAGGTCGCCGTCACCCATCGCGGTTCGGGTGCACCCGACGGCCTGTTCGGTGTGCGGTGCGACGTCACCGACGCCGATTCGGTCGATGCCGCGTTCACAGAGGTCGAGGATCATCAGGGTCCCGTCGAGGTGCTCGTGGCGAACGCCGGCATCACCGACGACACCCTGCTGATGCGCATGAGCGAGGACCAGTTCACTTCGGTGATCGACGCGAATCTCACCGGCGCCTTCCGATGCGCCAAGCGCGCGAACCGCGCGATGCTGCGTGGCCGCTGGGGCCGCATGATCTTCCTCGGCTCGGTGGTCGGCCTCGCGGGCCAGGCCGGTCAGATCAACTACGCATCCTCGAAGGCCGGCGTCATCGGTCTCGCCCGCTCCGTCACCCGCGAACTCGGTTCGCGCTCGATCACGGCCAACGTCGTCGCTCCCGGCTTCATCGAGACGGACATGACCGCGGATCTGTCCGACGACCTGCGCGAGACAGCGAAGAAGTTCATCCCGCTGCAGCGCCTGGGCAGGCCCGAGGACGTCGCAGCCGTCGTCAGCTTCCTCGCCTCCGACGACTCTGCCTACGTCTCCGGCGCCGTGATCCCGGTCGACGGCGGCATGGGCATGGGCCACTGACGGTCCGGCGGACCACACCGCGGTCGCACCGACCACATCCGAATCTCACTGGAGGACCGACACACTCATGGGCGGACTGCTCGAGGGCAAGACCATTCTCGTCACCGGCATCATCACCGATGCCTCCATCGCCTTCCACACCGCGAAGGTCGCGCAGGAACAGGGCGCGAAGGTGATCATCACCGGCTTCGAACGACTCCGGTTGATCGACCGGATCGCGCAGCGTCTCCCGCAGCCGGTGCCGCCGGCGATCAGCCTCGACGTGCAGAACCAGGAGGATCTCGACGGTCTCGCCGACAAGATCCGCGAACTCGCACCGGAGGGGATCGACGGTGTCGTCCATTCCATCGGCTTCGCCCCCCGGTCGTGCCTGGGCAGCCCCTTCCTCGACGCGCCGTGGACGGACGTCGCGGTGGCACTCGAGGTGTCGGCCTACTCCTACGGCGCGCTCGCCAAGGCCGTCCTGCCCGTCATGAACGAGGGCGGTTCGATCGTGGGAATGGACTTCGATCCGTCCCGGGCCGTGCCGTTCTACAACTGGATGGGTGTGTCCAAGGCGACGCTCGAGTCGGTGAACCGCTATGTGGCCAAGGAGGTCGGCCCGCGCGGTATCCGGTCCAATCTCGTCGCTGCCGGCCCGATCAAGACGCTCGCCGCGAAGGCCATCGCCGGCGACGCGACCGGTCCGGGCGCCGAGATGAACCGACTCAACGAGGGCTGGTCGGCCGCGTCCCCGATCGGCTGGGACGTCGACGATCCGACGCCTGTGGCGAAGACCGTGTGTGCGGTGCTCTCCGACTGGTTACCCGGGACGACGGGATCCATCGTCTACGTCGACGGCGGGTTCCACTCCCAGGTCGGCTTCGGCGGCTGACCGCACCACGGAAGGCACTTCGATGACGAACACCCCCGAGGCGTACGACGCGCTGATGCTGTTGTCGTTCGGCGGACCGGAAGGTCCCGACGACGTGCGGCCCTTTCTCGAGAACGTCACCCGCGGACGAGGTATCCCCCCGGAACGGCTCGACGAGGTCGCACAGCACTATCTGCACTTCGGGGGTGTCTCGCCGATCAACGCCCTGAATCGGGCGATCATCGACGCCGTCCGTGCCGAGTTCGATGCGCACGGCATCGACCTGCCGATCTACTTCGGCAACCGCAACTGGCATCCGATGGTCGAGGACACCGTCGCGCAGATGCGCGACGACGGGATCCGCAACGCCCTGGTGTTCGCGACGTCCGCGTGGGGCGGTTACTCGGGATGCCGGCAGTACCACGAGGACATCGCCCGGGCGCGGGACGCCGTCGAGAACGCTCCGCAGCTGACGAAGCTGCGGCACTTCTACGATCACCCGTTGTTCGTCGACGTCGTCACCGACGCGGTGCGCGCAGCGCGCGTCGAACTCGCAGACGAGGTGCGCGACTCCGCGCGCCTGGTCTTCACGGCCCACTCCGTCCCGACCTCCTTCGACGCGACGGGCGGTCCGCCGGAGGAAGGCGGACATCTCTACAGTCGTCAGGTCGCCGAGGCTGCGCGGCTGGTGACCGAGGCGCTCGGCGAGGACGACTACGACCTGGTGTGGCAGTCGCGGTCGGGTCCGCCGCAGGTGCCGTGGCTCGAACCCGACATCGTCGACCACATCGACGCCCTGCACGAACGCCGCGTCGATGCGATCGTGGTCGTACCGGTCGGATTCGTCTCCGACCACCTCGAGGTCGTGTGGGATCTCGACACCGAAGCCCGCGATCGCGCAGTCGAGCTGGGCATGGGCTTCTCGCGCGCGGCGACGGCCGGAACCGACCCGCGCTTCGCGCAACTCGTCCGCGAACTCGTCGAGGAACAACGCGACGGGCTCACCGCCCGCCGCTGCGGCACCGAACCGCTGCTCGGAGCCGGGTGCAACGGGAGCCTGTGCGCCGTCGGGTGTTGCGAGCCGCCGAAACGCCCGTCCCGGCCCGCCGCCGACTGATCGGTCTCAGCCGCCTCATCCGGCGGGGTGTCCGGCCGGCGCGGCGAGGGGAGAGTCGAACCAGCGCGGCAGAGAGCGGCGCAGGACGCTCGGCCCGTCGACGACCACGGCGCCCGAACGCAGGGCGTCCGACCAGGTGGCGTCGCCGCGCCAGATCTCGGTCAGCTCCCGCAGCCCGGCCGTCACCCGAACCGAGACCTCGAATCCCGGGTCCTCGTCGCACACGTCGACGTCGTAGGGACCGATGACGAGCCACCACCGGCGCGGCGCGTGGGTGACCGCTGGGAAGACGAACTCGACGACCGTCCGAGACCCCGGGACAGCGGCACGGTCGACATGCCGGTGCATGTCCCACATCAGCAATTTCGGGTCGAGATCGGCGTCGCCGAGCTCGCCGGTCCAGCGCGTCCCCCAGGCGCCGAGCGCGTCGACGACGGTCTCGAGGTCGCGTCCCGCCGGCGTGAGCACGTACCGGACGTCGGTTCCGTCCTCGAGGCGCTGCACGATGCCCGCCGCCGCGAGCTGGTGCAACCGCTTCGACAACAGCGTCGGCGACATGCGGGGCAGGCCCCGTCGGAGGTCGTTGAACCGTTCGCTGCCGAGTACGAGCTCACGCACCACGAGCAGCGTCCACCTCTCGTCGAACAGTTCCATCGCCTTGGCGACGGGACAGAACTGCTGGTAGGGCGGGCCCATGATCGGATGGTAGGCCGGTCGGACCCCCACGACCAGCACGAACGGACTGCAGTGCGGTACAGATTGTGTACTGGAGGACACCGCCCCGGCCTTCCTACAGTCGATCTGTGACCCGGGCCCGCCGCCCGACGGTGCCGAAGCCGGGTCCCTCGACAGGAGGAATCCTCTGATGACCGATATCTCCACGACACACGACGCCGATCGCGCCCTCAAGGCCAAGCACCGGGCGATGTGGGCACTCGGCAACTATCCGGCGGTGGCGACACAGGTCATCGCCGAACTCGGACCCGCACTCGTGTCCGCAACCGGAATCGGTCCGGACGACCGCGTCCTGGACATCGCCGCGGGGTCCGGCAACGCCTCGATTCCGGCTGCGCTCACCGGAGCGACCGTCGTCGCCACCGACCTGACACCGGAATTGTTCGAGGTCGGTCGCCGTGACGCCGAGGCGGCCGGCGCGAATCTCGACTGGCAGGAGGCGGACGCCGAAGCGCTTCCGTTCGACGATGCGAGCTTCGACGCCGTGATCTCCTGCGTCGGAGTGATGTTCGCGCCCTACCACCGGGTCGCCGCCGACGAGCTGCTCCGGGTCACGCGGCCGGGCGGCCGAATCGGCCTGCTGAGCTGGACACCCGGCGGTTTCATCGGGCAGATGTTCGCGACCATGAAACCCTATGCGCCGCCGCCTCCTCCGGGCGCGCAGCCGCCACCGCTGTGGGGCGACGAGGTGCACGTACGAGAGCTGATCGGCGATCGCGTCACCGACCTGCAGGCACGCACCGAGAATCTCCGTGTCGAGTGCTTCGCGACCGGAGCGGACTTCCGGGACTTCTTCAAGGCCGCATACGGTCCCACGATCGCGGTGTACCGCAACATCGCCGACGATCACGAGCGGGTCGCGTCCCTCGATCGTGAGCTCCTCGAACTCGCCCAGCGGCACGATCTCGGTGGCGGAGCGATGAACTGGGAATACCTGCTGGTCACCGCTCGGCGGAGCTGACCCGCACTGCCCGGGTGTTCGGGTCCGGTGCCACCGTGCGGTTGACCGATCGCACCACCCACCGGTCCGACCACTCGAGCTCACTTACGGCGCCGTTGACGATGCGCGGCGCGGGCTCTGGTGACAGCTGGTCCAGTACGGCGCGGATCAGTGCGCCGTGCGAGACCACCACGATCCGGCAGCCGGGGTGCATCGCGGCAGTGACGTCGAGTGCCCGCACGCCTCTTGCGGCAACTTCCTCGAGGGGTTCGAGCCCGGGGAAATCCCCTCCGGGCCAGCGCAGCTCGGCGTCCTCCCGGGTCGAGCCCTCGGCGTCGCCGTAGGTACGTTCGGCCAGGTCCTGAATCGTTCCGGACATCCCGATGCACAGATGAGCGGCCACGATACGGCCGGTGGTGTACGCGCGTGACAGCGGCGAGGACACCACGGTGTCCCAGCCGATGGGGTCGAGGAGATCGAGTAGGCGCGCGGCGCCCCGTGCCTGTTCCCGGCCGACCTCGTCGAGTGGGACGTCGGTGCTGCCCTGCAGCAGACCGCGCCGATTCCAGTCGGTGCGCCCGTGCCGTACGAGAGCCAGTCGGGTGGTGCTCATCGACCCACCCCGGACAACACGTTCGCGTCCTCGTCGGTCGTCACCCCGTCGACCGACGGGTAGAACAGCGCGCGGTGTACGGACACTCCCACGCGATCGCCGACCGTCGGGCGTAACCCGGTGACGGCACAACGGAATTCGATTCCGCGGCACGAGACGACGACGTCGCTGGCGTCGCGTCCGAACAGCGACGTCATCACGATGCCCTGCCTCGGTGCGTCCTGTGGTGCCGTCAGCGTGATGTCGCCGGGAAGAACTGCGAGGGTGCCCGGCCCGGAGGCATCGTCCGAAATCACATCCGGTCGCAGCCGGACGGCACCGTCGTCGCTGACGAAGCCGTCTGTCGACACATCTCCGGTCAGCAGATTCGCATCCGACAAGAACGAGGCGACGAAGGCGGACCGCGGGCGGAGCACGAGATCCTCGGGCGTGCCGATCTGCCGGATCCGGCCGTGGTCGAGCACCACGACGCGGTCGGCGAGCGCCAGCGCCTCGGCACGATCGTGTGTCACGTGAACGACCGTGAGTTGCTGAGCGCGGGTGAGGGTGCGCAATTCGAGACGCAATCGGTCGCGGAGCGGCTCGTCGAGGGCGGACAATGCCTCGTCGAGCAACAGAGCACGGGGCCGGCCGGCGAGTGCGCGCGCGAGCGCCACCCGTTGTCGCTGCCCGCCGGACAGGGTCGCAGGATCCCGCTTCTCCAGGCCCGGAAGCCCCACCAGCTCGAGCACCTCCGCGACCCGCGACGCGCGGTGGGCACGCGGGATCTTCGCGATCTCCAGCGGGTACGCGACATTGCGGCCCACATTCCGGTGCGGCCAGATGGCGTGGTTCTGGAACACCATGCCCAGACGACGCTTCTCCGGGGGGACACTCCGAGTGCCGTCGGCAACGACGTCTTCACCGAGTCGGACCGTGCCGTCGGTGGGGTCGAGAAAGCCGGCCACAGTGCGTAGCAGAGTCGTCTTCCCCGATCCGGACGGACCGACTAGGGCTACGAATTCGCCGTCCCGAACATCGAGGTCGATTCCGGTCAGTCCTGCGGTGCCGTCGGGGAAGCGCAGGTCGACACCGGTCAGGGTGATCGCGGACATGAAAGTTATCCGATCTGTGAGTAGTTCAGCGACCCGCACGGGAAGCCGTGACCGCACCGAGGCCGGCGATTCCCACGAGCGCGACGAGCAGGGACAGCGCCGACGCGGCGTTGTAGTCGCCGGCCTGCTGCAGATTGAAGATCGACACACCCAGCGTCTGGGTGCCCGGCGCGACGAGCAGCACCGACATCGTCAGTTCGCGTACCGCGGTCACGGCGACCAGCACGCCTCCGGTCACGGCGGCCGGTACGGTCATCGCCCACGGCACGTCCCGCAGTGCTCGAAGACGCGACGCGCCGGATGTGCGGGCCACCTCTTCCAGCGACCCGGACGTGGTCGACAGCGGGGCGCGTACGGCCTGGACGACGATTGCGAGGAAGGCCGTCACATAGGCACAGAGGATCACCCATCGCGTGTCGAACAGTCCGGTGTACCGGCCCAGAATGAGCCATCCGACCGCGATGACGAGACCGGGCACCGCCTGCGGGAGCATCACCGTCAGGTCGAGCCCCGCGTTATCGCGGGATCGGGTGCGCGTGGTGAGCACGCCGATCGCCAGGCCGGCCACCGCGCACACGACGCCTGCACCGACGGCCAGAATCAGTGAATTCTTCACTCCGACCATGGTTCCCGGCGCGGTCACGGCCGCAACCATGCTGTCCAGGGTCAGGTTGTCCCAGGTCAGCGGAACGCCCGGCGCGGGTAGCAGCGCCTGTGTCGCGAGAGCCAGGATCGGCAGGACGGTCAGGCCGAGACCGGCGACCCACGCGGCGACACCGGCCGGGACGCGGGCACGCCCGAGGCGGATCTGTTGGGGTGCGGTGACGGCTCCGTCGAGTTGCCGGTGCCTGCGGGACAATCCGCGGTCCGTCACGACCGCGAGCACTGCGAGCACCAGCAGGGCGACGCCGATGGTGGACACCACTTCGAGGGGACGGTCGACCGTCCCCGACTGGATGTATCGGTAAACCATCGTCGACAGGGTCGTGTATCGCTCGGGCAGCCCGATGAGGGCCGGAATGCCGAAGTCGGCGAGATTGCCCACCGCAGTGAGGGTGAACGCGGCGAGAAGTGCCGGTCGCAGCAAGGGGATCGTCACGGTTCGCATCGTCTGCCACGGCGAGGCCCCGCCGATGCGCGCCACCTGCTCGAGGTCCCCGGGGATCCTGCGCAGCGCGGTCGAGACGATGAGATATGCCATCGGATAGGAATGCACCGTCAGGAGAAACACCACCCCATCGCCCCCGTAGATGTTCCAGAGCGGGCCTCCGAAGTGGTCGGTCCAGAAGCGGTTGACCATTCCGCTTGGGCCGAGCAGCCCCGTCCAGGCGATGGCACCGACGAACGGCGGAATCAACAGGGGGGACAGCAGGATCAGGCGGAGGGAGCCTCGGCCGGGGAGATCGGTACGGTCGAGGAGCAACGCCATCGCGGTGGCCAGGACGACGGCGAACAACGCCGAGCATCCCGCCGAGACGACACTGTTGATCGCGGCCCCGGCGATATCGTCGTCGAGGAGTTGCCCGATGTGCCGCCCGTTCGCGCCGAGCGAGACCACGGTCGCGAGTGGGGCGATGATCGCGGCGGCGACGAACACCCACAAAGCGATTCGTACTCCGAGGACGGGATCGGCCCGCCGCCCGGAGGGCATCCGGGCGGCGGGCCGAGTGCGGAGGTCAGCCGACGAGGTCATCGAACTTCCGGACCGCCTCGTCCTGGGTGTCCGTGATCGTCTGCAGGTCCGGTGTCAACAGCGTGAGTTCGGACAGGGCGGGAGCACCGGCAGGTGTGCCCACGTCGTCCCGCACCGGCAGATACTGCTGCGAGACCGCGATTTCCTGCCCCTTCCTGCTCACGAGGAAGTCGACGAACTTCTGCGCGGCTTCGGTCCGGTCGGAGTCGGTGAAGATCCCGGCGGGCTGGGTGATGTACGGGACGCCGTCGGTGGGATAGGACACCGCGATCGGCGATCCCTTCGCGGCGAGTTCGCGGACGAGATAGTCGACGACGATGCCGACCGGTTGTGTCCCGGCCGCGACCGCCTGGCCGACCGGGCCGTTGCTCTCGGCGACGACGGGCTCGTTCGCGGCAAGACCGGCGAGCCACTGCTCGCCGAGCTCGGAGGTGTCGAGCCAGACAGCGGTGTTGAACGCCGCGGCACCCGAGACGTTCGGGTTCGGCAGAGTGATGCGTCCGAGATAGCCCGGATCGGTGAGCTCCTTCCACGAGGTCGGGGGCGTCTCGATGGCTGTCGTGTTGTAGGCGATGACGGTCGGGATGATCCGCGTGCCGACGTAATAGCCCTCCGGGTCGACGACATCGGGATTCAGTGCGTTCGCCTCGGCGGGCGTGTACTGCTGCAGGAGCCCTTCGGATTTGTAGCCTTCGAAGGTCGGCGCATCAGCGGCGAGCAGCACGTCCGCGCCGATCTCACCGGTGGTGCGCTCGGCCTCGATCCGAGCCGTCAGGTCACCGGTGCCGGCCCGGAAGACCTCGACACCGATGCCTGTCTCATCGGTGAATGCTGCGGCGATCTCGTCGATCTTGGCCTGCGGTTCGGAGGTGTAGACCGTGATGGCCTGCGCGTCGCCGGAGGACGAACCGGCCTGCTCCGAATCGGATGCGGCCGGCTCCGAGCAGGCCGCGAGGGTGAATGCGGCGACCGTGCCGAGCGCGGCAACCGACACGAGACGGGGAAGGGATGTCACTTGTGCTCCTGTGATGGGACGACGGGGAGGGAGATGAGGATCAGGAGGCGACGGTGAGCGTAGGGCTCGACCGGAACAGCACCTCGGGGGTGCGCAATGCGACGGGTAGGGCGCGGACGCCGGAACGGGAACACTGCACGAGCGAGTAGGCGGGGTCGTCGAAGGCGACGAGGGAGTCGGCCGGCGTTCCGATGTCCTGCAGGTAGGCCAGAGAGCCGCCGACCCAGACGGGGACCCCCGCGAAGACGCCGGCCATCGGATGGTGGAAATGGCCCGCGAGGATCGCGGTGACATCGGAACCGCGCAGTACCGCGGCGAGTTCGTCGGCACGGGTGAGTTCACGGCCCGTCAACGTGGCGGCAGGCGACGGAACCGGCGGATGGTGCATCACGATCACCGTCCCGTACGGAGCCGGACTCGCGAGTTCGTGCGACAACCGCGCGAGCTCGTCCGATGAGAGCATTCCCGGACTCGTGTCGACACCGAGCACCCGGAAACCTCGAACGTGTTCCTCAGGATTCGTGCCGAACACCGACGCGAAGGCGACCGGATCGTCGTGGTTGCCCGGCACCGTGAGTGCCGGGCACCCCAGATGCGTGCGGATCTCGTCGAAGACCGCAGCGAGTCGCGGGTAGGTGGAGACCGCCCGACGATGTGCGAGATCACCTGTGACGACCACGATGTCCGGCCGTAGACGCGACGTCGAGGCTCCCTCGACCGCCGCGCGGAGGCGTCCCACGCCGTCGACACCGGAGAAGAGGTCCTCGGTACCGAGCCCGGAGTAGGGGTTCTCGGTACCGCGTGCATGGACGTCGCTCAGGTGCAACACCGTCAGTTCCGGTTCGCCGAGCAGAAGTGTCCGCAGAGCCGCGAGATCGTCCGTGGTGAAGCCGTGGGCCTCGAGATATCCCGTCACCGACCCGTGTCGCCGGCGAATGTGGTCCAGCGCCGACTGCAGGGCCGATGCCGGGGAATCCAGGTGCAGTTCCACGGATTCCGCGTACTGTGCCGGGTCGAGCGCCAGATCGGAGAGCAGAACCCGCACCGCATCCTCGCGGTACGGTCGCAGCCGAGGCCCCGAGCGCGAGTAGTCGTCGAGGATTGCCGAGTCGGGTACTCCGACCGCGGCCGCCGCCACTGCGACGACGAGTCCGGTGCGGTCCTTGCCTGCGGTGCAATGCACGAGCGCCGGGGCCGGAGAGTATGCGAGGGCCCGGACGGCGTCGGTGAGAGCAGATCCGCGCTCGTCGAGCAGGGCGCGATAGATCGCGGTGATCTCACCGCTTCGGGGCGGGCCGGTCACCGGGTCGTAGAGCGGATGGTGCAGGACGTTCCACGATGCGGTGGCCGTGTTCCCCGGCCGCTCGCGGTTGTCGCGCAGATCGATGACCGTTCGAATCCCGTTCTGCTCGAGCGTCTTCCGTCCTTCGTCCGTCATGTGGTCGAGTGTGGCGGAACGGAACAGTCGCCCGGGGGTCAGGTACGGCCCCGATACCGAGCGCACATTGAACACACCGTCGACCTCGATGGACTCCACGATTCGCCTCTCTCACCGTTCCACTGGCTCCGGAACACCGTTCCGGCAAGGCATATCGTGGGCGGTCCGATCGAACGTTCGACCCCTTCGTCCGAAACGGTTGCTGTCGAACGGGTTAACAATCGGGGAGTGTGTCGGTCAGCGCTGCCGCCACCACGTCGTGGGCGCCGGTGTGAATCTCCGGATGCTCCGGGTGGGCGAGCACGGCTCGTTGCAGCGCATACAGGATCGTGCTCTGGGACACGCGAGCCGAGAACGAGTCCGCTTCGTTCTCGTGGGCACCTGCACCGGCGATCAGCACGTGATCCGAGATGCGTGTCAGTGGTGTGCTGGGGTAGCTCGTCACCGACACGATCGTCGCACCGCGTTCGTGTGCGGCGGTACACGCCCGGAGGGTGTGTGTATTCGCGCCCGAATAGCTGACCGCGAGACACAGGTCGTCGGCGGTCAGGAGCCGGGCGGAGAACTGCTGACCGAGAATGTCGACCGGAGCCTCGACACTGCGACCGGCCGTGGTGAGGCGCAAGGCCGCGTCCTGGATCGGCGGCGACGAGAAACCATTCCCTACCAACAAGATCCGACGAGCTCTCACGACGAGGTCGACGACCTGTGCGAAACCGGCCTCGTCGACGGTTGCGCGGGTCGCGGTGAGTGCTTCCGTCGCGGCCGAGAACGCCGAATCCAAAGGAGTGACAGGAGGGTGCTCGGGATCCGGTGCGGCCCGCGCCAGTTCGAGACGAAGATGTTGGAAACCGCGGAAACCGAGACTCTGGCAGGCGCGTACGACGGTCGCCGGAGAGGTGCCCGATGCTGCCGCCAGCTCGGCGGTGGACAACTCCACCGCCGCGGCGGGCTCGGTCAACACGGTGCGTACGACGCGCTGTTCGCCGGGTCCGAGTGTCGCGAGTCCGGAGCGCAGACGGGCGAGGGTGGCGCTCGAACGCCAGGATCGGTCGGAAGGATGCGACATGGCGGAAACTGTCCTGTTCGTCCCCACGCCGGCGGACTCCGGCGAGCTCAGGATCGTCAGGTTAGCGACGCTCCGGGCCGATCGGTCGTCGGGTGGTCACCGTTCATCCCCGCGTCACCGACAGGGGAGGGCGCAATTCACCGATCGGTCACCGGGCGGCCCGGGAACGGTCAACGATGATGCTCGGCCCGCAGAGCAGCCGCGACCGCGCCGACACGGGCCTCGCGCACCGCGGCCCACAGCGGCTGCAGCGCGCCTTCGCGACCGGCGGTGCCCGAGACCGAACCGGCGCGCAGGCCCCCACCGCGGCCCGCCACGGTGAGGATCGCCGCCACCTGGTCGGCGGTGTCGAGGATGCGCACGGCACGTGCGGGCAATGACGGGGGATACCGGTGCCGGGCGAGTTCGGCGACCTCCTCGGCGATCTCCGCGCGCGGGTCGGTACGGCGACCGTCGGTGCCGACCGTCGGGATACGGCTCAGCGCGGAGGCGGCATCGCGTACTGCCTCGCGGATCGCGAACTCGGCCGCACCGAGACCTCCGTCGAGAGCGATCTCGGGGACGGCGGGCAGCGTGAAGACATTCCACCGCAGGACGTCCGGGCCCTCGATCACGGGTACCAGACCCAGTCCCGGGGTACCGGGCGCTCCCACGACGACACCTTCACCTGCCGCGAGTGCCGCCGATGCGAACGCGGTACCGGCGGGCAGGGCGTGTACGGCGCCCGGGGCGGGAAGGACGAGGTGCAGTCCCGCGCCGGCAGCGGTGTCGACGCGGCGGATCAGGGTGAGGAGCAGGGCAGCACCGTCGGCGACACCCTGGTCGGGGAGATCGGCCGCGGAGGCCGCCACCGCATCGTGGGCACCCAGAAGATGCATCGGCGCCCACTCGTGCAGCGCGTCGATCACGGCGTCGGGGGAGGTGTGACCGGACAGCCACGACCCCGCCCACACGGTCAGCGTCAGGCTCGGAGAACTCACCCCGAAAGCATACGGCGGTCCGGCACGGTGGTCCGGCGTGGCAGCGCGAGCCATCCCGCGCGATGTCCTAGGGTCGACTGGCGTGAGCCCACGCGACAATTACGGCGGCGACATCTATGCCGGTCACGCCCGCACGAAGAAGAAGGCCGTTCCCGAACTCGCGGCGGAGCGCGGCGTCGTCGTCGAGGACGCCGCATCCGGCTGGTGCGGCGCGATCGTGGGCATCGAGAAGACCTACGACGGCGACTTCGTGCGACTCGAGGACGCGCAGCGGCGTACCCGGCTGTTCGCGATGCGGCCCGCGGCGTTCCTCGTCGACGGAGCGCCCGTCACCCTCGTCAAGCCGAAGGCCCGTCCCGCGGCACAGCCGACCCGGTCGGCCTCGGGATCGACCCGCGTCGAAGGTGCGCGGGCGCGAGTGGCGCGGGGCAGCCGGATCTGGGTGGAGGGCGTGCACGACGCCGCCCTCGTCGAACGCGTGTGGGGACACGATCTGCGGGTCGAGGGAGTGGTGGTCGAGCAGCTCGAGGGCCTCGACAATCTCGGTGCCCGCCTCGCCGAGTTCGAGCCCGGGCGGGGCCGGCGTGTCGGTGTCCTCGCCGACCACCTGGTCACCGGGTCCAAGGAGGAACGCCTCACCGCGAACCTCGGCCCGCACGTCATGGTCACCGGCCATCCCTACATCGACGTGTGGCAGGCGGTGAAGCCGAAGGCCGTGGGCATCGACGCCTGGCCCACCATCCCGCGCGGCGAGGACTGGAAGGCCGGGGTGTGCCGAGAACTCGGCTGGGGCACCCCGCAGGACGGGTGGCGACGGGTGTACAACGCCGTGAACTCGTTCCGGGATCTCGAATCGCACCTCATCGGCGCGGTCGAGCGCCTCGTCGACTTCGTCACCGAACCCGACGAGGGCTGATCACCGATCCGTCCCGCAGGGCACCGCGGCGACCCCCGGGCGCCGGGACTCTCAGCGACCCCCGGTGGCCGGGGTGGGTTCCGCGTCTGCGCCGCCGCCCGGCAGGCCGGTGCCCACGCCGCCGACGTCGGTGATGGTCCAGTCGGAGGCGCGGTCCATCGTCACGGTGTAGGTCGCGGTGGCCGCGACCCCGTCGGGCGTCTGCTTGCTCTTCGACACCATGTCGACGAAGACCTGCACGACGAAGGTGTCGCCGTCGTTGCGAGCGACCTCGGCGGCGAGCAGCCGTGCGTCCGCGGTGTACTCCATCTGCGTCAGCCACGGAGCCACGACGTCCACGGCTCCGCCGAGTTTCGGCACGAGCTGTTCGCTGACACCGTCGGTGAGTGCTGCCCGCCAGGCGTCGAGATCACGGAAGTCGACCTCGGAGACGCTCAGCGCGTAGTCGGAGGCGACGGCCTCGGCCTCGGCCTCGGTGTCGAGCCGGCTCTGCAGGGCCTGCAGTCGGTCGGACGAGTCGTCGGTCGCCCACAGAACCCCGAAGGTCACCGCGGCGACGACGGCGAGCACGGTGACGAGCGCGAGGGTGCGGACCGACGACCACCACGGGCCGCGGCTTCCGGTATCCGCCGTCGTCGGCGCGGACATAGCCGGATCCTGTTCGGTGACATCGGTGTTCGACATCGGGCCGGTGTTCGACATGACGCTGTCTTCCTTCTTCATCGGGGCACGCTCACGGTGAACCGGACGCTGTCGCCCGGCATGGTCGCGATGGCCTGTTCGAGCAGGGTACCGAGATCCATCCGACCCACCACGGAACCGGTGGCCTGGGTGACGGGTCGCAGCGCGACACCGATCGCGCCGAGTTCGGGTGCGAACTTCCTGAGGAAATCTGCGAGTTCGATCTCCTGCTGACGCCACGAGCCGAGGATCTCCTCGCCCTTGAGCACCGAAGAGCCCTCGAACAGGTACTCGTACGAGATACCGAGGGTCTCACCGAACTGGTCCAGCATAGGAGGCGCGGCGATCATCGCGGGCCGCACCCACTCCACATCGCCCATCATCCACATCAGATCGCTCAGTACGGTTTCCAGCGACCCCTCGTGCCGGGTGAGGGTGGCCAGGAGGAGTTCGGCGCCGCGACCCGCCGCCGGCATCGTCTCCTCCAGTCCCGCCACCGATTCGGTGAACGTGGCGACGAGTTCGTTCAGCGACTCGGCGTCGGTCTGTTCGAGCAGTTCCGAGGTGGTCGCGAGGAGATCGGGCACCGAGGTGGGAAGTTCGACGACCTCCGTCAGATGGGCGCCGTCCTCGAGATAGGGACCCTGTGTCGAGGCGGGGAGGAACGAGAACACCGGCTCGCCCAGCGACGACAGGTTCTCGACGCGCATCGTGCTGTCCACGGGGATGCGGTGTTCGGCCTCGTAGGTGATGTTCATACGGACGAACCCGTCGAGGTTCTCCATGCCGTCGACGCGCCCGATGTCCACCCCGCGGTAGACCACGCTCGATCCGGTGCGCAGTCCCGCCGCGTCGCGCATGTCCACCACCGCGTGCGCGCGGCGTTGCGTCGGGTCGATCTGCAGCACGCCGACCACGAGATACCAGGTGCCCAGGATCATCACGAGGGCCAGAGCGAGGGCGGACATCCAGGCGGGAATCCGGGTCACGGCAGAGCTCCGATCATGCGCAGGAGAACCAGTCCGTCGGCCGCCGGGTTCCCCTCGTTGCCGGCGATGGTCACCTCACGGATGTCGATGCCGGGTTCGAGCAGGAAAGGGACCAGCTTCTCGTCGACGAGCTCGACGAGTTCGGCCGCGTTGCCGCGCAACTCGGTGGCGCTCGGCGAAGGTTCGCGCAGCAGCGGTGTGAGGAGTTCGAGGTTGTCGTTGATGTGCGGGAGGCGGGGAATCAGCCACTCGAGTCCCGTGACCATGGTGTTCACATCGATGACGATGTTGAGCACGGCCTCCATGAAGTAGGGCACCCGGTCGAGACGTCGGCGCGCGGTATCGGAGAACAGGAACCCGACGTCGTCCCGGGCGGCGTCGAGACGCTGGGACAGGTCCTCCGTCGCGACGACGATGCGATCGATCTGATCGATGTTCGCGGCGGCCTCGCTCAGGTCGGTGGAGATGACCGCCGACAGTTCGCGGGTCTCCTCCGAGTCCTCGGGTAGGACCTCGTTCACGCGCGCGAGCGAATCCTGCAGCCGGGTCAGGCTTCCGCCGTTGACGAACATCGCGATCCGCTCGAGCATGTCCTCGATCTGCGGGCCCGGATCGGTGTCCTGCAGCCCGATGGTGTCGCCGTCCTGCAACGGTGCGCCGTTGCCGTCCTTCGGCGGCAACAGGGCGATGTAGATGTCGCCGAGCACGGTGTTCTGTCGCAGTTCGGCGTGGGTGCCCTCCGGCACGACGACCGATTCGCGCACGTCGATCCGGGCGACGGCGCTGTGTGCTTCGAGATCGATCGCTCGCAGGGTGCCGACCGAGATGCCCTCGCTGCGGACATCGGCACCTGCCGGCAGGCTCAGCAGCGATTCGAACTCGAGGTTCAGCCGGTAGGTCGGTCCTCGCACTCCGGACCCGGGCAGCGCATGGTCACTGGGGTCGAAACTGCATCCGCACAACACCACCAGAGCGGCGAGCACCACGCCGACGAGTCGGCGCGAGCGGGGGAACGAACGGGTCACGGCGTTGCTCCGATCGTCGACAGGACCAGCTGCGGCAGCGGCACGGAGACCGAACGGGAGGACACCACGGTGCAGCTGTCCGGTGCGATCTGCTCGAGCGCTGTGCAGGTCAGTGCGGCGTCGGGGGTCGGCACCTCGGCGCGGGCCGGGTCGAGTTCGACGGCGACAGACCCGGGATGGGTCTGCACCATCGTCTCGAGCATCGTGATCGTGCCGGGGATGGTCGCGAGCAACTCGCTCGAGCTCTCCGCCTGGGTGCGCAGCATCGTCAGCGTGGGCAACGTGGAGTTCAGGGCGTTCATCAGGTAGGGGAAGTGCTCGTTGAACAACCGGTCGAGCGGACCGACTGCCAGCGACAACTTCTCGACGAGGATCTTCGCCACGACGAGCATTTGTTCGATGCCCGCCAGACCCGGAGCGAACGTCTGGATGGTGGACTTGACGTTTTCCCAATCGCCGGTGAGCAGGGTCGTCATCTCGGCCGAGTTGTCGAGGATCTGCCCCAGCTGGTCCATGAAGTTGTCGGGCGACGACAGCAGGTCCGCCAGGTCGCGCAGTTCTCGGTTCAGCGTCGGTCCCAGGTCCTCGAATTCGCGTCCGGCGTCCTTCAAGGCCGTTTCGAGCGGTGCCCTTCCGTCCGGTCCACGCTCGGTCATCTGCCGTACGAGTTCGGAGAACGATCCGAGTGCGTCCGACACGCTGACCGGGGTACGGGTGCGCGCCGTGTCGATGCACGTCTCCGACGCCAAGAGCGGTCCGGGTCGGGGATCGGCGTCGACGAGTTCGACGCGGCGATCGGTGAGGATCGACGCATTGGTGATCACCGCACCGGTTTCGGCGGGCAGGTCGCGGTCGCCGACTGTCATGTCGACGCGCACGCGCGCCCCGTCGGGTTCGACCCGGTCCACGGTCCCGACCGAGATCCCTCGGATGGTGACCGGCGAGCCGGGGTACAGCCCGTAGGAGTCCTCGAAGTACGCGCAGATCGAAGCGTCGTCGCGGGTGGTCGCGGCGAAGGCGGTCGCGCCGGCCACGGCCAGCGCCACGACCGTCACCGCGGGAACGAGTCGTCGTGAAGTCGTCGTCAGTGTTCGCACGTCAGCACCGTGTTCCCGGCATCGGGAGACAGACGTCGGGTCGCTGGACCGTCAGTCCGCTCTGGTCGACAAGGGCCTGGCCTTCGGGACCGGCGACGGACGCGAGTCCCGTGAGGGTGGCACGGATGGAGTTCGTCATCTCCTCGACGGACGCCGACAGTTCCGCACTGCTGTCGGCGGCCTCCACGAGGTGCGGGATGATCGGTTCGACCTTCTCCTGGTACGGGCCGCTGAGGAAATCGAACAGCAGACCGGCGAGGCCGGAGAGCCCGTCGGCGAAGACTTTCACGTCCTGATGGGCCTCGACGATCTTCGGTCCGAGGATCGCGTAACCCCGGATGATCTCGAGCGCGAGTTCCTTGTTGTCGTTCGCCGTGCGGAGGTACTCGTTGGACAGTTCGAGCAGACTCTCGATCTGGTCCTTCTGATTCGCGATGACGTCCATGACCGCTTCGAGATCGGTGACCGTGATGCGCACCGCATCCGGGGATTCGCCGAGCAGCGCGGCGGTCTTGTCCAGGGCCGTGCGCAGAGCCTCGGTGTCGAGTTCCTCCACCACCGCGGTGGCCTCCTCGAACATGTCGTTCACCAGGAACGGCAGGGCCGCGCGATTCGCCGGGATCGGGTCGGTGAGCGGTTGCCGGCCGGCCGGGTGCACCGCGAGATACAGGCCCCCGATGGGCGTGAGCATCCGCACCGATACCGAGGTCTGATCGCCGACGAAATGTTCGGAGTCGACGGTGAACTCGACGTCGACGTGATCGTCGTCCAGGTTCAGCCCGGTGACCGAACCGACCGGGACACCCGCGATGCGTACGTCGTCGCCGGCGGCGAGTCCCGCGGATTCCGGCAACTCCAGGCGGTAGGTCGTCGAACCGACGGGTCGCAGATAGAGCGCGAACACGACGCCCGCGACGAGCACGAGGACGAGCAGACCCGACAGCGCCCACCACATCTGGGTGCGGGAATCGGCGTCCTCGGAGCCGAAGTCGAGTCGTCCGAACAGGCGGGTGCGCATCAGGCACCTCCGTTGCAGATGGTCAGCGGACGTCCCTGGAGCAGCACGTCGGCCTCGATCGGCAACTGCACCGCGCCGTTGCTGCACTGCCGGGACTCGTCCACGCGCGGCACGAGGGAATTGACTCCCTCGAAGATCCCCGGGAGCACCGACAGGGTGTCGATGGCCGTCTCCGGGTCCGGGATCACCTCGTCCACACGGACGATGAAGTCGTCGTTGCGTTCGAGAAAGCCGTCGTGCTCGGCGGGGGCACCGAGACCGAGCCGGGAGAGCAGGTTCACGGTGCGGTCGACCTCCGCCATCTCGGTCGCGCCGAGCTTGGTGAGCGACAGGAACTCGGTCATACGTGTCACCAAGGGGGTGAAGATCGAATGGAAGACCTCGAGGATGTTCTCGAGGTTCTGGGAGCGTCCTTCGAGTTGCTCGTTGAGAGCGCTGAAGTTGTCGAGGAGGGTGCTCATCAATGCGCTGCGATCCTCGGCGTAGCTCGCGAGCTCGGCGATGTCGCGCATGACGGGAGTCGGGCTGGACTCGCTGCCCTCGATCAACGCGGCCACATTCGTGGCGAGACGGTTGTATACGGCCGGATCGGCTTCGCGGAGAAGCGGTTTGAGTCCGTTGAAGACCGTGGTGATGTCGAACGAGTCGACGGTGTTCACGACGAGACCGGACGGGTCGATCTCCTGGCCGCCCTCCTCGCCGCGGTCGAGTTCGAGATAGCGCTGACCCGTGAGATTCTGGAACTTGACGAGCAGTCGATCCGACTCGCGCAGCCGGTACTCGTCGAGCACCGTGAAATCGACGAGCGCGCGGTTACCGTCGGACACCGAGATGTCGGTGACCTTGCCGATCTGCACACCGCGCAGGCGCACGTCGGCGTTCTCCTTGAGACCGAAGACGTCACCGAACTCGGCCTTGTACGCGACGGTCGATCCGCCGACGGGTCGTTCGATCGCCTGGACGATCAGCACGATGATCAGGGCGACGACGGTCGCGAGCAGCGCCAGCCGGACGGCTGCCTGGCGTGGAGTTCTCATCGGGTACGCCCGGTGGTCTCGAGCGGGACCCGGAAGGCCGGGAAGGTGTCCACCAGTACGTCGACCCCCAGCACCACCCGGTCGCCCTGGTGCTGCAGGGCGCCGTCGGCGCCCTCGATCAACCTGTCGACCTGGTCGGGCGTGACCGTGGTCAGGCTCTGGTTCATCGGGATCAGGATGTCGAGCAGCATGTCCACGGCATCCGAGGTCGGGCCGAGCGCGCCGACGATCTCACCGGACAGCGCGAGGACGAGATGCGAGACCTCGGTGATCGTCTCGCTCGCCTGCCTGGTGCGGAAGTCGTCCTCGAGTTCCTCGACGGACGCGATCGCCGACAGAGTGTTCAAGGCCGACGGAGTGAACGCCGCGATGCCTTCGGAGACGTCCGCAAACTTGGGCAGCAGCTCGCTGAGCGGCTCGTTCTGGGTGCGGGCGATGTTGCGCATGACGAGCAGTGACGAGGCGAGCAGGGGCGCCATCTGTCGAGTGAGCTCGGCGGCGCTGTCGATCGAGTCCGACAGTTGCGGGGTCACCACGTCGAGCAGGAGTCGGCCGGAATCACGCAGCACCGTGGTCACGGTGAAATCGCCGACATCGCCGAGCGTGAGGGTACTGCCCGGTTCGATGGGCTGCCCGCCCGGCATCGGGATCAGTTCCAGTGCGGTGGAACCGAAGATGTTCGACGAGACGAAGCGGGTGTGTATCGCCGTCGACAACTCGTCGAGGTGGTTCTCGTCGACGCTGAGCGTGACGATCTGTTGCTGCGGACCCTGCGGTTCGACCTCGACCACCGATCCGATCGACATGCCCCGTAGGCGCACCGACGTGTCGGTGGAGACTCCGTCGCCGAGATTCGATGCGGTGACGGCGAACTGCACTTCGCCGGAACGGTCCGGTTGCGATGCCCACCACGCGGCGGTGACGACGAGTGCGGCGGCGACGACGACCGCGAGCCCGCGGATGCGTAGTCCGCGACGACTCGGCCCGAAGCCCGAATACTGTGCTGTGCTCATGTGTTCCTCACCCCGAGAAGCTGATCGTCGCGTCGAGGCCCCACATGACGAGCGTGAGCACCATGTCGGTGGTCACGATCAGCACGAGGCTCGCCCGGATGGCCCGTCCCGAGGCGATCCCGACTCCCTCGGGCCCACCGCTCGCGTGATAACCCTGGTAGGCGTGCACGAGCGTCACGACCAGGACGAACACCACGACTTTGATCAGCGAATAGACCAGGTCGATCGGCTCGGTGAACATGTGGAAGTAGTGGTCGTAGGCGCCCGAACCCTGGCCCTGCACCACGGTGACCGTCGCGCCGGTGGCAGCGAATCCGAGCGCGAGGGCTATCAGGTAGGAGGGGACGACGGCGCCGACCGCCGCGATGAGACGGGTGGACACGACGTACGGAATCGAGTCGATGGCCTGCGCCTCGAGTGCATCGATCTCCTCCGAGATCCGCATGGCGCCGACCTCGGCGGTGATGCGGCAGCCGGCCTGCGCGGCGAACCCGATCGCCGCGATCAGCGGAGCAAGCTCGCGCGGATTCGCCAGGGCCGACATGGCCCCGGTCAGCGGTCCCATCCCGAGCATGTCCAGGGCCGAGAATCCGACGAGGCCGACCATCGCCCCGGCGACGATGCCGAGGATGGCCAGCACCGGGGCGACGCCACCGCCGACGATGACCGCGCGGCCGTTGCCCCACGTCAGGTCGGTGAAGATGGCGACGGTCTGTCGCCGGTTGCGGCGCAGGGCATGTCCGATGCCGCGGAAGGAGACGACGACGAAGTGCAGATAGAGCCCGAGGGATTCGAGGGGGTTCCATGCCCGGCTCGCGTGGCGGGTCCACCGCAGACCACGGGGGCGATAGGGGGAGGGCGTTGCAACGGATCCGTTGCGCGCGGTGCTCATCAGAGGAACCTCATGGGGACGAACATCAGGACGACCTGGGTGATGAAGAGGTTGACGACCATGCAGGCGATGATGCTGAGCACCACGGCCGCATTGACGCTGTCGGCCACGCCCTTCGGGCCACCCTTGGCTTCGAGGCCGCGCTGGCTGGAGATGATCGCCACCACGTAACCGAAGACCGCCGCCTTGAACAGGCACACGATCAGGTCGGTGGTGGAGGCGAAGCTGCCGAACGACAACCAGTACGAGCCGGGGGCGACCCCCTGGCCGAGCGAGGCCACCGCGAAGCTGGCGAGGATGCTCATCAGGATGATCAGCACCGACAGCATGGGCGCGACGACGACCATCGCCAGGATGCGGGGGGAGACCAGTCTGCGCTGTGGGTCGATGCCCAGGGTGCGTAACGCGTCGATCTCCTCCCGGATGGTGCGCGAGGCGAGGTCGGCGGAGATCGCCGATCCGCCGGCTCCACCGATGAGCAGGGCCGCGGCCAGGGGCGCGATCTGCTGCATGACCCCCATGCCGCCGACCGCGCCGGCCATGGAGTTGGCACCCACGTTGTCCGTCATGCTGCCGACCTGCACGGCGATGACCACCCCGAGCGGGAGTGCGACCAGGACGGCGGGCACGGCCGAAACGGAGATGAAGAACCATCCCTGAACGATCGCCTCCCGCATCGGGAAACGTCCGCGTGCGATGTCGACGATCAGATATGCGGTGGAGCGGAAGGCCAATCGGAGCGTACGTCCGAATGTGCGTGTGGAGTCGGCGGTGCGTGTGACGACGGCACCCCCGAACGGCCGCTCGCCCCGGACATCTGCGTCCGCGGGTCGCGAGGTCTTCATCGAGCCCCCTGATGAACTGACACTGAAATGATCGGTACTGAACGAATCCCGCCGGAGGCAACCGGATACCGGGATCCGGGTCCTGCAGGACGGCGGCTGCGGCGCCGGCTCGCGTCCGCGCGAGTGGACGCGGGTACGGGCGTGACGGCCGGTGGGTCAGACCCCCAGCGCCGCGCGGGCTTCCGGGATCATGCGCATACGCTCGGGAACCAGTCGCGTGCCGACGCGCATGAATGCGGGGATCGCTCGGAACTCACGTTCGCGTGCCGCGCTCCACGGCACTCCCCAGATCCGCCGGACGGACTCGGGAAATGCCCCGAACATCAGCGTCTTCACCGGCCGGCCCGTCAACTTCTCCAGCACGACGGGAAGTGGCCGGGGGAGTGCGGCGAGTCTCGGCTCGAGGGTCGCGATGACGTCCTGCTCGTCGACGAGTTGCTGCATCCGCCGGGTTCCGGGCGACATCGCGAGCGTGTCTGCGACACCCCGGTCGACGTAGCTGCGAAGACCCGCCACGTCGTCGGGCATGTCGTGTTCCCGGACACCGAACAACCTGCCGAGCCGGCAACTCTCCTGGTAGAAGGCCTCCACTTCCGGTGCGGGTTGCGGACCGAAGCAGACCTCGATCGCGTAGATGAGCGATTCGATGGTGGTGAGGTGGACCCACGTCCACACGTCGCGGTTCCACGCGTGGTATCTGCGGCCCTCGTAGTCGAGTCCGGTGATGGGGCGGTGCATCTCCCGCAGTTCCCGGGCAGAGTCGGCGACGTTCTCGCCGAAGTAGATGCGGTAGGTGTACGCGAGGGTGTTCTCCGCGCGTACCGACGGCTCGGTGAACGACTTCGAATGCTGTTCGAGCGCAACCATGACGGTGGGGTGGGTGCCCTGGAGCGACAGTGCCCGGAACAGGAACATGGGCCAGATGCGGCGGTCTGCCAGCAGCCGGACGAAGGTACGGTCGGCGACGGGTACGTCGTCCTCGATGTCTGTGCGAACGCGCTGTGCGGGAGTGACTTCCATTGCCGGACTCCTCGGGTTCGATGGCTGGGAACGGATGCGGAGATCAGCTGTCGGTGGAGGGTGTCGAGGGCACGACGAGGAAGGACAGCATGGTCCGGGCCACCCGTCGTACCCCGTCGTCGGTCGCGGTGGCGCTGCCCAGATCGGGTGCGAGCCAAACACTCGCGAAGAATCGCGAGACGATCTCCGCGGCGGTGGCCGTATCGAACGTGATCCCCGCCCGTTGTGCGGTGAGGTCGAGTTCGTGGCGGACCGACGTGAGCAGCGCGGCGGTGATCTGCGGATCGTGCAGGAGCGGGAGAGCGGCTCCGTCGTCGACGAATCGTCGTGCGACCGGGTGGTTGCGAACGGTACGGACCGCTTCGACGATCCATTCGACTGCGCGCTCGTACGGGTCCTCGATGTCGTCGATGGCCGCGTGGAACCGCGTGACGAGCTGATCGAGCTCCCACGCGAACGCGCGACCGAGCAGTTCTTCCTTGGTGTCGAACCGCCGGAAGACCGTGGCACGACCGACGCCGGCCTCCGCCGCGACGTCGGCCACCGTCGTCCGCTCGAGTCCGTGATGGCTCAGGCAGCGGATGGTGGCCGCAAGGATTGCGGTGTCGGTCGGATCGGCGTCGGCGCTCTGGCCGATCAACGCTCCCACGAGGAGCGAACGCACGGGGGTGATACCCATAGTTCGGGGACGGTATCACCGATCTCACATCGGCAAAAGGATGTGTTTCGGCTAACTTCACTTATGAAGGATGGCTGGGAGTCCGGTCGGGACGGAATAAATGGAAATACAGAAGTTCGAACCTTCGGATCTGCCCTCCGGAGCAAGCCTCAAGGCCGACGAATCGAGATCGCTTCCTCCACCAGGGCATCTGCCAGGATGTCCGATTTGTGGTTCGATGGTGACCGTGGCCGCATTGATTTGGTTGATCGCCGGAGTGGCGTTGGCGGCCGGCGAAGCGCTCACGGGCGATTTCGCGCTGCTGATGCTCGGCGGCGCAGCGCTCGTCACCGGTGGTGTCTCCGCGGCGACCGATTTTCCGGTCTGGATCGACGCGGTGATCTTCGCCGTGACCTCGCTGGTCCTGCTGCTCGGTGTCCGGCCGATGCTGAGGCGGAGGTACTCCCTGCCGCCTGCTCTGCCGACCGGTATCGACGCTCTCCCCGGAAAGCACGCCCTCGTCCTGGAGCAGGTGGGGGAGCATTCCGGGCGCGTGAAGATCGACGGTGACGTGTGGACCGCCAGACCGCTGGATGCCACCGAGGTGTACGAGCCGGGCACGACAGTGACAGTGATGCAGATAGACGGCGCTACAGCCGTCGTGTGGAGGGGTGTCTGAGGATGGAAGCATTGATCGTGCTCGCCGTGGTGGTGGCACTGGTCGTCGTAGTCGTGGCGAAATCGGTATCGCTGGTACCGCAAGCGGAGGCCGCGGTCATCGAACGTCTCGGCCGGTACTACCGGACCGCGTCGGGGCAGCTCACCTTCCTGGTGCCGTTCGTCGATCGCATCCGGGCGAAGGTCGATCTGCGCGAACGTGTCGTCTCGTTCCCGCCGCAGCCGGTCATCACCCAGGACAACCTCACGCTGAGCATCGATACAGTCGTGTACTTCCAGGTCACGAACCCGCAGGCCGCCGTCTACGAGATCAGCAACTACATCGCCGCCGTCGAGCAGCTCACCGTCACCACCCTGCGCAACGTCGTGGGAGGAATGACCCTCGAAGAGACCCTCACCTCCCGCGATTCGATCAACGGTCAGCTCCGGGGTGTGCTCGACGAGGCCACCGGGCGGTGGGGACTGCGCGTGGCCCGAGTCGAACTCAAGAGCATCGATCCGCCGCCGTCGATCCAGGAATCGATGGAGAAGCAGATGAAGGCCGATCGTGAGAAGCGCGCCATGATCCTCACGGCCGAGGGCAACCGCGAATCGGCGATCAAGACCGCCGAGGGCGACAAGCAGTCGCGCATCCTCTCCGCCGAAGGCGCCAAGCAGGCCGCGATCCTCGAAGCCGAGGCCGACCGGCAGTCGCGGATCCTGCGCGCCCAGGGTGATCGCGCGGCGCGGTACCTCGAGGCCCAGGGCGAGGCGAAGTCCATCGAGAAGGTGTTCGCAGCGATCAAGGCCGGCAAGCCCACTCCGGAACTGCTCGCCTACCAGTACCTGCAGACGCTGCCGCAGATGGCGCAGGGCGACGCCAACAAGATGTGGGTGGTGCCCAGCGACTTCGGTAAGGCGCTCGAAGGTTTCGCGCGAACCCTCGGCGCACCCGGTGAGGACGGCGTCTTCCGGTTCGAGCCGAGTCCCGTCGAAGAGGCGTTGCAGCGACCCGAGGACGACAGTGCCGAGGTCGAGGACTGGTTCGCGACCAAGCGCGACCCCGAGGTGGCCCAGGCCGTCGCCGAAGCCGAGGCGGTCGCGCGCAAGCCGGTCGATCCCGCGGTCCGGACGGGTCTCGCAACAGAGGATGCGCAGGGCGCCGGCGGCGGCCGGTCGGCTTTGCCCACCCCGCCACCGGCACAACGTTGGATTGCGGACGATGCGGCCGAAGAGACGGCCGAACCGCCGCGACAACAGCAGTAGCGCAACGGATCCGAGTGGGAGGGCGCGCCGAGTGGCGCACCCTCCCAACTCGTCATCGGCGTCCGAGCATCGGTAGCGCCATGGCCATCATGATCAGCCCGGCGCCTGCCGCGGCGAGCACCGTCACGGACTCTCCGAACACCGCCATGCCGATCATCAGTGCGACCACGACTTCGAGGTAGGACAGTCCGGACAGCTCCGCGGCGCGAAGATGCTTCCCCGCGACCACGAGCAGACCGAGGGCGAACAGACCGCAGACGACGAAGAACCCGCCGGCCCACAACCAATGCGTCACGGTCATCCCCGACATGTCGGGTCGGGTCACCACGACCATCGCACCCGTCGCGACGGCACCGAAGACGAAGTTCCACAGGCACCGGACGTCGGACGGCATGTCGGTGCGATATCGGTAGCACAGCAGAGCCGCACCGTAGAAGAGACCCGAGGCGACGCCCAGTACCGTGCCCAGCGTCTCGTGCTCACCCCCGGAACGATCACTGCCCACCAGACCCGCAGCAAGGAGCATCCCGGCGAACGCGGTCCCGATCGACAACGCGTCGAGGCGACCGATCCGCTCCTTCAGGAACACCCGCGCGAGGATCGTCGCGACCACGGGACCGAGATAGTGGAGGGCCACGGCCCGGGACAGGTCGGTCAGCACCGTGGCGGACAGATAGGTCGCGAGGGACAGTCCGAGAAAGACACCTCCACCGACGACCGACCAGGACAGGCGGGTCCGGCGCAACTGCCCGAGGCGGCGGGACAGCGCGATCAGGACGAGCATGCCGATCGCGCCGACCGCCATCCGTCCGAGGGTGAGCGCCTCACCGAGAACTGCGCCGTCGGGTGTGGCCTTCCGGCCGAACAGTCCTGCGGCGCCCATCGCGGTCGCGGACAGCACGATCGCGGCGATCCCAAGTCGCCGGTTCGCACGCGGCGGCGACTTCGGGGCGGGGGAGGGAGGGAGAACAAGGCCACGCGACTCGGTCGGCGCGACATCGGCGCGCTGATCGGACAGCGCATCATCGGCGCGCGAAGGCGCGCCCAGGGAAACGGTCACACGTCTACCTCGGGTCCAGGGTGCACGAAACGAGCACCAGCGGGTGTTGTCGTTCCCCGCTCTGTCATCGGACCTGAGAGCTTTCGCGGACGGAGCCGCTTACACCTTCGGTGAACCCGGAAGAGTTGCTTTCCAGAGGAGCCTCGCCGTGGCGGTCTGGGGTGCCTGAGAGATTCCCGGGGAGGTTGCTCCTTCGGCGCCCGCACATGCGGGACTCTCCCGCCGCGGTTCGGTGGCTGTTCAGTTGTCCGTCGAGTATCTCATGGATCGGCAACGGCCGAGCCTTAGGGGCATTCCACGTGAGTACGTGCAGTACCGGTACCCGATGGCTAGCTTGGTCGCCATGAGCGCTCTGCCGAGATCATGGATGCAACTACGGATCGCGGCGGGCGTATACCGGTTTCGGGAGAGCCTGTTCGCCCTGCCCGCCCTGATCGTCGTCGCGGGAGCTGTGCTCGCGGAGGTGAGCGGCTACATCGATCGGAGCGTCGGTCCCTTCTCGTGGGGCATGAAGATGAACAGCAACGCGGCGATCTGGCTGCTGAGCACCGTGGCGGGTGCCACCATCACCACCGCCGGTGTCGTCTTCTCGTTGACCGTCGTGAGCCTGCAGTTGGCCAGCAGTCAATTCTCACCGCGGGTGATGCGGTCCTTCATTCGGGACCGGGGGAGCCAGACGGTCATCGGGATGCTGGTGGCGACCTTCGTCTATTGCGTACTGACGCTACGTCATATCGGCGCGGACGAGGCTGCCCCTGCCCCCACATTGTCGACCACCCTCGCGGTGATCCTCGCGGTGTCCACCGTGGTGCTCATCATCGCCTATCTGAACCGGCTGGCCCACGGTCTTCAGGTCGGCGAGGTCGTGCGCAGCATCGCGTCGGAGGCCGAGAACGTCATCTCGAGCACGAGTCGGACTGCGCACGGCGAGATCCACGCCGACCGGGTGCCGGAGCCGGATTTCGCCGAGGGGACGACGGTGTACGCTCCACGCGACGGTTGGGTGACCCAGGCGCCGGCCGAACTCGTCCTCGCCGTGGCGCCGCCGGGGGCCGTGGTGCGGATGGAGACGCGTCCCGGCGCGTACATCCACCGGGGGGAACCCCTTCTGCGGATCCATCCGAAACCGGAGCGGGCTGCGATCCTACGGCGGCTCGAAGCGGCCGTGGAGATCTCGAATATGCGCACCATGCAGCAGGACGTGGATTTCGCGCTGCGGCAACTCGTCGACATCGCGCTGCGCGCGTTGAGTCAGGCGATCAACGATCCGACGACTGCGACCGAAGTGGTGCTGCGGCTCGGAAGTCTCCTGCGCACATTGCTGGTCACCGACAGTCCGGCACCGGCGATCACGGGTGCGGAGGGCCGGATCCTGTTGCGTCCGTGGGTCCTGTCTCCGGAGGAGTACATCGAGCATGCCTTCGAACAGATCCGACAGGCAGGTTCGGCGCAGTTGCATGTGGCCACGGCGATCGCCCGGGTGCTGCGCATGCTCATGGACCACGTCTCGGAACGGGGGCGCACGGAGTACGTGCCGGCGCTGCGACACCAGCTGCGTCTGCTCATCGATGCGGTCGTCGCCCGTCCGGAGTTCCATCCGGACGACCTGGAACGTTTTCGGGCCGTCGCGGAGGGATCGGCGGATCCCGCCGAACATCGACCCGCCTGACCGGCCCACGGTGTAGGACCGGCGGGCGACGGCTATCCGTACGGCACAGGAGCCGGCCGATCGGAAGGACGAAGACATGGCAACCCATTTCTCCGTCGGTGACCACGTCAGATGGAACTCGGAAGCCGGATACGTCGAAGGTGTGATCATCGACAAGCACACAGAGGACGTGGAGTTCAAGGGACGCAGGCGACGTTGCAGCGAGGACGAGCCGCAGTACGAGATCCGGAGCGACAAGACGGATCACGTCGCGATGCACAAGGGGAGTGCGCTGAAGAAGATCTGATGGGTCAGGTGATCAGGGCCTGGCCGACGCCGCATACCGCGACCGCCCACAGCACCGAGGTGGACGTGCCGATGATGAACTGTTCCGAGGCGTTCGGCTCGCGCAGTTCGGGATAGCGGGCGAGGCCTTTGACGGCCATGATGACGGCGATCCCCTCGGGCCAGCCGGCGAGGATCGAGGCAGTGACGGCTCCGCGTTCGAGAACTCCGATGACGCGACCACCGCGGAGCGGGCCCGGGGCAGGGGTGGGAGCGGGCCCGGCGTCGGGCTGCCGACGGGCGATCCGGAATGCGACGAGGACCGCGGGCCCGCCTCCGGTGATCGCGGCCGTCGCTGTGAGAACGAGCGTGGCCGCGAGCGCAACGCCCTGAACGGGTGTGGTGGCGGTGGCGGCGAGGGCGGCACCGGCAAGACCCGCGATGCTCAGCGACGCGGACGGCCACACCGGCAGGCTCGGACGCAGGGCGAGCGCAGGCGCGAGGACGGCGACGGCCAGGCACACCAGTGAGAGGACGGTCAACGGTCGGCCCTTTCCAGGAGTCGCCGCACGAGTTCGCGTCCGGCCAGTTCGGCCTGCCATCCGGCGGTGGCGAGGCGCTGGGATACCGCTTGCTTGCTGATGCCGAGGCGCTCGGCTATCCGCGCCTGCGAAAGGCCCTCGCGGGCGAGGTCGACCGCCTGATGTCCCTGTTCGGTCCGGCGCAGCACGACGGTGGCGAGCAGGGTGAGCGCGGCGTCGACGTCGGCGCCGGCCTCGGTGTCGTCACCCTCCGCCGCGACCTGCCCGGACGCGTTCTTGGCACGCTCGACGGCGGTGCGGGCATGTTCGAAGGCGCGCCCGCGACCCGCTCGGGTCTGCTCGGGCAGAGGGGTCTCCACCGGGCCGATCCCTACCCCGGTGCTCCAGTGCTCCCGACGGAGCAGCTCGAGCACGAGGTCGACAACGAGGGCGGGATCGTCCGTGACGGCCTGAACCTCGTCGCCTGCGGTGCGGTCGAAAGGACGGACCAGGGGAACGCTCCGCAATTCGGCGAGAAGATCCGCTACGCGGTCGATGTCTCGGCGACTGCCCCGCTGATCGACCGTCAACACGAACATGGGTCAAGTGTGAAGGCTTGATTCTTGATAATCAAGCCTGAGCGCTTGACTGCAGCCTCTGCTGCAGAACGAACCAGCCTGGCAGGGCGCCCCGTTATCTGGCCGGCTCGTTCCCGGTCAGCTCATGGTGTGCGGTGATCGCGTCCACCGCATCGCCCTCGTACCTCATCCGCTTCGCGATGGTCAGACGGAGTGGCGAAGGTAGGGCAGGGGCGAACTTCTTGAAGTAAGCGCACAGCCATTCCTGGCGTCCGACGAGGAACGGGAAATCGGTCGTCATCATGTTGCGGGCGACGAGCATCGGCAACGGGGCGTCGAGGGGATGGAAGTCGTGGTTCCACAGTCCCGGCTGGGTGCAGCCCGGGTAGAACTGGCCGAGCATGAAACCGTGTTCGACGAACCGCGACTTGAAGTCCGCATGGACGACGTCGATCACTTCGAACCCGGTGAGGTCGGGCAGTACGGTCACCAGCGTCTTCAGGCTTCGATCGCTGTCGTCCTCGCGGGTGAGCTTCGTATACAGCTCGAATTGGTCCTCCACGATGGTGCCGAGGGTTGCGGGGTCGATGCCGGAGCCGTGGACGAACGCTGCTCCGAAGAGTTGCTTGCCGATCGATGGGCGAACGAACGGGCAGACGGGTCCGTCCCGCCCGAGTTCCGGGTGGGGTTCGGTCAGGTACCCGCTCGCCCAGCTCCTCAATAGATGCGCACTCGTTTCGCCTGCGTACTCGGAGGTTTCACCGAACAGATCCACCCAGACCGTGCCCGAGCGAGGTCCGACTCGTCTCTGGATCGGCATCTGCGCTTCCTCCCTCCCGGGAGATGGATATCGCGGCTTCGGCGGGAATTGCGGAAGCCGCTCGGACGAGATCGCCGGAAGGTCGTTGCGAGCGAGAGGGATCGACCCCGTGCGCACGTCCGGGATTCCCGTGGGATCACGCCCTCCGAAGCGCTGGTGCAGATACTGCGGAAAGTGTTGCAGTGCAACAGGGTAGACGATCCCGAATGTGCGCACCTGATTCGGACGGTGTATCGTCCGCTCGCGCGCATCTTGCGCTCACGCGGCCGCCGGAGTGATATGAATTCTCCTTCATGCGGAGTTTACCGAAAGTTTTGCATTCTAAGTTTCTAAAATGAGCATAGCGCGGACGCAAGGTCTCTATCCATCCCTTCAAACAAACCTTCGGTATATGAAACGAATGTGCCGAATGTCGCGGATATACAGATGCCGTTCTCCGCGGCGTGACCTGGTCGCATCTCGATCTCGTTATGCTGCACAGCATTGCAGCGCAACTATCCTGGCTCCTACGCTGACGCATACATTTCGAAGTGACGTGCCACAGCATTCTCGTGAAGGGGGCCCCTGTGGCCACTCCCGTCGTAGGCCTCGAGAAGCAATCCGGCGACGAGCACGCGGGTGCATTCCCGCTGACTCCGGCACAGTACGGCATCTGGCTCGCCCAGCAACTCGTACCCGAAGTCCCTTTCGTCATCGCTCAATACGTGGAATTCCGCGGAGACCTCGACCTCGATCTGCTGAGGTGGGCGTCGACGACCGCCGGGCGGGAATTCGAGACCGTCCTCCTACGCCTCGTCGATGTGGACGGCCGTCCGTACCAGGTCGTCGACCGAGATCTCGATGTCCCCACCGAAGTGGTCGATCTCCGTGGTGAGCGCGATCCACGGAGGGTGGCAGAGGAGTGGCTCCGACGGGACGTGGAATCGCCGGTCGACCTGATGGCGGACCGGTTGTGTCGCATCGTGGTCCTGCGAATCGGTGATGCCCACTACTTCGTATACGTCAAAGCCCATCACGTCGTACTCGACGGATTCGGCGCGATGATCATCGTTCGCCGCGGCGCCGAATTGTATTCCCGGGCGCTCGCCTCCCGGAGCGCCGACTCGGACGAGACGACGGCGCAGGACAAGCCGCCCTCGGAGCTCCGCACGCTGTACGAGAAGGACCTGCACTATCGCGCCTCGCGCCGGTTCGTTGCGGACCGGGAGTACTGGAGCGACCGAGTTCGCGACATGCCTGTTCTCGTCGATGCCACGGAGGTTCCCCCTGCAACACGGACCATTACGGCAGAGACGGACCTGTCGGACGCTGCGGACGCGTACCTGTCGGGTTCGTCGGCGCTGCGGGACGCTTCCTCGGCCGCAGTGGTACTCGCGGCCGCCGCTTGTTTCTTCTCGCGGCGGTCGGGACGGTACGAGGTACTCGTGAACATTCCGGTCTCCGCGCGAACAACGGCGGAGCTGCGACGGTCCGCCGGAATGCTCGTCAATGTCGTTCCGCTGCGGATCCGGGTGGATCCGGACGAACCCGTCGAGGATCTCGTCCGCCGAATGCAGATCGAACTGGTCGGCGCGCTCCGACACCAGGCGTGCGGCCTCGACGACATCCACCGAGCCACCTCCGAACCTGTATCCCGATTCTCGGTACCACTGGTCAACGTCATGCTGTTCGATCAGCAACCCGTGCTGGGAGAGGTCGTGGGGATACCGCATGTCCTGTCCCGGGGGCCCGTCGGAGACCGGTTGATCACCGTCCACCGCCGCAGTGCACCTTCCGGTACCGTGATCGAGTTCCGTGCGAACCCGAACCGGTACGCGGAGAACGAGGTACGTGCGCAGTGCATCTGTTTCATGGAGATCCTCGAGCGGTTCGTCGCAGTGGATCCCCGAACGCCGGTCGGATCGATCCACCCGCCGAGCGCCGGAGCGGCTGCACCTCGCTACCGAAGAAACACCGTGCTCGACCACTGGCGGTACATCCTGGCCGGTGCACCGACACCGCCAACCCTGTCGCCCACCGGGGCTCGAACCGGCACCGCAGGCGCTCCCTCCTCGTGGGAACGGTTCGTTCACCCCCTCGGGAGCGACCTGCATCGGGTGGGCGCCGAGCGCACCGCAGATCGATTCACGATGCTGCACGCCGCGACCGCAATCCTCGTCGCCAGGTCGAGTGGTACCGACGACGTCGTCCTCGGGGTCCCGGTCCCGGCCGGGACCGGAGGACACAGGACCGGCACTCTGCGCCCTGCGGGGCCACATCGCACCCCTGCTCGCGCGGTGCTGCCCTTACGGACCCGTGTGTCCCTCGGCATGCGCTTCCGAGAAATCCTCGAGGACATCTCCCGGGGGACCCGGGACGCCCTCGCACATGCCGACGTACCTGCGGCGGCACTGCTCGACGTGCTGGCACCGACACGGAACGGATCGCATGCCCCACTCTTCCGCGTCACCGTCGAAGAGTTCGGCGACGCGGCCACCGACGCGAACGCAGAGGTCGAGCATGCGGCCCTCGGCGACGTCGACCTTCGCATCGGTCTCGTCCTTCCACAGCTCGACGCCGGTGAGGGCGGTGCGCCGACGTCCGGCGCCATGCTCCGGATCCGGTACGCCGCGGACGTCCACACCGGGCCCGCGATCGAGCACATCGCCCGTCGGCTGGAGCGGATCCTCACGACGGTCGAAGCGGATCCGACGATACGGGTCGGCGATATCGATCTGCTCGATGCAACCGAAAGGAGCGCGCTCGTACCCGCGGTCGGCTCGCCGCCGGCCCCCGAGCGTCTGCTGCCGGAGATCCTCGTCGACGCCGCACTCCGTGCCCCCGAGGCCACAGCAGTGTCCAGCGGCGACACCCGCTCGAGCTACCGAGAACTCGACGAACGGTCGAATCGGCTGGCCCGCATGCTCGTCGAGTCGGGTGCAGGACCGGAACGGTTCGTCGCGATCGGCATGTCCCGGTCCGTCGACTCGGTGGTCTCGATCTGGGCCGTCGCGAAGGCAGGTGCGGCCTTCGTCCCGATCGACCCTGCCTACCCGCCGGCCCGGATCGAGTACATGTTGCGCGACTGTGGTGCCGTGCTCGGACTTACCGCAGTCGGCGAACGGTCCCTGCTTCCCGACACCGTGCCGTGGACGGTGGTCGATGATCAGGAGGTGGTCGCAGCATCGAACCGGTACAGCTCGTCCCGGGTGACCGACGCGGACCGGTGCGCGACCGCGCATGTAGATCAACCCGCCTATCTCATCTACACCTCCGGCTCGACGGGACGGCCGAAGGGCGTGCTCGTCACGCACCGTGGCCTGTCGAACCTCGTCGCGCACACCCGCACTCTGGCCGGCAGCGACGCGCGGGTCTGGCACGGGACGTCCCCGAGCTTCGACTTGGCGGTACTGGAATTGCTGGTCGCGTTCGGGTCCGCTGCGCATCTGGTGATCGGCCCGGCGGACGCATCCGCCGGGGACGATCTCGCCCACGCGTTGCGCGCGGAGCGGATCACCCACTTCTGCACCACTCCTGCGGTCCTGGCCACGGTCGATCCGGCGATCCCCGAGAACCTGTCCTTCGTGAGCGTCGGCGGTGAGGACTGCCCGGCCTGGCTCGTGGAGCGATGGGCTCCGGGCCGTCGCATGGTCAACGGATACGGACCCAGTGAGATCACCGTGCAGATGGCCTCGGAAGACCTCGAGCCCGGCAAACCGGTCACTGCAGGCGTTCTCGGGCCCGGATTCCGGGCCGTCGTGCTCGACGCTCGGCTGCATCCGGTGCCGCCCGGGGTGATCGGCGAGCTGTACGCGGCAGGACCTGCCCTGGCGCGGGGATACCACCGGCGACCGGGAACGACGGCGACGCGGTTCGTCGCAAACCCCTTCGGGCCGCCGGGGTCGAGGATGTACCACTCCGGTGATCTCGTGCGCTGGTCGACGAGCGACGCGGGCACCGCGAAGGTCGCCTCGAATCTGCGGCTCATCTATTCGGGGCGCGCCGACCTGCAGGTCAAGGTGCGGGGGCGACGGATCGAACTCGGTGAAGTGGAAGCAGCACTGCTCCGGTACCCCGACGTCGAGCAGGCCGCGGCGGTGGTCCGGCGCGAGACGGGATCCGACCGGGTGGTGGCGTATGTGGTGCCGCGCACCGGAACGGTTCCGGACGCCGGAGTACTTCGTGACTCGCTCGCGGCGGAGCTCCCGGATTTCATGGTTCCTGCCGTGGTGGTGCCGCTGGCAGCGATGCCGATCACGGCCAACGGCAAACTGGACCGCACCGCGCTGCCGGCCCCCGACCGACAGGGTGCGCTCCGTCGCCCTCCGCGCACGGGGTTGGAGCGAACCGTCCTGGGGGTCTTTGCGGACGTGCTGCATCTGCCCCTGGATCGTGTCGGCATCGACGACAACTTCTTCGAGCTCGGAGGTGATTCCCTGTCGGCGACCGGTGTCGTGGCGGGCATCCGGTCCGCGCTGCGCGTCGAAGCTCCCATCAGGATGCTCTTCGAGGCGCCGACGGTCGCCGAGTTGGTTCCGCGACTCGCGGAATGCGGTGTCGCTCGGGCGCCACTGACGCGTCGCCGTCGGCCGGATCGGATTCCGCTGTCGTACGCGCAGTCCCGGTTGTGGTTCATCCACCGCTACGAAGGTCCTTCACCGACCTACAACATCCCCATGGCGGCGAGACTGACCGGACGGTTGGACATCGGCGCGATGAGGGCGGCGTTCGCCGATGTCGTGGCACGCCACGAGTCTCTGCGCACGGTGTTCGAGGAATCGGACGGAGTCGCCTTCCAACGAATCCTGCCGGTGGAGCGGACACCCTCGTCGTTGCCGGTGAGAATGGTGACGGCCGACGAGGGGCAGGCGGCCGTGCGCGCGGAGGCACGGCGTCCCTTCGATTTGTCCACCGATATCCCCGTGCGCGCCACGCTGCTGCGGGTCGGTTCCGACGAGCACGTGCTGGTGCTGGTGCTCCACCACATCGCCGGTGACGGCGCATCGATGGTGCCGCTGGTGCGCGACATGCTGCTCGCATACACGGCCCGTGCGGCGGGGACCGAACCCGAGTGGGATCCGCTGCCGGTGCAGTACGCCGACTACACGCTGTGGCAACGGGAAGTGCTGGGGGACGAGGACGAGACGGGAAGCATCCTGCAGAGACAGTTCGACTATTGGCGAGAGGAACTGGCCGGAATTCCCGAATGCCTACCGCTTCCGCTCGACCACCCCCGTCCTGCGGTGCAGTCCTTCCGAGGTGGTCGGGTGGATTTCACGGTCCCTGCGCAACTACGCACGGCGGTGGACGAGCTGGCCGGAGAGCACGGGGCCACCGCATCGATGGTCTTCCAGTCGGCACTCGTGGTGCTCCTGCACAAGCTCGGTGCGGGAGACGACATCACGCTCGGCGGTCCGGTGGCCGGGCGGACCGATGAGGCCCTGACGGATCTCGTCGGATTCTTCGTCAACACCTGGGTGTTGCGCGTGAACGACATTGCCGGACGCTGGACGCTCGCGGACGTCCTCGACCGGGTACGGGCCGGGGCGCTGGCCGCGTACGAGAACCAGGATGCGCCCTTCGAGCGGCTGGTGGAACTGCTCGCCCCGGCGCGCTCGACCGCCCATCACCCGCTGTTCCAGGTCGCCTTCGCGTTGCAGAACAATCCGGTGCCGAGCCTGGATCACCCGGGCATCGACGTCGAGGTGCTGCCCGTCGCGACCGGCATCGCTCGATTCGACCTGTACATCAGCCTGTCGGAGCGCACGTCCACCGGGGATGGCGGGATGCTCGGCAGCATCGAGTACGCGAGCGATCTGTTCGAGCGCGACACCGTCGAACGATTCGCCGGTCGTTATCTCCGCGTCCTGGAATCCATGGTGAGGTCGCCGCACGAACGGGTTGATGCTGTCGACCTGCTCGATCGGTCCGAGCGCGACCTGCTCCTCGACTCGTGGAGCAGTCCGGATGCCCCCGTTCCGGATCGGACGGTGGCCGCCGTGTTCGCCGAGCGGATCGGCGCGACCCCGGATGCACCGGCTCTGACCTGCGGCGACGACCGGTGGACCTACCGCGACCTCGATGCCCGGGCGAACCGGCTGGCGCGTCTGCTCGTCGAATTCGGCGTCGGGCCCGAGTCCGTGGTGGTCGTCGCGCTCGACCGATCCCCGGCGTCGATCGTCGCCCTCCTTGCGGTGTCGGCGGCGGGAGGTGCCTATCTTCCGTTGGATCCCGGCTATCCGAGCGAACGGACCGCCTTCATCCTCACCGATGCTGCGCCCCGAGTGCTGGTCACCGACGGTCGACTCACCTCCCGTGGGGGCACTGCCGTCGTGGTGGTCCTCGACGAGACGGGACTGCCCTCGTCCCACGACCTGCCCGACGACGCCCGACCGCTCACCGACGCCGACCGGATCGCGCCCCTGTACCCGGCGAACACCGCGTACACGATCTACACCTCAGGCTCCACCGGCACCCCGAAGGGCGTGGCTGTCACTCATCGGAACCTCGTGCACCTTGTCGAGCACGGATGGACCGACTCGCGACCGCGACGCCGGATGTCGCTGGTGTCCTCGCCCGGCTTCGATGCGTCGGTGTACGAGATCTGGCCCGCCCTGATCGGCGGTACCGAACTCGTGCTCGCGCCGCCCGGCCTGCTCGATCCTTCGGCCGTCGCACGGATGATCTCCGAACACGGCGTGACGACGATGTTCGTCCCGACACCGTTGTTCCATGCACTGGTCGACCCCGCCGTCGTGCCCACGCGGGTGTGGGACGGTGTGGACCAGGTGGTCACGGCGGGCGACGTGCTGTCCCCGGAGGTGGCACGCCGCTTCCAGAGGGTGCACCCCTCGACGTTGCTGGTCAACGCGTACGGGCCGACGGAAACGACGGTGTGCGCCACGATGTATCTCGTCGGGGGCGCGTTCGCTCGGGGGACTCGCGGCTCGGTTCCGATCGGCACACCGATCCCGGGGGTTGCGGTCTTCGTCCTCGACGCCGGGCTGCTGCCGGTTCCACCCGGTGTTCCCGGCGAGCTGTACATCGCCGGGGAGGGGGTCTCCCGCGGATATCCCGGTCGTCCGGTCACGACCGCTGCACGATTCGTGGCATGTCCGTTCGGTGCGCCGGGGGAGCGGATGTACCGAACCGGTGACATCGTGCGGTGGATGCGCCGAGAGATCGGCGCCGACTCCGAGAATCCGGGCGGCCACCTGGAATTCGTGGGCCGCTGCGACGAGCAGGTGAAAGTCCGTGGTTTCCGGGTCGAGCCGGGCGAGATCGAAGCGGTACTGGGGACGCACCCGGCTGTGGCCCGGGCGGCCGTGGTCGTTCGGGACACTCCCGGCGACCACGAGACCGGACAACTGGTCGCGTATGTGGTGCTGGACCGGGAACAGGCCTTGCTCGCCGACCCGAGCCGCGCGACCGGCACCGTGGATCGGTGGCGTGCCCTGTACGACGACGTGTACTCGGCGCCGCCACGCAAGGACATCGGCACGACGGACATCGGCAGGCCGGACATCGGCACGGCGGACACCGCCACCACGGGCACCGGCAACTTCGCGGGCTGGAACGCCACCGACACCGGGCAGCCGATTCCGCTCGACGAGATGCGGGACTGGCGCGACGCCGCCGTGCGGGCCGTCCGTCGGCTGAGGCCGCGGCGTCTGCTCGAGATCGGGGTGGGCTCCGGCCTGCTGCTCACCGAACTTGCTCCCGACTGCGCCGAGTACTGGGCCACGGACTTTTCAGCGCCGACGATCGAGACGCTCCACTCCGCGGTGCGGTCACAGCCGTGGGCGGATCGAGTGAGGTTGAGGACGCAGCCGGCGCACACGACCGACGGGTTACCGCAGCGGTATTTCGACACCGTCGTGCTCAATTCGGTGATCCAGTACTTCCCGGACGCGGCATATCTGCTCGACGTTCTCCGGAAGATCCTGCCGCTGCTCGCACCCGGCGGATCGATCCATCTCGGCGATGTCCGGAACCATGCGCTGCTGCCGTACTTCGCCGCCGCTGTGGAACTGGCCCGTGCGGACGGCACCGAGACCGCGGACACGGTCCGTGAACGCGTCCGCCGTGCCACCCTCTCCGAGCGGGAGCTGTTGCTCGCCCCCGAGTTCTTCGCCGGCCTGCCGGGTCGTCTGCCAGGTATCACCGGGGTCGACATCGAGCTCGGCCGGATGCGGTCGGCCAACGAGCTCGGTCTGTACCGCTACAGCGTCGTTCTGCACACCGGCACCGGACTCAGGTCGCTCGCCGATGTTCCGTGCCGGTCCTGGGCGCGGTCCGGAACGCTCACCGCACTCGCCGATCACTTACGGACCGACCACCCTGCTGCCCTGCGCGTGACGGACGTGCCGCACACCGCCCTGCGGTCGGTGATCGTCTCGGCGGCATCCCTCGGCGCGATGCCCGGCCACGCACTCGTGCCGAAGCCGGACGCCTGTCCGCAACCCGACGGCATCGGTCCGGCGGACTTCGATCTGCTCGGTGCAGAACTCGGATACCGGGTCGCGGTGACCTGGTCGCCGGAGCCTGGGTCGATGGAGGTGATCGTCCTCCGCGACGGCCCGGCCGACAGCACCACCGACGCAGCACTGACCGACGTCTTCCGCCCTGTCGACGAGATCGGCGGTCTCGCGCGATACGTCAACGACCCCGCAGCAGAGGAACGACTCGACGACGTCCGGCGCTTCGTCCGGGAACAGCTGCCCGACTACATGGTGCCTGCCGCTTTCGTCCACATGGCCGACCTGCCGGTGACGGTGCACGGGAAACTCGACCGCCGCGCGTTGCCCGCACCGGAGGTCGCGACGCGGAGCGACAGCTACGTCCCACCGATCACCGACACCGAAGGTGTCCTGGCCCGGGTGTTCGCCGACGTGCTCGGCATCGACCGGGTGGGAACGCAGGATTCGTTCTTCGCCCTCGGCGGCGATTCGATCATGTCGATCCAGTTGGTTGCCCGCGCGAAGGCGGCCGGACTGGTGTTCTCCCCACGAGATGTGTTCGAACACAAGACGGTCGCGGCGCTCGCCGCGGCGGTCGCCGGGTCCGGCCCGGCCGTGTCGACGCTCGAGGAACTGCCGGGCGGCGGCGTCGGCGACGTGCCACTCACTCCGATACTGCGGTGGCTGGTCGAGAGCGGCAGAACGTACCCCGGTTTCTGCCAATCGGTGTCGGTCCCGCTGCCGGACCGACTCGGCGAGGATCACCTTGTCGCGGCATTGCAGGTGGTCGTGGATCGGCACGACATGCTGCGGGCGCGCCTCCACGCGGGGACCGGTGCTCATCGGCACCCGCATGATGCAGGGCGCGGGGCCGCCGACGGCCTGCGTCTCGAGACGCAGCCGATCGGTTCCGTCTCGGCATCGTCGATCTTGCGCCGCGTCCGGGTGCACGACCTGACAGGACCGGAATTCACCGCGGTCGCGACCGCCGAACATGCTGCCGCGACGGGACGGTTGGATCCCGGCAGCGGAGTGATGCTGCAGGCGGTCCGCTTCGAAGCGGGACCCGCCTCGCGACTGTTTCTCGTGGCACATCATGCCGTGATCGACGGTGTCTCCTGGCGGATACTGCTGGGCGACCTGGCTGCTGCAGCGGCTCACCTCGAAGACGGACTCGATCCGGATCTTGCACCCACGGGTACCTCGATGCGCAGATGGGCGCACGGTCTCGTCGATGCGACCCGCCGCGGCACGCGCGCCGCCGAACTGCAGTTCTGGGTGTCGACGCTGTCCGGTCCTGATCCACTCCTCGGCACCAGAGAGTTGGACCCCGCAGTCGACGTCGGGGCCACCGTCGACACCGTCACCGTCGAGTTGCCGGCCCCCACGACCTCCGCGTTGCTGGCGATTCTCCCGGCGGCCTTCCACGCAGCCGTCGTGGACGGTCTTCTCGTGGCCTTGGCCGGAGCCGTCGTCGCCCAGCGCGTCGATCGCGGTGTCGACAGCACACAGGTGCTGGTGGGGCTGGAAGGGCACGGACGGGAAGAGCAGGTCGTGCCGGGGGCCGATCTGTCCCGGACGATCGGATGGTTCACCGCGACCTATCCGGTGCGGCTGGATCTGACCGGCCTCGACATGGAGTCCGTGGCCCGCGGCGGTACTGCAGCGGGGACTGCGATCAAGACCGTCAAGGAGCAACTGCGTGCCGTTCCCGATCGCGGGATCGGGTACGGCATGCTGCGCTATCTCGACGACGAGGGCCGCGCCGCGCTCGAGCACCTGCCGGCCCCCCGGATCGCCTTCAACTTCCACGGGCGGAGCACGACGCCGGAAGCCGTCACGGGGATGGAGTTCGGCGGTGGCCTCGATCCCGCACAGCCGGTACCGGCGGTGATCTCCGTCAACGCCATGGTCGTCGACACTCCCGGCGGGCCGGTGCTGCGCGCGGATCTCGCCTACCCGACCGGGGTGATCTCCCGCCCTGAGGTGTCGGACCTGGCGGAACGGTGGCGACGCATGCTCGGCGGACTCGCCCGGCACGTCGCAGAGCCCGGAGCGGGAGGGCATACCCCGTCGGACCTGCCTCTGATCCCGATGAGTCAGGAACGTCTCGACGATCTCGAGCGCCGCTACCCGGGTCTCGAGGACGTGTGGCCCCTCACCCCGTTGCAGACCGGTTTCCTGTTCCATGCCCTCCGGAACGACTCGATCGACGCGTATACGGTGCAACTGACCCTGCACCTCGGTGGTGTCGTCGACCCGCGACGTCTCCGGGGATCGGTGGCCGCCCTGTCGGCACGACACGCGAACCTGCGGGTGAACTTCGCCTTCGACGGGGAGTCCCCGCCCGTGCAGGTCGTGCAGGCGTCGGTCGAACTGCCGCTCCGTGAACGGGATCTGAGCGATCTGGACACCGAACTCCGTGCGGCGGAACTGGCCCGGTTGCAGACCGAGGACCGCACGCAGCGTTTCGACACCGTTCACGGACCGCTGGTGCGCCTGAGTCTGATCAGGCTGGGACCGGACGATCACCGGCTGGTGTTCACCAATCACCACATCCTGCTCGACGGCTGGTCGGCACCGTTGCTGCTGAAGGAACTGCTCGTGCTGTACGGAACCGACGCGGACACCGGGGTCCTCCCTCCGGTACGCCCCTACCGGGACTATGTGCGGTGGCTCGTGCAGCAAGATCCGGCGCCCGCCCGCGACGCCTGGTCGCGGTACCTGACCGGTCTGGATCGCCCCACACTGGTCGCTCCGGATGCCGAACAGACGTCCGTGCAGGTCCTGTCCGAGGAGACCACCTGGGTGCTCGATCCCGCAGACACCCGGCGTCTGCAGGGTTTTGTGCGGGACCACGGACTCACCGTCGGCACGGTGGTGCAGGTCGCCTGGGGCATCGTGCTGGCGAAACTCACCTCGCAGGGCGATGTCGTGTTCGGCTCGACCGTCTCGGGACGGCCCGCGCAGGTCGAGGGTGTCGAGGAGATGATCGGCCTGTTCGTCAACACGGTTCCCGTGCGGGTCCGGCTCGACCCGTACGAGACTCTCGCCGCGCTGGTGGAGCGGATCCGTGCCGAACAGACCGCACTTCTCGACGGGCACCATCTCGGCCTGACGGAGATCCAGCAGGTCGCCGGGCCCGCTGCCGGATTCGACACCCTGACTGTGTTCGAGTCGTATCCCGTCGACCGGGCGGCGCTGTCCGATGCAGTCGACATCGCAGGTATGCAGGTGCGCGACGTCACCGGACACGACGCCGGCCACTATCCGCTGACCCTGATCGCTCATGTCGACGACGCGCTGAAGCTGCGACTGAGCTACCGGCCGGACCTGTTCGCTCGGTCGGCCGCAGACACGATCCTGTCGCAGGTGGCGCGGGTCCTCGGGGTCGTCGTCACCCGGCCGGAGGCGCCGCTCGGCCGCCTCCGCCTGTTCGGGGGTGATGTGCCGGTGGTCTCGGCTCCCGGCTCCGCCGGTCCGCGGACGTGGACGGAGATCCTCGATGCGTGGATGGCGCGCGACCAGGACGCCGTCGCGGTGGTCGACGCCGGCAGGCAGTGGACCTACGCGGAACTGGACGAGCGGGTGGATCGGCTCGCGCATCTGCTCGTCTCCCGCGGAGCCGCACCGGAAACCACCGTCGTCGTGGCGATGCGGCGGTCGTTCCTGCGGGTCGTTGCGATGCTCGCCGTCGTCCGCGCCGGTGCCGTATACGTGCCGGTCGACCCCGACCAACCCCGTGACCGTGTCACCGCGATGATCCGGACGGTCGCGCCGCTCTGCGTGCTCGCGGAAGGACCCGAACCGGCGGTGCCCGACGACGTATCCGTCGTGTCCGTACGGGACACCGGCCTCGACGGCGCCCCTACGGCTCCGGCGACGGACGGCCACCACCGCGCGCCCGTACGTGCCGACGACGCGGCGTATGTGGTCTTCACCTCCGGATCGACGGGCAGGCCGAAGGGGGTGACCGTGACGCATCGCGGTATCGCCGAGCTCGTCGAGCGGCTGTCGGCCGTCGCCGACAGCGATTCCCGTGTCGCGCAGTCGATGTTGCCGGTCTTCGACGCCTCGCTGCTGGAAACGATCGTGGCGTTCGCGGCCGGGGCACGGCTCGTCGTGGTGCCGCCCGGTGTCGCCGCCGGTGACGACCTCGAGCGTTTCCTCGCCGACGGAGCGATCACGCATCTGTACACCACCCCAGCGGTACTGGCGACGCTGGATCGGGACGCCCTGCCGGCTCTGACCTTCGTGAGCGTCGGCGGGGAGTCATGCCCGCCGTCCCTGGTGGAGACGTGGGCCCGGGGCCGTCACATGGTCAACGGTTACGGCCCGAGCGAGGCCACGGTGATGTCGAACCTGCGCGATCCACTCGTCCCGGGCGAGAGCCTCACCGTCGGGCCCCCGATGCCGGGTTTCGACGAGTACTTGCTGGACTCGCACCTGCAGCCCGTGGCCGTCGGTGCGGTAGGGGAGTTGTACCTTGCGGGACCGGGTCTGGCGCGAGGATATGCGGGACAACCCGGCCTGACCGCGACACGATTCGTCGCCGACCCCCTCGGCCCTCCGGGGCGCCGGATGTACCGCACCGGGGACCTGATGCGCTGGATACGCACCTCGCAGGGTGCGGAGCCCGAGTACGTCGGGCGCAGTGACTTCCAGATCCAGCTGCGCGGTCTGCGCATCGAACTCGAGGAGGTCGAGGCGGCACTGCTCCGGCATCCGGCCGTCGCCCAGGCCGTGGTGGTGGTGCGTGACGACGGCGGCGGTGACCGGCTCGTCGGATATGTGGTGCCCACCGGGATCGTTCCGGTCGAGGCCCCCGAGATCCTGCACTTCGCGGCCATGCGGCTGCCGCGGTACATGGTCCCGTCCGTGATCGTCGTCCTGCCGGGGCTGCCGGTCACCCCGAGCGGGAAGGTGGACAGGTCGGCGTTGCCTGCGGCCGCGCCCGTAGGGACCGCCTACCGAGCGCCGCGCACACCGACCGAAGATGTCGTCGTCCGCGCGTTCGCGTCCGTCCTCGAACGCGGCCGGGTCGGTGTCGACGACAACTTCTTCGACCTCGGCGGCAACTCCCTCGGCGCGACTGCCGTGGCGTCGAAGCTGCGCAGCGAGCTGGGCCGGGAGGTTCCATCGTCCCTGGTCTTCCTCGACCCCACACCGGCCGGGCTCGCGGGTTCCCTCGATAGGTCTTCGGCCCCCGATTCCCCGGCGATCGGGATGTTCGATGTGCTGATCCCACTGCGCGCACACGGTCGTCGCCGACCGGTGTTCTGCGTGCATCCCGCGATCGGACTGTCCTGGGTGTACGCGGGATTACTGCGCTACCTGCCGGATCGGCCGTTGTACGGGTTGCAGCTCCCGTACCTCTCGGGCGGATCCCTCGACGCGACGCCCACCGAACTGGCGCACCGCTATGTCGAGGAGTTGCGGACCGTGCAACCGGAGGGTCCTTACACCGTGCTCGGCTGGTCGCAGGGGGGACTGATCACCCATCACATGGGTGTCGAACTCCGCGCCGCGGGAGAGACCGTCGAATTGGTCGTCCTCGATTACTACCCGCTCGAACGAGAACGGCGTGCCCTCACTCACTCGGAGCTGCTGGCGGGTCTGGGTATCGAACTGCCCGGTGGGGCTGCGGGTGGGTTGTCCTCCGAGCAGCTGCTCGACGCGGTGACTCGCGCCCTCGGCCACGAGACGGGATTGTCCACCGTCGACCTGGAGCGGATCCTGACGGCCTACGCGCAGGTCCACCGAACCGCGCCGACGCTCGACCTCGAATGTTTCGACGGCGACCTGTTGTTCTTCGCTGCGGCACGCTCACTCGGCAGGGGTGACGGTGCGTCACCGGCCCTGTGGCGGCCGTGGGTGTCCGGCACTGTCACCGAGCACACGATCGACTGCGACCATCTGGAGATGATGACCCCGGAGGTGCTCACCGTCATCGGCCCGATCCTGGCCGACTATCTCGATGTCGAGTCCTGATCCCTATCGACGACGGCGTCGAGCGCCGAACCGGCGGGCTCCGGGAGTCGGGCCTCCAGCAACAGCCCGGCGAGACCGAGCGCGATGCACACGCCCGTGATGACCATCAAACGCGGATCGGTCTGTCCGGTGAGAGCGTCGCCGAGGAGCACGACCGCCACGGTGCCGGGCAGGATGCCGACCACCGTCGCGAGCGTATAGGGCACGAGACGCACCGCCGAGACGGCGCAACAACAATTCACGACGAAGAACGGGGCGGCGGCGATCAACCTCAGCGAGCCGACCGCGAGCCATCCGCGACGCGCGAGACGTAGATCGATCGCCCTCGCCGCCGAGTGCGTGAGCCGCGACTCTACGACCTTGCGTCCGACCGCGCGCACGAGCAGGAACGCCAGGACAGCGCTGACCGTGCTCGCAGCGACCGTTACGCCGATGCCGACGGCGCTGCCGAACAGCACGCCGGCGCTGAGCGTGAACACCGTGCGCGGCACCGGTGCGATCGTCACCAGGGCGTGGACGGCGAAGAACGCCAGGACCAGTGCGGGGCCATGTACCGATTCGGACCACTCCCGGATCTGGGCGATCGACGGATGCGGCACCACGAGAGCTGCAACGACGAGGGCCGCCACCAGGATCAGGATGCCGAGCACTCTGCGGTCTGCGGCAAGCCTCGTCACGGACGTCCACACTACCGCGCGTGATGCGTCCGCTCCCCCCGAGCAGGGCCGGGAAGACGGCACGATACCGTCTCCCTCGCGGACGTCATTATCGAGCGCTAGAAAAACTGTGGTGATCCCCACAACGACCGCGCGGTGTGTGGGGATAGCATCACACCGACGGCAACCTACCCTTTTCGAGGTTGTCCACCTCCGGCCGACAACGCCGTCCGTACAAAGCCTGCAAACCCGCAGTAGGAGGAATCGCCCGTGTCATTAGCTGCAGAAGCCGAGGATGCCGCGCGCGCATATGCGCAGTGGCAGGACGCGGTGGCGGGGGTGTTGGCCAAGTCCCGACGCGTCGACCCGGCCGAACTCGGACCCGAGCCGCAGCGTCTGCTCGAGACCACGACCTACGACGACATCACCGTCGCGCCGCTGTACGGCGTCCGCGACGAGCGTGACGAAGCGCCGCTGCCCGGTGAGTTCCCGTTCGTCCGCGGCGGCTCGACCACCCGCGACGTCAACAGCGGATGGCTCGTCGACGTCCGGTTCACCGGCACCGATGCCGCCTCGGTCAACGAGCGCATCCTCGACGCCCTGAACAACGGTGTCAGCTCGGTGTGGCTCGGAGTCGGCGCCGGCGCCGTCCCCGTGGACGCACTCGACACCGCGCTGAACGGTGTACTTCTCGATCTCGCGCCGGTCCGTCTCGATGCGGGTGCCGACGTGGTCGCGGCAAGCACGGCCGTATACGGCGTGCTCGACAACCGCACCGACATCGAGGATCGTGCCGCCGTGCGCATCTCCCTCGGTGCAGCGCCGCTCACCAGCGCGTTCTCCGAGCGTCCCGACGTCACCCTGGCCGAGGCCGTCGAGCTGGCCCGGGCCGCCGCCGACCGCACCGAGGCGGTGCGCGCCCTCACCGTGGACGGCACGGCCTTCCACAACGCCGGTTCGTCCGACGCCGAGGAAATCGGTGCCGCGATCGCCGCCGGACTCGCCTACGTGCGGGAACTCGTCGGTGCCGGGATCCCGGTCGCGACCGCGCTCGGACAGCTCGAATTCCGCCTCGCCGCGACCGACGACCAGTTCCAGACCATCGCCAAGTTCCGCGCCGGCCGCCAGGTGTGGGCGCGGGTTGCCCAGGTCGCCGGTGCCCCCGAAGCCGGCAACGCCCCGCAGCACGCGGTGACCTCGGCCGCGATGATGGCCCAGCGCGATCCGTGGGTGAACATGCTGCGCACCACCCTCGCCGCCTTCGGCGCGGGTGTCGGTGGCGCCGACGCCGTCACGGTCCTGCCGTTCGACGCTGCACTGCCGGCCGGTGTGCTCGGGGTGTCCGAGGCATTCTCCGCCCGGATCGCCCGCAACACCCAGTTGCTGCTGCTCGAGGAGTCCAACCTCGGTCGCGTGCTCGATCCCGCTGCCGGTTCCTGGTACGTCGAGGATCTGACCACGACGCTCGCGGAGAAGGCGTGGAGTTTCTTCCAGCAGATCGAGGCGGCCGGCGGATACCGTGCCGCTCTCGACGCCGGGCTGATCGCCGAGCGTGTCGCGCAGACGCGTGCCCGTCGCGAGTCCGACATCGCGCACCGCAAGTTCTCGGTGACCGGTGTCAACGAGTTCCCGAACCTGGCCGAGAAGCCGCTGCCGGTCGGTGTCGCCGAGGCCGGCGCGTCCGCTGCGCGCTACGCCGCGCCGTTCGAGGCACTGCGGGATCGTTCGGACACCTACCTGGCCTCGCACGGTGCCCGGCCGCGGGTGCTGCTCGCCCCGCTCGGACCGATCGCCGAGCACAACGTGCGTGCGACCTTCGCGGCGAACCTGCTCGCCGCCGGTGGCATCGAAGCGGTCAATCCCGGACCGCTGGATCTCGACGCCGATCTGTCGTCGCTGGTGAGCGATACCGGAACGTCCGTCGCCGTGCTGTGCGGCACCGACGCCCGCTACGGCGAGCAGGCCGGCACGGCCACCGCTGCGCTGCGTACGGCGGGTATCACGACCGTGCTGCTGGCCGGACCGGAGAAGGCCGTGGGGGATGCGCAGGGCGACGATCGTCCGGACGGCTTCCTCACGGCGCGCATCGACGCCGTCGCCGCCCTCACCGACCTGCTGAACACCCTGGGAGCGTAAGTGAGCATCGAACACGAAATCGGCAGCTTCGCCGACGTCCCGTTGACGGACCCGGCCGTGCCGGCGCCCGCCGCTCCCACCGCGGAGCAGGCCGCCGCGCTCGTCGAGTCCGTCGCCGAGGCGAACAACTACACCACCGAGGACGTCGTGTGGTCGACGCCCGAGGGCATCGACGTCAAGCCGGTCTACACCAAGGCCGACCGTGACGCCGTCGTCGCCGAGGGCTATCCGCTCGGCAGCTACCCGGGTCTGGCGCCGTTCGTGCGGGGGCCGTACCCGACGATGTACGTGAACCAGCCGTGGACCATCCGCCAGTACGCCGGCTTCTCCACCGCCGCCGAGTCCAACGCCTTCTACCGGCGTAACCTCGCGGCCGGTCAGAAGGGCCTGTCGGTGGCCTTCGACCTGGCCACGCACCGCGGCTACGACTCCGATCACCCGCGTGTGCAGGGTGACGTCGGTATGGCCGGTGTCGCGATCGACTCGATCCTCGACATGCGTCAGCTGTTCGACGGCATCGATCTGTCGCAGGTGTCGGTGTCGATGACCATGAACGGCGCGGTGCTGCCGATCCTGGCGCTGTACGTCGTGGCGGCGGAGGAGCAGGGCGTCAAGCCCGAGCAGCTGGCCGGAACCATTCAGAACGACATTCTGAAGGAGTTCATGGTCCGCAACACCTACATCTACCCGCCGAAGCCGTCGATGCGGATCATCTCCGACATCTTCGCGTACACCTCGACGAAGATGCCGCGCTTCAACTCGATCTCGATCTCCGGCTACCACATCCAGGAAGCCGGTGCGACGGCCGACCTCGAGCTCGCCTACACCCTCGCGGACGGCATGGAGTACATCCGCGCCGGACTCGATGCGGGTATGGACGTCGACAAGTTCGCGCCGCGCCTGTCGTTCTTCTGGGCGATCGGCATGAACTTCTTCATGGAGGTCGCGAAGCTCCGCGCGGGCCGGTTGCTGTGGAGCGAGCTCGTCGAGAAGTTCGGTGCGAAGAACCCGAAGTCGAAGTCGCTGCGTACCCACTCGCAGACCTCGGGCTGGTCGCTCACCGCGCAGGACGTCTTCAACAACGTCGCGCGTACGTGCGTCGAGGCGATGGCCGCGACCCAGGGTCACACCCAGTCGCTGCACACCAACGCGCTCGACGAGGCGCTGGCACTGCCCACCGACTTCTCGGCGCGCATCGCCCGTAACACCCAGCTGCTGCTGCAGCAGGAGTCGGGCACCACGCGGCCGATCGATCCGTGGGGTGGCTCGCACTACGTCGAGTGGCTCACCCACGAGCTCGCCAACAAGGCGCGGGCCCACATCGCCGAGGTCGAAGCCGCCGGCGGTATGGCACAGGCCATCTCGGAGGGCATCCCGAAACTGCGCATCGAGGAGGCGGCCGCGCGCACCCAGGCGCGCATCGACTCGGGTCGCCAGCCGGTCATCGGCGTCAACAAGTACCAGGTGACCGAAGACCATGAGATCGAGGTCCTCAAGGTCGAGAACTCGCGTGTGCGGGCGGAGCAGCTCGCCAAGCTCGAGCAGCTGCGCGCGGATCGCGACGAGGACGCCACCCGCGCCGCACTCGAGGCGCTCACCCGCGCCGCCGGTGCGCAGAGCCAGGGTCTCGACAACAACCTGCTCGCGCTGGCGATCGACGCGGCGCGCGCAAAGGCCACGGTCGGCGAGATCTCCGATGCCCTGGAGAAGGTCTTCGGCCGCCACCAGGCCGAGATCCGTACGATCAGCGGCGTGTACCGCGACGAGGCCGGCAAGGCCACCAACATCACCGCCGCGACCGAGCTGGTCGAGAAGTTCGCCGAGGAGGAGGGCCGCCGCCCGCGCATCCTCGTCGCGAAGATGGGCCAGGACGGCCACGACCGCGGCCAGAAGGTGATCGCTACGGCCTTCGCCGACCTCGGATTCGACGTCGATGTGGGACCGCTGTTCCAGACCCCCGAAGAGGTCGCCCAGCAGGCGGCCGACAACGACGTGCACGTCATCGGCGTGTCGTCGTTGGCCGCGGGTCACCTGACGCTGGTCCCTGCCCTGAAGCAGGCACTGGCCGAGGTGGGACGCGAAGACATCATGATCGTCGTCGGTGGTGTCATCCCGCCGGGTGACTTCGACGAGCTCTACGCGGCGGGTGCGGCGGCGATCTTCCCGCCCGGCACCGTGATCGCGGATGCGGCGAGCGGTCTGCTGACCAAGCTCGCCGCACAGCTCGGCCACCACCTCGGGGGTTGACGTCGGCATGAGCGACACCTCGGTCGACGCCGCGCAGACCCGCCGACGGCAGGTCGACGTCGACGCCCTGGCCGAAGCTGTGCTCGCCAACGAGCGGGCCGGCCTCGCCCGGGCGATCACCTTGATCGAGTCGAACCGCGACGACCATCGGGAGCAGGCGCAGCAGCTGCTGTTGCGCCTGCTCCCGCAGGCGGGCAACGCGATTCGTGTCGGTATCACGGGGGTGCCCGGGGTCGGTAAGTCGACCTTCATCGACGCTCTGGGCATGCATCTGCTCGAGCAGGGACATCGCGTCGCGGTACTGGCCGTCGACCCGTCGTCGACCCGCACGGGTGGTTCGATCCTCGGCGACAAGACCCGCATGGCGCGTCTCGCGGTGCAGCGGGACGCCTACATCCGGCCGTCGCCCTCGGCCGGCACGCTCGGTGGGGTCGCGAAGGCCACCCGCGAGACGATGGTGCTGCTCGAAGCCGCCGGGTTCGACGTGATCCTCGTCGAGACCGTCGGTGTCGGGCAGTCCGAGGTGACCGTGGCGAACATGGTCGACACCTTCTGTTTCCTGACCCTGGCCCGCACCGGCGACCAGCTGCAGGGCATCAAGAAGGGCGTGCTCGAACTCGCCGACCTGGTGGCCGTCAACAAGGCCGACGGGGAATTCGAACGCGACGCGCGGGTCGCCGCCCGCGAACTCGCCGGCGCGATGCGGATGGTGCATCCGCACGACGCGATCTGGAAGCCGCCGGTGATCACCATGAGCGGCATGACCGGCAACGGTCTGGACACCTTCTGGAACACGGTCCTCGACCACAAGAAGGTGCTCACCGAGGCGGGTATGTTCGACGAGAACCGCCGTCGGCAGCAGGTGGACTGGACATGGACGATGGTGCACGACCAGCTGTTGCGTCGACTCGAGACGTCGCCGCGGGTGCGGGCGATCCGCAAGGTCGTCGAGGCCGGGGTGCGCGACGGATCGCTCACCGCCGCGCTCGCCGCCCGGCAACTGCTCGACGCGTTCGACGGGGTGGACGACCCCGGAACCTCCGGCGAGGACTCCTGATCCCATGAGCCGCCGCGTGATCGCCGTCGCCGTCCTCGGTGCGTTCGCGATCGTCGCGGCGGCTCATCTCGTCTTCCAGGTCGTCGCGCCGGACTCGGCGTTCACCGATGTCTCGCAGTGGTTCCTCATGCCCCTGCTCGCGCTCGGGCTCGTCCTGCTCACGTCCTCGCCGCGCAGCCGGCTCGTCGTGGGAACGCTTGTCGCACTGGGATTCTCGTGGCTGGGGGACACCACACCCGATGTCGTCGACGGCGACGCGTCGTTCCTCGTCCTCGTGGGTTTCTTCCTGTGTGCCCAGCTCACCTACATCGCGGCCTTCCTGCCGTACCGGCAGGAGAGTGTGCTGCGGACCAGGCCGTGGGTGGTCGGTCTCTACATCGCCGCGGTGCTCGCGATGATCGCCGTGTGCGCGTCGGCGGCAGGGGCCCTTCTCGTCCCGATGGCGATCTACGCGTCGTGTCTCGCCGCGATGGCGGTGCTCGCCACCGGGGTGAACCGGCCGGCGGCGGTCGGGGCGGTGCTGTTCGTCGTCTCCGATGCCCTCATCGCCGTCCGTGCCTTCGTCGACGGCCTCGAGCTGCCCGGTCTCGGCCTGTGGATCATGGCCACCTACATCGCGGCCCAGGCCCTGATCGTGCGCGGTGTGCTCACCGCGCACGATCGGCGCGGATGGGCCTACAGGTCGAGCAGTTCCTTGGCGACGGTCACCGATGTCGGGGCGTCGAGCGACGGATAGTCGCCCCACTGGCCGCCGGTGATCGACACCTCCACCTCGGGGAGCTGGATCTGGGTGACCGAGACGGCGGCGACCGAGACGGCCTCTCCCATGGTGTAGGCGATGCCCCCGGCGGCCTCGATATCGGCGTCGGGAATCAGTTCGAGACCACCGGTTTCGAGGTCGCTCGCCGACGGGACGGTGCCCGAACCCGGAGCCAGGACGATCTCCACCGATCGGATCTCGTCGAGGCTCGTCGCGCTGTCCGAGGTCTCCCACGAGCAGTAGACGCTGTACTCGTCCACACCGCTCGACGAACGCAGGGTCAGGCCCTCGATGTAGGGGGCGACGGCGGGCGCGACATCGTCGCACGAGCCGAAGCGGGCGAGGATGTCGCTGCCGAGTCCGGTCGGTTCGCCGACGGCGTCGCCGTCGAAGGTCGCGGTGTCGGTGGCTGCAGTATCCGAGGCAGTGTCGGACGAAACGTCGTCGCCGGAGGAACAGGCGCCGACGAGCAGGGCGCCGGCCAGGGTCGCGGATGCGACCGCGTAACGGGTGGGATTCACACGGCGCATCGTAGCGTCCGTACGACCTGTATGTGATCTTGGTTCCGCAGGGGCGGCCGACGGCCGCGACACCGTGCGCTACAGCCCGAGAAGCTGCTTGGCGACTGCCACGCCGCCCGCGGGATCGAGGACCGCCGCGGCGTCGCGGCCGCCGACGGTGATCGACACCGAGGCCTGCGGAAGTTCGACGCCGGTCGCGGTGAAAGCGGTGCCGGCCATGTTGATCGGCATGCTGTGCGCGAATCCACCGGCCGCCTCGATCGCGGTGTCGGGAAGCACCACGAGGCCGGTCTTCGCGGCGGTGGCAGGGGTGACGGTCTCGGGTTCGACGACGACCTCGACGGAACGCAGTCCGGAGGGCGGCTCACCGGCCCCGGCCTCCCACACACAGTTCACCCGTCGGGTGCTCACGATGCCGCCGGCGGCGGGGGTCAGCCCCTCGATGTAGCGCTCGAGGGTCGCACCGATGGCCTCGCAACTGGGGAAGCTCTGTGCGATCCTCACCAGATACGGCGATTCGGCGGCGGCGGACGTCGACGAACCGATATCGGCTGCAGCGCGGATTCCGACCGTCGAATCCTCGGAGGAACAGGCCGTCAGGGCCACGCCGACGGTGAGGAGAATCAAGGTACTCGTATGTATTCGCTTTTGTCGCACGCGGGCATAATAGCGATTATCATGCCCCGTCGGGAGACCGCGGTGACGAGGTGGAATTCAAGCGAGATTCGTTGTGCCCGGGCACGTCCCGAGGCTCCGAACGGTCACCCGCGACAGACGTGGCCTCGGCGCCTTCGAGCAGCGCCACCGGGGTCGGTTGCGCCAACGGTTCGAGCGATCCGCGCTTCTCCGCAGGAGTGAGGCGCGAACGCTTCCAGGACACGATCAGCAGCGTGAGCCACGCGGCGACGATCACGAGATAGAGCGCGGCCAACGCCGCGCCGGAAAGTCCGAACGTCCCGGCGAGTTTGTGCGCGTTGGTCAGCACGATGACACCGCCGACGCCGGTACCGAGCAGGGTCGCGGGAACGCGACTGACCAGCCAGGCCGCGATCGGCGCCGCGAGGGCACCGCCGAGTGCGAGGCCGGCGACGATCACGAGATTGCCGAGCGAGTCGCGGCCGAGCCCGAACAGGAAGCCCAGGCTCGCTGCGACCGCGACAAGGAACTCCGATGCGCTCACCGATCCGATCACGGTGCGCGGTGCCGTCTTGCCGCGGGAGAGCAAGGTGCTGGTGGTGATCGGTCCCCATCCGCCACCGCCGCTGGCGTCGATGAACCCGCCGAAGAAACCCAGCGGCGACAGGAACTTCGCGGTGTGCGGAGAGGTGCGGGCATGCGCGACCGCCGGGGGCCGCACCGAGAAGCGCAGCGCGACGTACACGCCGATGGCCAGCAGAATGCCGGCGGTCACCGGTTCGGCGGCCTCGGTCGACAGTCCCGACAGGACCGTTGCGCCGAGGAAGGCGCCGATGGCTCCGGGGACGCCGAGCCGCAACACGACCTTCCAGTCGATGTTGCGGAAACGCCAGTGCGACGCGCCGGACACGAGCGTGGTGCCCACCTCGGCGAGGTGGACCGCGGCGCTCGCGTGCGCCGGACCAACACCGCTGAACAGCAGAAGAGTCGTGGCGGTGACGCCGAAGGCCATGCCGAGTGCGCCGTCGACGAGCTGTGCGCCGACACCGACGAGCGTGAAGATGAGCAGATTGAACATGCGTTGGCTCCGAAAGCTGGAAGAACCCGAATAGCTGGACGAGCGGCGAAGCGCTCAGCAACACTCCCGGGTACAACACAGACAATCGAAGCAGGCGCCGCGACGGGTGGGCCAGAACGCCATGAGCGCGAGACGAGCGGCCGGAGCCGTCTCGGTACTCGTCGCAGCCATGTTCTCGTCCTCAGCTTCTGTTCCGCGCGCGGATCGTTCGGTCCGGTCGAGCATAGCCCGTAACCGCGACGAGGCCACACTCGGCGCGCCGCCCGCACCCCTGGGGCGCGGGCGGGCCGAGTGTCAGCCGAGACGGCGGGCTGTGATTTCGAAACCAGCTGCTCGGAGCCGTTCGACGAGCACATCCCCGAACGCCACCGCAGGGGTGAGGACGCCGCCGCCGGCGTGCAGGGCGTCACCGCCGAGCGCGAGTGACAGGGCCGATTCGGCGAGCATCACCGCCGTGGCCTTGTAACCCGGGTCTCCCTGCGCTCCGAAACGAGCGGTGTAGCGGGCACCCGACTCGGTCGAGGCGTACAGGTCGACGGTGAAGTAGCCGTTCTCCCGTGTCTTTTCCGACGGTCCCTCCCCGGGCGCGGGCAGGAGCTTGTCGAGGACGAACCGCGTGGGTGGGAACGACAGGCCGGCGGCGAGGGCCCCCGTACCGAGCCCGACGAGCCCGGCGAGGACGGGGGACAGCGGTGACGAGCCGACGCTCATGACCTCCCGGTAACGGAACCGGCGCCCGTAGGACCAATCGCGCAGTGCGTTGCTGCGGCGCACGATCCGGGTGTTGTAGGAGGCCATGACGAACGGGGCCAGCCTGCCCGAGAGCTCGGGGGCGACGGATTTGCCGTCGACGAACGCGAAATCGTTCTGGCGTCCGAGATCGGGTTCCCGCGTCGGGTCGGGGGACAGCGAGTACGGTCGCGCGGCGATCTTCCGGGCGGTGGAATCCTTGCGGACCGCATCGATCTGCCTGCGGAGCGAATCGATGGTTCCACCGCTCACCCCGCCGCGGAAGGAGCCGAGCACGAACGTCGTGTCGGTGAGGGGCAGGTTGCCGTCGGCCTCCGCGGCGCGGTAGAGCGCGTGCACTCCGAGGTCGGAGGGCACGGAGTCGAAACCGCACGAGTGGACGATGCGGGCGCCGGTGCGCCGGGCCACGTCGTCGAACCGGTCGATGCTCTCGCGGTGGAAGAGGACCTCGCCGGTGAGGTCGACGTAGTCGGTGCCCGCCTCGGCGCACGCCTGCACGAGCGGCAGGCCGTAGACGGCGTAGGGGCCGACGGTGGTGATCACCACGCGCGTGGATTCGGCGAGCGCTGTCAACGAGTCGGGATCGTCGGCATTCGCCTCGATCAGCCGCCAATCGGTTCCGAGGTCGGAGGCGAGCTTCTCGAGTTTGGTGCGTGAGCGCCCCGCGAGTCCGACGGCGACGCCGGTGGGGAGGTTCTCGGCGAGATAGGCGGCGGTGAGGCGCCCGACGAAGCCGGTGGCGCCGTAGACGACGATGTCGAGATCCCGGGAGACAGTCATGCCCCCACCCTACTCAGGAGTAAGTCCCGGAGGCGACCTTCGTCACACGAATCCGGCGCCACAGCACCGCCCACGACAGCACCACGGCGCTCGCGGCGAGGACGCGGACCGCTCCGAGCGCGGACTCCGGATAGATCACCCCGGTCAGATAGTGATCGATGAACCCGCTCGGCGGCAGACCTTCCTCGCCGGCACTGCGGCGTGCCCAGTTCTCCACTGCGGTGAGCGGGCAGTCGAAGCCCACCGCCACCGACGCGGCCCCCCACGCCACCGCGACGACGTGCGCGACGATCGTGCGGGGCCATCGCCACGCGAGGAAACCACCGAACGCGACGTAGAGCACGAACAGCAGATGCACGAAGGCCGTGAGGTCGGCGACCGCTCGGAACGCCATGTGCCCAGCGTAGAACGATCGGCCGTGGAACGGACAGGGCCGCTGCACGTCGAGGGGAAGAGCGCTAACCCGCCTTGATGACGAGCACCGGCACCGACGACTCGGTGATCAGACGCTGCACCGCCCGCTCGACGAGGAACTTGCCGGTCGCGGTGCGCCCGCGGCTGCCGATGACCACGCGCTCCGCGCCGCTGCGCGCGAGCAACTCGACGGTCGTGCCGACGGGATCACCGTCATGGACGGCCGAGAGCAGCTCCCAGCCGTCGGCTCCCGCCACCTCGCTCACCTGTGCCCGTACGTCCTCCACCTCGTCGGGTTCGTCGAGGGGGTGGAGTACCACCAGCGACTGCTGCCGGTCGGCGGCCTCCCGCACCGCGGCCTCGAGAGCGATCCGGCCTTCGGGGGTATCGGCGTGAACGACAGCGACAGTCATGACTCTCCTCGTGCGGGCACCTGGCGACGCTCTCCATTATCGCCGCGGCGCGGACGCCGGGCCACGAGGCCCGGTGTGGAACCGGTCTCCACCGCACCGGTCGTGTCGCGCCGATCTCCCCGGATCACCAGGGAGCCGGGCGGAAGTCCTTGAGGAAGCATCCGTACAGATCCGTACCGGCCTCGCCCTGCACGATCGGGTCGTATACGCGTGCCGCGCCGTCCACGAGATCGAGCGGGGCGTGGAAACCCTCCTCGGCGAGGCGCATCTTGGTGTGGTGCGGTCGCTCGTCGGTGATCCACCCGGTGTCGACGGCGGTCATGAGGATGCCGTCGGCGAGCATCTCCTCGGCGCTGGTGCGGGTGAGCATGTTCAGTGCCGCTTTGGCCATGTTGGTGTGCGGGTGCCCGGCGCCCTTGTAGCGGCGCCCGCCGAACTGCCCTTCCATCGCGGAGACGTTCACGACGTACTTGCGGCGGGCCGACGACGCCGCGAGTGCGGGACGTAGGCGGTTGACCAGGATGAACGGTGCCACCGAGTTGCACAGCTGGACCTCGAGCAGTTCCAGCGGTTCGACCTCGCCGACGGTCTGCACCCAGCTGTTGGTGTGCACGAGATCCGGCAGCAACCCACCGGCGTCGACGGCGACTCCGGCCGCGACCCGCTCGGGTGTCGCCGAACCGGCCACCAGCGCCAGCGAGGTCAGCGAGTGCGCCGACAGCTCGGCCGGCAGCGACCCGGCCAGGGCGGCCGGGTGGGCGTCCGACGGCTTGCCGAAGGTCAGGACCTCGGGACGCGGCCCGGCGGGCAGGGGATCGGCCTCCGCCTCGGCCAGCGCCGAGTAGGCGCCGGGGGAGCGGCGCACCGTCTGCGCGGCGTTGTTGATGAGGATGTCCAGCGGACCCTGCGCGGCGACGTCGTCGGCGAGGGCGACCACCTGGGCGGGATCACGCAGGTCGATGCCGACGATGCGGAGCCGGTGCAGCCAGTCGCCGCTGTCCTCCATCGCGCTGAAGCGGCGGATGGCGTCGTTGGGGAACCGCGTGGTGACGGTGGTGTGCGCCCCGTCGCGGAGCAACCGCAGCGCGATGTACATGCCGATCTTGGCCCGTCCGCCGGTGAGCAGGGCGCGTCGGCCCCGCAGATCGGTGCGGGCGTCCCGCTTGGCGTGGTTCTCCTCCGCGCAGGTCGGGCACAGCTGGTGGTAGAAGGCGTCCACCCGGGTGTACTTGTCCTTGCAGATGTAGCAGTGCCGCGGACGCAGCAGGGTGCCCGCGCTCGAACCGGGAGTCGCCGAGGCCAACGGCAGACCCGCGGTCTCGTCGTCGATGCGGGTGGGGGAGGCCGTGGCGGTCGCGGACAGCACCTGACGGTCGGCGTCGACGCGTTGCTTGCGGGCCTCGTTGCGACGCAGCCGCTTGAACTTCTTGAACATGTGCCCCACGGCGCGTTGCACGGTGATCGCGTCGGGATGCTCGGCGTCGAGACCGGACGCCTGGTCGAGCACCCGCAGACAGGTGGCCAGATCGGCGGGGTCGATGCGGGTGAAGCCGTCCGTCTCGGGTTCGGCCGTGGTGTCGCTGTGGAGGTTCATCTGCCTTTTCCGTGTGCTGCTGTGGTCCCGATCGTATCGGGCAGGATGATCGTGTCCCCATTCCCCACGGAGGTACCGGAGGAAAGATGAGTCCGAACTCGTTCCTGTCCAAGAAGAAGTTCGCGGAACTGAGCCGCCCCCAGCAGGTGCTGGTGATCCTGCTCGCGGCGGTGCAGTTGTCGCTCGCCGTCGCGGCCTGGGCCGATCTGGCGACCCGGCCGGCCGAGAAGGTCAACGGCAGCAAGCTGCGTTGGGCGCTGACGATCGCGGTGAACTTCTTCGGGCCGATCCGCTACTTCCGCAAGGGCCGGCGGGACTGAGCGGTCCGCCCGCCCGACCCCGGACGAGCCGAAGGCCCCGAACCGATATCGGTTCGGGGCCTTCGGGTTTCGGAGTGTCCGAGGGGGGACTTGAACCCCCACGTCCGTTAATAGGACACTAGCACCTCAAGCTAGCGCGTCTGCCATTCCGCCACTCGGACCGACGCCCACACGGGGCATGTCGGTAGAACCCGCTCCCGCGGGCGCTGAAGAAACAGTAGCGCATGGGGCGGTCGAATCCCAAAACGGCACTTCAGGTGCGCTCGCGGTGCTCGACGGGTCGGGGCCTCACGGGTATCCGCTCGCTTGTTCGTCATCCGCTGCAGCAAGTTGCCGCAGCGGATGACGAGAACGGTAGCGGTTGTCGCCCGCTCGATCTTCTCCCGGCAACGACGAAGGCCCCGAACGTGATGTTCGGGGCCTTCGTCGTCTGTCTCGACTCAGAGTGTCCGAGGGGGGACTTGAACCCCCACGTCCGTTAATAGGACACTAGCACCTCAAGCTAGCGCGTCTGCCATTCCGCCACTCGGACCTGATGCTCGCGCCCGCTCGTCGTGGGCGCTGTGAAAGAGTAACCCACCGCGCCGACGGTCCCAAATCGCCGTCTTCACCTGCACTGATTCGAACTGTCGTGATGGTGGGCAGGCGGTGGTAGACATACGGCCATGGCCATTGACACGAGTGCCCACCAGCCGTCCCGAGCGGAGGAGGAGGTCGTCGACCTCGTCTCCCGTCTCATCCGGTTCGACACCTCGAATACCGGCGAACCCACCACCACCCGCGGCGAACGTGAGTGCGCCGAGTGGGTGGCCTCCGTGCTCGAGGAGGTCGGCTACGAGACGACCTACGTCGAATCCGGCGCTGCGGGCCGCGGCAACGTCTTCGCCCGTCTGGCGGGCGAAGACCCGAACCGCAGTGCGCTGATGCTTCACGGCCATCTCGACGTGGTGCCCGCCGAGGCTGCGGACTGGAGCGTGCATCCCTTCTCCGGGGCCGTGGAGAACGGCTACGTGTGGGGACGTGGGGCGATCGACATGAAGGACATGGTCGGCATGATGATCGCGGTCGCACGCTACTTCAAGGCCGAGAACATCGTGCCGCCGCGCGATCTGGTCTTCGCCTTCGTCGCCGACGAGGAGGCCGGTGGCAAATTCGGATCGCAGTGGCTCGTCGAGCACCGACCCGATCTGTTCGACGGCGTCACCGAAGCGGTGGGGGAGGTGGGTGGCTTCTCGCTGACGGTTCCGCGACCGGACGGCACCGAGCGGCGCCTGTACATGGTCGAGACCGCCGAGAAGGGGATGGCGTGGATGCGGCTGACCGCCAAGGCCCGCGCCGGGCACGGCTCGTTCCTCCACGAGGACAACGCCGTGACGATCCTTGCCCAGGCCGTCGCCCGGCTGGGCACCCACACCTTCCCGCTGGTGGTGAGCGATTCGGTCGCCGAATTCCTCGCCGCGGTGGGGGAGGAGACCGGCCTCGATTTCGATCCCGCGTCGCCGGATCTGGACGGCACCCTGGCCAAACTCGGGTCGATCGCACGGATCGTCGGGGCCACACTGCGCGACACCGCGAACCCCACCATGCTCGACGCCGGATACAAAGCCAATGTCATCCCGCAGACCGCCCACGCCGTCGTCGACTGCCGCATCCTGCCGGGCCGTCGCGCCGAGTTCGAACGCACCGTGGACGAGCTGATCGGCCCGGACGTCACTCGCGAGTGGATCACCAGCCTGGACTCCTACGAAACCACCTTCGACGGCGATCTCGTCGATGCGATGAACGCCGCGATCCTCGCGCACGACCCGATCGGGCGCACCGTGCCCTACATGCTCTCCGGCGGGACGGACGCGAAGGCGTTCGCCAAGCTCGGCATCCGCTGCTTCGGTTTCGCGCCGCTGCAATTGCCGCCCGATCTGGACTTCGCCGCGCTGTTCCACGGTGTCGACGAGCGTGTCCCCGTCGAGGCACTGCGCTTCGGCACCCGTGTCATGGAACACTTCCTCATGCACGCCTAGAACACTCGAAACCGTCACGAAAGGACCGGAATGGCTTTCGATTACGACCCGTACACGTTCCTGCCCGAGCTGCCCACCTTCGAGGTGACCAGCGCGGACTTCGCCGAGGGCGAGGAATGGAAACTCCCGCAGGCCAGCGGTGCGTTCGGAATCCCCGGGGGCGGCGACGTTTCCCCGCAGCTGTCCTGGTCGGGTTTCCCCGCCGAGACGAAGAGTTTCGTCGTCACGGTGTTCGATCCGGATGCCCCGACAGGCTCCGGTTTCTGGCACTGGGCCGTCGCGAACATCCCGGCTTCGGTCACGGAGTTGCCGGCGGGCGCGGGTAGCGCCGACTCGGACGCTCTTCCGGAGCAGGCCGTGACACTGCGCCACGACGGCGGTGCCCACGGCTTCATCGGCGCCGCTCCGCCGGCCGGTCACGGCCATCACCGCTACATCGTCGCGGTGCACGCGCTCGACGTCGAGGCGCTCGACGGCGTCACGCCCGAGTCGAGCCCGGCCTTCCTCGGTTTCAACGTCTTCGGGCACGCCATCGCCCGCGGTCTGCTGACCGGCACCTACGAGGTGCGCTGACACCACGGATCGGGGGCCCGGGACCACTGCGTCCCGGGCCCCCGATCCGTGTGACGATCAGACTCGTGCGGCGGCACCCACCGCGTCGGCGACGGACCGGTAACCGTGCGCGCGGAGTTTGCGGGCGATGCCCTTGTTGATGCGGCGCGCCCAGAACGGGCCGCCGTAGATGAATCCGGTATAGCCCTGGACCAGGGACGCACCCGCGAGGATGCGTTCGAAGGCCTGCTCGGGTGTCTCGATGCCGCCGACCGAGACCAGCGTGAACCCGTCACCGACTCGGCCGCGCAACCGGCGCAGCACCTCGAGTGATCGCTCGGCCACCGGCGCACCCGACAGACCACCCGCGCCGATCTCCTCGATCCGGCTGTGCGGGGTGTTCAATCCGTCGCGGCGGATGGTGGTGTTGGTGGCGACGATACCGGCGAGGCCGAGTTCGAGCGCCAGGTCGGCCACCGCGTCGACGTCCTCGTCGGACAGATCCGGGGCGATCTTGACGAGCACCGGCACGGTGACGGTGTCCAGGACCGCGGCGAGGATCGGGCGCAGCGACTCGACGGCCTGCAGATCCCGCAGACCCGGGGTGTTGGGGGATGAGACATTGACGACCACGAAATCGGCGAGCGGGCCGAGGAGCCGAGCGCTCTCGGTGTAGTCCTCGGCGGCCTGCTCGGCCGGCACGACCTTCGTCTTGCCGATGTTCGCGCCGATCGGCACGGTGCGGCGCCGCTGCCGCAGCCGGTTGGCGGCCTCGCCGGCCCCGTGGTTGTTGAACCCCATCCGGTTCACGATCGCCCGATCCTCGGGCAGGCGGAACAGACGTGGCTGCGGGTTACCCGGCTGTGCCTGCGCGGTCACGGTGCCGATCTCGGCGAACCCGAAGCCGAGCGGACCCCAGACGTTCACACCGGTGGCGTCCTTGTCGAAGCCCGCGGCCAGGCCCACCGGGTTGGGGAACTCGACGCCGAACACCGAGTTGCGCAGCACCGGGTCGTCGACGACGAGGATCTTCGACACGAGGGTCCGCAACGGCTCGAACCTGGTCGCCCAGCGCATCGCCAGGAAGGCGAAATGATGGGCTCGTTCCGGCGACAACAGGAACATGAGCCGAAGAAGCAAGCGGTACACGGACAACTCCCTGCAGGCCCGGGCATGGCCCGGGGTGGTGATCAGCGGACGGTGGGTTCGGGGACGTGATGAGGCGTCTTGCGGCGCCGGAGCAGCACGCGGCGGCTACCGTCCGGGTACAGACGCACCCGGGTGAGTTCCCAGCCGTGGAACTCCGCGGAAATCGCCAGCCGCATCGACGCGCTCACCCGGGAGACGTCCCGGGGGAGCTTCAGCGGCACGTACTCGTAGTCGTCGTTGCTGGTGTCCCAGCCGACAGGTAACCGGGTGAACCGGCCGAGTCGCTCGTTCGCCATCACTGTCCTTCGATCGGGATCCGTTGCAGACCGTCACCGGTCGCCGATGCGATCACCAGAGCCGCGTCGACCGGATCGACGGCGATCGAGTTCGGTTGCCGCACCGTTGCGAAGCGGTGGCGTTCTCGCGGGATCCCGGTCGAAAGATCGTAGCCCACGACCTCGTTGCTGCCGGTCAGAGTTACCCAGACCAGATCCCGCGTTTCGTCGTAGGTGACAGCGTACGGGGCGGGACCGACGGGATAACGCTGGCGCAGGACGATCGCGTCGAGGGTGTAGACGAGCAGCTCGTCGCCGGTGGTGTCGGTGACCATCACGCGCCCGAACGGGTCGGTGGCCAGTTGTGTCGCTCCTTCACCGGCGCGCAGCGCGGGACCGAGATGGGCGTCGGCGAGGTCGAGTTCGGTGAGCGAGGTCTGTCGGCGATCGAGCGCCGCGACGGCGTCGCCGGTGACGGCGAGGGCGTCGACCGACGCGAGGCCACCGACGGTGGTGCCCACCTCACCGGAGTCGGGGTCGACGACCAGCACGCGGCCGTTGTCGGTCCCGACGACCCAGCGACCGTCGGACAGTACGGCCGCCGACGCTGCGGTGCCGTCGACCGGAACCTCGGTGAGCGTGCCGTCGGCGACGTCGATACGCAGCACGGCGCCGGATGCGGGGGCGAGCACACTGCCGTCCGGTCCGGCCACGACAGTCGCCGCGGACGACGGCAGGTCCACCAGACGCGGTTCGGACTCGGCGTCGTCGAACAACGCCACCCGAGCACCGTCGTCGACGAGTGCGGCGAAGGTACCGGTGGACGGTTCGACGACCAGGGCGTCGACCTGCAGGTCGAGGGGGTGGACGTCGCCGGCGGGGGACGGGCCGACCTCGGGCGCGGCTGCCGGAGTGGCGGGTTCGATGGTCTGCAGTACGTCCGGGGTGCTCTCCGACGAGCAACCCGCAAGCGCGACCAGCGCGATCGCACCCACCATCGTGACCGCCCGGATGCCCGCTCTGCCCATCGTTGCTGCTCCTCGTCCTCGGATTCGACTCGCACCTGCCGGACGCTTCCCGGCGACCGGCGCACCGACCCTCAGTGTTCCTGATGCCGGTCGCGGGAAAGAAATCAGGACACCGCCCACCGGGCCGGATGTGACCTGCTGCTCAGCTCTGCGTCGAGGCGGACCGGTCGCGGCCCGGACGGCGGGGCAGCACGAGTGGGGTGCCGGTCTCGGGGTGGCGGCCGATCGCCACCGGGTACTGGTAGACGCGTCCGAGCAACTCCTCGGTGAGGACCTCGTCGGGTGCGCCGTCGGCGACGATGCGGCCCTGTTCGAGCACGCACACGCGGTCGGCATAGGCCGCGGCGAGGCCGAGATCGTGCAGCACCACCACGACGGCGTGTCCGTCGTCGGCGCGGGCCCGCACGACCTGCATGACCGCCTCCTGATGGCCGAGATCCAGCGCCGCGGTGGGTTCGTCGAGCAGCAGCGTCTCGGTGTTCTGGGCGAGGACCCGCGCGAGCGCCACCCGGGCGCGTTCCCCGCCGGACAGCGCCGGGAACGGACGATCGGCCAGGTGGGTGACATCGCAGGTCGCGAACGCGTCGGCGACGATGCGATCGTCGTCGTCCTGCCGTGGTGTGCGCGCCCACGCGGCACGGCCCATCCGCACGACCTGCCGAGCGGTGAACGGGAAGCCGACGGTGTGCTGCTGGGGCAGCACGGCGCGGCGGCGCGCCAGCGCGATCGACGACCACCGCTCGAGGGGACGGCCCTCGATCTCGACCCTGCCACCGCTGATCGGATGGTCGCCGGACAGCGCCGCGAGCAGAGTCGACTTGCCCGCCCCGTTCGGCCCGACGAGCGCGACGACCTCCCCGGTGCGGACCTCGAAGTCGACGCCGTGCAGGATCTCACGTTCTCCGCGCCGCAGTCGCACGTCGACCGCGCGCATCGTCGCGGTGCCCGGCGCCGAGCGGGCGGGGACGGCAGTCGCGGGAGACCCGAAGGAGCGGGGGAGCAGCCTCATGCCCATCCGCCCTGCTTCGCGCGGGTGCGGCGCAGCATCAGGAAGAAGACCGGGCCGCCGATGAGCGCGGTGATCATGCCGAGGGGCAGGTCGGCGTTCTCGACGAGGGTGCGCGCCCCGAGATCGGCGGCGAGCAGGACGACCGCCCCGGCGAGTACGCTCGCCGCGACCAGCACCCGGTGGGCGGGGCCGAGCACGAGGCGCATCAGATGCGGCACGACCAGGCCGACGAACATGATGATGCCGGTGAAGGCTGTGGCGGCGCTGACCAGCACGGCGACCGCCACGATCGACAGCTGCCGGATGCGTTCGACGTCCACGCCCAGATGCCGGGCGACGCTCTCGCCGAGCGCAAGCAGGTCGAGTTTCGGGGCGAGCAGCCCGGCGACGAGCACACCGGCGAGGGTGAGCGGGGCGACCACCGCGACGATCTCCCAGGTGGCGCCGCCGAGACTGCCGAGCTGCCAGAACACGATCTGGTCGCGGGCGGCAGGACTGGCCACGAAGGTGAAGAACGCGATGAGGCCGCCGGCGACGGCGTTGACGGCGACGCCCGTGAGGATCACGGTGACGACCTCGGTGCGCCCGTTGGACCGGGACAGCACGTAGACCAGCACGGTGGTGATCAGGCCGGAGACGAGGGCGGCGCCGGCCAGTGCCCAGCCGGCGGTGAACACACCGCCGAGCACGATCACCGCGGACGCGCCGACGGCGGCACCGGAGGACACACCGATCACGCCGGGTTCGGCGAGGGGATTGGCGAAGATGCCCTGCAACAGCGCGCCGGAACAGCCGAGGGCAGCACCGACGAGCATCGCCAGCACCACCCGGGGGAAGCGCACCTCCCACAGCGTCACCTCCCCGGCCGGGTGGGCGGGCAGCGGCCCGAGGTCCAGCCCGATCCGGTGCAGCAGACTGCCGACCACCTCGGCGGGGCTCGTGGGCACCTGCCCGAGACACGCCGAGACCACGGCCAGCGCGAGCAGGGCGACGACGAGTCCGGCGAGGACGACGGTGGTGCGACCCCACCCGGCCTTCCGCAGTGCTCGATCGGGCAGACCGGTGGCCTCGGTGACTTCTTCGCTCACGGACATGCGGCGATCACGACCGGTCCGACGGGTAGAACGCCTCGACGAGTGCGGCCAGGACCTTGCCGGTCTGCGGACCGAAGCTGAGCAGGGTCGAATCGTCCATGTCCACGATGGTGCCCGTCTTCCCGGCCGGGGTCTGCGCGACCCCCGGGAGCTGCGCGAGCCCGTCCGGTCCGCCCACGGAGTCGAGACTGCGGGTCATCACCAGGATGATGTCGGGCGCCGAGGCGATCATCGCCTCGCTGGTGATCGGCACGAACTGCGCGTCCAGGCCGGCGAGGACGCCGGCGTCGCGACCACCGGCGGCCGCGACGAGCGTGTCGGCACCGGAGCCGGGACCGCCGAGCATCTTGATCGCCGAGCCGCGCAGGTAGAGGAAGGCGACGGTGGGTTCGGGATGGTCGGCGGGGATCGAGTCCTTCGCCGCGGCGATCTCGTCCAGCGTCCGTTGCGCGAGTGCGGCCCCGGCCTCGGCGACACCGAGCGCGGCGGCGACCACCTCGATGTCGCCGGCGACCGTGTCGAGGGATCGTTCCGGGTCGACGAACACCACGGGCACACCGGTCGCGCGGATCTGCTCCTGAACGGCCGGCGGTCCGATGGAGGTGTCGGTGAGCACGACAGTCGGGTTCAGCGCGAGGATTGCCTCGGCGTTGAGACCGTGCCCGCCGGGCGTGACGTTGGGGACGTCCTCGATCGCGGGGAACGACGGGGTGGAGCGGCCGACGAGCCTGTCGCCGAGACCGAGGGAGTAGACGGTCTGGGCGAGGGTGCCGGAGCGATCGGCCACCACGATCCGGGAGATGTCGGTGATCGTGGTCTCGACACCGTCGACGCCGCGCACCGTGGCCGGCAGCACGGGTGCCGGGTCGGTGGTGATCGGCTCGGGTTCGGAGTCGACGACCGCGGTGCGCGGACCGGGGGCGATGTCGGTGGCGGTCGCATCGTCGGTGGTGGGAGCGCTGCACGCGGCGACGAAGAACACGCCCAGTACCGCGATCAGCGCGACCGGGAAGCGGAGCGGAGAACGGAACATCGCTCAGGCACGCACCCGGTAGCGGTCGATGTCGCGCGCGAGGTCGGCGAACAGGGCACCGTTGAGCCCGTACACCAGGTTCGCCTCGTCGATCACGGCCTGCTGCTGGTCGCCGTCGAGCGGGGCGGCGTCGAGCTTCGCGCGGTAGGTGTCCTTGAACGGTTTGATCTTCGGGATCTCGTCGAAGATGTAGAAGCGAAGCCCGTCGCGCTCGTAGCCGTACGCGCGTCCGAGCATGCGGCGGATGATCTGACCACCGGACAGGTCGCCGAGATATCGCAGGTAGTGGTGCGCGAGGAAGGCTTCCGGGGACACCGCCGCGACCTGCTCGAGCCGGTCGACGTAGGCGACGGTTGCGGGCAGCGGCGCGATGCGGTCGCGCCAGTCGGAGCCGATGAGGAAGTCGAGATCGGCTTCGAGCGCGGCGGTGCGGAGCAGTTCGTCGCTGAGGAAGGGGCCGGCGATCGGGTCGTCGGCATAGTTGCGGCCGATCCGTTCGAGGCTGTCGTAGACGAACCAGGTCTGCGCGATGAGCGCGGCGTGGGCGTCGGTCGACAGCGTGCCCCCGAGGAGTTCCGAGACGAACACGGAGTTCTCGGTGTCGCTGTGCGCCTGCTGGGTCTCGAGCCGGATGCGTTCGGCGAATCCGACGACTTCGGTCGTGGCCATCGACCGACCTCCCTCATGTTGCCTGTACCGAATGTACTCGGCAGGCTAGCCTAACCTTCGGGATCGGAGCGGGGTGCGGGCAGTGTCGCCGAGATCACGCGCTCACGTCGTCGAGCGCCGCGGCGATCGCCGGCGGCAACGCCAACTCCTCCGCGACCAGCACTCCGGTCAGCTGTGCGAGATCCCGTGCGCCCACGAGCGTCGACGCTACGTGCGGCCGGTCGCGCACCCACGCCAGGGCCACCGCGAGCGGCGATGTGCCGAGTCCGTCGGCGGCCGTGGCCACCGCGTCGACCACCCGCACCGCGGATTCGGTGAGATAGCGGCGCACCTCCTCGGTGTGCACGTCGTCGGCGCCCCGCGAATCCGCCGGCACACCCGACCGGTACTTACCGGTGAGCACACCGCCTGCGAGCGGGACCGCTGCGAAGACGCCCACTCCGTGATGCGCGGCGGCGGGGATCAGTTCCTCCTCGACGCCGCGAGCGAGGAGGGAGTACTCGACCTGCGTGCTGATCAGCGGAGCCGGGCGCCGAGCCGCGGCTGCCGCGGTGGCGAGTTGCCAGCCGAGATAGCCGCGCACCCCGACGTAGCGCACACGTCCGCTGGTCACCGCGAACTCGAGGGCGTCCATCACCTCGTCGACGGGTGTGTGCGGATCCCACGTCGCGACCTGCCACACGTCGAGGTGGTCGGTGCCGAGTTCACGAAGGGTCGCGTCGAGCTGGTTGAGCAGCCCCGATCGGGAGCAGTCCACCCGGCCGGAACCGAGGGTGGTGGTGTCGATGCCGGAGCTGCCCGAGAGCACGAGCTGGTCGCGGGGCACCACGTCGTCGAGCAGTTCGGCGAGGATCCGCTGCGCGACCCCGTCTCCGTAGGCGGGGGAGGTGTCGACGAGCGTGCCTCCCACATCGACGAAGGCCGACAGCTGGGCCGCAGCCTCGTCGCCGTCCGTTCCGCGACCCCATGTCAAGGTGCCCAGGCCGAGCCGTGAAACCCGCAGGCCGCTCGCACCGACTGTCCTGTATTCCATAACCGTCCGCGTTTCCTCCCGACACGACGGGACGTCGCCGCGCTCGGCCACGACCCCGGTACTGCACCCTAATGCGCGCGACCCGCCGCGCAGCGTCCGGCGCGCCGACCGATCGGGCACCACGTACCCTTCGCCGAGTGAGAATTGCTCCCTGCATCCGAGACCGTCGACCCGTCCCCACCGCAGCCTCCGTGCCGGGAGTCGCCGCATGATCGGCGAATCCATGACCTGGCTGCAGACGATCGTGCTCGGCATCGTGCAGGGGCTCACAGAGTTCCTGCCGATCTCCTCGTCCGGCCACATGCGGATCGTCTCGGAGATCTTCTTCGGTGAGGACGCCGGCGCGTCCTTCACCGCGGTCACTCAGCTGGGCACCGAGGCGGCCGTGCTGGTCTTCTTCGCCGGCGACATCGGGCGGATCCTGAAGGCCTGGTTCCGTGGTCTGTTCCATCGCGAGCACCGTGCCGACCACGACTACAAGATGGGTTGGTACGTCATCCTCGGCACCATCCCGATCGGCATCCTCGGTGTGCTGTTCAAGGACGACATCCGCACCGTCGCTCGCAATCTGTGGCTCGTGGCGACGATGCTCATCGTGTTCTCGATCGTCATCGCCGCCGCCGAGTACTTCGGCAAGCAGCGGCGCGACGTGAGTGAACTCACGCTCAAGGACGGTCTGATCATGGGCTCGGCGCAGGCGCTGGCCCTGATCCCCGGCGTGTCCCGCTCCGGCGGAACCATCTCCGCGGGCCTGTTCCTCGGGCTCACCCGCGAGGCCGCGGCCCGGTACTCGTTCCTGCTCGCCATCCCCGCTGTCGTCGCCTCCGGTCTGTTCAGCCTGCCCGACGCCTTCGAACCGGCCGGCGAGGGACTCAACGCCTCGGGGGCGCAGCTGCTCGTCGCGACCCTGATCGCGTTCGCCGTCGGCTACGCGGCGATCGCGTGGTTGCTGCGCTTCGTCGTCAACCACTCGATGTACTGGTTCGTCGGTTACCGGGTGATCCTCGGTGCGGTCGTGCTGGCGCTGCTCGCCACGGGCGTGGTCTCCGCCACCTGACCGGCTGCCGGCAGGCAGTGCCTCTAGGCTGGGCGCATGACGGTCATCCTGCTGCGGCACGGACGCTCGACCGCGAACACCTCGCACGTGTTGGCAGGTCGATCGCCCGGTGTCGAACTCGACGAGGTCGGCCACGTCCAGGCGAAGAATCTCGTCACCCGCTTCGCCGGGCTCGAGATCACCGAGATCGTGCGGTCGCCCCTGCTGCGCTGCCGGCAGACGGTGCAGCCGCTCGCGACCGATCGCGGACTCGAACCGGTCGTCGACGAACGACTCGCCGAGGTCGACTACGGGCAGTGGACCGGACGTGAACTGAAGGAACTGGTGAAGGAACCGCTGTGGGCGGTCGTGCAGCAGCACGCGTCCGCGGCGGTCTTCCCGGACGGCGAAGGGCTCGCGCAGGTGCAGTCCCGGGCGGTCGCCGCGATCCGCGAGCACGACCGGCGCCTGCGCGAGACGCACGGCAAGGACGTCGTGTGGATCGCGTGCAGTCACGGCGACGTCATCAAGTCGATCCTCGCCGACGCGCTCGCGACCCACCTCGACGCGTTCCAGCGGATCGTCGCCGAACCGGCGTCGATCAGCATCGTCCGGTACACCGACACCCGGCCGTTCGTGCTGCGCGTGAACGACACCGGTTCGGACCTGTCCGGGCTCGCCGGCCCGTCCGAACCCAAGTCCGTGCCCGGTGGGGAAGTCCCCGGCGCGGTCGAGGAACCCGGCGACCCACCTCAGGGGCACCGACAGGAGACGGCGCGCGGATAATGGCAGTGACCGTCATGGCAGAGTGTGGGGACTCGAGGAGGTGTGATGGCCCGCGCAATACACGTGTTTCGAACCCCGGATCGGTTCATCGCCGGCACCGTCGGTGAACCGGGCGACCGGGTGTTCTATCTGCAGGCCGTGCACGAGTCCCGTGTCGTGAGCGTGCTTCTGGAGAAGCAGCAGGTGCAGATCCTGGCGGACCGGATGGGCCTGCTCCTCGAAGAGGTGCAGCGCCGGTTCGGCACCGTGATCCCCGACGACCCCGCAGTCGACGTCAGCCCGCTGGTGACACCGATCGAAGCGGAGTTCCGCGTCGGCACGATGGGTCTGGGCTGGGACGCCGATGCCGGCTCGGTGGTGGTCGAACTGCTCGCGGTCACCGACACCGAACTCGACGAATCGGTGGTGCTCGACGACACCGAGGAAGGCCCCGACGCCGTGCGGGTGTTCCTCACCCCGGTGCAGGCCCGCGAGTTCGCGGCCCGCTCCGAACTCGTCGTCTCTGCCGGTCGCACCCCGTGCCCGCTGTGCGGCGAACCGATCGGCGCCGACGGGCACATCTGCATCCGCACCAACGGCTATCTGCGCACCCCCGGATTCGATCCGGCCTCGTGGTTCGGCGAGGAAGAAAGCTGACCACGTGACGACGCCGGACGTGCGGACCGTGCTGACCGACGGCGACCTCACCGTCGTCGGGCAGATCGTGCACGCGAGCAACGCCACCCTCGTGTGCGACGCGCAGCACGGCGACACCGTCGTGCGGTGCGTCTACAAACCCGTCCGAGGGGAGCGGCCGCTGTGGGATTTCCCCGACGGTACCCTCGCCGGACGCGAGGTCGCCTCGTACGTGATCTCCGAGGCGCTCGGCTGGGACGTCGTTCCGCTCACGGTGCTGCGCGACGGGCCGTACGGGCCCGGCATGGTGCAGCGTTGGATCGACACGGTCGACTCGGCGCAGGGCGCCACGGAACGACTGGATCTGGTGGATCTGTGCCCGGCCGGAGCGGTGGTGAAGGGTTGGCTGCCGATCCTGCGCGCTCGGGATCTGGACGGCGACGAGGTGGTGCTCGTGCACGCCGACGATCCGCGGCTGCAGCGCATGGCGGTGCTCGACGTCGTCCTCAACAACGCCGACCGCAAGGGCGGTCACGTCCTCGAAGGTCTCGACGGCCACGTCTACGGCGTCGATCACGGCATCTGCCTGCACCAGGACGACAAGCTGCGCACCGTGCTGTGGGGATGGAGCGGCGAGGTGGTCGATCCGGTCCTGCTCGCCGATCTCGACAAGCTGCTGCGCCGGTTCGACGGCGGGTTCGCCGAGGAGTTGCACGAGCACATCACCGGCGCCGAGGTCCGGGCGTTGCAGCGCCGGATCACCCGCCTGCTCGAGCATCCCGTGATGCCGCATCCGCGCGGCGACCGGCGCATTCCCTGGCCCGCCTTCTGAGGCCTCGGCCGTTCGCCTGCCGTACGCCCGGGTGCCCGCGCGGAGCGCTCCCGCGACTCCATTAGGCTCGTAGTCATGCAATCTTGGTCCGACGTCGCGATCCCGTCCGTCCCCGGCCAGGGGCCTCCGCTGCGGTTGTTCGACACCGCGGACCGAGCGGTGCGTCCGGTCACCCCGGGCGGCACCGCGACGATGTACGTGTGTGGCATCACCCCCTACGACGCCACGCACCTCGGCCACGCCGCCACCTACCTGACCTTCGATCTGGTCAACCGCATCTGGCGCGACGCGGGCCTCGACGTGCACTATGTGCAGAACGTCACCGACGTCGACGACCCGCTGTTCGAACGCGCCGAGCGCGACGGTGAGGACTGGGTCGTCCTCGGCATGCGCGAGACCGCCCTGTTCCGTGAGGATATGGAGGCGCTGCGGGTACTGCCCCCCCGCGACTACATCGGCGCGGTCGAGTCGGTGAACGAGGTCGTCGAGCTCGTCGAGAAGCTCGTCGCCTCCGGTGCGGCGTACATCGTCGACGATGCCGAGTACCCCGACGTCTACTTCCGGACCGATGCCACCGAGCAGTTCGGCTACGAGTCCGGCTACGACCACGACACGATGATGCAGTTCTTCGCCGAGCGCGGCGGCGACCCGGAGCGTCCCGGCAAGCGCGACCCGCTCGACGCCCTGTTGTGGCGCGCGCAGCGTCCCGGCGAACCCGCCTGGCCGTCGCCTTTCGGTGACGGACGCCCCGGCTGGCACATCGAGTGCGCGGCCATCGCCCTCAACCGCATCGGCTCGGGTTTCGACGTGCAGGGCGGTGGCAGCGACCTGATCTTCCCGCACCACGAGTACTCCGCCGCGCATGCCGAAGCCGTGACCGGCGACCGGCGTTTCGCCCGGCACTACGTGCACACGGGCATGATCGGCCTCGACGGCGAGAAGATGTCGAAATCGCGCGGCAACCTGGTGTTCGTCTCCAAGCTGCGCGGCGAAGGCGTCGATCCGGCCGCGATCCGCCTCGGTCTGCTGTCCGGCCACTATCGTGTCGACCGGCCGTGGACGGATGAGGTGCTCTCCACAGCGCAGGCACGACTGGCGCTGTGGCGCGAGGCGGCGGCGTTGTCGTCCGCGTCGTCGGTCGAGGACACGATCGCGCGCCTGCGTCAGCATCTCGCCGACGACCTCGACACCCCGAAGGCCCTCGATGCCCTCGACGGGTGGGCGAAGTTCGCCGTCGAGCGCGGTGGTGACGACGCTGCGGCGCCAGGCCTGTTCGCGGACGCCGTCGACGCACTGCTCGGTGTGCCGTTGCGCTGACGCGCCCGTGCGTGGTTGTGGTAGCAGGCGTTACCACAACCACGCACGGGGCGGTTACGCCAACAGTAGTCCGCTTCCACCGGATTCACGCCGAACCCGCCGGACTCGAGGCTGATGAGAAACACCGGCGCCGCCCCGGACTTGAAGTCCTCGAGTACTTTTCCACGATCACGGGTCCTGCCGTCCAGATACGGGTAGTCGATTCCGGCAGCGTCGAGCTGTTCGAGCAGCGCATCGATCTTCGCGGAGTCGACTGTGCCGTGCGCGGCGTCGATCAGCGCCGAATCGAGACTCATCTGCTGCAGCAGTGTCAGCGACCGCAGGATCGTGAGGCGGTTGCTGTCGAGGTCGTCGATGAACCCGAGAATCTTCTGCCTCTCCCGCTGCAACTGCCGGTCGTAGAGGCCACGGTGCGCCTTGTGCGCGAATATGGTCGCCCGTACTACCGATAGCACGCACGGGGGAGTACGTGCACTGGCCGCAATCGCCGCAACACGCTACGATTGCGCCGATGACAACCTTCTCTGATCAAAGATTGGGGGCCCAGTTCGTGCACGGTGAGTGCTGATGCACCCTCCGACCGCGAACAGGATCGACCCCCGACTGTCCTTCTGGCTGCGCGTGCGCGAGTTCGCCGTGCCGGAGTCCATGATCGAGTCCTCAACCGACCTGCGTCTTGCAGGTGACTGGCGCGGTGCCTGTGCCGCAGCCGGATTCGATGTCGACATCGATCTGTCCGTAGTGGCCGACGCATACGGCGTCGACGTCGCCTCGCAGGTCTCGGACGACCTCCGTCACCTCGCACCCGACCTGCTGCGCTGGCACCTGCCACGCGTGGCCCCCGACGGACTTCTGCGCCCCGGGCTGACCATCACGTTGGCCCGATACGGGGACATTGAACCTGTGAAACGTGGCAGTGGAACAGGTTCCGTGCATCTGGTGGTCTGCACCGCTCCGACCTGGGCGGACGCCGGACAGCGGATCGTGCTGGCGTTGTGGGACGGCTCGGATTCCACGAACCATCCGCATCCGCGCCCCAACAGACGGTTCCGATTCGACCTCCACCGTCACCTGTGGGACGCGCGCAGGTCCGGCGAGCTGCGGACACGCGGTGGGACAGGGCAGGTGCCAGACGGGTGCCTCCTCGAACCCGACTGGGCCGCAGTGATTCCGGAGAACTGCGCCGTCGACTGCTGGGCGGCCGAATGCGACATCCTGCTCCGCGCACACGGTCAGCGCGACGGTCCCGTACGGGTGCGATGCGGGCGCCGGTGCGACGTGGTGGTGGAGATGGTGACCTTCGGTCCGGACTCTGCCGCGTTACGGATTGTGGACGACTACCCGCGCGGCCGGCTCGCCGCGCTCCCGGTGCTGCCCTATGCCGCGACCTGGGTGCCGCCCGACCTGGAGTTGATTCGGTCCGGAGCAATTACCGCCGACCGACTGCACCCGCTGGTTGCCGCCGCCTTGGATCCGGGCCGACCACCGTCGAAAACACCCCGGATGCAGAAGAAGGAGAACCGGATTCACCTGGTCGACTGCTGTGGTGGACGGCACCGGCTCGGACTGGTCGACGGCGTACTGACCGCGCTCGACCATGATCCCGCCGAGATTCGACGCGAGAAATTGCTCGCCCAACTGGGCGGCACCCCATTGTCGTGCCTTCACGTCATCGACCAGGTGCATCGCCGTCCGGACTGTCTGCCGGGCGTTCGTGAACGCTTGGACCACGGAGATGCCGCCGGGGCGCTGGCAATCGTCGAAGGGCTCCTCGGACCCGACGCGGTCTTCCGCGACGGCCCTCTGCTGGACGAACTCAGGGCATCCGTGGACCGCCGCAGCACCTACGAGCGGTACATTGCCGAACCAGTGGAACCACCGCCCCCAGCGCGACCCCGTACACTCGGACGGTCGCGCCGCACCCGATCACGCTGAACCTCCTACCTCACCGAAACTCACTGTCCGCAGCCTGACCAACCGGTCGTGTCCTGCTGTCCCTTCTGACATCCCAGGTGATGCACATGTCTTCCACACTCCTTCCCGGCCGTTCTCTGAACAACGAACTCGACAGTGCCGCAGCACTGTTGACGATGCTCGGCGCGGTGACCACCGAGCCTCGCCCCAACGACCGACTCGAAGCCCTGACCCTGGCGGTCGCCGCCGATCTACCGGTACTGCTGTGGGGTGAACCGGGAATCGGCAAGACCGCCGCCCTGACCCAACTCGCCGAGGCTGTCGACCTACCACTGACCACTGTCATCGCGAGTGTGCATGAGCCGTCGGACTTCTCGGGTCTTCCGGTTCTCGGAGACGACCCCGCAACTCACGGCGTCCCGATGGCACCACCCGACTGGGCCGTCCGACTCGTGCAGGCCGGGCGGGGACTGCTGTTCCTGGACGAACTGTCGACGGCTCCGCCTGCCGTGCAGGCGGCCCTCCTCCGTCTCGTCCTCGAAAGACGAATCGGGGCACTGCAACTCCCACCCGGTGTCCGCATCGTGGCTGCCGCCAACCCGCCGTCGTCGGCAGCGGACGGCTGGGAACTGAGTCCACCGTTGGCGAACCGATTCGTTCACCTGCACTGGACCTACGACCACGACGTGGTCGTCCGAGGTCTCGGCGGGACCTGGCCGCGCGCGACACTGCCGCGCCTCGACCCGGAGAAGTTCTCCGATGCGGTGACGTTCGCCCGCCGCGCGGTCTGTGAGCTGCTCAGCGCGCGACCCGCCCTTGTGCATCAACTCCCCAGCAGCCAGACCCGACGCGGCAGTGCCTGGCCGTCGCCGCGGAGCTGGGACATGACCGTGCGGCTGATCGCGTTCGCGACCGCCACCTCGTCGTCGAAGGACGTGTTGTCCTTGTTGGTCCGGGGGAGTGTCGGCGACGGACCCGGTTTCGAGCTACTGGCAGCCATCGAGCGTATGGACCTTCCGGATCCGGAGGCGCTGCTCGCCGACCCGGCGGCTGCCGACCTCCCCGAGCGCGGCGATCTGCGCCAGGCCGTTCTCGATGCGGTCGTCGCCGCGGTCCGCCGACAGCCGGGGAAGTCGCGCTGGGACGCGGCGTGGACCCTCCTGGTCACCGCCGCAGAATCCGGGCCGCCCGATCTCGTGGTCGTTCCGGCGACCACACTGGCCACCCTGCGCCGCGACGACTGGGAGGTGCCCGCATCGATCGACGAACTTGCCGGTGTCGTCTCGGTCGCTCGGTCAGCGGACGACGCCGCTGCGCAGGCCGGCCGATGACGACGTCACCGGTATTCGACGCGGACAAGATCTACGCCGCACGGTTGTATGCCGTTCGCGTCCGGCCTTATCTCGCGACGGCCTTGTACGCGCTGCACATCGTCGCGTCGCCGCGCGTACCGACCATCGGTGTCGACCGGCACTGGCGCTGCTACATCTCACCCGTCTTCGTCGCCCAGCGGCCGATCGAGGAGCTGGCGTCGATCCTTGTTCACGAAGTCTCGCATCTGCTGCGCGACCACCACGGGCGCAGCGACCGTTACGCCCGCGCGCACGACCTGGCCGGTCGCGCCGATCGACTACGCATGAACATCGCCGCCGATGCGGAGATCAACGACGATGCATTCGGTGACGGATTGCCACTACCCGACGACGCCGTTCTGCCGTCGACCCTGCAGTTGCCCGCCGGTCGGCTCATGGAGGACTATCTGCAGCAGTTCGGCCTCGGTCCGTGCACCGACAGGCTGGCCTGGCTCGACTGCGGCAGCGGTGCCGACGGTCTGAGCAGGGAGTGGGAGTGGGGACCGGAGGGGGCGAACGCCCTCAGCGACGAGCAACGGGACGCTGTGCGTTTCCGGGTGGCGCACAGCATCATGGGGCAGCCGGGCAGTGCACCTCGCGGGTGGCGGCGGTGGGCGGAGGAGGCTCTGCACCCGCCGCAGCCGTGGCGAACCCTGTTGGGCGCGGCGATCCGCTCGGCCACTTCCGCGTCCGGCGCCGGCGACGACTACACGTACCGTAGGCCTGCGCGACGCTCCGCGGCTGTGCCCGGAGCGGTACTGCCGAGTCTGCGGCGGACCCCACCGCGGGTCAGTGTCATCGTCGACACGTCGGGTTCGGTGAGCGATGCGGACCTGGGAAGCGCACTGATCGAGGTCGCTGCGATCGGTCGGGCTGTCGGCGGACGTCGTGACCTGGTCACGGTGCTGTCCTGCGACGCGGCCGCGCGGATTGTGCACCCGCTGTGCAAGGCCGAGGACATTCCTCTGGTCGGTGGCGGTGGCACGGATCTGCGCGCCGGGTTCGACAGGGCGTTGCGCGGGCGGCTCCGTCCCGATGTGGTGGTTGTCCTCACCGACGGGCAGACACCCTGGCCCAGCAGCCGTCCGGGCTGCCGAACGGTCGTCGGCCTATTCCCCCGCGTTGTGGCCCGCAGCGAATCGAACCCCGACTTCGTTCCGGACAGGCCGCCCGAATGGGCGCATGTGGTGGAGATCCGCACCTCGCGCACCTGAGCGGCATCGACACCGCAGCCATGGCACAGCGGGGACCGTGGTGGTTCAGCAGCAACGGTGGGGGCCGTTTCGATCTTTCCACCCGAGGGGACCTGTTACCCCGCCGACGCGACCTCGAACCAGGCGATCCGGTTCGGAGTGGGTGCATCGCGGTGTTCGCAGGCAGCGGTGAGCGCACCGGCACCGTGCGCGAGCCCACCGACTTCATGGTGCTCGGTACAGAGAACCTGCTCGCTCGCCAGGACCTGTGGGACGCCCTGGAGGATGAGGCCGCGGATCTGTCTGCCGAACCGTGGCCGGGCAACGATCTGCGATTCGTTGGCTTCGACGTCCCAGACAGTCGCGAACGGCCGGCAGCGGTCATGAACGCAGGGTGCCATCCAGTGGTGCGCTTGTGGAGAAACGCGGACCGGAACGGGGGTGTCGCTGGTTCGCGGAGCGCGACAGCGAATCTGGTGGCTCTGCCGTCGAATGTCGGTGCCGGGGGTTAGCGTCGAGTGGATATCCGCCAGAGGGAGGAGTAGCGATGAGCGTGGTCACGAGGAATCAACCACTCGGCACTCCCACCTGGATCGACCTGGGCATTCCGGATCTGGACCGGGCGATGGCCTTCTACGGGTCGGTTTTCGGTTGGGAGTTCGATGTCGGTTCCGAGGAGTACGGCAGGTACACGATGTGTCTGCTCGGCGGCAAGAAGGTCGCCGCGTTGATGCCGAATCCCGACGAGAGTGCCGGCAAGTTCTGGTGGAACGTCTATCTGGCGACCGACGATCTCGACGCGACCGTCGCTCGGTCCACAGACGCGGGTGGCACGTTGCTGATGGGGCCGATGGACATCGCCGACCAGGGTCGGCTGGCGATGGTGCGGGATCCGTCCGGTGCGCAGTTCGGCTTGTGGCAGGGGTGGGCACACGTCGGTTGCGAGCTGGTGAACGAGCCGAACACCTTGTTACGCAACGACTTGGTGACCCCGAATCCTGGCCCGGCGCGGGAGTTCTACGCGGCGGTGTTCGACTTCACCCTGGACGGGAACGACGACCTGCCCGGCGTGGACTTCACTTTTCTGCGCAGACCGGATGGGCACGAGGTCGGTGGCATCGTGGGTGACCCGACCGCCTCGGCGTCCTCGTGGGGCACGCTCTTCCAGGTCGTCGATGCCGACGTGGCGGTCGCCGCGGCTCGGGCCGGCGGGGGTATCGCGGACGATCCGACGGACATGCCGTACGGGCGGACCGCGGAGGTTACCGATCCGTTCGGTGCGAAGTTCACGGTGGGTTCCCCGCTGTTGGGTGTGCAGGGGTAGGGGCGTCCGTCGGCTCACAGCTGGTGTGTGCTCGGACGCCCTGTCGAGGTGGTGACGGTCCCCGAGTCCGAGTGGGGGCCTGCCGGCACGGGCGGCCGTTCACGGGAAGTTCCTTGTTCGTGGCGCGTGTGGCTGGGTGTGGGATCGGCTGAGGGTCCAGCGGTGGTGCGGGGGCGGAGCGGTGAGGACGCGTAGGGAGCGTCGCGTCTTCAGTCGGTGTCGTCAGACACTGACGGGGAGTTCGGGTCGGTGCGTTCGGCCGGGTCCGGCCGTGGGCGTGGGACAGGGGCGTCGAGCGGTTGGCGGTCGGCCTCCGCGCTGAAGGCGACCTCGACGGTTTCCTCGGGGCGGCGTTCTTCCATCTTCGCCAGCATTGTCATGGCGGTCTTGTCCTGTGGGGTGAACGGGGGCTGGGTCAACGAACGGGGCCAGAGGCGGTAACGCAGGACGACGTTGATCTCGGCGGCGAGCAGGGTGAGGCGGGCACCGAGATACAGCCACGACAACAAGCCCAGGACGATCGCGAAGAAGCCGTACACATCGGTGGTGTGGGCAAGGGTGTAGCGGACGAACCAGTCACCGATGCGTTGCAGGATCTCCCAGAACACGGTGGCGATGACCGCGCCCACAGCGACATCGCGTACCCGCACCGTTTTCGACGTCAGGACGGTGAAACTGACCAGGAAGACCGCGAAGTTGACCACCGCGCCGGCGGCCGTGGCCCAGGCGCCCGAGAGGGGACCGAAGCGGGAGGCGAATCCGATCAGGGTGGTCGAGACCAGGATCCCGACGCCGAGCAGCACCAGGATCGTCAATCCGCGGACCCGGCGGCCGACGAATCCGGGCCAGTCCTTGAACGGTACGTTCCACACGGTGTTCATGGCGTTTTGTGCGGCCTGCCCGATGCCCTGCGCCCCGTACAAGGCACCGAGTATCCCGAGGACGAGGGCGACGCCGTTGCCACGCAGCGGATGGGTGGAGCTGCGCAGTTGGGTGCCGAGGATTGGAAAGTCGGCAAGCGCGGAGTTGATCATTTGTTGCTCGAGGTCGGGATGGCTGCCGAGGACGAACCCGAGGATCGTCGAGAACAACAGCAGCAGAGGGAACACCGCGAACAGTCCGTAGAAGGCGATGATGGTGGCTTTGCCGCCGGCCTGGTCGTTGCCGAACTTCTGGACGACGGCGAACGGCAGTCCGAGCACGGCGTGCCGTTGCTGGAAACGGTCGATGCGGCGCACCACGGTCTCTGCGCGGCTTATTCCGTTCGGCTGGCTCATTGCGTGTACCTGATTCTTCGCCGCGCCACCTGCGTCCGGTTTCATTCTCCGCCGACCCAGGGTTCCGCTCCGTAGACGTGTTCGACCTCCGGCACCGGGAGTGCACCGGTGGTCGGTGTGAAGCAGTGTCTCCGCTGGGCTGGGCTCCTGCCCCGATGTCGATTCTCGTGCAGCCGCCCTCGGTGACGACCATCCCGCGCGAGAATTCCGACTCGATCTGATCCGAAAGGCCGACTCCTGGAACTGGTCGTTCTGCATTTCGGCAGCGATAACGAGCTTCTTGACTCACGTGATCGACGACGAAGGCCCTTCCATCATCAACGTCACCTGTTCCTACATCAGTCCCAAGCACGTCGAACCGGTGGGGACGTCGGCGCGCTACCGCGATGGGCGTTGAGGGAGGGTGCGCGCATCGGTGTGACGATGGTCCGAGTGGAAGCCCCTCCGCACCGAGCAACATCGGTACGTTCGGTGGATCTCGAAAGGTTTGCTCAGTCTCGTGTGGCGACGTGGTCGTCGAGGAAGTTCTTCAACCCGCCGCTGAACACGTCGTTGTCGTCGCCGGCGACCATGTGGCCGGCCCCGGCGACATCGATGACGCTGGCGTGCGGGATCAGTTCGAGAAGTTCCTTGACACCATCTGCGCTGACCACATTCGATTGCGCACCACGCACGAGCATCGTCGGCACGGTGATCGCGGCCGCGGCGGCCCGGGCACGCTGGTATTGCACGATCGCGTCGGTTTGGCGGGTGGGTTCGTCGCCGGCGCGCAGGAACGCCGGATCCCAATGCCAGTACCAGCGACCCTCCCGCAGGCGAAGATTCTTGCGCAGCCCGTCGGGGTTGGGGGTGCGGACCCGATTGGGGGTGTAGGCGGCGATCGCGGCGGCCGCGTCGTCGAGACTGACGAATCCGTCGAGGCCGCTGCGCATGAATGCACCGATCTGCGCGGTGCCGGCGGTTTCGACCTTGGGGGCGATATCGACCAGCACCACCGCGCGTGCGAGGTCGGGATTTTCGCCCTGCCCGATCAGCGAGGTCATTCCGCCCATGGAAGCGCCGACGAGGACCGGTTTCTCACCGAGGGCGTCGATGACGCAGGTCAGGTCGGCGACGAGGGCGTCGATGCCGTAGTTGCCGTCGGGGGCCCAGTGGCTGTCGCCGTGGCCGCGTGCGTCGAGGGCGAGGGTGGTCCAGCCGTCGGCGGCGAGGCGGGCTCCGGTGTGGCGCCAGGAGTGGCGGGTCTGCCCGCCGCCGTGGAGTAACAGCACCACGCCCTTGCTCATGTCGCCCGCTCCGCGGGGCGCGTCGGTCGGGGGGTCCCATCGGTCGGCGGCCAGGGTCAGGCCGTTGCCGCGAAATTCGCATTGTGTGACTACGGGATTCATAGAGTTCCTCATCAACGAGTATCGAGTCGAGTCTTTGTCTTCTTGGTCTACCACGGGGTGAACAATGATTCACCTTGGGACTCGGTGAGCGGACGTATGTGACGTCGTCCGATTGGTGAAAGACGATGATGCATGCACCTTGGATTCGGCCCGAGGGCGCGCATGGAGTCGGGGGGGACACCCCCGTAGCTGCCATGTTCGCCGCGACAGCCGTGGCGAGTTGTTGCCGTGCTGCTCGTCGATGCTTCGTGACGGCACGAGATATCCGATGCTGCGGGTCGTCGTCGACGTGCTCGTCTCGATGCCACTCCGTGTGGCGGTGATCATCTTGGTATACGTGACGCTCATGTTGCCGTTCGCGACCCGCATGCAGTTATCGTCGATGTTTGCGCTCGGCGACACCTATCTCGAGGCGTCCCGGGTGAGCGGTGCCGGCTTCGTGGCCGCCAACCTGAAGATCTTGCTGTCGCTCACGTGCGGCGTCGCCGTGTCGAAATGAAAGCTGCAGACTGATTGTCCGAGGTCTTCTGCGGCAGTGCCTTTCGGATTATTGCAGTCCGTTTCTGCTGTGCTCATCGGCGGTCGGATCGACCGCTGCAAAGTGCCGCGTCTTTGGACGCGGAGCGAAACTGGGCGGCTGTGCAGTGTTGCGAGCTGACGCGGAATTACCGGGCAGGGGCGTTCTGCTCGGTAACAACGAACACGGGTGAAAGGGGACGGCCGGATCCGGTCCGTCCAGATTCAACGAATTCCGGGGTTCTCCTGCTTACTCGAGCTTTTCGGTTCTCGTTCCGCCATGCCGCCTGCGTAGCGTTCACGGTGTCGATGGGGACGCGGAGGACCTGTCGGCGTCGGTCTCGGGTGCTGGTATACCGGCGCTGTTCTTCCGATCGAGCGGGAGCGGACTGTGTCGTCAGTCGCGTAGTTCGAAGCTCGGGAAACGCTGGCCTGGCTGCGTGGATCGGTACGACACCCGCACCGGGCAATCGGGCCGGAACGGAATCTCACCGTCGATCCAGGAATAGACCCAGGGGCCCTCGTCGAGTTCGATGATGGCCAGGACCGACGGACAGGGTGTACCCCGCAGGGGGTCGGGGGCGCCGTCGACGACCCGGCACGAGACGATCACCCCCGCGCCGGCCGAATCGATCGGCTCGAGAATGTCGGAGCCGCACCCGTGGCAGGTGGTCGTCGACGGTGCCAGCACCGTGGCGCAGCCTCGGCATTTCCAGATGACGAGCTTTCCGAACCGGATGGTCGGCTTGTGGGCGTGACCACGGGACGGAGGCAGTGCGGGAAGGTGGCCGCCGGTACGCGGTAGCGGCGATCGGTGTCGGTGGACCATGGCGGGGCTTTCGATCGAGCGGGTAGGACAGCTGACACCCTGCGCCTGCCGGGGTGGGAGGCCCGGATGCCCTGCCTGCAGGGGGGATGGAGGAGGCAGGGCATCCGGGCGGGGTCGAGTCGTCGACCCGGGATCCACGATCCGCCTACAGGGGGGATGACGGGTCGTGGCATCGGATGGGAGGTCGCATTGTCGGTCGCGGCGCTTCTCGTCTATGTTTACGGTACTCGGTACCTAAAATCAAGAGTTGGGTAGAAAAAAGGGGGAACAGGATGGTCGTCGGCAGGCGCGGACGTCCGCAGGTGTCTTCTCGCGCACAGGTCGAGGCGGCTGCGTTCGAGTTGTTCCTCGAACGGGGCTATACCGAGACGTCGATCATGGATATCGTTGCGGCCGCGGGGATCAGCAGGACCACCTTCTTCCGGTACTTCCCCAACAAGGCGGCGCTGGTGTGGTCTCCTTTCGAGGAGGGCACCCGCGATCTGCAATCCGCGTTGGACACGGTCGATGATGATGTGCCGGTGATGGAGGCGATCCGGGCCGGGGTGTTCGATTCGGTGGTGCCCCGACTCGACGACGAGGGTCTGTGGAGGGCCCAGTTTCGGATCCTGGATACCTCGCCGGAGTTGCAGGCCGAGGGTGCGCAACGGTGGTTGGCGTGGGCCGAGGTCGTGGCGAGGTTCGTTGCGTCCCGTATCGGTGTTCGTCCGACGGCGGTGGTGCCGGCCAGTATCGGGGGTGCGGTGCAGGGCGCTGTGCTTGCTGCTCTGCGCGACAGTGTGGAGGTTCCCGCGTTCGGCGGCGATCTGCTGTCCGTGCTCGACACGTCGCTGGTATCGCTGGGGCGGAATCTGCAGAAGTGGATCGATGAACAATAGATGAGGCAGGTGTGCGATCGGTGTCGACATCGGCGTCGGTCGGGAGGCTGCTCATCGGTCGCCCGGTCCCTACAGGACAGCCAATTCAGGCGCCGATCTTCCTGCTGTTCGTCAGCTCTGCGTTCGTACCCACCGAGACGATGCCGCACCGGTGCGATGGTTCGCCGGGAATCAACCGATGACCGCGCTCGTCGACCCGATGCGGGACATCCTCGCCCAGCAACCGGTGGGCGGCGCAGGCTTCCCGTCGGATTGATTGCGGCACTGTCTGGCTCCCACAATTAGATGAGCGCGCTGGTCGTGTGCATCGTCGGCGGTGGACGTGGCTTGTGCTTGTCGCGCATCTAGGGCATGTTTCAAGAGTGATTTTGAACCGCGTTCCGTCAGAAGGAGTGTCGCAGTCGTCGAATGAGTGAGGCCTCCGGTATCTGGGTTTAGCGACCAAGCAAACCTGGATATCTCGGAGACCTCGTGCCCAGCGTAGCGGTAGCGGGGCGAGCGGACCTCACCGACGCGTAGTGGGCGCGTCTGGCTCCGCTGCTGCCCGGCGTCAAGAAGACCGGCCGTCCACCGAAGTGGCCGAAACGTCAGCTCATCGACGGTATCCGCTGGCGCATCCGCGTCGGCGCCCCGGGGCGGGATGTGCCGGACCGCTACGGCCCCTGGCAAACGGTGTACGGGTTGTTCCGTCGCTGGCAGGGTGACGGAACCTGGGCACAGGTGCTGACCCGGTTGCAGACGATGGCCGACGCCGTCGGCGGGATCGCCTGGCACGTCAGCGTCGACTCGACGATCATGCGGGCGCATCAGCACGCGGCCGGCGCCGGTCACCACGGGCACGAGCAAGTCGAACCACCTGGTGGCGTCGTGATCGCGCCCACGCAATGGGTCGCTCGCGGGGTGGGTGGACGACGAAGTTGCATCTGGCGTGCGAGCAGCATCGGCGCCCGCTCGCGTTGCTGTTGACCGCCGGTCAGCACGGGGACAGCGGCACGCGGTCGAATTCGGCATCAACCAACTCGAGCAGTTCCGGGCGGTGGCGACCCGCTACGACAAACTCGCGGTGCGGTATCTGGCCACCGTCCAGATCGCCGCGATCGTCAGTGGCTATGAGGCAGAGACCTTTTGAAACACGCCCTAGCCTCAGCTCGCTCGGCTCTGCCTGAGGATCTACGCCGTCCGTGGGAGAACGCTCACCTCGCAACGATTGTCCCCGGCAGTCGAAGAATGCCCGCCCCGCACCGAACCACCACGTGGGAAAGCACTCCAGAACCGAAGCGCAGGAGCCAGTCATGCAGATTGAATGTCAAGCTCAACGGGACGTCGAACGCGGTCACGATGGATTTGCGTGTACCGGAGGTCCTAGACTGAGATCCGACCGTTGTAGTTATCGATAGTTAGGGGCGTGCTGATGGCTCGTTCTGCGAAGAATGCGACAGGGTCGCCCGTCGTCGGCAATCTCGGGTGGCGGCGCATGGACCCGCCGGAACTGTCGCCGATTTTGACGCATGCACTCGACGCGTTCTACGAGAACGGGTTTCACGGAACCTCGGTGCGAGATATCGCCCAACGGGTGGGGGTGACAATCCCGTCCTTGTATTACCACCATGGAAACAAGGAGGGCATTCTGCTGGCTCTCCTCGAATACTCCACTAGCGACGTGTTGGCTCGTGCTCATTCGGCCAGCGCGGACGGCGGGGATGACCCGGTGCAACGGTTGTCCAACGTCATCGAGGCGATCGTCCTGCGTATGACCACCCGCGCGCGGCTGGCGGCTCTCGAGGGTGAGGTCAGGTATCTCAGCCCGGACATTCGATTGCGCTACCGGGTTGTCCGGAAGGGGATCGAAGACCTTGTTCTCGAGATCATCGAGGACGGCAACCGGCGGGGTCTATTCTACACATCGGATCCTGCGGAGTCGACCCGTGCGGTGTTGGCGATGTGTCAGTCGATCCCGCGCTGGTATCACGCCGAGGGAAAGCTGACCCCTGAGCTCGTGGCGCGCAAGTATGTGGAGATTGCCTTGACGACCGTCGGGTTTGTCTCCGCAGCCGCTAAGCCGCGGAAGGCACATTCAGCACGTGCCTGACCTTTTGCGGCTCGGCGGTGCGGGTGGCTACGGCGTCGACAGTTGCTGCGCGTACTGCTCCCGCAGTTCCCGCTTGAGGATCTTGCCGGTCGCCCCCAGCGGTAGGGATTGCACGACGTCAATCGTCTTGGGGCACTTGTAGCCGGCCAGGCGCTCGCGGGCGAAGGCCGATAGTTCACGGGCATCGATCGACTGTCCGGGTGTGGTTACAACCACTGCCTTGACTGCCTCGCCCCACATCGGGTCGGGGACACCTATTACGGCGACCTGGGAGACGCCGGGGTACTCGGCAATGACCGATTCGACCTCGATCGGATAGACGTTCTCGCCGCCGCTGATGATCAAGTCCTTGATCCGGTCGGTGATGTAGAGGTATCCGTCCTGGTCGAATCTTCCGACGTCGCCGGTATGGAACCAGCCTTCCGCGTCGATGGCGTTCGATGTCTCCTCCGGCCGGTGGAAGTAGCCGACGGTGTTTTGGGGGGACCGCACGCAGATTTCGCCGACCTCGCCAGTTTCTGCAGGATCGGTCGAGTGGGGCTGGACGATCTTCAGTTCCACCCAGGGATAGGGCTTGCCGACCGAACGCAATAGGTGGGTCCGGTCGCCCTCGGTGGTGTGGTCGGTCGCGTCGAGTTGAGTGATGGCGCCGTGGGTTTCGGTCAGTCCGTATACCTGGAACAGTGGCCGATCGAAGGTGGCCAGGGCGCGTTTGAGCAGCGCCGGGGTGATCGGAGAAGAGCCGTAGGCGATCGAGCGCAGCGCGGTGAAGTTCCGTTCGGCGGCGCCAGGGACCTCGACGAGCATGCCGATCACCGAAGGCACCAGGAAAGTGTTGGTGATGCGGTGATGTTCGAGTTCGTCGAGTAGGGACTGTGGGGTGAATTCCGTGACGATGATGTTGTGGGCACCGTTGGCGATGCCGACAAGCACCCAGCCGAGTCCGCCGATGTGGAAGAGCGGCATGGCGCACAGACTCACCGAGGAGGAATCGAATCCCCACGGGCCGCCCGACTGGGTGCAGGCGCCGAGATTTCGGTTGGAGCTGAGCACGCCTTTCGGTCTGGCGGTGGTGCCGGAGGTGTAGAGCTGGAGCACGATGTCGTCGGCGTCGCCGGTCCATCCGGGATCGGTAGCGTCCGCGGCAGCCAGGAGGGTTTCGTAGTCATCATCGCCGTCTCCGTCGATGCGGATAGTATGGCTCAGGGCGGGGGCGTGCGCCCGAAGGTATGACACTGTGTCTTCGAAAGCACTATGGAAAAAGAGAATTTCGGCGCCGGCATCGCTGAGAACCTCGGCGAGTTCGGGTGCGGCCAACCGCCAGTTGGCGGGAACGGTGACGGCGCCGATCTTGGCGGCCGCGAACAGCACCTCGATCACCTGCGGAGAACTCTTGTCCAGCACAGCGACGCGAGACTGCGGGCCGATGCCCCGCTCACGGAGGACATTGGCCAGACGGTTGGTGCGGCGGTCGAGTTCACGGTAGGTCAACGACATTCCACGACCGGTCAGAGCCAGGACATCGGGACGCTCGAGTGCGTGCCGACGGGGTTCGTCGGCGAGACGGTAAGTCATCGGATGGTGTCCTCTCGATTCTTCTCGGTCATCGTGGCGGTTTGGGGACGGGGCAGGCTTCGGGGAATGCCCCGCGTTGATCGATCTGGTAGCCGTGGGGGCAGCAGCGGATGTCGGGGAGGTTGCGGGCGAAATTGAGAGTGTGGCGTGGGTGGAGGACGCGGAGGGTCCGACCGGGCAGGTTGAGGACGCCGATGGAGGGGGTTCGCTCGATGCGAGTGGGCGGTAGCCGAAGGTGCCGCTCATCGGTGCTCAGTACGTACCAGGACAGTTGTCGTCGAACACTGTCCGCCTCGAAGAAGGGCTCGAGGTGTCGTCATGTCTCGACGGTTGGTCATCGGCATTTTTTCCAGAGCCACGGACTCAGGGTGGGTTGATCAGTGACTCGACTGGTCGGACGCGTCAGCGAGGTGTCTCATGAGGTCGGGGTATCGGCGTAGGTGTGCTCCGCCGTTGATGTCGAGGATTTCGCCGGTGACCCACGAGGCCGAGTCCGAACTCAGGTAGAGAACGGCCTCGGCGATGTCGGCAGGCAGGCCGTTGCGTCCGAGTGGTGTGTTGTCGGTGAACTCGGTTTGGATTGCCGGATGCGAGGTCAGTCCCTGCACGAGGGGTGTTTCGACCAGGCCGGGAGAGATGGCGTTGACTCGGATACCTCGGGCACCGAGTTCGAGTGCTGCTACCTGGGTGAGCATGGTCAGGCCGGCTTTGGCTGCGCAGTAGCCGGCGAAACCGGCAGCGGGTTGACGTGCATTGAGTGAGGCGATACTGGTGATCGCGGCTCCGGTCGCCATCGTCCGGGCCGAATGTTTGATGACGAAAAAGGCCCCGGTCAAACATAGATCGATCG